>JBLMYT010000017.1:0-108602 GCA_050258455.1 Candidatus Omnitrophota bacterium | reverse complement strand
TTCGGTATTCTCTTTTAAAGAATACACCGACCCTCAATCCTTCCGGATTTTCGGGTCACCCTTCCGTTTCAGGTCACTTGGATTGTTTGTTTGCGCTCGCTCGCAAAAACTTATAATACTTACTTTCATGTGTGTGAGATGAGGTGACGAAAATGAACCACAATTCATTTCAATTCGGTATGACCCTTTCACTCTCCTTTTTTCTTTTCACCAGCTTTTCTGTTTTAACTCTCCCTAGACTATTATTTATCTTTACGATAAATAATATACGCGTTTGGAAATATAAAATCAAGGTGAGTAGTTCGGTTTTGCGATATTTCAGGTTATTTTTTGTAGGGGCGATTCGCGAATCGCCCCCCAAATTAAGATTTCAACAACGCGTTTGAACGTTTGAACGTACCGAGCTCGATCTTTTTATATATTATATATACATATAATAATATATATGAAGGAGAAATTCTATTCCTGAAAGAATTTGAGAATCGAGTCGATTTCCTGAGAGAACTTGGAATTGGCCTTGATCGTCTCTTCGACTTTATTGATCGAATGAAGAACCGTGGAATGGTGTTTATCGCCAAACTCTTTACCGATCTCTTTCAGCGTGATTTTATTGATCAATTTGTTGCACAGGAACATGGCGATCTGGCGAGGAACCGCGATTTCCCGTTTATTGCTTTTGGAAATGATTTCATCGGCCCGAATGTTGTACTGTTTGGCCACGTATTCCTGAATCCGTTCGGTGGTGATTTCTTTTTTTTCAAGCGTAATGAATCCCTTGAGGGCTTCCTTGGTAAAAGCCAGGGAAATGCTGTTCCCGTGCGATTCGGAAAATTTCAGGTTGGCCACACCGATCAACCGGTTCAGGGCGCCTTCGAGGGTTCGCACATTGTCCTTGATGGAGGAAGCGAGAAAATAGAGGACATCGTCGGGGATTTCAAAATCGGTTTTTTGTTTGTGGCGACGTTCCTCCAGTTTGGTCTTAAGGATCGCGATACGGCTTTCCAGATCGTAGTGAAGAATATCGACGATACCGCCCCACTCAAAACGGGTCTTAATCCGATGTTCAAGGTCCGGGATATTGTCCGGGTGTTTATCGGAGCAGAGCACGATCTGTTTCTCCGACTGAGTCAATTTGTTGAAGATATAGTAAAACTGTTCACTCGTGCTTTCCCATTTGGTAATGTATTGAATATCATCGATGAGAAAAACATCGATGGACGTGTATTTATCAATAAACTCATGCCGTTTGTTTCGTCTATTGTATTCGACATACTCATGCATAAATTCGGACGAAGTGCAATAAATAACGCGTGCGGATTTATTGGCTTTCAGGATTTTATTGCCGATGGCGTTCAGGAGATGGGTTTTTCCGAGTCCGGCATCACTGTAAATGTAGAGGGGATTGTAGGATTTCCCGGGAAAATCCGCCACGCTGTGGGCAAAAGAACACGCCATGCGGTTCTGATCCACTTCCACGAAATTTTCAAATGTGTACTTCTTTTGGAGATTCGAGTAATAGGACTCTTTCTTTTTTTCCGGGGCCGGCGCATGCTCCCCGGCACCGTCGTCGGACGTTCGGGGTTGATCCTCCTCACTCTCGTCATTTTCGGTGATCGAAACCAATTGCAATTTGAGGTTCAATTCCTTTTTGGTGTGCTTGTTGATTTTATCCAGGAGGTTGTTCCGGATCCAGTCGTTTTTTTCCCGGTCCGTTGACCCGACAAACAAGATGTTATTTTTGGCACCGATGAAGTCGAGCGGGAGAATCCACTTTTCGAACGTGGGTTTATCCAGTAATTTTTCAAGTAATGTTTTGGTTAATTCAAAGTCGTTCATACCCGTCTTATTTTTTTCCACAATTTTATTAACAAATGTGGAAATCTATACTCATCTTATATTGTCCTGTCGTTTTATGCTGTTTTAGATCCGTCTTGACTAAGTCGCATTGCTTAAACTCACAAGTGTTAAGGCATCTAATTCGGTTATATGATAATGGAAATAAAGGGGCATGTCAAGTCTTGACAAAAAGAAATTTCTGGGTTAACTTACGGAGAGGTTTAAGATTTTGGTCGGGTCTTCGAATTCACTTGAACGGATTCGATTGAAGATTCGATTGAACGGATTCGGTTTTAACATCATCGTGTGAGGTAAACAAATGAAACGATTTGGGATGTGGGTCTTAACGGCGGTCGTATTTTTGGTCCTTTTGTTTTCGCCGTATTTGCTGGTCATTGATTTCGAACGATTTTCATCGTTCGTGGTTCTGATCTGGATTGTATCGGTTGCCTATTTTTTAATGATCAAGAAGAAAAAATAGGGGGTTCTCCGGTGAAAAAAGCCCGAATTTTTAAATCAGGCGTTTTAAGGGGTCAAATTTGCGCGAAAAGTTTCTGTATATTAAACCATTATCCGAAAAGAGATCGTGGAAATTTGACCCGTTTAAATAATTCGCCTCAAAAACACCGATTATCGACCGTTTGCGTCGAAAAATGACGAATCCGCAATGTTTCACGTGAAACATTTTCAAAAAAAGTCGGTGGAGGCGATTCGTTGGGGAATAACTTTTTCGTCCGGCGTCCAGGTCGGTTCGCTCGGCAAGGAGATGAGGCGGGGCGATGAACTGAAATTTCGCTGGTACAGAACGAAATTTCGTTCGGTGGGAGAAAATTTCACTGAACCGGGAGGCGGGCGTGACCCGATACCGGTTTTGGGAAACGTGTTGTCAAGAGTCAGGGATCTTGTATGGCGTCATATTGTGGAGACGTCGGGCGCGACGTCTGGACGATCTACACAAAATTCCTGACACTCTCGTTTTATCTGTCGGAGGGATGTGGCGCGCTAGTCTTTACCGTATGGCCATCACCCAAATTTCCTGACACTTTCTTGTCTTTGACGTGCGAATTCCCGGTTTCGACCTTTAAAAATATTTACAAATTCCAAAGATATGATATAATGCCTTTATGGAATTTTTAGCCGAAACCCTAGAGCCAAATCTTGACGATAATGACGTCAAAGCGAGTATCCGAATTTACCTCAACCATCTTCTCGACACCAACCGAAAGGTGAATCTCGTCTCGCGCCAAATGACCGCCGACGGTCTCACCCAATTGGTCAATGAAACGATTTTGCTCAATTCGTATATCACCCATGACGTCATCATCGATGCCGGCAGCGGCAGCGGGATTCTGGGAATTCCCATTGCCCTCATGGCCCGGGGAGACAGGGCCACGCGTCGCGTGGTCCTCATCGAACCGAATGGGAAAAAATACCATTTCCTGGAAGAGGTTAAACAGTCCATGAACCTGGTGAATGTCGACGCGTACCGGGTCCGCCTGGAAGAGTACATGAAACAGTTGAAAAAACAGGAATCGCTACCCGTTTCTCTCGTTTCCCGCGGGTTTCCGGATGTTACCCTCTTTGGTCGTTACCTTCATCAGCGCCTCATCGACGAAGTTCTCGTCATCAGTTCCGAAAATAAAATAAAATTATTCGGAAAAAATATGGAAAGTCTCTCAAAAAGAACTTATAATATCCCATTACGAAATGAACTGAAAATCTTTAAAATCCGGAGAATAGGAGAACGAAACGAGTGAAACCATCGCAAAAACGAAAAGGCGAAATCATCGCTGTTGCCAATCAAAAAGGGGGAGTCGGAAAAACAACTACCGCCATCAATCTGGGGGCGTCCCTGGCCATTGCGGAGAAACAGGTCCTGGTCATTGATCTTGATCCTCAGGCCAATTCCACCACGGGACTCGGCGTCAACAAAAACACCATTGAAAAAGATGTGTATTCGATCATCGAAGGGACCCATACCCTGGCTGATGTCATCATGGATCATGAATTGAAGTTCCTCAAACTCATCCCGGCTTCTCGGCGATTGGCCCGGTTTGAGTTGGAGGTTGCCGCCGAAGATCAGAATCACCTGTACCTGAAAAATGCCCTGGCCCAGGTTGAGGACATGTTCGATTATATCATTGTCGATTCTCCGCCTTCCCTGGGGCTTCTGACCATCAACGCCTTGACCGTGGCCAACAGCGTCCTGATTCCCATCCAAACCGAATACTATGCCCTGGAAGGGTTGTCGGACCTGATGGATACGATCAATCGAATCAAGGAACACTTTAATCCCCAACTCGAAATCAAAGGCATCTTACTCACCATGTACGACGAACGCACCAATCTGTCCAAACAGGTGGAAGAAGAGATCCGAAATTACTTCAAAACCAAAGTCTACCAGTCGATCATTCCGCGAAATATTCGATTGTCCGAAGCGCCGAGTTTCGGCCAGCCGATCCAGCTCTATGCGATCAAATCGGCAGGCTCAATTGCGTATATGTCATTGGCCAGGGAGATCATGGGTAAATGAAGCGAAGCGTATTAGGAAAAGGTATAGACGCCATTATTTCCAATAAACCGGCTGCCGCGGAATTGGAAGAGCAAAAAGGATTTGTCGAAGTCGATATTGATGAAATTTATCCCAATCCGTATCAGCCCCGAAAGAAGTTTAGTCAGGAAAAGATCAAAGAGTTGGCGGATTCGTTGGCTCAGAGCGGGATGATTCAGCCCGTGGTCCTGTATCGGGAAGACAATAAATATTACCTCATGGTGGGCGAACGCCGCTGGCGCGCGGCCCAGTATCTCAAATGGCGCAAAATTCCGGCGATTGTCAAAAATATCACCCAAAATGAGACCATCGTCGGCGCCCTGGTTGAAAATATTCAGCGCGAAGATCTCAACTCCATTGAAATTGCCGAAGGCATTGAAATGCTCATCCGGGAAATGGGACTCACCCAGGAACAGGCCGGGGAAAAACTCGGGATGAACCGCAGCACCCTCACCAATTACCTGAGATTGCTGAAACTTCCCGAAGCCATCAAAGAGAGTGTCATTTCAGGAACGATCTCCCCCGGGCATGCCCGGGCCGTGCTTTCCCTCGAAGACAATACCGATATGCTGGACGCCTTATCCAAGATCTTAAAAAATAACCTCTCCGTCCGGCAAACCGAAAATTTAGTCAAAAATTTCACCAAAGAAAAATCCATTCCCAGGGAAATCAAGGAAGATCCGGATATTCGCAAAACCGAAGAAAAAATGGCCCGTATTCTTTCTACCAAAGTCAAATTAAACTACACCAGGAACGGAAAAGGAAAAATTGAAATATATTTTAATCAAGTCGAAGAATTTGATCGCATATACAATTTATTAATAAAGGAGTAAATCATGCATCGTACAGAATCACTTGGCCGAGTGAGCGGTTTTATTGATAAAGACACTGAGATTACAGGCGAAATCAGATTTAAAGATTCATTCCGAATTGATGGCAAATTTAAAGGAAAAATTCTTTCCGGAACCGCCCTAATCGTTGGAGAAACAGGAGAGGTCGAAGCTGATATCGAAGCCGGAAGCATTTCGATCAACGGACGGGTCAAGGGAAACCTGAACGCCAAAGATCGGATCGAAATCTTTTCCCAGGGACGGGTCACGGGAAAAATTACGGCTCCCAAGCTGGTGATTGAAGAAGGCGCCTTTTTCCAGGGAACCTGCCGAATGGAAATGAAAGCATTGGAAAGCAAAAATTCGTCGGTTTCCGAAGACGAAACCTCGGTTGAAAACCAGTAACGCCCATTCGGTCATGCCACGGATCTAACATGAACATCACAGCCGTTATCCCAGCCCGGTATCATTCCACCCGGTTTGAAGGTAAACCTCTGGCTTTAATTGATGGCATTCCCATGGTGGAGCGAGTCTATCGCCAGGTGGAAAAGTCAGGAAAATTCGCCCCCGGCCATATTCTGGTCGCCACCGATGATTTACGGATTGCGTCCGTGGTCAGCGGGTTCGGCGGCACAGCGGTCATGACCGCCGCCCATCACCAATCCGGCTCCGAACGCATCTGGGAAGTCCTGGACACGCACGACGCGGATGCGGTGATTAATATTCAAGGCGATGAACCGGTGATCCCCGAATCCCTCATTTCCCGGCTGGTCGATGAATTGCAAACCGAAGGATGTGAGGTGGTGACGCCGGCCTGTTTCAACGACTCTTACGACGATTTCCTCTCCCCCCACGTGGTAAAAGTGGTCACCGATACGGTTTCGGATGCGCTCTATTTTTCCCGATCCCCCATTCCGTTTACCGAAAAAAAAGCGTTTACCGGATTTTATCAACACATGGGCATGTACGGGTACAGCCGAAGGGCACTCGGCCAATTCATCCGATGGCCCCGGTCCTGCCTCGAAGGCATCGAGAAACTGGAGCAGTTACGTTTCATTGAAAATAATATAAAAATAAAGGTTATTATCAGCGAATATCATACGGTAGGGGTCGATATCCCATCAGATATTTTAAAAGTAGAAAAACTATTGAAGGAATTGAAATAAATGATCAGAACAAAATACATCTTTGTGACCGGGGGAGTCCTCTCTTCCCTGGGAAAAGGAATTGCCGTGGCATCCATCGGCAATATCCTGGAGTCTTACGGATTTACCATTAATATTATCAAGTTGGATCCTTACCTGAACGTGGATCCCGGAACCATGAGTCCCTTTCAACACGGTGAAGTCTTTGTCACCGACGATGGTGCCGAAACCGACCTGGATCTGGGACATTACGAACGGTTCACCTCCACGATCACGACGCAAAAAAACAACTGGACCGCCGGGCGAATTTACGACAATGTCATTCAAAAAGAGCGCCGCGGGGATTACCTGGGAAAAACCGTTCAGGTCATCCCTCATGTCACGGACGAGATCAAAAGCGTGATCATGGAAAAGAATGGAAAGGTTGATATCGTGATGGTGGAGATCGGTGGGACGGTCGGAGACATCGAAAGCTTACCCTTCCTGGAAGCGATCCGCCAAATCGGCCTGGACCTCGAAGCCGAAGACACGCTGTTTGTCCATCTCACGTTGGTTCCATTCATCAAAACCGCCGGTGAATTGAAGACCAAACCGACTCAGCACAGTGTCAAAGCGCTCCGAGAAATCGGGATTCAGCCCAACATCCTGCTTTGCCGGACGGAGATTCCCATCCCGGAGGACATGAAAAAGAAACTCGCCCTGTTTACCAACCTGCGATACGAAGACATCGTCAGTGCCCGGGACGTTTCCAATATTTACGAAATTCCCCTGATCTTCAAAAATGAAGGCCTGGGAAATTCCATTCTAAAAAAACTGAAACTCGAACGAAAGCGAGACGACCATTCCCGTTGGGAACAATGGATCGAACGCACCCGCAAGATTTCCGATGAAATCGAGATCGGTATCGTCGGCAAATACATCAAATTGTTCGATTCGTACAAGAGTTTATTCGAAGCCCTTTATCATGGGGGAATCGAGAACGACGTGAAGGTCAAACTCAAATTGATCGATTCGGATAATCTCTCGGACTGGGATTTGGCGGAAACCTTTCGAAATTGCGGAGGGATTCTCGTTCCGGGCGGATTTGGGGACCGGGGCATCGAAGGGATGATTAAAGCCGTCCAATATGCCCGCACGCAACGGATCCCTTATTTCGGAATCTGTTTGGGGATGCAAGTGGCCTGTATCGAATACATTCGCAACGTGATCGGTATCAAGGACGCCCACTCCGCGGAATTCGTCAAGGCACCTGTAAATAAAGTTTTTCTTAAATTGAAGGAATTAAAAAACGTCGAAGATATGGGACACAATATGCGGTTGGGAGAATTCTCCTGCCATTTGAAAAAAGATTCGGTGTGTCATCGGATTTATCAAAACGATAAAATTTTTGAGAGACACCGCCACCGGTACGAATTCAATCCGGAATTCGAACCGGTACTGGAAGGAAACGGAATGGTGATCAGTGGCAAAAATCCCGAACGCGACCTGGTGGAAATGGTGGAACTCCCCAGCCATCCCTGGTATATCGGATGCCAATTTCACCCGGAGTTCAAATCCCGTCCGCTTCAGCCCCATCCCTTATTTGTCTCGTTTATCAAAGCGGCAAAGGAATATCATAAAGGAGAATGAGCGATGAGAATCGATCCCTCTCGGAAGAAACGAATCGTGGGTTTTATGGTGTTGCTGTTGTTTTTCTTTATCCGGGGAAGCGTCGCGGCCGGTGAAGAAACCAAAGACCCAACCCGCCAGTTAATCGAAAAGCAATTCGAAGGTTTGGACCAACGGCTGGATATATTGGAAAAAGCCATCGATGATATCCTGTGGTTCGATCGGGTCGGCGACGTGGCCTATGTCGATAAAGTGCGCCATGTGGGGCCACCACCTTCCTACGTTCCGAATCCCACGGCCATGGGCGCTAAAAATCCGGTGAAATTTTATTCCTATATCTTCATACCCAAAAAGTTAATCGCCGGTCAGAAGTATCCCCTCCTCATTTTGCCCCATGGCGGAGTCCACGCTAATTTTACGACCTATCACACCCATATTATTCGGGAACTGGTCGCGCAAGGTTACGTTGTCGTTGCCCCGGATTATCGCGGCAGCACCGGGTACGGTGGAGATTTTTTCGAAACCATCGATTACGGAGGGTTGGAGATTGAAGACGTTTACGAATCCCGGAATTATGTCCTGGAAAACTATGAATTCGTGGATAAAGATCGGGTGGGAATCATCGGTTGGAGTCACGGCGGCCTGATTGCCCTGATGAATATCTTCAAATACCCCAAAGATTACAAGGTTGCGTTTGCCGGCGTACCGGTCAGTGACCTGGTGGCCCGAATGGGGTATTCGACCCAGGGGTACCGGGACCTTTACTCCGCGCCGTACCATCTGGGAAAGACCGCCAGTGAGAACGTGGCCGAGTACCGGAAACGTTCCCCAGCCTGGAATGCCGAAAAACTCCAAACGCCGCTCCTGATTCATACCAATACCAACGACGATGATGTGAACGTGCTGGAAGTGGAGCATTTGATCCAGGCCCTCAAAGCCGAAGGCAAAAAATTCGAATACAAAATTTTTAAAGACGCACCCGGAGGACACAGCTTCGACCGATTGGACACCCGGATGGCCAAAAATATTCGGTTCGACATCTACCAATTTTTAGGACAGTATCTAAAGCCGCCGCATCCCTTCAAAAATGTCCACGATCTATCCCGGGCAGGTTATATCGGTTATCCAAAAGAAAAATAAGGAAGAACATGAAAAAAGAACTCAAGAAAGAAATCGGAAAAAGAATGTACAAGATCAGAAAAACCCTGGGTTATACCCAAGAGGAAATGGTTTCATTCTTCAATATCGGAAGAGCGAACTACTCACGGGTTGAAAAAGGAGAAGTTCTCCCCAATCCCTTCGTATTAAATCAATTGCGAACAAAGTTTGATATTTCACTGGATTGGCTCATCTCCAATACCGGGCATATGTTTGTTCGCGAAGACGGCAAAAAAGAAAACGAGAAAAAAATAAGCCTTATGGGGCGAACATTGGAAATTCAGGATTTATTGACTTCATTGCACAAAGATCCGATCATTAAGCATGCCATTCTCGCATTCGTGGAGGAATATAAAGTCAAGCATTCCCCGGCGATCAATGGCTCGTTGGAAGAAACAGAAACCGCAGACGAAATCGATCTCGAGGATTTCGAAATTACCGAAAAGGATGCAACATTATGATCACAACCGATACTGATACAAGAGACGACAGGGCGAAAGAGCTATTAAGAAAAGATATTGGCTTACGAATGAAAAAAATAAGAAAAACGCTCGGGTACACTCAGGACGAGATGGTTTCTCATTTTGATATCGGCAGGGCCAATTATTCCCGGATCGAGAAAGGCGAAATCTTTCCCGGTGTCACGATTATGAATACACTCAAAGTCGAATTCGGTGTATCCCTTGACTGGCTCGTATCCAATATCGGGGAAATGTTTCAGCAGGAACCTGTCGATGACAAAAACGATATGGATTTTGGCGAATATTCGGAAGAAATCATGGATTTATTGTTACTGATGGAGAAAATCACCGTACTCAAGCATTCCATACTGAGTTTCTATATCGAATATAAAATCAAAAATAAAGAACTCATCGAGCGGCTATCCAAAGTGGAAGTGGAGAACACTATTTATTAAGGATTAACGATTATTAACGATCACGAATCAGACGGAAATATCGAGAAGTCGGATTTTCTCGATCGCTTTAATTCGTATCCGGCCCTTTGGATACTGACCGCTGCCAGGATTTTTAGAGGGTCGATGAGTGGACGATCGACCCAACGCCGGTCTAAAACGAGAGATAATTCGGTGCAGCCGACCATGATCGCATCCGGGTTGTCGGTTTGGATTAATTCATCGATAATAGCGAGAATCCTTTTTCGGGGGTTTTGTTTAAACCCGGCCTTGATTCCCTTGTTATCGTAAATGGCATCCATCAGAAGCCGCTGGTTTGGCGCGTTCGGAGCAACCACACCGATTCCGTTCCGGTGAAACGCCTCATGAAATAATCCCGATTTAATCGTTCCCGAGGTGGCCAATACCCCGATTTTTTGAGGAGAGCCCATCGGATGTTTGACCTGTTGGTGCACATACCGAACCGTTTCCTCCAAAATATGAACAAAAGGAATCGAAACATGTCGAACAATGTCGGGATAAAAATAAAACGCCGTGATGCATGGCATTGCAATCAGGTCTGCCCCCATTTTCTCGAGGGCCTGGGCTCCGGAAATGATATCGGGGAGTGGGGAAGGCCCCTGGTTCAGGATGGCTTCCGTGCGGTCGGGAACCCGGGGATTGTTCCACACCATAACCGGAATGTGGTCCTGATCTTTTTCTGCCCGGGTAAACGAAAAGATGAGATTGCAAAGGGATAAGGTTGCTTCGGGCCCCATGCCACCAAGAATTCCAATTATTTTACCCATAGTGATTCCGTTTTACACATATAATTCTATCATATTCCTGATATTTTACAAGTGAAGATAATGGTTTAAATTTAACCGGTGACGAAGAAAGAATATCTATTCTTTTCAATTGACAATTACCTTTGTTTTGAGTATAGTGATATTTCTTATAACGAATGATGCATAAAGACGTATTTACAATCATGATTAACGATAAGCCGATCACCGATAGGAGATGAGGGCGAAAAGATGAGAATGAAAACAAAAACCATGATCCTATGTTCTGTTTTTCTGATGGCTGCAACCCTTCTCTTTTCAACGGAGAACCGAAACAAAGATTTTCCGAAACCCAAAAAAGTAAAACCGACATCCCTATTCAGCGATATCGATTATGGAATCGGGATGATGGTTTCCTTCAATCAGGTTCCGATCGTCCTCAATCCGGCGTCCCAAAATGCTCAACTTGAAAATACCCTGAATTTCTATTATTCGGCCCTAAACCTGGATGCGTCTTTTTCCGATTATCTGTCCCTTACCGCCATCGTGGGCTACAACATCAATAAATTGAGAAATCCATTGGATTTCATTAATCTTCCCCTGACCTTGCGATGGAAGGACAAAAGCGTTAATGCCCCTGTCTTTGGACTTCGGGTTCGCTCGGACTTCTACTCCTGGAACGACTTTTCCGTTAGCGCCAGCGGCACGCTCCTTTTTTTCACCACGGCATCCGCCGAGTACCCGATTCACTTACCGATTGTATTCGGAAATTCCCGGTTTAGCAATCATTTTAACCAGGCCATCCTCGAGATACTGGTCAAATACGAAGGTTTTTCCAATTTTGATGTGTATGCGGGCCCTCAATTCCATGCGATCCGGGGAACACTCACGGCATCCGAAACCATTCAGGCCCTCCAGGGCAGGGAAGACTTAACGTATAAACAACGAAAGACTTCCGGACTGACGGGAGGAATCGAATTCGAAGCGGGAAATATCGATGTTGATTTCCGGATAACGGTCATCGCCAAAACAACGGCTTCGGTTACCTTGTCTTATGCGTTTTAATTTTTTACTTCTATGAGGTCAAACAATGATTCCCAAGCGCTCATCGGATAAAAATCTCCTATATAAACATATTCTATCTATCGCGTTGATCGTCGGCTTTTTTTTCCTCTCCCCTTCGTTCCTCTCGGCAAAATATGCAACCCATCATTCGACCCGTCTTCGGCTTGAAGACGCCGATAAGAAAAATTATGTGGCGAATCGGGTGGTGGTCCAATTCTCCTCGGACGCGGAAGAAAGTTTTAACCGGATGGATTGGGATGTGGACCGGGCGCCGGCTCGATTGATTCGGCAAAGTTCGGCTGCTCGCCGTTTATCCCGGAGATATCGGGGGGAGATCAAACGGGTTCAATTTCATCCTTATACCGGTTTTTATATCCTGGAGACGTCCCCTGATTCCGATATCGAAGCCCTGTGCTCCCAATTGCGCCATGAATCCTTCATCGTCAGCGCGTCGCCGGATTATTATGCCGAACTTTGTGTCACGCCGAATGATCCCTACTATCCCTATCAATATGCGTTACACAACACCGGCCAGGTGTTTGATTTGCAAACCGGAATAAGCGGAAAATCCGGTTGCGATATCCACGCACCGGAAGGCTGGGATTGGACGACTGGCGCCATCGATCATCCGGTGACCATTGCTGTCATTGATACCGGAGTCTCTTATAGCCATGAAGATTTAAAAAATAAAATTGTTCCCGGATACAATTTCGTCGAGGATTCAGTGAATGCCGACGATGATCATGGGCACGGCACTTTTGTGGCCTCCCTTGCCGCCGCCGATTCTCAAAACGGCGTGGGTGTGGCCGGGGTATGCTGGAACGCGAAAATCATGCCCTTAAAATGCGCGGACCAGGATGGTTCGGCTTCCTACCTTGCTATTGCTGCAGGAATTCACTATGCAGTCGATAACGGAGCAAAAATTATCAATATCAGTGTGGGTGGAAAAAGCCCCAGTCCCATTCTGGAAACGGCCTGCGAATACGCCTATAATAAAAATGTTCTCATTGTTGCGGCTGCCGGGAATAACGGGGCCTTTGTTCTTTTTCCGGCCTCTTACGATAAGTATTGCCTGGCCGTGGCTGCCACAGACGCCGATGATCAATGGGCCGCGTTCTCCAATCCCGGTTCCCAAATCGACGTGGCCGCTCCCGGCGTGATGGTATTGGGGGCCGCTTTCTCACCGACGACCCCCACGGTTACCAACGCCTATCGATACGACAGCGGAACCTCGTTTGCCGCCCCTTTGGTCTCGGGGGCTGCGGCACTCCTGCTTTCCTATAAACCGTTTCTCAGCGCCCAACAGGCAATGGACCTGATCAAATATACCGCCGATGATGTCAATATATCCCTTTACCCCGGCGTCGATAATTACCTGGGCTATGGCCGGATCAATCTTCTTACCCTCCTGGGCGCTTACGAACCCGAATGATCGCGGATTCTTTTAAAATCGTATATTCAGATCATACATACTTTCGATTAGGGTGATGAATCGTGCTTGACTATTTGAAAGTCAAAAATTTTGCAGTGGTTGAAAAAATCGAGTTGCGGTTTTCTCCGCACCTCAACGTTTTAACCGGTGAAACCGGTGCAGGGAAATCCATACTTATCGGCGCCATCAATCATTTTCTCAACAAGAAGATCAATGAACATGCGATTCGAAACGACGGCAGCGATCTGGTGGTGGAAGCCATGTTTACCGACGCCAATGACGACGAGTGGGTGCTTCGACGCGAGATCAATAAGAAGAAATCGTACTGTTATATCAATAACAACATTGTCCCATTTGTTCAATTAAAAGATCTGGCCGAAAGACTCTTGAACATTTATGGTCAAAACGAACACATCTTTCTGCTCAATCCTGGCAATCATCGGTTTTTCCTTGATGAATTTTGCCGAAATGGGGAACTCCTGGACCGGTTGGCCGACAGCTATGCGAAATTAAAGACCCTTATCGGGGAATTGGACGAACTAAAACATAAACAGGAAAAAGCAGGCGAGAATATCGGTTTCATCGATTATCAAATTGCCGAAATCGATCACCTCAAAATGGAAGCCGATGACGATATTTCTCTGGAACAGCGCCTGCTGATCCTCACTTCCGCCGAAGAAATCATGGCCAGAGCCAGCCGGATCATCGGTGATTTCCACCAGAACGATCGATCGGTATACAGTGTCATGGCCGAAAACCTGAAACACCTCGATTTCCTCAAGGAGATCTATCCCGAATTGGAAACCCTGGCGGCTGAAGTCGCTCAATTCTACAACCTGTTACCCGAACTTTCCTCCACGCTTTCCGATATCATCGGCAAAGTGGACTTCAGTTCCGATGAATTAAATGAGATCCAGGATAAATTGCTCCGGTTAAACCGTCTGAAATCCCGATACAAGATGGGCTTAAACCAGTTACTCCACCGGCGGGACGAATTGGTAAGCGAAAGACGGTTACTCATGGATATGGATTTTTCTCTGAGTCATAAAGAAAAAGAAATCGATCAGGAATTTCAGCACTATTGTGAGCTGAATCGTCAATTGAGGACCCGACGCACCGAAAAGGCGGTGGAACTGTCTCGAATTATCGAAAAGGAACTTGCCAAACTGGAAATGGGTAAAGCCCGCTTCCACATCCAGTTCGATGCCGGTGAACCGACTGTCCATACCATTTCCGATAAGGGAATGGATCGAATCGAATTTTATTTTACGACCAATCCGGGGCAGCCATTGGGGAAAATCCGGGAAATTGCCTCCGGCGGTGAATTATCACGCTTAATGCTCGTTCTCAAATCGATTCTTCGCGACGACACGGATTCCACGTATATCTTCGATGAAATCGATACCGGAATCGGTGGAAAAACCGCCGAATTTGTCGGGGAAAAATTAAAGCGAATCGCGGATAATAACCAGGTGATCTGCATTTCCCATTTGCCCCAGATCGCCTCGTTCGCCGATTCCCATTTCCTGGTGACCAAGGAATTCAAAAAAGATCAAACGTTCAGTCATGTCAAACCATTAACCGAAGAGGAACGTATCAAGGAAATCGGGCGGTTAATGGTCGGAAGCGATATTAACGACGATGTCCTCAAAGCGGCACAAAATTTATTAACCAAGAATTGTAAATGAAATTTTATATCAAAACATTTGGCTGTCAAATGAATGTGAATGATTCGGAAAAAATGCGGCATATCCTTGAAGCCAAAGGATTAACTCCCGGTCAGGATGAAAACGAAGCCGATATCGTGATCATTAACAGTTGCGCGGTCAGAGAAAAACCGCAGGATAAAATTTTCTCCTATGCGGGACGCATGTCCCGTGATAAAATCATCATCGTTGCCGGATGCGTGGCCCAATCCGAAAAGGAAAACATCTTCGCTCGAAACCCGTTCATCGATTATGTGATCGGTACGCATCAATACTACCACATCGATCACATCGTGGATGAACTGCTGGATCAACGCAAACCCGGAGTGAAAGCCCAATTCAAACGAGAATGGGAGGAAACCATCCCGGCGATTACGGCTCGCTCGAGTCAGGTCACCGCTTATATCTCCATCATGGAAGGATGCAATAATTTTTGTTCCTACTGTATCGTTCCGTTTACCCGGGGCAGGGAAAAACACCGACCGTTTGAAAAGATCATCGAAGAAGCCCATTACCTTTCGCATCATGGGTTTAAAGAAATTATTCTTCTGGGCCAAAATGTCAATAACTGGGAAGATAAAGAAAAGGGAATGCGATTCCCCGAGCTTCTGGATGAAATGGCCCGGCAGGTGGATGTTCGCTGGATCCGGTTTATCACCTCATACCCCGGTTATTATGACGATCAGTTGATTCAAGTCATGGCGAATCACCCAAAGATTGCCCGCAATATTCATTTTCCCGCTCAGTCCGGCTCCACGCGCATCTTAAAGAAAATGAACCGCATCTATAATCGCACCCAGTATCTGGATATCGTGAATCAATTCAAACGGAAACTCCCCGGTATGACGTTTAGTTCGGATTTCATTATCGGCTACCCGGGAGAAACGGATTATGATTTTCAATTAACCCTTTCGCTTTTGGAGAAAGTGGAATATGAAAATATCTTTTCCTTCATTTACTCGCCCCGAAAGTTTACCCGCGCGTATAAACTGGAAGACACTTTAAGCAAAGAAATCAAAAAACAACGACTCTATGCCCTGCAAGCGCTTCAGGAAAAAATTCAATTGAAGAATAATCAGGCCTTGATCGGCCAAACCCCGGACGTTCTGGTCACCGGAACCCATCCCAAGAAAACGGATGAGGTTATCGGAAGGACGGAAAGTTACCGGGTGGTTAATTTCAAATCGGAAACGCCGGTTGGCGAATTTACCCGGGTGAAGATTGAGCGCGTCGGCCCTCATTCGTTAAGAGGAATAGAAATCGGAACCCGCTGAAGGCGGAACCTGATTCTCTTTTCCTTAAATTTTCCCAGGGAATCAGGCTATTCCGAAACATTATTGACAAACTTAAATTATACTTAATTTGCTCAGGTTGAGTGAATTTTTGTCTCATATCATGATTTCGGACGAATAAGTCGGCGGATTATATTACTATTACGACTGAAAAAGAGTAAGATAATCACTCTTTTTTAAAGTTATTGTAATCGTATTTTTATCCTCCTAAGATTTTGGTCCGATGCTGTTTCACTGTGTTAGGCAGGCACAGTGAAACAGCATTTGTTTTTTCGGGCGATTTTTCAACAAACACCAATCAAAATACATCAAACCGTGTGGAGACTAAAGATGAAAAAATTATCTGTTTTGAGCGTCATGATTATCTTTATGATTACTTTTATCGGATTATTTGCAATGGCTCAACAAGAGCCGGCGCGTCCCCAACCGGAGGTCACCCGGGCCGGGACCGTTCCGGATTCGGTCGTTGATCGCGTCACCCATCAACTGATGACCAGGTATGGAGAAGCGGGACGGACTCGGATTGAAAAAGGGGTTCATCATGTGGCGGAATTATGGAGACCTTCGGATGGCAATGATTCCGAATTCGAATCGTTTTGTCTTCGGTATTATACTGCCGCGGATAAAGAGCGTGAAGCGTTGTTTAATCGCGTTTCAAAACATGTTGAAACCATCAATGGTCATTTCAATCGGATTTCCCTGGACATCCAGGAGCCGGTTCAATTGGATCTGGGCGCCATGCTCCCGATCGACCCCTTGTATGCCGCTTATGATGTGACCGCGCACCTGTCCGATGACTTCTATGCCAATAAAATTGCCTTTATTATTGCCCTGAACTTCCCCTATTATTCGTTGGAAGAGAAAAACCAATTGGGAGCCAACTGGACGCGCAAGGAATGGGCCTATGCTCGGATGGGTGACTTGTATGTGTCGCGAACGCCCGCCGAACTGCTTCTGGAGTATACCAAAGTCAATTCCGCTGCGGATCTCTATATTTCCGAATACAATATTTTTATGGGAAACCTGCTGGATAATAAAGGTAAAAAATTGTTTCCCAAAGATTTAAAATTGCTGTCCCATTGGAATTTAAGGGATGAATTGAAATCCAATTACAATGTTCCTGACGGGCTCGATAAACAGCGGATGGTTGTTGAAGTCATGAAGCGGATCATTTCTCAGGAAATCCCCCAGATGGTGATTAATAGCAGTCAATGGGATTGGAATCCGTATCAAAACACTGTGTTCAAAGACGGGAAGAAGGTGGAATTTACTGCCGAACCCGATACGCGCTATCGGCATATTGTGAATTCATTCCGGGCACTTCGCGCCATTGATCAGAACAATCCATCGTCGATTAATACCTATATCAAGCGCAAATTTGATGTGGATATGGAAATCGCTCAACCGGAAGTCGAAGCGCTCTTTATCCGTCTTCTTTCTTCCCCTGAAGTGAAGAAAGTCGCGAAATTGATTCAAAAGCGGTTGAAACGGAGATTGGAACCGTTTGACATTTGGTACAATGGGTTTACCGCCAAAAACGGGGTTTCGGAAGACAAGCTCAATGAAATGACCCGGAGCAAATACCCGACGCCTTTGGCGGTGGAAACGGATTTACCCAACATTTTGACGAAGCTGGGATTTCAAAAGGATCAGGTCGATTTTCTCACCTCGAAAATCGTCGTGGACCCGGCGCGGGGTTCCGGGCATGCGTGGGGGCCCTTGATGCGATCCGAAAAGGCGCATTTGCGCACACGGGTTTTTGCCAATGGTATGGATTACAAAGGCTACAATATTGCCGTCCACGAATTCGGCCATAATATCGAGCAGACGATTTCGCTTAATGATGTGGATCATTACATGATGCAAGGGGTTCCGAATAATGCGTTCACCGAAGCGCTGGCCTTTGTTTTTCAAGAACGGAATCTCGACCTTTTGGGCATCAAAGAAGACAATCCGGATAAAAATCATTTATTGGCATTGGATACCTTCTGGAATGCCTATGAAATCATGGGCGTGTCTCTGCTCGACATGAATATCTGGAAGTGGCTTTATGCTCATCCGGAAGCCGATGCCAAGCAGTTGAAAGAAGCGTCGATTCGGATTGCCAAGGACATATGGAACACCTATTATGCGGATGTTTTCGGGGTTAAGGATCAAACCCTTCTGGCGATCTATTCGCATATGGTGAGTTATCCGCTCTATTTATCCGCTTATTCGTATGGACATGTCATTGATTTTCAGATTGAAGAGTACCTTCGGGGTAAGGATTTGGCTTCCGAAGTGATCCGAATGTTTTCGGCCGGGCGTTTGCTTCCCCAGTTGTGGATGAAAAACGCAGTTGGAAAAGACATTTCCATCGATCCGCTCCTTCGGGCCACCGATGAAGCGTTAAAACGATTTTCCTCATATAAATAAAATAAAAGAAAAATAAAATAAAATAAAATAAAATAAAAGAAAAGAAAAAACAAAAAAAGCAAAAATTTTTGCGGGGTCCAGGGGCGGTTTTTTTAAAAAGAGCCCCTGGATTTTTTTTTATTTCAATTCCTTCTTCATTCTTTCATACACATGTTCGGGAGTCAAACCGAAATATTCACAACATTTTTTATCCGGGGCAGAGACGCCGAAGTTGCCCACATCGACAATCATAAACCGGGGATCATAAAACAAATGAAATCCTTTATGCGAACAGGCTTCGATGAATACGGCCGGAATTCCGGGCATTAATAATTCCTTCTGATAGGACGAATCAGATTGGTTAAACAACTCGAGACAGGGAATGCTGACGACCCGAACGTGCTTGTGGTCTTTTTGCTCCACCATTTTGGCGGTTTCCATCGCGGTCGACAGCTCGGACCCGGAGCCGCAGAGGATCAGATCCGGCTTGTGGCCTTGAGTATCCGGTGTCTCATAAAAAACATAGGCGCCTTTCTTAAATTGTTCATAAAGGGTTTCGCGGTCGGAAAAATCGCGGTAGGAGCTGGGCGATACTTTTTGGCGGCTGGTGACCACAGCCATGGGACCATGCATTTCATCAAAAAAATAGAGGTAAGCGAACGCCGTTTCAATATCATTGGCCGGGCGGAAGGTATAGATGCCGGGGATCAGGCGCAGCGTATTCAAGTGTTCCACGGGTTGATGGGTCGGGCCGTCTTCTCCCACATAAATCGAATCATGGGAGAAAATAAACATGTGTTTTAATTTCATTAAGGCGGCGAGGCGTACGGATGGTTTCATGTAATCAAAAAAAGTAAAAAACGTTGAGGAAAACGGGATCATGGCCTTATTTAATGCCAGACCGTTGCAAATCGCACTCATGGCGTGTTCCCGCACGCCAAAGGCAATGTTTCTCCCGGAGAAATCATGTTTGGTGATATAGGGGGAATGATCCACGGATGCTTTGGTTGAGCCGGCAAGGTCGGCGCATCCGCCGATAATCTGTGGAATGTCTTTGGCGCATCGATTCAGTACGCGACCCGAGACCGAACGGGTGCTATCCGCCTGATCTTCCTTGTAATGCAACAGTGAGGCTTTTAACGACTCGGATACTTTAAAATCCACATACGAAAGGTATTCGGCATATTCGGCAGGAAATAGGGACCGATATTCGCCTAAGGTTTCTTCCCATTTGAGAAAGGCTTTTTTTCCTTCATCGGCTCCCCGGGCCATGAACGTATTACACGAATTGCATTCCGGAAGCGGGGATTTTTTTTGCAGGCGTTCATTGACGATTGCGGTCAATCGGTCGGTATCTGCCACGGCTTCTTTCCCATAGATATCTTCGAAAACCGAACGCATGTCCGAGTTTTGGATGAAATAAACAATTTCTTCAATTCCGGCAGCAGCACCGTGAATCGAGGTCTTATCTCGTTTCTTGTTAAGGCCTTCCCCGATCGTCGTCTCTAAAACCAGTAATTTGGGTTTGCCTTCCCGCATGTGTTCAAGACGGTTCAATTTGGATAATGTATCCGAAATATCCTTGATGCTCGTGCGTTCGACATGCCATCCCATGGCCTCATAGCGTTTTTCCACATCCTCGGAGTAGGTGATATCGATGCGGCCATCGATGGTGATTTGATTGTAATCATAAATAATCACGAGGTTATCCAGTCCCAAGTGGCCGGCAATGGAGGCCGCTTCATAGGTGATCCCTTCCATGTTGCACCCATCGCCCATTAAGGCATACACCGTGTAGTCGAATAGATCGACATCCGGGTTTTTCTTATTGAAACGGCTGGCCAGCATTTTACCTTCGATCGCACAACCCACCGCATTGGCAAAACCCTGACCCAGCGGACCGGTGGTGGTCTCAATGCCCTCGGGAATATTGTATTCGGGATGTCCCGGTGTTTTACTTCCCAATTGGCGGAAATTTCCCAAATCGTCGAGGGTGAATGGATAACCGGTTAAATAGAGCAGCGAATAAAGCAGCATCGATCCATGGCCGGCAGATAAAATAAAACGGTCACGGTTGGCCCAATTCGGAACATCGGGATTGTATCTTAAAATGTAACGATACAGCAGGAGTCCCAGTTCTGCGCATCCCAGGGGCAATCCCGGATGGCCGGAATTTGCCCTCTCAATACATTCGAGCGATAAATACCGAACGTAATCCGCACTCTTTTTTAGTGTTATAGAATCCACGCCAATGTTATCCAATGTCATTATTTACTCCTGCGGTATGAAAAATTTTTAGAATTAAGAATATAATTATCGTCATAAATCCACTTCTTGTCAACCCATCTTTTTGAAAAAAGGCGGAGTCCAAAACGTCTGACAAGGCCATTCGGCCATTGTAAAGCGACCGGGATATTTTCAGGCTTTAATTGTTAATAATTGATTATTTCCGAAAACCACTGCCAGATTTTTTGGTGAAATTCCAGGGAGGGAGAATGGGTTTGAAGAAACTCTCTCAGGTTAAAATCCAATGGTTCGCCCGGCGATTTTCGGAAATATTTACCCTTCAGGTAGAGGGCATAGGGTTCGGGATGAAATTGAATACCCAAAACGTTTTTGTAGGCGGTATGTTCAATCGCCTCAATGATTTTACCATCCATTGATGTCGCCGCAACGGTTAGGTTCTTTCCGAGTTTTTTTAACGCCTGATGATGCGAGGTTAACACATAGGGCGTGTCGCTTTCCTTTGTCTTCATCCGGCGGACAAAGTAACTGCTTTTGGCGAATTTGATGCGATGAAACGCCGGCGAAAGATCGGTTTCAGTCGGATGCATGTCTTCGACATACCGGGAGCTGTGAATGGCATCCGGATCGGATGTCAACACTTGCTCTACGGTTGAAAACCCGTAAACCTGTTGCGGGATATCCTGATAAAGCGTTCCGCCACATGCAATGTTCATGGTTTGGCAACCCAGACAAATCCCTAAGACGGCGTAATTTTTTTTCGATTCCAGAAGGGGAACAAACGCCGGATTTTGACTGCCTCCCAAGAGGTGAAAGAGAAATGACACTTCATAATAATGGCGGGCCGGGGTTTTGAATTCGGTGGCCAATAATTGATCTTCGCCATAAAGCCTGGGAGGAAAGTCCCAACCGCCGGTAAAGATGATTCCCTGTGTTGTCTTGACGATTTCATTGAATTGCGGTGTCCATGCGTTTTCCTTGAAAAGATCTTCCCCTTTCACCTGACCTTTGATCATTTTAAACGTTACCCAGGACAGGTTGTTTTCCTGGACGTATTTAAGCGCGGGCGCATAATCGGTGTTTTCATCTTCGTGGTAAACACCGATCAGTTTGATTCGCCGTAAGGGGATGAGGTCTTTTTCAAACAGTTGTTCGATGTTTTTGATCTGACTGACCTCGGGTCTGCACATGGCGATGGTGATTTCTGTCTGTTTGACTTGTTCGAATTGTTTGATCGGCGACTGCGCGCTGAGAGTTAAAATAAAGACAAGAAAAAATAATGATATTATGACCGGTCTGGAAAATTTGATAGTGGAATGCATGCGTTATTCCTCCTTTAAGATTAAGAATACACGAGAATACACGATTATGGCAGGGTTGTCAACTCGGCTTACACAGGTCAGCAATTCGAATTTGCCCTAACACGAAAACCACATCGAACACACGGGCAGACACGCGGGTCTGCCCCTACATTTCTTACAATACTAATTGCTGGCACAGGTCAGGGATAACACGTCGTTACTTCTCTGACACTCATTCCTTCAACCAAACGCTTTTGTGGGGGGCCAGGGGACGGTTTTCACGAAAAGAGCCCCCTGGTAAAACTATCTTTACTACCTTTTCATCGGTATTTTATATCTTCTTATCCCATCAAATGCACAAAATGCGTTGGCAACCGCGGCGGTCGTGGGGACCATGCCGATTTCACCAACTCCTTTGGCGCCGTAGGGGCCCAACGGATCTTTGACTTCCACGCCTTTTACAATCACTCGCGGCATCTCATGGGCTTTCAGAATTCTGAGATCTTTGAGCTTCGTGCTTTTCAAATACCCGCCTTCCATGGGTAAGTCTTCGGTGAGCGCGTAGCCCAGGCCCATGTGGACCGAGCCCTGGATCTGGCTTTCAAAGAGTGTCGGGTTGATGATTTTTCCCGCGTCATGGGCGGCGACAATGGTATCGATTTTACCGGTATCGTCGAGTACGACCAGTTGCGTGGCGTAACTGTAAGAATAATGCGTAATCACTTCTCCCGGCGCGCCGGGTTTTGTGGATTTATCGAAGCTCCAGCGGCCGAAATAAATTTTTCCTTGGAGTTGATCCAGCGTTTGGGTTTTCAAGTCTTCTCTCAATTGTTTGGACGCTTCGATGATGGCATTGCATACCAGGGACGTGCCTCGACTGGCGGTTGTCATGCCCGAGCGCGCTTCATTGGGGGTTGAAACCATCACTTCAATTATTTCTGGGTTGATGCCCGTTTCCCGACTTAACGTTTGAATGGCTACGGTATGGATTCCCTGACCCATTTCGGTCCATCCGTGATGGAGGATGACGTGATTGTCGGATTTTATTTCGATTTTCACTTCGCTGTAATCGGAAACGCCGTTGCCCACGCCGCAATTTTTTATCGCGCAGGCCAGGCCGCAGTGTCTGGCGTTTTCATACTCTTCTTTGATCGCCAGGAGGGTTTCGCGAACGCCCACGCCTTCGTGGAGGATTTGGCCGGAAGCGGTCATGGAACCATTTACCA
Source organism: Candidatus Omnitrophota bacterium (assembly GCA_050258455.1). GTDB lineage: Bacteria > Acidobacteriota > Aminicenantia > UBA2199 > UBA2199 > JAKAGC01. The sequence goes on along the minus strand of JBLMYT010000017.1, from coordinate 85,137 downwards.
GGGCATTGTCGAAGCGAAATTGCCAGCGGTCGAAGTTTCCCTTTTGACATAATTCATCGATGCAGTTTTCCATGGCGAACGTCGACTGATTGGCGCCGAATCCGCGCATGGCGCCGGACGGGATGTTATTGGTATAAATGGCGCGGGATTCGATATCGACATGGGGAACGTGGTAGGCACCTGTCGCATGGCCGGCAGCGCGTTCCAAGACCTTCATTCCCACCGATGCATACGCCCCGTTATCCCCTCTGATGCGGGCTTTGAGGCCGGTGAGTTTTCCTTGCGCGTCGCAGCCCAGCGTATAATCGAGGATCATGGGGTGGCGTTTGGGGTGCATGCGGATGGATTCCTCGCGGGATAACCGAACCTTTACCGCGTGCTTTAAGCGGTAGCTGCAAAGCGCGGCATGGGCTTGCACGGTCATGTCTTCCTTTCCGCCGAATGCCCCGCCATTGGGAACCAGGGTGACTTTCACCTTTTGAATCGGGAGTCCGATAATGCGGGCAATTTGGTTTCGGTCTTCATAGACGCCCTGGCTTTGAACGTAGAGCTCAATGCCGTTTTCGTCCCAGGGAAGAGCGACCGCTGCTTCGGTTTCCATGAATGCATGCTCGATGCGTTGGGTTTCGTATCGGCCGGAAACCACATGGATCGAGTGACGGAGCACGTCGTCGATCGGGTCGCCGCGACGGATGATACTTGTATCCAGAATATTTCCTTTTTCGTGGATATGGGTGGGGCTGTGTTCCGCGTCCAGCATATCGGTAAGGGGTTCGAGGACCTCGGCATCGACGCGAATCAGTTTCACTGCGTCTCGGGCTGCGGTTTCGGTGGTGGCAACCACGCATGCAAGGACGTCGCCGATGTAGCGGGTGGTTTCGCCTTCGCGAACCATCACCGGCCAGTCTTTGATAATCGTGCCATTGAACCGTTCGCCCGGGATATCATCGGCTGTAAACACAGCGATGACCCCATTTTGTTGTTTTGCTTGAGAGGTATCGATTTTTAAAATTTTAGCGCGCGGGTGATCGCTGAATTTTAGGGCCCCGTGAAAGAGGTTGTCGAATTTCAGATCGTCGACAAAGGGGTTTTGGCCCAGCGCTTTTTCGTACGCGTGATATTTGGGTAATGATTCGCCCACCTGACCCTGAAACAGAAGGGGAATTTCCTTGTGGTCATGAAGCGCGGCTGCTGCGGTTTGAATAGCCTCGACTATTTTCAGATATCCGGTGCATCGGCAGAGGTTCATGTTCAGGGCAGCGATAATTTCGTCCCGGGACGGGGCGGGATTATTTTCCAGTAATAATTTCGTGCGGGTGAAAAAGCCCGGCGTACAGAAGCCGCATTGGACTGCGCCTTTTTCAACGAATGCGCGTCCCAGGGTTTGGCGAAGCGTTTCCGGGAAGCCCTCAATCGTTACGATTGCGGCGCCGTTTACTTTTTTCATTGGCGTCACGCAAGATAAAACGGGTCGGCCGTTCATCTCGACCATGCACGCGCCGCAGGATGCTTGACCGGAGCAGCCGTCTTTTACGGAAATTATTCCCTCCATGTTTCTTAAATAGTGCAGTAGCGATAAGGACAAATCGCCGTTGTATATTTTATCTTTGCCGTTTAGTTTGAAATGAATCATGATTGCCTCATCAGGTATTATAACAGATTAAGGAACGCTTTAAATTTCTTCTTGGTGAACCATCCGGTTTCCGCTAAAGATTAATATCAATTTCTTCAGTGACGTTGAACCGATATGCTTCTTAAACCTTTCATCCATACTGTATTGGTTCAATTGAACCTCTGCTTCGTTTCGAAGCATGCGAACCTTATTTTCTCCATCGTCTCTTTTGTAGTGGGATGGTTTGATGTATTTGAATTCGATCAAATATGAATGGGTGATGCCTGGATATTGAGTTAACAGTGGAATCAATGCCAGATCCGCAAAACCATGACTCAATTCTTTTTCCGGATATACGATATACAGCGAATTTAATCCCAGATAGACATTCCAAAAGACCTGAAGTGCTTTTTCCCGGTCAATCAAATCCCTTATTCCCAGGGATGCTTCCATCCGCCCGGCAATATACCCGATGGCAGGTTCCCAATTTCCTTTAAATGCCATTTCATCCATTAAATTGGAAAACACATCCGCATCGATCTTAAATAGATCGATGTCTTTGTAAATCGATTGGATATAGTCGTAATACAATTTTCGGGTAAATTCATTGGGGATTGAAAGAATGGCGCGTTGGGACGGCGTCATTCCGGTGAGAGTCAATAACCCGAAATAAAAAAGAAGGGAGTAGAAATTTTCGGGGTTTCCCATGAGTTTAACGGGGAAACTGGATTGAATCGTGGTCGTGACGGTATCGGTTTCCATAATTTGTTGGAGTTTTGAAAAGTTACCGTTGGTTTCGGGTTTCCCTTGTTTGTCGATAATGATTAATTGGCGTAATTTATTGTAATCGGTTCGGGCATTGGTGTCCACAAGATTGATGGGAATGGCCGAATCGATCATGTATTCATTCAGAAAATACAGCACTTGCGACGTGTTGAAGATTTCACTGGAAGAGCGGGGGGAAAATCGGTAATGATTGTACCATTGGCTCATGATTTCGATGAGTTCTGCATTGGAATGCTTTATTTTTCCGGTTTGCCTGTAATAATCGATCATGGTTTCCACTTCCCCGTACGTAAAACCAAGAATCTCGTTTACATCCGAATGCAGCGATATATTCATGGCAATATTAAATCCGGAGGTTACATCGTCCAGGGTAATGGGGGACACACCGGTCATAAATAACCGGGAAATGGGAGAGTTTGCATCGGAAGTTCCCCCTTTTAGCACATTAAAAAAAGACCGCAGAAAGCCTTCGCCGCGGGTAATTGCGATATAGTTTTTTTCTCCCGAATCTGCCAAGATCGTATTGGCAAAATTATCGTATTCGTCAATTATGACGTATATTCTCTGCTCTTTTCTCTTGCAATAGCTTAATAGAGTCATCAGGACATCGGATGCCGTTTCTCTCGACAAGAGTTCGGAGGTCGCTTTATTTGTATCGATATTTAGCAGGAATTCGTATTTTTTTACAAAATCAGAGGCAATTTCCTGAATATAGGCAAGGAATGAATTCACGACTTTTGAGGGATCGGCGTTCACCATCGAAAAATTGAGTTTCAGAATCATGTATTGGTTTTTTTCGCCCGTGGGATTTTTATGAATATCAGTGCCGGTAAAAAAATAATCGAACGCGTTTTTGTTAGTGAAATCGTAATAGGCTTCGATGGTGGAGAGTAGGAGGGTCTTTCCGAAACGTCGTGGTCGGATTAAGAATAGAAACTTTCCTTTTTCTTCAATATTTCGGATAAAACGCGTTTTGTCAACGTAATAAAAATTTCTCTTTGGGAAATCATTGAAGTCAGCTACGCCATAAGGATTTTTCTTTAAATCTTGTGGGTTGATCATTATTCAATGATAAAGTAAAAGAACTCAAAAGTCAACGGGAAATAAGGTTTCACTGGAATAGGTCGGGTAGTGATTGTAGGAAAACATATATCAAGTCTTGTATTGAGTATGGTTACAGCACAAAATTTTGTCATCATCCTATATAAAAGTGGCGTCATTGAAGAAAAATAAGTCATCCATACCTTTCTTTACGTCATCGAAGCGATAAATAAGGTCATGCATGATACTTTTGATAAAGAAATTTTGAGTCAAGGATTCAAGCGTGACTCCTTTTGATTCATCGATCATGAAAAAAGCTCCGCGAATGATTCATTTTGGTTGGTCATTGATATCACATGAGCTGGCGATGATTATATGAGAACTTATGAGAACTTTATGGCATGTTTGTTGAATAGAAATACATTGAACTATATATATGGCGTTAAGAGCATTTTAAAATGCTATATATTGGGGGAGAGGTATCATTCTTATTCAATAATATTCAAAAAATTTATGAGAACTTATGAGAATTTTTTGGTTTTGTCAGCGCGGGGGCGTTTCACGAAACGCCCCCTACGGAGTGATTGCTTTCGTTCATGCTTTTTCGAATATGTCGATGCCTTTGAAGATAACTTCATTTCGGACAAAATCATCTTCCAGGTCCTTTGAGCTGAAAAGATGGGGCTCGATATTTAAATTATTGGTTGCAGAAATAATCAAAAACCGGCTGAGGTATTGGATGAAATTTTCTTCATTGAATATATCTGAAATGAGAGCAAGGTCTATATCACTTTTTTCAATATCGCCGGTTTTAGCGAAAGAACCGAAGACATAGGCTCTATCGATCTTACAAATTTTTGAAATTTCCCCAACATATTGTTTTATTTTTTCAATATTTTCTCCAACCATTTTAAAAACTCCTTACTCTTCTTTAAATACGATTGCATTTTCTTTATTATAACACCCGGGGGCGTTTCACGAAACGCCCCCTACGGAATCGATCCCAATCAATTCCTATATGACAATAATTAATGATACCAGAATTGCAGGCGGGTCGCCTCTTCTATTGCAAGAATAAATGGTATATGTTACAATTTCACTCTTGTACAGCAAATCCAAATACTGTACCGATTGAACATTTTGAAGAACTGGATATGTCGAATTTAACTTTATTCGGTACGTCTGAACCCCAACGGGTAATGGCGGAAGCCTATCTGACTTTATTATCAAAAAAAGGAGCGAATCTTGCTGGACGATAAAACCATTTTAATAACCGGCGGAACAGGTTCTTTCGGTCATAAATTCACGGAAAAGATTTTCAAACAATTCAAACCCCGAAAACTTCTGATTTATTCCCGCGATGAATATAAACAATATTTAATGCAGAAAAAATTCGATCACTGGTCCCGATGGATGCGTTTTCTGATCGGCGACGTGAGAGACCAAGAACGCCTGTACCGCGCGTTCGAAGGCGTGGACGTGGTCATCCACGCGGCCGCACTCAAACACGTTCCCGCCATGGAATACAACCCCATCGAAGCCGTTAAAACCAATATCCACGGCGCTGAAAACGTCATCAACGCGGCCCTGGACCGCCAGGTGAAAAAGGTCATTGCCCTGTCTACCGATAAAGGCGTCTACCCGGTTAACCTCTACGGCGCCACCAAAATGGTGTCGGATAAACTCTTCGTTCATGCCAATGCCTATCGAGGACTCAAAGACATTGCGTTCAGCGTGGTTCGCTACGGAAACGTGGCCGGAAGCCGCGGCTCGGTCATCCCATATTTCAAATCGCTGATCGAAAAAGGAGAAAAATATCTCCCCATTACGGATTTTAATATGACCCGATTCTGGATCAGCTTGGACGAAGGCGTGGACCTGGTCTTTCGCGCCATCGAACACGCGAAAGGTACCGAAACCTACGTGGCAAAGATTCCATCGTTTAAAATCGTTGACCTTGCTAAAGCCATGGCACCAAACGCCGAACTCATCCGAATGGGCATGAGACCGGGCGAAAAACTCCACGAACTCATGATTACCAAAGAAGATGCGCGCAAAGCCTATGATTACGGCAGTTATTATATTATCTATCCCCAGGTCGACTGGTGGAGCGTGGACCGCCACTATACGCCGGGCGGCGAACTGCTGGATGAAAACTTCGAATACGCGTCTCAGTCGAATTCCGAATGGCTGAACGTGGACCAATTGCAATCACTGTTAAAAAAAATAGATGTGATTTATTAAGTAGTTATTAAATAATGAATGATTTTTTAAATTACGGTAAACACTGGATCGACGATGATGATATCGCTTCTGTTGCCGATGTTTTAAAATCGGACTTTTTAACGCAAGGCCCGAAAATCGGCGAATTCGAGAAAATCTATGCGGATTACGTGGGGGCAACATACGCGGTAGCCGTATCCAATGGAACCGCAGCGCTTCATCTCGCGGTCAGCGCGCTGGATATCGACGCCGGTAAAAGAGGCATCACGTGCCCCAATACTTTTGCGGCCAGCGCCAATTGTTTCGTTTATAACAACCTGAAACCCGGTTTTGCCGATATCGACGCGAAAACCTATTGCATGGATGCGGATGAACTGGAGAAACAACTCACTCCGGATACCGCAGTGGTGATCCCGGTTCACTTTGCCGGTCAACCATGCAATATGGAGAAAATCACAAGGGTTATTCAAAAACAACTCACGCCGCCTTATATCATTGAAGATGCGTCCCATGCGATCGGAACCACATATGAAAACGGTCTGCGCGTGGGGTCATGTTGCCATTGCGACATGACGATTTTTTCGTTTCATCCGGTCAAAACCATTGCCACCGGTGAAGGCGGGATGATCACCACCAACAACCGAACACTGTATGAGAAACTCATCCGGCGCCGCACGCACGGGATTACCAAGAACGCATCCGAATTGAAAATCCATGACCCGGAAATCGTGGGGCCCTGGTATTACGAGATGCAGGACCTGGGCTTTAATTACCGGTTAACCGATATCCAGGCCGGCCTCGGTATTTCTCAGATGCGAAAAATCGACCTGTTTACGACTCGCAGACGGCAAATCGTTGACCGATACAACGAGGCATTCCGACATATCGATTTTTTAACCCTTCCCTATGAACGGGAAGGCGTGCGTTCGGTGTTTCATCTGTATGTCATTAAAATCGATTTTAAAGGAATCGGCAAAACGCGAACCCAGGTGATGGGCGAACTCAGAGCCAAAGGAATCGGTACTCAGGTCCATTACATACCGGTCCATTTGCAGCCTTATTACAGAGAAAATTATGGATTCAAACCCGGGGATTTTCCCAACGCCGAACAGTACTATGAACAATGCTTAAGCATCCCGCTTTATCCGAAAATGACGGATGAGGACGTGGACCGAGTGATTGAAATAATTAAAAGGATAAAATAAAAACATGTCTCACGGAGCACACGGAGGACACGGAGAAAAATTTTCCCAAAACCAAACGTTTTTGTCCCGCTTTTTACAAAAAGCGGGCCGCCGGAGGCAATAAATATATAGAATGAAACAAATACCGCATATATTATTGGAAACCGCCAACTTTCACGGCGGTGATTCGGACGTGCTGCAACGAACAATCGAGGCATTTGCAGCAATTCCATATCCGAATCTGGGAATCAAATTTCACGCCTTTAAACCGGATAATGTCGCATTACCTGATTTTTCATGGTACCCGATCGTTAAAAACTTTTTTATCGATGAAAGCCAATGGGCTGCATTGATTCAACAGACCGTTGAAAAAAATTTGAAGGTCTGGCTGGATTTATTCTGTGTTTATGGCGTTGAAATGCTCGCCAAAAATTCGGCAAACATTCACGGTATCAAGTTTCAACCGTCGGTTCGGGGAAACCTGGAGATCCTTGAGGCTTTAAAACCGTTGGATTTAAGTGAGAAAGAATTGATCCTCAATGTGTCCGGTTTGGAGCTAACGGAAATCGAACGCACGCTTGCTGTGTTTGAATCCTTTAAATTCAAACGGATTCATTTACAATTGGGATTTCAGAACTATCCGACCCGTATCGAGGATTCATCATTGGCGAAACTCGATATCATCCGCGCCGCGTTTCCCGATGCAGCCTTGAGTTATGCCGATCACATCGATGGGGAGAATCCCTTTTCCGGTCGCTTTCCCATTTACGCATGGCTAAATGGATGTCAAATCATTGAAAAGCACATTTGTCTGGATCGCGCCAAAACCGAGTATGATTTTAATTCCGCATTGGAAGCCGCGCAGATCCGGGACATTGCAGATGAAATCTTACGGGTCAGGGAATGCTTTACGGCGCCGTTTATTTCAGAAAACGAGAAAAAATACATGGATAAAACCATTCAAAAGCCGGTACTTCGCGCACCGTTACGCGCCGGGCAACTGGTCGGTGCTTCGGACATGCTCTTTCGCCGCACCGATAAACCGGGCATGAATCTCAATGAACTGACCGAGTTCCAGCGCCGCTTTTTCGTTTTAAACCGGGACATGGGTACTCATGAGACTCTAACGGTTACGGATTATAAAAAACCGCGGATTGCGGCGATTGTCGCCGCCCGGATGAAATCCTCGCGACTCAAACAAAAAGCCATTCTTCCCATTCAGGGTATGTCCTCGATCGAGCGGTGTCTGGACAATTGTTTGAAGTTCCCGTTTACCGATGCGGTCATTCTGGCCACGTCCACTGTGGAGGAAGACGCGGTATTGGGAAACTATACGCTAAACGGCCGGGCGAAATTCTGGCAGGGCGATCCGGACGATGTGATTTCCCGGTATTTGGGGGCCTGCGATCAATACGGCATCGATGTGATTATCCGTGTTACCGGCGATTGTCCGTGCATCTCTCCGGAAATTGCTGAAATTCTATTAAAATCCCATTTTGCCGCAGGCGCGGATTTTACCGAACCTTATGAATTTGCCGTGGGTTCCAACAGTCAGATTTATAACGTTCAGGCATTGAAACGCGTAGTGGAATTAATCGGTAAAGCCGATTATTCCGAGCACATGACCCTGTACATGGTGAACAATCCGACCCTGTTTAAAATAAATAAAATCCATTTACCCCAAGAACTGGTACGGAATTACCGACTGACACTCGATTACCAGGAAGATCTGGACATGTTTAATGCCCTGTATGAAAAACTGGCCGAGCAGAACCTGGACAGCACGCTGATCAATATTTTTAAGGTGCTGGATAACAATCCCCATATTCCTGTCATGAATGCCCATAAAACATTGATATATAAAACCGATCAGGATCTGATCCGGTTACTCAACGCGAAAACCACCATACGATTATAACCGATATGATATAACCGATATGACCGAACCAATTATTGTTCAACACGCCAAATGGATTCATTTACCCCGAATTGAAGATGGAATCGACGGCACGATTTCGGTGGCCGAGAATAACAACCCTATTCCGTTTGCCATCAAACGTGTCTATTATATCTATGACCTGTTTAACCCGCATGCCATTCGGGGAAAGCACGCCCACAAAGCCCTGGAACAAGTGTTATTCTGCATCAGCGGTTCCTGTGAAATCGGTCTGGATGACGGAACGGCCACGCAGACCCTTGTGCTCGATAAACCCCAAACCGGCGTTTATCTGGGAGTCGAGTTATGGCATACCATGAAGCGGTTTTCGCACAACTGCATCCTGCTGGTTCTGGCCTCGGATTTGTATAACGAAACGGATTACATCCGGGATTACGACGACTTTCTCAAACACGTCGGGAATACCATCAAAAATAAATAACAATGCTTCGCACCTCGATTGCTTATACCAATGCCGTTGTGTTACTGGTCGGGGTACTGTTTATCCTCATTCGCACGATTTTCGCCAAACGGGTTCAGCCGGAAATAAAAAAAGTAACGAACGTAACGAAAGATCCCGTATCGAAAGATCAATCGAATAAACCGAAAAATAAACCGAAAAACAAACAATCCACTGTATTTTATGTGGTCTCGATTCTGATCGTGTTGGCGTTCTGGGCCCCGTATCTGTTTCGGGGAGAAGATGTCCATGTCAAGATTTTCGATAATATGGATTGCCACGTGCCCCAGACCAAAGTGCTGGCGGAAAGCGGGAAAGCCTTTAGCCTGGACCCGCACACCAAACTGGATAATTTCATCAACGGACTCGCATTAAGCGGCGTGGATTCGGGTTACAACGTGATGACCTGGCTGTTTATGATCCTTCCGGCATTCTGGGCATACGCGTTGAATGAACTCCTGGTCCGATTGATCGCCTTGCTGGGGATGATCTGGCTATTGCGAAAATATATTATTCAGGATAAAACCGGCGAATATAACTTCATTACCTTTGGTGCAGCCGTATGCTTTGCGCTGCTTCCCTTTTATCCGGCCGGGGGAATCTCTGTTGCCGGGATTCCGCTTTTACTGACTGCGTTTTTAAACATCCGGAACCGCGAGTCAACACTCACGGATTTCTTAATAATTCTTGCGTTTCCCTTCTATTCCAAGCTGGCGTTGGCCGGCTTTTTTATTGCCGTGACTCTCTTTGTCCTGTTTGTGGTGGATTGGATCACGAAACGAAAAATCAATTTCCCTTATCTTGGCGGTCTCGCTTTATTAACCGTCACCTATTGTTTTACGCACTTTCATCTGTTGTATTCGTTCCTGGATCCTTATTTTGTATCCTTCCGGGAAGAAATCAGCGCCATGGGATTGAATACAGCCAAAGCGCTTCGGGAGACCGTGCACAATTTCATCTTTGACCGCGTCAATGAAGTGGGCGCGCACCATATTTTTGTTCTCGGTGCAGCAGCACTCGCAGCCATTCTCACCGTCTTTAAAAAAACCAAAGACGCAGAAAGAAACATTCGGCTCATGGCCGGGTTGGTAATGATGTGTCTGGTCACCGCATTCATGTGGGGATTCAAATACTGGAGCGGCATGATTCCGTTGCGGGAAAAATACCAGTTGCTCAATGCCTTTGATTTCTCCCGGTTTTACTGGCTTAATCCCTTTTTATGGTACGTGATTTTCGCATTGGCTCTTCTCGGTATTTCCAGGATCAAATTCGGAAAATACATCGCCCTATTTTTTATTGTCGGACAGGTGGCGTTCATGTTCATGAACTACAACTGGGAATACCGAAGCATGATCGGGTTTCGTCATTCCTTTGCCGGATCTCCGTTGACCTATTCGCTGACCTACCGGCAATTTGTTTCCGAATCTTTATTTCGTGCCATCGATGAATTTATCCATTGTCCCAAAAAAGATTATCGCGTTATCAGTCTGGGTATTCACCCCGGTGTGGCGCAGTACAATGGATTCTATACCCTCGACATATATACGGATATTTATCCGCTGGAATACAAGCACCGGTTCCAAAAGATCTTTGAAAAGGAACTGGCCAAAAGCGAGGAATTGCAGCGGGGATTCGGCAGCAACGCCAAGCGTTGTTTTCTGATGGCCGCCGAACTCCACGGCGACAAAGAGATTCGCGGCCTGATGTTTACCCGCGGCATCACCAAAGCCGAACGGAATTTAAGAATCAAGCATCTGGATCTGAACACGCCCGCACTAAAAGAGCTGGGCGGAAAATATATCTTTTCGGCAGTGCCCATTGACAACTATGCCGAAAACGGACTGTCGGTCGAAGGCATCTTCAAGCAAAGCGATTCCCCCTGGAAGATCTATTTATATAAAGTCAATTAACCGGCCATGAATGTCAGCAATTCTCATGTTGGAAACCGTAGGGGCAGACCCGCGGGTCTGCCCGAATGGAATGTACTCATTCTCACCGAAGGCGGACAAGGGGTCGGGTTCGGACACGTGACCCGGTGTTTATCGCTGGCTCAGGCCTTTGAGGCACGCGGTTACACGGTGCAATTTCTGATCTCCGGCGATGAATCGGTGCGGACCCTGTTGCCGGAAGAAACGGTGACGATTGCCGATTGGCTCAATGACGCTCCCCGGTTGCGCACGCAGGTAGAATCCGCCGACATTGTGATTATCGATTCGTACCACGCGGAATTGGATACCTATGACTATATTTCACAAACCGCCCCGGTTGCCGTGTACCTTGACGATACCTGCCGGATCGATTATCCCGCGGGTATTGTGGTCAACTGGAGTATATCCGCAAACGCTTTACCTTACAGACAAAAAGAAAATATCTTCCATCTCCTGGGTCTTTCATATCTGTCGCTTCGGAAAGCATTTCAGGATGCAAAAGCCAAAGATTGGGACGATATCCAAAAAAACGTCAACCGCGTCATGATCACCTTTGGCGGTGACGATTCGAAAAACCTTACCCCACGGGTGTTGCAATTGTTAATGGACCGATACCCCGAATGTCATTACGATGTGGTTATCGGAAATGCATGTGAAAACAAAGATGCGATTCATCAAATCGCTGAGAAGCATCCCAGCGGGATCGATCTTCATCACGCCTTAACGGATGATGGGATGAAAGCCCTGATGCAGCGAGTCGATATCGCCATTTCTTCCGGCGGCCAAACGCTGGCTGAACTCGCCCGCATGGGCGTTCCCACGATTGCCGTGATTGTGGCGGAAAACCAGCGGTCCAATGTTCTCTCATGGGAAAAAACCGGATTCATCGAAAATGCCGGCAATTGGGACGATCCCCGTTTCATGGAAAACCTGTCTGCGGCACTGGAACGAATGCGCGATTACAGCCGGCGTTGTCAGTCCCTGGAAGTTGCCCGGCAAATCATTTCCGGGAACGGCGCGGATCGAATCATCGATTTCATTGAAGATCGATCAAAAGAACGATAAGAACGATAAGATAACAACATGAATAATGACAGTTTGATCAATGGAAAGACCATCGGACCGGGTCATCCGGTTTACTTAATCGCGGAAATCGGCTCCAATCATTGTCATGATAAAGCTGTAGTCATTGATTTAATCCATATTGCCGCGGAAGCCGGTTTTGATGCGGTCAAGTTTCAGACCTACGATCCCCTGGAAGTCTTCAGCGGAAAAATCACGACCCGCGATGTGCATTACGAAGCCATGTACGGGTTCCGCCCCTGGTGGGAAGTGGCCCGTGATCATATTTTGATGCCCCGCGAATGGTTTGGCGACATGTTCGACTATGCCCGGCAGAAAAAGTTGGATGTATTTTCCACCGCGCATTCACCCGCAGATATCGAGTTCCTCATGCCGTTCGATCCCCCGGTATTTAAAGTTGCGTCTCTGGATGTCAGTTATACTGATTTTCTCTCCCATATCGCGACATTTAATAAGCCCATCATCTTGTCCACCGGCATGCATCACATGGGGGAAATCGAACGTGCGGTTTCAACGATCCGAAGTGCCGGAAACAACCGGATCGTCTTGCTTCATTGCGTCTCGAACTATCCGCCGGACCCGGAAAATGTCCACTTGCGAAACATTCCCATGATGGCTCAAACGTTTGGTTTACCCGTGGGATTATCGGATCACAGCACCACGAACTATTCCGCGTTTGCCGCCGTGGCATTGGGGGCGTGTATGATCGAAAAACATGTGACCCTGAACCGTTCGTTGACGGGCCCGGACCATGCGTTTGCGTTGGATCCGGATGGCATGCGCGACCTCGTTAAAGGCGTCCGCGAAGTGGAAAAAACATTGGGTCACTACCAGCGCGTGTTATCCGGTCCGGAATTAAAAGCGCGAGAAATGGCGCGTCGCAGTATTACAGCCAGCCAGGACATTCCCAAAGGAACGGTATTTACCCGCGAGAATCTAAAACTCTCACGACCCGGTGACGGGATCCATCCCGTGTACCTGGATATCGTGTTGGGACGCAAAGCCAAAACGGATATCGAGAAAGAACAGGTCCTGACCTGGGACATGATCGGGTAAGGAGAATGAGCGATGGAGATCCGGCCGTATAAACAAGGAGACGAAACCGAAATCATGGCGCTCGATGCGCGAGAGCTGCCCTCGTTCTGGAACCGGCGGACCCTCGACAACTGGCATTGGAAGTTCACCGCCTCGAACCCGGCCGGGCATGCGTTGATATGGGTAGCCGAGCACGACAGCCACTTGGTGGGGCATTTTGCCGCAGTCCCTTACCGGTTAAAAGTCTTTGATGAAATCGTGACGGCGTCTCATACGATCGGTGCCCTGGTCGATAAAAAATATCGCAATCGCGGATTATTAAAGTTTGTGGGCGAAAAATTAATGGATGAACTCGTGCGCCATCATATTCCCTTTACCTGGGGTTTTCCGAATCAACTCGCTCACCGATTTGAAAACGTCGTACTCGCCTACAATGACCTGGTAAGTTTTGACCGGTGGACATGCCCCAAAAAAGGAATTGTCTCCTCACCAAAAGATTCGGCGATTCGTCCCATTACCGCATTCGACAGCCAGGCCGACCAATTGTGGCAGTCGTGTGCGCCCGATTACCCCATTGCGGTGGTTCGAGAGTCGATTTATCTGAACTGGCGATACCTTCAGCGTCCCGATTGGGACTATTTTCCATTCGGTCTTTACGAAAATGATGGTCTCACGGGTTATATCATTTTAAAATTGTATCGGGAAGAAGAAACGCTCCGCGGCCATATCATCGATATCTTCGGCCGAAAGGATGACGCCCGAACATTTGGCCGGTTAATCGATCGCAGTTTGACTTATTTCAACGATAACGGTGTGGATGAAATCACTGTCATGATCTGGGGAAATCCCGTAATCGATGCGTTGTTGACCGAACGAGGATTCACGCGCACCCCAAACGAACGGCCGCTGATTTTACGCGTGAACATGGATCATCCCCGAAACGCTGAGGTAAGGGATAACACCCATTGGTATTTTACAATGGGTGATTCGACCGAAATCTTTTAGTAGGAACCCATCATGAAACTCCATCATATCGGTAAAGTGGTCAATGACCTGAATGAAGCCATCGCGTACCACCGGGAAACGTTCGGTTTCGAACCCCTCGGTGAACCGGTGATCGATCCCATCCAGGATGTGAACGTCGTTCTCCTGGGGTGCGGGTACGGTCCCGGTCTTACGATCGAACTCATTACACCCGCCAGCCCCAATTCTCCGGTCAATAAATTTCTAAAAAAAGGCGGCGGTCTTCATCATCTCAGCTTTGAAGTCGAAAACATCCAGGCATCCATCGATACCCTGCGTGCCAGCGGCGCCCTGATTCTCGGGAACGTGGTTCCCAGTACCGCCCATCACCAGGCACCCAGCGTCTGGCTATATACCCGATCCAAAGAATTGATCGAACTCATTGAAAAATCCAAACTCCACGAGGTAAACCACTGATGACTATCAACGACTGCAAAAATTTTTCCGATATCATCTATTTTCACGCCGAACAAAACCCTGACCGCGTGTTTCTCACCGATGTTCGAACCGCACGCTCGTACACCTTTGCGGCGTTTAACCGGATCGTGGAACAAACGGCCCATTATCTGATTTCCCTCGGGCTTCAACCCGGCGATCGCCTCACGGCGGTGATTGAAAACTCGCCTGAATTCTGCTTCTTTTACTTCGGAACCATTCGGGCGGGCGGCATCTTTAACCCCATGCCGTTTACCTCCCACAAGGAAGAAATTCTCAAAAACATCAGGCTGGTTGAACCGAAATGGATCATGGTCGATGATCGAAAAGAAAAAGAATTCACCGAAAATGAGCTCCCGAATATCCGCTTCATTCACGTGAGTGAAGATCGAACATACGAAAAGAGTCTCGAGGTTTTTCCCGACCGCTTGCCCCACGCCATTAAAATTGAGGAAATCGACGAAAGCAGTCCCGCATGCCTCTACTATTCCTCCGGGACCACTTCCGACCCCAAAGGCGTCCTGTATTCCCATAAAAACATGATCGCCCTCATTGCCTCGCTCTGTCGCGGATTTAAATTCAGCCCAAGCGAGGAAACTCACCTGATCATGCTTCCCCTCGGTCATACCGCCTCGACCAATTACTCCTTACTTCCCTGCGCGTACCTCGGCGGAAAGATCATCATGGCCGAATCGTTCTGGCATATTCGAAACAAAATATGGAAACTGATCGACGAGCACCGCGTCACGTACATGGAAGTGGTACCCACGGTGCTGTATTCCATATTAAATATCTACCACGCGCATCCCGGAAACGACCTCTCCTCCATGCGGTTTGTCGGCTGCGGTTCCGCCCCGCTCCAAAAAGGCATTCAAACTCAATTTCAGGAACGGTTTAACCTCAAAGTCGCCAACCTCTACGGCCTGTCTGAAACCGGTCCTACTCATATCGACGATCCCCTGTCCCCGCAATGGAAACCCGGAACCATCGGCGTTCCACTGGATGTCAACGACATCCGAATCGTCGATGAAACCAATGTCCCGCTTCCGCCGCATCAGGTGGGTGAAATTACCGTGAAAGGCGACAATGTCTTTGTCGGTTATTTCCGAAACGAGCGGTTGTACCAAAGCGTGATGACCAACGGTTACTTTCATACCGGTGACCTCGGTTACAAAGACGACGACGGGATCTTTTACTTCGTGGACCGGAAAAAAGATCTGATTATCAAAGGCGGCATGAATATTGTTCCGGGTGAAATCGACGAAATTCTCCTGCTGCATCCTGCCGTAAAAGAAGGCGTTACCATCGGCATCCCGGACGAGATGTTCGGGGAAGAAGTCAAAAGCTTCGTGGTGCTCAAGGATGGAATGACCGCCACACCCGCTGAAATCATTACCCATTGTTCCCATTATTTACCCAAAACCAAGACTCCCAAAATGATTGAAATTGTAACCGACATACCCAAAACGCATTCGGGAAAATTGTTACGAAAAAAATTAAGAGAATTAAGTGTCGCGGAAAAACAATGATAACCAACAACAATGAATTAAGTTCAGCAATCGAAGCCGCACGCAAAGCCGGAGAAATTCTCGAACAGAATTTCGGACACAAGTTCCGTATCATCCGGAAATCGCCGCGCGAGATGGTTTCCGTAGTCGACATGCAGGCCCAGAAAGCCATCCTCGAAATACTGGAATACCGGTTTCCCCGTTACGGGTTTATCACCGAAGAACGCAGTGCTCACGCCGATACCAGCGGAAAGAACTGGATCATCGATCCTCTGGACGGCACCCACAACTACATTGCCGGGCTTCCTTTCAGCGGCATATCGATCGGTTTGACCAATCAACAGGAGTTCGAACTGGGCGTGATCTTTTTCCCCATGGAAGACCGCCTGTACTATGCGGTAAAAGGCCGGGGCGCTTTTTTCAACCATCAGCCCATAAAGGTTTCCCCGTCCTCGGAATTGGCGCGCGCCATTGTGAGTTTTGACAACCAGTTTCATTTGAACGAGCGATCATTCGACTATTTCAAGAAGTTAACCGAACGAGCGTTTACCACCCGGATTCTGGGAACCGCCACCAATGATCTGTGCCTGACCGCCGAGGGCAAATTGGGCGGCCGCATCTGGGTCAACACCAAAATCTGCGACATTGCCGCGGGCATGGTTATTGTGACCGAAGCAGGCGGAAAAGTGACGGATTTCAACGGTGATTCGTGCACCATGGAATCCCGGCAGGTCATTGCTTCCAACGGAAAAATTCACGACGAATTACTCGAAATTGTTAAAAACGACAACGGAGAATGAATACATGAAACCGATTATCGGAATAACCATGGGAGACCCGGCGGGCATCGGGTCTGAAATCATTGTCAAAGCGCTCCATCATCCCCATGTGTATGAGAAATGTCGCCCCGTGGTGATCGGCGATCAACGCGCCATCGAAGACGCATTAAACATAACCGGGCTTTCCATGGAAACCCGCACCATCGATGCCATTGGAGCCGCCGCCTTTGATTACGGAACCATCGATGTCTATGATTTGAATAATATCAACCACCCCATTGCCTATGGAAAGGTGGATGCCGATTGCGGCCGAGCTGCCGGCGAATACATCGAGAAAGCCATTCGACTCGCCATGGATAAGGAAATCGCGGCCATGGTCACCGGTCCCATCAACAAAGAGTCCTTTGACCTCGGCGGGTACGGGAAAAAATACCGGGGCCATACCGAGATGCTGGCTGCCCTGACCCATTCGAAAAAAGCATCCATGATGCTGGCCAGCGGCAACATGCGGGTCATTCACGTGACCACCCATGTGTCCATGCGCCAGGCCGTTGACCTCATTACTCAGGAGCGGGTCTACAATACCATTCACAAAGCCCACGAAGCCTGTCGGGAGCTCGGCATCGCCTCTCCCCGCATCGGCGTATGCGGGTTGAATCCCCATGCCGGCGAAGGCGGGATCATGGGGGATGAAGAGATCAACGCGATTCTTCCCGCTATCGAAAAAGCCCGTGCCGAGGGGCTCACCGTCGAAGGCCCCATTCCCGGCGATACGATCTATCCCCGACTGCGAACCGGAACCTTTGATGTGATCGTGGCCATGTACCATGACCAGGGACATATTCCCGTCAAATTAACGGGGTTTCTGTGGAACGGCGAATCCTGGTCGTCGGTCAGCGGTGTGAACATCACCATTGGGCTCCCGATTATTCGGGTATCGGTCGACCATGGAACGGCGTTCGGCAAGGCCGGAAAAGGCGCGGCCAATGAAACCAGCATGATCGACGCCATCGAGTATGCCATTCTAATTGCAAAAAATCGAAACTTAAATTGAATATAAAGCCATACCGCAAATGTTTAGAATAGAGGAGACCAAATTGGATAAACGGCTGGAAAAAGTGATACGCGGCGTTTTTTCTATGGATGAAGAAAACCCTATCAATGAAAACTGGACCTCCGACGATATCCCGGATTGGGATTCGGTCGGGCATTTGAACCTGATCCTTGAAGTCGAAAAGGAATTCAAGGTGAAAATCGAAATCGAAGAGATGTTTGAGATTGAAAGACTGGCTGATATTTCACGCATATTAGAAAAAAAGGAAATGTGACGTGGGAAAGAACGTCTTGATTGTGGCCGCTCACCCGGATGATGAGATCCTGGGATGCGGCGGAACCGCTGCCCGATTGGCCAACGAAGGCAACGCGGTCTTTACCCTCATTCTCGGAGAAGGCATCACCGCCCGCGACGACAGTCGCGACCGAGTCCAACGGGAAGCTGAAATCACGACCCTCAAAAACAGCATCCACCTGGCCAATCACGCGATCGGTGTGCGGGATGTGTTCATCTATGATTTTCCCGACAACCGATTTGACAGCGTCCCGTTGTTGGATATTGTCAAAATTGTGGAAAAAATAAAAACCAAACTCAAACCCCAGATCATCTTGACCCATTATGGGCATGATTTAAATATCGATCATCGGATCACGTACCGGGCGGTACTCACGGCTTCGCGGCCTCTTTTCGGAGAAAGGGTCAACGAAATTTATGCCTTTGAAGTCTTATCCTCGACCGAATGGAATTACCCCACGCGTTTCAGTCCGAATTATTTTGTGGATATTTCTCAAACGCTGGATCGAAAAATAGACGCGATGTCCGAATACCGCCAGGAACTCAGGGAATACCCCCATCCCCGCTCGCTCAAAGGGATTCGATTAAATGCCGAATACTGGGGGATGCGGACCGGGCGTTCGGCGGTCGAAGCCTTTGAAGTGGTGCGATCCGTTCAATGAAGAACGTACTCATTACCGGCGCCAATGGTTTTCTGGGAACCGCGCTCCTGCATTCCCTGAACCATTCGGATTGGAACGCCATTCCCCTGGTTCAGGAAAAAACCGGGTGTCCCCATGAAATCGTCGTTGACTTTTGCGACGATGGATTTTCGGATATCCTTCGCACGCTGCCTCGGGTCGACGCGGTCGTGCATCTGGGGGCGCGGATCGGTTGGGATGGCAGTTCCCGTGCCGAACTCTTTCGACCCAATGTGTTGGCTACTGCCCTGCTGGTGGAATGGGCGCGGCGAAATGACAGCCATTTCGTCTTTGCGTCCGCAGCGCTGATCGCCGGTGAATGGACCTCCGGGATTCACGCCGAATGCGATTTAAACAGCACCAACGATTATTTATACAGCAAATGGCTGGGTGAACAAATCATTCAAATGGCCGGGGTTCGGCACACGATTTTAAGGTTTGCCGGAATCTTCGGAAAAAACGGACCGGCTCATCTGGGGATTAACAACGCCATTTCCGGCGCCCTGGAAGGAAAGCTTCCGGTACTAAAGGGCAACGGCAACATCAAACGCAATTATATTTATGTTCATGATGCCGGTGCGGTCATTCGCTACTGCATGGATCACCCCCATACGGTCGACGGGATTCACCTCGCAGGTGGGTCTCACATGGATACCATGGGGGAAATGCTCGACACCATTTGCCGCATCCTGCTCCCGGGTCACAGCCCGGAGATTGCGCCCGGTTTACCTGGAGTCGATCAATTGGTCGAATCCTCTACCGTTCTTCCCAAAGGGCGGCCATTTGAAGACGCCATCAAGGAGATTGCAAAACAATGAAACTTGGAATTTTTTCCGATATACATGGCAACATGCATGCCTTTGAACCGATTGTCGAACGGTTGCTCCGGGAAAATTGCGACACCTATATTTACCTGGGCGATATTTGCGGATACTATTACGATCAAAACGAGGTCATCAACCGGTTACGCCAGATGCCCCGGTTGCAGGCTGTGGCCGGTAACCATGACGTCTTGTTTTTACGGTCTCTGAATAACGACTACCTGTTAAAGGACTACACCGGAAAATTCGGCCTCTCGTTTCAATTACTCAAAGAAACGATTACCCCCGAGAATCTCGATTTTCTGAGAAACTTACCCGAGAGCGTGGTCCTGGAAAACGGAACCATCGGCTGCTTTCATGGAAGTCCCTGGCATCCTCTCGAAGAATACGTGTATGTGGATTATCCCATGGAGCGGTTTGATGAGCTTTCCTATAAACTCGTTTTGCTGGGACACACCCATCGGGCGATCGATATCCGGCGTCCGAATCTTCGGGTGATCAACCCCGGTTCCGCGGGTCAACCCCGAGACGGCAAATGGCCGACTTATGCGGTATACGATACCGAAACCGAAAATCTGGAGCTCAAACGCGTTCCCTTTGAGATCGATGACCTGATTCATGAGATTAAACGGCGCAACGATCCCAACCCGTATTTGATCCGAGTATTGAATTACATCAAAGACGCCTATTAATTATTAAATAAGAATATTAAACAATAAAAAATGAGCGCTCCCAAACGACACATCCTGGTGACGGCCGTTGGCGGTGACCTGGCGCAAAGCGTCATCCAATGCCTGGGAGATTCCGGTACCGATGTCTATCTGGTGGGTTGCGACATGAACCCTTATGCGGCCGGTCAAACGGATGTGGATCGGTTTGTTCAAGCGCCACCGGTAAGCGATACGACGCATTATGAGACGTTTATCCGAAAACGCGTTGAAGCCGAAGCCATCGATTACCTCTTTCCCCTCTCGGAGATGGAAATCCTGTTTTTCAATGACCGAAGGAATGGCTTTTTTCCCCCCTCGACCACGGTGGTGATCAATGAAAAGCGTATCATCGATACGTTTTCGGACAAATATCTAACCGTTGCTTTCTTTAAAGAAAACGGTATCATCTATCCTCAAACCTGGCTCCCCTCGGAAGAGTATCCCCGCCGATTTCCCCTGATCCTGAAACGCCGGAAAGGCAGCGGGAGCGTGAATCTCTTCACGGTCCATGACCCCGAAGAACTCCATTTTTATCTTGCCCGTTACCCCGATCTGATTGTTCAGGAATATCTTCCCGAATGCGACCCGATAAATGGGAGTGAATACACGGCAGGATTATTTAGCGACGGCAACGCTATTCATACGATCGTGTTTCGGCGAAAGCTGGCGCCCGGTGGGTTCAGTCGGGAAGTGGAACTGGTGACGGAAGAGCGATTTACCGCATTTGCCCAACACATGGGGAGAGCCCTTCGTTTTAAAGGTTCGGTCAATGTCCAGTTTCGGGAAGTGGACACGCCGGCCGGGAGACAGTTTGTCCCGTTTGAAATCAATCCCCGTTTTTCCAGTACCGTTTACTTTCGCCATCTCTTCGGTTTCAAGGATGTTCAATGGACCCTGGATGCGTTGGCAGGAAAACCGATTGCCTACACGCCCGTGTACCGCAAAGGCATCGGGGTCAAAAAATCCGTTGAAACGATTCTTTTCCGTGAGACATAAGTATTACCGTGACAGATAAATCAGACAAATCAATAAAACAGGATTACTGGGTATTGACGCTTCGGGCACCCGTATTTTTAAACATCGTTCGCACGGCCCGAAACGAAAATACCCGGCGTTTGACCTATATGAACGCCACACCGCTGGCCCGGTTATTGGTTTCAATTTACGAAAAATTAAACCGCCTCAAACACGACAGCTTCGAGATTCAAAAAGTAAAACCCCGGCCCGGCGTTTCCGGTCCGCTGCTCCATATCTCGTCGGTCACCAACGATAGGGGAGAAGTGATTATCATCGATATTCATGCCCATGTGCTGAAAATCCGGGGTGAGATTACCGGTAAATTACTGGAATCGTTTCATGACCTCTGCCTGATTCAAAACCAAAAACCGCTCGGTATGCTGGCTGCGTTTTTGGGATTAAAGGTCGGAAACGACATCAATTCCACCATCTTTCTCGCCCATTATGCGCAATGGAAAAACCATCACTCGGATGATCCGATAAAAAATACGTTTATTTTACCCGAATCCGATTGGAGCGATGACTTGGTCGACAATCTCAAAGGCCGATTGGACCGGTTGATCATCGATAAAAAAGAAATCGCTTCGACCACGTATGGGATGCGCATTATTCTTCGCATGCTGAAAGCCGGTCCTCAGGCGTGCCTGAATCTGTTGAAAAAAGCAATAAAAAAAACAATCGGAAAAAGCGCAAACCCGGTTTCTGCGGATCTTACAAACGGAAAAATCATGGTGACTTATGCCACGGGATTGAAGAAGAACGAGCGAAACGATATCGGGTTTGTTCATGAAACCGACCTGGATCCGTCCCGGCTGGTGATTTTCTTCAGATATCCCGCTATTTTACCGACCGCAGAAGAACTGGATTGGATCAAGGCAAACCGGATTTCATGTTTCTGCATTCCCGAAATGGAGGGGATGATTCCCGGGGTATCGTCATGGCAAACCGGATCGGCCGGATCGATCTATAAACGCGAGTTATCGCGTTACGTTCCGCTTTATTTAAAAGGGATTTTCCAATGCCTCCGGCAACGAAAGCCCCACTCGCTGTGGCTACTGGACCGGGTCTGGGAAGCCCAAAAAGACGTTTCCAAATGGAAAGACTTCATGATTCGAAATAAAATTACCACCGTGGTGCATACGGTGCCCTCGGCGGATAATTTTGTCCCCTCCATGGCCATCTCCGAACTGGGCGGATTGGCCGTGGAATACGAACGCTCCATTCGATTCGATTACTGCACCTACATCCATAATGCACCCAAACACATCGATTTTGTCACCGGTCCTTACAGCCTGACCCAGATTCCCGAACCGTCCTTCAGTTTATTCACCGTTCAAACCGGTGCGGTCAACGTTTGCCATCATTCCATGATCGAAGAGGTTGAAAAACAGAAGAAAAAATCCATGATTATCGTCACCGTGTTTGATGAAGTGCCCAACGATGTGTTTGCGGGCGATTCGATTCGAAAATTTTATCGCGCGGTATTGGATTTATCCAGAATGGACCCCCGGTTTTTCTTTCTGGTTAAAACCAAAAAACCCAAAATTCTCGAAAGTCTTCCGGACATTAAACAGGAGTTTGATACGCTTCAAACCAATGGTCGGTGTTTTATTGCCGATTGGCGGGTCACCCCTTCTGCGGCTGCCATGAACGCCGATTTTGTCCTCAGCGTGATTTCCACGGCTGCCTTTGAAAGCATCATTCTCGGGTCTCGCACCATTATTTATTATCCCATGCGGAGCGGATGCAGTATTTTATACAGTAACAATGGTTTGAATCGCCGCATATTCGACGATACCGGGCGTATGGGGGACGCCATTCTCCGATACGTGAACGGGCAGGATCCGTCGATCGGGGATTGCAGCGATATCAAACCCCAACTCGATCCCTTTGGCGATCGCAGCGGCAGTCAGCGTATCGGTTGCTATCTGTTGTCCTGCATGCAGGGATTCGATGCCGGTTGGACACGGGAACAGGTGATTGAACAGGCCAATCGGGAATATATCAATCAATGGGGAAGAGATAAGATTACCAACGAAAATGCATTTGAACGTTACCATGACATCCGAAACTGAATCCATCAATCAAAAACTCGTTCTTATTGAATTCCCCGACGAAGTGGAAACCTTTCTGGACTATTGCCAAAAAAATGCTCTCGATCCGGCAAGTTTCTTATTGATCGCGCTCCAACCCTCGGTCACTGTTTCCTGTAAAGAGAAAAATCTCTCATCGATCGATACCCTTTCCTTTTTTACCAATGAGTCTCACGTCCGAGCCGTGCGCGAATCGCATCGCATGACCCGGGTGATCAAAGAAAAGCTTGAATTTCCGGGCGATCTGTCATTGAAAAATACGCTTTTGGATACGTTTATCTATTATTCCCGGTTTTATATCAATAATTATCTTCGTATTCTGGAGATTATGATCGGCATCAAGCAGCGTTATCCATCGGCGGTGGTGTATGCCGTTCGGAAGCATCGGGAACCTGATCCGGACCCGTGGATGCGATGGGGCCAGGAACCGTTTCTATCGAAACGAGACCGGTTGGTTGCCCCCATGGTCGAGGTTTTTTGCAAACATCACGGCATGGCGTATGTCGAAATTCCCGCCGAAGCATCAAAGCCTGCGTCCAAACCCTCGAAATTAAAAAATATTTTCAAAACATTCATGAAACCCATTGCCCGGGTTCTCGTAACCCGGAAACTCCGTAAACTCTCGGAGACCGGTGTCGCGCTTTTCGCGGCCCCATCCTATAATCTCACCCGGGTTTGCCACGACATTCGCTGGCGGTTCCCCCATGTCATGGGTGCGTTCATCACGCAGCAAAACCTGACCTTTCTTGGGTACATCAAGGTTTGTTTTAAACGAATGAAAAAAACATCGGCCTCCATTCCTCTGAGCCTGTTTGATCCGGGTCCCAAACGCAAGACCCGAGCCACGCTGGATCGCCTGAAAGAATCCTATCAACACTTCATGAGCCAATGGGGGAATACCTTCGTTTATGAAAACTGCCCCTTTATTGAAACGTGGAATCGAAACGTCACCAATGATCTCTTGATGTATCTGTATTACCTCTGCCGGCTTGCCCGCGGCCAGCAAACGATATTGGAAAACCTCAAACCGGGCATCGTGATCTCTCCGGTGGCTACTGCTTTTTTCCAGTCCTGGGGGGAATTGGCCCGAAAGTCCGCCATTCCCGCCATCGTCATTCCGCAAAAAGGACTCCTCGTTCCCCGAAACGAATACGCCAAAATCGAAGAATACCACATCGGCCGCGCCCAGGTCACGGACGACTTCGATCACGCGGCTGCCCAATCCCCTCTCACGGCAGGCTATATGAAGTGGGCCGGCTATAAAGGAAAAATCATGGAAACCGCGAACCTGATTTTCTCGAGAGTGGATATCACGACCCGCGAAAAAAAACGCATCACCCTCTTTCCGCATATCCCTTTCGAGAAAAAAATAATCGTTTACGCGCCATCCATGAAGTCTCGGAAAAGCTGCCGCTTCTACGTTCTGGAAACCCTCGACGAACTCCTGGCCAGCCTCCGGGACGTGATGCATGCCGTTGCCAAAATTCCCGACACCCACCTGGTGGTCCGCATTCACCCCGGCGAACCCATCACCCCCAAAGAGATCGAAACCCTCCTCGATCTGCCGCCGAATGTGACCATCAGCAACAAAGGAACATTCGAAGATACGCTCAGCGCAGCCGACCTGGTGGTCAGCTTCTCCTCCACGATTATTCAGGAATCTCTCCTCAACGGTATCCCCGTTGCTCTCTACGATAAATGGAAACGGTACAATCACCTGGACGCTCCCCACGTCCATGATATCACCCCGGATACGATTTCCGCCGCCTACTATATCGACGATCCCCAATATTTACATTCGGCCATGCGATGGATCATTGACCAACACGAAAACGGAAACCACCTGGGTACTGTCTTTAAAGATTACGTATTCCCCTCCCGCTACACGGAACTGTTTTACGATTATATCAAAGAATGCTGTCAAAAATGATGAATAAAGAAGAAGCTAAAAGAGAAATATTAAAAATTACCGACTGGCGTCATCCGTATGAACTGGAACCCGGCCTCGACGTCTCCTTGTTCAGAGACTGGCACAAACAGTGGCACCAATGGCGCATCGACACCCTGATGCCCTCGATTCAAACAATCGCCTCCCACGTGATTCCGGGCGGCATGAACAGCGCCCGCGTGCTGGATACCGGTTGCTGGGACGGATTCTACGGTTTTGAATTCCTCAAACGAGGCGCTAAATACCTGAAAGGCATCGATCTTCGAAAAGACGCTATCCACCGCGCCAACCTCATCAAAACCTACTTCAACTACACCAACTGTAAATTCGAAATTCAAAACATCCAGGACATCGATCCTGCCAAAGAAGGGTTTGATATTACACTGATGTACGGTCTCCTTTACCATCTGTCTTCACCGATCGACGTGATTAAAAAACTGGGCGACATGACCCGGTCCATGCTCCTCATCAGCACCTACGCTTCCAAAGAACCGGAACCCATTCTCAAACTGCAATACGATAACCCCGATAAAGACTCTATGGGCTTCCAGGAACTGGTAACCACCCCCTCCGAACTCGCCCTCCTCCACATGCTCAAATTTGCAGGATTCGATACCATCCTCCGCGATTATCCCTACCCGTTCTATGAGAAATACCGAAAAAGCGACTTCGGCTTCTTCTACGCCATCAAATCATCCGTAAGCCAGGAAACAATCAATGCTCTCTTTAACGAACTCGATGTAAAAAATACCTATAAGCCGCGCCTCAAAAAACATCAGATCGTTCACCTGACGCTTAAAAGCGAAGAAAATAAACGAAGACGATAAACAAAAACGATAAACGACGAATAATGCCGGATCGCACCGTTACCCATATCCCGGTTGAGAAAATCAAATCCAAATGGTACGCGGATATCCTTGACCAGATGAAACCGGACATGCAATACATTTCACATCTCACCCAAACGATCAGACAAAGAAAATACATCGCCCCCATCGTGGTCACCCACGAGGAGAACGCGTACTATATCGTGAATGGCCATCACCGCTATTACGCCCACGCGGCTTCGGGAGAAAAAACCGTCAAATGCATCGTGATCGACGGAACCTTCGCCGATTCCGAGCCCCTCCGCAAAGCCGAAGTCCTGCTCAAAGAATTCGACTCCAAAACCGAATACAAATATCAGTTCAGCGGCTACCTGGACCGTTGGGCCGCAGACGCTGAAAACCATCATTTTATCAACCGATATCGACCCACCTGTAAATTTCAATTATACAAACGGTTGAAAACTCTGAAAAATAAACTACTGACACTGAAAACGAAAAAAAACGCTGAGGTTTAAAAATGGGAGCCATAAAAAAAATACTCGCCCACAAACAACTGCCCGAACGCGAATTGCATAACTCCAGGTTATTTGTAGACCTCTCGGAGAATGTGCATATTCATTTTAGAGAAATCCGCCTCATGTTCGGCGTTGAAGAATTTTTCGAATTTATCGATGTGATTAAAGACAGCGCCAAAGAAATCAAGAAATACTTAAAGAAACACCCCTCATATAAAGAACAGGAAGTCTTTGATGGATTACTGGTGGCTGGCGGATTGAAACGCCAAACCTTACCCCTTCAAAAAAGCCCCAAACCCCATGAAAGCAAATATTATCCCAACCGTCTGCAAATCGAACTCCAGGAAGAATCGGTCATCGACGCGATTCATATCCACTTTCGAGACTACCGAATGGTGATGAATATCAACACCTTCCGGGAATTTGCCCACGGCATGAACGATGCCCTCAATAAACTCGAGGGATTTTTAAATGAAAATTCATACGCCGAAGGCAATCACCCCTTCCGGAAAATCGTGGAACAAAACGACTGGCAAACCGAAACCATGACGCTCTGGGATAAGATCAAATACAAACTAAAAAAATTACTTGGAAAATACTAAGAAAATAATAAAACTAAAATACGAAATGATAATGCGAATTCAATATGATGAAAACAGAATATAAACCGATTGTTTTATTTTACCCCACCGGAATTGTCCATATGCGGAACCTCGAAATCCTGCGCAAAAGCTTACCCGGCTTCCGGTTTATGGTCATTGTGGAGCCCTGGTTAAGCGAAACCGCAATGGAAGCCTTAAATGTGATCGACAAACAAGACCGGGTCATCATCGAAAATAACCGCTTACCCGCAGAAGTATGGAAAAGGGGCGTCCGCATGTTGTTTTTATCCATGGCTTACCCCAACCCGTTCCGGCTTCACCTGGTTTACGAAGCCATCAGCCGGTCCATTCCCATTGTCTCGATCGAGGAAGTCAATCAACTGGCATTAAATGACGGAATAATCAATCATTACTTCTTACCCGTGGATTACCTGGGCGTGGCTTCGGATATTGAAAAAGAGAAATTCAGGGAATTGGGAATACCCGGAGAAAATATCATGGTCACCGGCTGGCCGTTTTACGAAGATAAAGCCGCCCGACCCCGCGATACGTTCAATATCCGGTCCCAATATAAAGTCCGTTCGGAACTCCAATGCTGTGTCCTGATCCTGGGATCATTAAAGGAATTGGACATGGTCAGCCTGGAAACCCGAAACGTGCGTCGCGAAATTCTGGAAATTGTTTCCGGAGGATTGGCCGAGAACTTTCAATTGTTTATCAAACCCCACCCCATTGAAACCGACGAGTCGCTGTATCACATCCGGAAAATGCTCCCCAATGCCCATATCCTGGATCCCCGGTTCCCCATCGAACCCTTGTTGGAACAAGCCGATATCGTGGTCAACCGCGGCAATTCCCAGGTCGCGCTTCTGGCATTGAAGCAAAGTAAACCCATTATCGTCACCCCCGTTGGGTTAAAAACCATCTTTCACGGAGTGCTGGATCGGGTCATCGCCGACTCGCCCGTCCAATTCCGGCGGATCCTGGGCGAATACTCGTGGGGAAAACACGAGGATTACCGCGAAATCCTTTCCAGACACCTGCCCCTGGCCCACGGCCAATCCCTCCAAAAAGTGAGCCAACTGTTTGCAACCGTGCTCAAAGACCGTGCGTCCGGAATGATCGATAAGAAGATTTATATCTCGATCCTGTATGCGTTTTTGGAAGACATCGAGCAAGCCAACGCCATCTTGGACACGATTTCGTCCCGAGAATCCACCGGACTTCTCAAAAAGCTCTTTAATAAAACCATCGCTTTGGTGGATTTTATCAGTTTATTGGATTTTTTCCCTGGGAAAATGATTCGTTGGCACCTGCAAGCCCTGTTCCTCCGAGCGCTGTTTTCCCGCAAAACCAAAACCAATTTATCCCTGGCCGCACCTCTCCTCAAAGGCTTTGACGGCGATGTCAACCCCCATTATTTTATGGATGACTTGATCAAACGCATCGAGCTGGAATACCGCGTCGGAAATTCCGAAACCGCGAATAAACTTTTTGAGAAGTTTTACACTGAATATTCCATTTTCGATTATTACCGTCAAGCTTTTGATATGCTCGATTTTACCTACCGGGGCAAGGGGAATTCACGCTGGATTCGAAAGGTGATCTGGTTTTTAAAAAATTTTAATAAACCATTCGCCCGCCGAACACTCAAACGAAAATTAACACGAAGCGTTTAAAGTATTTAATAATAAAAGAAGAGAACCCAAATGAAGACATTAATATTAGCCGGCGGTTACGGATCGCGGTTGGGAAACATTACCGAAAGTATCCCCAAACCCATGGTCACCATTGGCGGAAAACCGATTCTATGGCATATCATGAAAATGTATTCCCATTTCGGTTTTAATGAATTCATCATTCTGCTCGGTTACCAGGGCGTGAAAATTAAAGAGTACTTTTTTAATTATCACATGCTGACCAATGATTTTACCATTGATCTGGCCGATAATAGCCTCAGCTATGCCGGCCCGAATAACAGCGAAAAATGGAAAGTGACGCTCCTGGATACCGGACCCGATACCCTCAAAGGCGGCCGAATCAAACGCGCCGAACCTTACCTCGATGCGGATGTGAATATGCTGACCTACGGCGACGGCGTCTCCGATGTGGATATCGCAAAATTACTCGCCTTCCACAAAGAGCACGGCAAAATGCTCACCCTTACCGGCGTTCGCCCACCCTCCCGATTCGGCGAACTGGTGATCAACGATCGCAACGTCAACTCCTTCGAAGAAAAACCCCAGGTCTCCTCCGGTATCATCAACGGCGGCTTCATGGTCTTTAATAAAGAATTACTATCATATCTAAAACCCGATAAAGAATGCGATTTCGAATTCGGCGTTCTCGAATTCCTCGCCAAACAGGGGCAGGTCATGGTCTATGAACACAACGGCTTCTGGGAATGCGTGGATACCGAACGCGACCTCAACCATTTGAACAAACTCTGGAAGCAGGGCCAAGCAAGCTGGAAATTGTGGTAAGTTATTGAGCTGAAGGCGACCCAAACGCCCAAGGAAGAATGGAAGAATTGATGTTTACTGACTCTTTGACTTATACTTCAATATTTATGACTACCAACAGGAGCCTTCAGGATGGCCGAAGGCCTGAATCGGGTGTGGGCGCAGCCCACCAACCTTTTTGAAAAAAGGTTGGACCAAAAACTTTTTATTTTGGAGAATTTAAAATTTTTTATTTTAGGCTAGTTTATTTGAGGTTGAGTAATAGGTTTAAAAATGTTTAAAAATATTTATAATGGAAGGAAAGTGCTGGTAACGGGGCACACAGGCTTTAAAGGCTCCTGGTTAAGCCTCTGGCTTCAAACCCTGGGCGCCGAGGTTCACGGTATCTCACTCGCTCCCCGAACCCCTGATGATAATTTTGTGGTGACGGGTCTGGAACATAAGATCCATCATCATATCTGTGATATTCGGGATAAGAAAAAATTGATGGCGCTGGTGGAAACCATTCGACCCGAAATCATTTTTCACCTCGCAGCTCAGGCCCTGGTCAAACATTCCTTCGACGACCCGGCCGATACCTTTCAAACCAATCTCATGGGAACCGTCAATGTCCTGGAAGCCATCCGCCAAACACCGGGCATCCGGACAGCGGTCATGATTACCAGCGATAAATGCTATAAAAATGTCGAATGGGAATGGGGGTATCGCGAAACCGATGAACTGGGCGGGCTTGATCCTTACGGCGCCTCCAAAGCATGCGCCGAATTGGCCATCAACTCCTTCCGCGAATCGTTTTTTAAAATTCCCGGTTCCCCTACGGTGGCGTCTACCCGCGCCGGAAACGTGATCGGCGGC
This sequence comes from Candidatus Omnitrophota bacterium, assembly GCA_050258455.1. Lineage (GTDB taxonomy): Bacteria > Acidobacteriota > Aminicenantia > UBA2199 > UBA2199 > JAKAGC01. The sequence goes on along the minus strand of JBLMYT010000017.1, from coordinate 54,226 downwards.
GGCGATTGGTCGGAAAAACGGATTGTCCCGGATATCATGCGCGCTCTTCTCGCCGAAAACCCCATCGAACTTCGAAACCCAAATGCCACCCGGCCCTGGCAATTCGTCCTGGAACCCCTATCCGGCTACCTCTGGCTGGGGGCGAAAATGCATTCGGAAGGCGACCGTTCCAATGGATGGAATTTCGGCCCCGAACCATCCAATATCGTGACAGTCGGAACATTAACCGAAAAAATCATCCACGCCTGGGGAAGCGGCTCCATGATCGATCTCTCGACCTCGACCACATTCCATGAAGCCACCCTCCTGGCCCTCGATATCGCCAAAGCCCGCCATCACCTCCACTGGCGCCCAACCCTGACCCTGACCGAAACCGTCGCCTTTACCGTGGACTGGTATAAAAAATTCTCAAAAAAAGAAAACCTCTACGATTTCGCCGTTCAACAAATCAATGATTATTCCCAAAAAGCGTGCGAACGAGGCATTCAATGGACCGAAAATTAATTCACGATGTGATCATCAAACCCTTAAAACGCTTCCCCGATGAGCGGGGAACCGTCATGCATATCATGAAATCTTCCGACGAAGAGTTCAAGAGCTTTGGGGAAGTCTATTGCAGCACCATCTACCCCGGCGTTGTCAAAGGATGGCATATCCATGAAAAGATTACGTTAAACTATGTGGTCCTCAACGGCATGATCAAGTTCGTCCTCTATGACGACCGTAAAGGCTCTCCGACCCGGGGCGTCGTCCAGGAAATATTCATGGGCGACCTCAACTACGTGCGCGTGACTGTCCCGCCCCATATCTGGAGCGGATTCAAATGCATGGGCACGGAAATGGCCATGGTCTGCAACATCATCGACCTTCCCCACGATGACACCGAAGCCAAACGCACGGATCCCTATGAAAACCATATTCCCTATTCCTGGGACCGGAAAGATCGATAAAAATCGATAACAGTCAATGAACGAGACCAAACCGAAGTATTTAATTCTGGGAGCCAACGGCCTGATCGGCCAACACGTCGTCCGGTTGTGCCGGGAAAAACATATCCCTTATGAAGGGACCTGTTATTCCCGATCATCCGGAGAATTTATTTCGTTTAATCAATTGGATTTTGAAAAAATACCCGCTTTATTAGAGCGGGTCTCACCCACCGTTGTATTTAATGCCATCGGTCTGGCCGGGGGCGTTAATTTCTGCGAAGAAAACCCGGAATTGGGCCGCCAATACCACGTTCAGGCAACGCAGGTCATGGCGGACTGGTGCCGAGCGCATCATGCTGTGTTTGTCTATATCTCCACGGATTATGTATTCGATGGCGAAAATCCGCCGTATAAAGAAGACGATCCCACGCACCCGCTCAACCTCTACGGTCAGTTCAAACTGGAAGGCGAAAATTATATCCGCCAACACCTCGACCACTACATCATTGCTCGGACCACCAACGTGTTCGGATGGGATCCCGAAACCCGCACCCCTAATTTCCTCATGCACCTAGTGCAAACGCTCCGGGAGAACGATTCGATCGATTCGATCCGGGTTCCGGCATATCTGTACGGGAACCCCACATGCGCGGCAGACCTTGCCGCCGCGATCATGGATTTAATCGCGCATCATCATTTCGGTTTGTACCACATCGTCGGCCCCGGTTATATTAACCGGTACGATTGGGCCTTAAAATTTATCGAAATGGCAGGAATCACCAACAAAACCATCGAAAAACTTGAAACCCCACCAGTCAACATGGTGCCTCGCCCTTTGAAATCCAATCTGGATACGAGTAAATTCAGCCGGGCGTCCGGTTTTCGCTTGCGCAGCATCGAGGATGGGCTGCAATTGTTTATCAACGACATGAACCATCGAAAATGAAAAAATTAACTGTCCTGATGACGGTATATAACGGCAGCCCGTTTTTACGGGAAGCCATTGACAGCATCTTAAACCAAACCTATCGCGGATTTAAATTCCTCATTATCGATAACGCCTCGACCGATAATTCAAGAGAGATCGTTAAATCCTACACCGATTCCCGTATCGAACTCGTGGAACTCCCTCAAAATATCGGGCAAGTGGCAGCCCTCAACAAAGGCCTGAACCGGATCAACACACCGCTGGTTGCCCGCATGGATGCCGATGATATCAGTTTGCCCGAGCGGTTCGAAAAACAGGTGGCATTCATGGACCTTTACCCGAACGTCGTTGCGTGCGGCTCCGATGTGGCCGTGTTCCACAACACAAACCACAAAAAAGACAGCGTATGGAAATACCCCCTTCATTCCGCGGACATTAAAGTGAAAATGCTCTTTGAATGCTGTCTTCCTCATCCGGCACTCATGATCCGAAAAGACCTTCTCGATGAATACGATTTACGTTACGATGAAACACTGGGACATTCGGAGGACTGGGATCTGTTTCAGCGTGCCGGAAAATATTTCGAACTGGCAAATATTCCCGAAATCCTTTTCAGGTACCGGATCCATGACCGGAGTGTGACGCGGCAAACCTTTGATTTGCAGCATGCGGCAGCAGAAAAAATCGATGATATTTCGCTGGATTGGTTGCGATTAAAGAATCACCCGCTTCGCCGGGTTCACCGCGATCTGGGGTATGAAACCTTAAACATCAACAACCGGGAACCCCGATTCATCGACGATGTGATTGAATGGTTCGACGCCTTAGCGGAAGCCAACCGTCGTCATCGTAACTATGACGGTGAAGCGTTAAGCCGGTTTCTCGAGGAACGGCTATTCCTGGTCCTTACCAAAAACGCCATGCACGGGACTAAACCTTTACGCATCTTTTTAAAAGAGAAACTGTACCGGTGCGTTCCTGTTTTGTGGTCCATTAAATTCATGATTAAAATCTTATTTTCAATCAAGGAAAAATAAGAAACAAGAAATAAAAAAATAAAAAATAAAAAATGACGAAAGGAAAAACAATCACACAGAGAATCAATCATCGAATCGGTAAGTTCCTGGTCAAACGATTTGATTTTTTTGAGAAACATTTCAATATCCATGTTACACCGGCGGATTATAATTCCCCGATTCCGCCTTCCGCTGAATTGCACGCAGGGGTATTTGAAAAGACCTTCGCGAGTATCGGCCTCAATATGAACGGGGAAGACCAATTATCCCTGTTAGAGAATGTGTTTTCTTTATATATCGATGAATACACGCCCGAAACCAACAGCGGTTTATCGCTTATGGATGCCTTTGTGCTATACTGCATGATTCGAATCAAAAAGCCGCGCGTCATGGTTGAAATCGGAGCCGGGGAATCCACCAAAATCAGCATGAAGGCGTTGGACCGGAACCGTCACGAGGGATACCCGTCGCAGTTTTATTCGATCGAACCTTATCCCAATGATTTTATTAAAAATTTAAAGGCAGATCATTTCGAATTGATTAACCGAAAACTCCAGGACATGGATCTTTCATTCTTTGAGGAAACGGATTTGTTGTTTATCGATTCATCCCATGTGAGTCGAATCGGAAGCGATGTGAACTGCGAAATTCTGGAAATCATTCCCCGATTAAAGAAAGATACCTATATTCATTGGCATGACATACTGATTCCCAATAATTATTGGAAAGAGTGGGTCAGGGATGCCAGGTTGTTCTGGAATGAATCCTACATGGTTCATGCCTTTATGTTATTTAACGATTCGTTTCGGGTGATGTGGGCCGGGCATTACATGCAGCGCATGTACCATGAAAAACTGAGCCAGGCGTTTCCGTTTTTCGATCCTTCGAAGCATAAACTCAGTTCCTTCTGGGTTCAGCGCATAAAGTGAAAACAGTAAAATATTAAAAATAATAAACTAAATGAAAATCGTATTCATCAACCTGAAAGACATCGAAGGGGGCGCGGGAATTGCCGCGTACCGATTGAGTCAGGGATTGGAACGGTATTTTCATACGGAAAACTATTTTATTGTCGGAAAAAAGTTATCTTCCGATGCCCGTGTCTTTCCCACCATCGATAGCCCGAGTGAAACGGTTCGAGAAGTGAAATTATTTATCGAGTTTATGACCAATAAGCTATTGAACCGGTTGGGGTTGCAATACGTCTATTTTCCGTTTTCCACCCGTTTCATTTTAAAAAAGGTCAACGAATTAAAACCGGACGTCATCAGTTTGCATGTCACGCATGGGGGATATTTTAAAACATCGCTGATCCGGGATTTGTCCCGACTGGCACCCGTGGTATGGACGTTGCACGACATGTGGCCATTTACCGCCAATGCGGCCCATACCTTTGGAGATGAATCGTGGAAGCAGTTAAAAAGCGGCAGCCATGAAACAGCTATTTACCCGCACATTGGATGGAATACCGGGAAATGGCTGTTAAAGCGAAAGAAGAATATATATAAAAATGCGAATATCCGGATGATTGCCCCATCGCAGTGGATGGCGGATCAGGCCAGGCAAAGCCCGGTATTTGAAAACAAACCCATTCATCGGATTACCCATGGGTTGGACCTGGACTTTTTTAAACCGTTAGACAAAACGTCCTGCAAGAAAGCCTTACATCTTGACGCCAACGCCAGGGTGTTGATGTTTTCCAGCGCCGATGACCTGGAACACAGTCCATGGAAAGGCGGGCAGTTGCTGATCGATATTTTAACGGCCATCGATTCCAAAATCCAGGGCAAGCACAGACTTGAGGTGTTGGTGCTCGGCAAAGGGCGTTTGAGTGGGTTGCAGCATTTAAAGAATTTAACGCTTCATCCAATCGGTCACTTTCACAGCGAGACGTTGATTCGGACGCTGTTTTGTGCGTCCGATTTATTTATCTATCCCACCCGTGCGGACAGTTTGGGGCTGGTTCTGGTCGAATCCATTGCGTGCGGTACGCCGTGTATTACCTTTGCCATTGGCGGCTGCACGGACGTCATTCAAAACGGCATCAGCGGGTATCTCATTGAGCCATTTGATACGAACCTGTTCGCCGATAAAGCCGTGGAATTATTAAACGATCCTGAAACCCGAGACGCCCTGTCTCGTTCAGCCCGGTCCTACGCCGAAACTCATTTCGGCCTGAAAACAATGGCCGAAAAATACCATGAAATCTTCAAAATCTTCGCCGCTCTTTAGTATCATCACGGTGGTCTTTAATGGCGAAACGCATCTGGAGCAGACCATTCAAAGCGTCATTCACCAATCGTGTACTGATTTTGAATACATTGTGATTGATGGCGGTTCGACGGATGGGACATTAAATATTATCCGCGCTTACGATCATGCGATTACATCCTGGATCAGCGAACCGGACAGGGGGATATTTGATGCGATGAACAAGGGGATCCGAAAGTCCTCGGGCTCCTTTTTGGCGTTTTTGAATGCCGATGATTGGTATGAACCCCATATACTGGAAAAGGTCAAGGAGAAAATTTCGAGTATTACCGAATCTCTGGAAAATCGGGTCATTTACTGTGATTACTACAGTTATGACGAAGAACTATCCTCTGAGACCAGAACCGAGCAGATCTCCGAATTGAAGTATTGGAAAGGCATGACGGTTTCTCATCAGGCCATGTTTGTTCACCGGTCGGTGATTGAGACGCTCGGTATGTTCAGTACCGATTACCGGTTCGCATCCGATTACGACTATTTTTTGCGGATGATCACAGCCGGCGTGGTTTTCACTAAAGTGGATGTTCATGGCGTCAATTTCAGAAAAGGCGGAGTCAGTACGCAGTACATGAACCGGTCAATTGGTGAGGTATCCAAAATCGTTCGCCTGTATTTCGGCATATGGAGTAGAGAATACGTTTTGTTCTTACTCACGAATCGTTGTCCCTCCATGATTGCCAATATTCGATTTTTTTTATCCAAGATCATCGGAAAAAACAATACCTTAATATTAAGAAGATTATATCATAAAAAATAAAAAAGTTTTTCGGGGGTCCAGGGGGCGGTTTTTCAAAAAAGTCCCCTGGCCGCCGGAGGCAATCGCATGAACCTTTCAATCATCACCCCAAGTTTTAATATGCTGGCACATCTCAAGCGCGCGGTTTCATCGATTGCCGATCAAAACCCGGACAAAAAGTTTGATCTTGAGCATATTATTATCGACGGCGGATCGACGGATGGAACCGTGGAATGGCTTTCCGGGAAGCCACAATGGCGGACTGTGAGCGAGCCCGATAGCGGGATGTATGATGCGTTGAATAAAGGATTAGTGCTTGCCAGTGGCGATATTCTCGGATACCTCAATTGCGATGAACAGTATTTGCCGGGGACATTAGCATTTGTCTGTGATTATTTCAATGAACATCCTGACGTGGACATGCTTTTTGGGGATGTGCTGTTGACAAGGCCCGACGGTTCTCTGGTGGCGTTTCGAAAAGGATACAAACCGCGGTTACCGTATCTATTAACGTCTCATTTGTATGTGTTAACCTGCACGATGTTTTTCCGCCGGCAAATCATTGATAATGGAGTTATTTTTGATCCCACACTGCGGGCGGCCGGTGATCTGGATTTTGTGGTCCGAGTGTTACAGCATGGGTACACTGTTGCCCATGTGAAACGTTATTTATCGGCGTTTACGGTGACGGGAAAGAACCTGAGTGTTAACCCACGGGCCATAGCGGAACGGCACCAATTGCTGAATGCCGCGCCCGGTTATATCCGGTTACTCAAATGGCCGTTAAATATGGTGAGGTTAACCGAAAAATTTCTCAGTGGGGCGTATTTTCAACAAAGCCCCCTGGCGTATGCGGTTTATGTTGATGATATGAATCATGAGGAAGATATCCCCCGGACCCGCCAGTTATTTTCCGTTGATCGCCCCTCGTTTAAATGGAGATTCGAGTAATGAGTATGATTTTGTTTAACAATATATTTAAAAATAAAGATCAAAATCAAACCCGAGTGTTCGTATGGGAAGACCTATTTTTCTTTTCAATCATCTTGTTAGCCTGTGTAAAGATCACCTATGATATCACGCACATTGTGGATCTTATGTTTGCGGACGAATCGTTTTACCTCAGCATGGGTGCCGCGTTTCGCATGGGGTATTTATTTCGCGATGGGGGTTTTTATTTTTTATGGTTAAAGCTGCTAACTGCATTGACCCCGAATTTGATCCTGGCATACTGCTGGAATTATGCGATATTGGTCTCGATTAATCCGCTATTGATGTATATTCTCTTTCGGAAAATGGGACGGCGTCCATTTTCAGCCTCATTTTTTTCGCTTTTTTTCCTGGTGACCGGTTTGAATGTGATTTCCTGGCCCTTTGTCACGCGTTTTGCGCTCGCTATTTTTCTTTTGATGCTCATTGGGATATTATCGGTAAAAGAAAATCTCGCTAAATATGGAATGGCTCTGATTGGCTTTTTTATACTGGCGTATTCGAGACCGGAATTTACCATGTCTTTGATTTTGTTTACGGTTTGTTCGACTATCTTTTTTACTTATAAAACATATCAAGATAAAATCCCTAAACAAAAGATCTTAAAATACGGTTGGGTCGTTGTTCTTCCGTTGATCATGGTGGCGTTTGTTTTTTTTATCAAAAATCCTACCCGAGGTCAGCGCAGTATTTTTGCGTTTGGTCAGCATTACGGTTTTAACATGCAGAAAACCGGGGAACTTAAAAATATCGATACCTGGGCCAATTGGCGGGAAGTCATGCTTCAAAAATTCGATACCGATCGTTCGTTGGTGCGGGCATTTTTAAACAATCCTCGCGAAGTGGTCCGACATATATCGATGAATATCAGGCAATTTCCATTTCCATTCTTTTATCAATTATTCCCGTTTTTCAGTTATCATTATCATCCTCCGGCAAAGCGGATCATCAAGTATTTTATCCTTTTTCTGTTCATGATCCCCGTGGTTTTTTTTATATGGAAGATGGTAAAACAAAAACCGAGGGGCATGTTGAGGGAGAACGACAAATGGCTATACGGGATGGCGATATTGGGAGTTTTGCCCGCGTTATTCGGGATAATTGTGATCTTTCCCCGCACCCATTATCTCTTGATGCTTTTTGGTATCATCTTTTGCCTACTCATATGGAACATGCCCCGTTGGATTGACACGCGACTTCCAACAGTCGATTTCATGGTCAAAGCGGTGATTGTGTTGGTTGTCCTGTTGTGGATTCCGTGGAAGGCCAGTGGCTCATTCGGGATCTTACCCAAAAAGATAGAAAAATCCTGTTCGTATATTACCCGGGTATTAACGATCCGGGGAATCGGCGTTCAGGGCGATGTTCATCTGCTGGAGTCATTCATGCCGGAGAATATCCAGGGAGGAAATTATCTTGAACTTTATTTGAGTGACCAATCCGATCACTCGTATCGGGTGCATCATTTTTTTAAGAAGGCATCGTTTGATGAATTCATGAAAGCAACCGAAATCAATATGGTATATGTAGATAAAACCTTATTGAAGCGCTGGCCATTGGTGAGTGATCTGGGCCGCACAGGAAATTGGACCCGGATCAATGGCAGTGGCTGTGGGGAATACGTATGGGTTCGAAGCGAATTATTAAAAAAGAATTATTAAGAGAAATAAGAGAAATAATAGAAATAGAAGAGATTTGGTGACAATGAAAGCAACGAAAACAGCGAAACTAGTGACGGGTTTAAAGAACAAGGGTTCTCAATTTGCATTAATCGGTTTAATATGTCTTTCGATGGCAGCATCGTTATTTGTGAGTTTTTCGGGGGATCTCTTTCAAATCGGATTGCTGGCGTTAATGTTATTGTGTAGTTTATCGTTTTTTCCCTTTGAAATGGAAGTGTCGGATACCCCGTTGTTGCTTTTGATGTTAGGCACCATTGCTTTTGGGCGAAGTTTTTCGTTATTGGCCGTCAATGTGAAAGGGATTCCGCTCTATGTAACCGAGATGGCGATTGCTGCCTCGGTTCTTTTATTATTCGTCAAAAAGTGGAAGACGCTGTGGCGGGATTGGACCGTTCCTTTGCCTTCCGGATTGGCGGTTGCCATTGCCGTTTATTTCGGATTGGGAGTCCTGTACACGGCCGTTGGGGTCATGGGGAATGGTTCGGTGGCGTTTCGGGATATCGTGTTCTGTTTATACAGCGTCTTATTGTTCATTGCGTTAAGTCTGTTAAATGGAAAAGAGAAACTCCGGGTTTTCTTTCGTTTTCTTTTGCCTGCGGTGGGGGTGTTGTTGTTCATTTGTTCGGTTCTCTTCTTTTTCCGCATTCCGGCTGAGAGGGCGTTTCGGCAAGCTGTCCTTGACGTCAAAATGCCCAATATCGGACTGTATTGTGGCTTAATCGTCATCGCAGGCTTTTCTTTTTACACTCTTGTTCGAAAGCAGCGAAAATTGATCCTGGGGCTGGTCATTTACCTGGCTTTTTTGTTTGTGTTGATGGCAGAGGTTCGGGCGGCATGGGTCGGGTTATTGGTGGCATTCATTTTTCTGGGTATTCTCCTGAAAAAGGAATTTAAAATCTTTTTCCTCATATTTGTGCTGATCGTTGTTTCCTTTTTTATTATCGATTACTTTGATTTGGGCGTTCAAAAAAACAAATTATCATCGTTGCAGGAGAAGGTTTCGTCGGTCACGCGGGGCGGGGAGGGGACCATGCCGGCGGCGAATATCAAGTTCCGGTTGAATTTATGGAAGCAGACCTGGCATGAGATTAAAGAGTATCCGGTGTTTGGGTGGGGATATGGCATACAGATCGATTACGTCATCTGGCGCAAACCGGTGTCATTATTGCGAGCGATGGGGAATCTGACGGGTCCGGTTCCGCCGCACAATCATTTAATGGCCATTACGTATAAAATGGGGTTTTTCGGTTTATTACTATTCTTATTCATTAATGCCCGGATCTTTTTTTATGGGCTCAGTCACGTTAAAAAATGTCGATCGGAGTTTGACCGGCGGTTATTGATTGCCTTATTGGCGGGAGTCATCTATTGGCATGGAATGGCATTTTTCTTTGACATTTTGGAATCGCCGCCCACGGGGATTTTCTTGTGGATCATGCTAGGGGCAATATTAGCCATTATTCATAAAGAGCAGAAGCCTTTAAATTTAAAAAATCAAAAAATGGTTACGCCTAACCAAACGTTTTTGCCCCGCTTTTTTCAAAAAGCGGGCCGCCGGAGGCAATAAAAAATCATGAATCTTTTATATTCGTTAACCACGTATCCTCCTTCTACGGGCGGGGCGCAGATTCATCAGCATCAATTGGCGAGACAACTCAAGGACCGTCATCAAATTCAGGTGGTGTCTCATTGGGATGATAACCGAACCGATTGGCTGACAGGAACGACGGTTGCAGCGCCCTCGGAAGAGAACGATTACGTGGTCGATGGGGTTAAGGTTCACCGGATGGGGATGTGCCTGTGTGAGAAAACGTTTATGGCTCCTTTTGCTGCGGCCTATTATCCGTTGATGATGGTGGGGTATCCGCCGGTGCGTCCGATTGCCGCAGTCATTGAACGGCATTTGAGACCGTTTGCCGAGATGAGCGATATCGTGCATAATGTGCGTATCGGTAGGGAAGGGATCAGCTATGCCTCTTACAAAGCGGCGCGGCGCAATCGCATTCCCTTTGTATTAACGCCGGTGCATCACCCGCGGTGGGTGGGTCGAAAATACAGCGCCTTTCATCATCTTTATCTTATGGCTGATGCGCTTTTGGCTTTGACCGACGCCGAGAAGGAGATCCTGATCGGTTTAGGGGCGGCGGGGGAGCGGGTACATGTGATTGGGCATGGCCCGGTATTGGAAGACCATGCTGACCCGGAAAATTTTTTAAAGAAGCATTCGATTGACGGTCCGGTTATTCTTTTTTTGGGACAGCATTATACGTATAAAGGCTATCGCGAACTGTTGAAAGCAACCGCGCAGGTTTGGGAGAAGGAACCGGAGGCGCACGTTGTGTTTATTGGGCCTGCGGTGGGACCATCCGAAGAGGTATTCCGTGAATTTACCGATCCGCGGATTCATCGGTTGGGCAATGTGACCTTGCAGGAGAAGACCGATGCCTTGGCGGCCTGTGCGCTGTTGTGTGTCCCGTCCACGCAGGAGAGTTTCGGCGGGGTTTATGCCGAGGCGTGGTGTTTTGAAAAACCCGTTATTGGGTGCAATATTCCGGCAGTTTCCGAAGTGATTACCGAAGGTCGCGATGGTTTTTTGGTTGAGCAAGAGCCCGGCCCGATTGCGGAGCGGATTCTCTTCTTACTTGGGAATGATGCGGTTTCGCGTCGGATGGGGAAAGCGGGGAAGGAAAAAGTTGAAGCGAAATACACCTGGCGCCGAATTGCGGAACGGGTCGAAAACGTGTATAATACATTGATTTAAGATTAAAAAATATATTCACAATGCCATTTGAAAAAAGAAATCTTTTCGGTATTTCATATGCGATCGTCGATTATGAATCCGCTTCGGACATCATCGTCGAGAACGCGTCGCAGCACCAAAGTTTCGGCGTTTCCGCACTGGCCGTTCATGGCCTGGTGACCTCCGTGAAAGAGAAGCATGTCGGGGAACGGGTCAAGAAAATCGACATGGTGGTACCCGACGGTCAGCCCGTCCGCTGGGCGTTGAACCGTTTTCATCGGGTTGGATTAACGGACCGTGTGTATGGGCCGACCTTGACGCTTCACGTATTAAAAAAAGCCGCGCAGAAAAACCTCAATGTGTATCTTTACGGGAGTACGGAATCGACCCTGCGTTCCCTTTCCGAATTTATCCAGACTCATTATCCCGGGGTTCAGTTGTGTGGGATTCATGTGGACCGGTTTCGGGATGCGACTCCGGAAGAGGATGACGCCGATATTCGAAAGATTAATGACGCCCATGCGCACATTGTTTTGGTGGGGCGGGGATGTCCGCGTCAGGAGGTTTGGGTTGGCGATCATCTGGGAAAGATTCATGGGGCCATGTTGGCCGTTGGTGCCGCGTTTGATTTTCATGCCGGCACGCTCAAGCAGGCGCCCAAATGGATGCAGGATCGAGGATTGGAGTGGTTTTACCGCTTGTTAAAAGAGCCGCGCCGTTTATGGAAACGGTATTTGATGACAAACAGCTATTTCATTTATCTAATGATTAAATATAAATTAAAAAGGAGCTCACTATGAAAAAAATGTTGGTTACAGGATCCAGTGGCCTGATCGGCAGCGAAGTGGTTTCGTATTTTGCCGAACAGGGATGGGATATTCACGGGATCGATAACAATATGAGGGCGGATTTTTTTGGCCCGCAGGGAGACACCCGGTGGAATCAAAAACGACTGGGTGAGATTTATTCCAATTTTCATCATCATGAAATGGATATCCGGGACCGAAACGCGGTCGTGGAATTTGTCAAGGTATTGAAGCCCGATGTCATCGTGCATACCGCGGCCCAGCCGAGTCATGATCTGGCAGCGTCGCGTCCCTTCGATGATTTTGACGTAAATGCGGTGGGAACGCTGAACCTTTTGGAAGCCAACCGCCGGACCAACCCGGAGATTCCGTTCGTGCATCTGTCCACCAATAAAGTGTACGGCGATGCCCCCAATGAATTGAAGCTCAATGAATTGGATACGCGGTGGGATTATGCCGATCCGGAATACCAGAACGGGATCAAAGAAGATTTCCGCATCGATCAATCCAAACATTCGCTTTTTGGTGCGTCCAAGGTCGCGGGCGATGTGATGGTTCAGGAGTACGGGCGTTATTTTCAGATGCCGTCCTGTTGTTTGCGCGGTGGGTGTTTAACCGGCCCGTCTCATTCCGGTGTTGAATTGCACGGTTTCTTGAGTTATCTGATCAAATGCAATGCAGAAGGAAAGAAGTACAATGTTTTCGGATACAAGGGAAAGCAGGTCCGCGACAATATTCATTCCTACGATGTCGCGCGGTTTATCGATGCCTTTTTGAAAGCCCCGCGCATTGCGGAAGTGTACAATCTGGGCGGCGGGCGCGGAAACTCCATCTCCATTCTGGAAGCATTCAAGACGATCGAATCCATTTCCGGTAAAGCGATGATCTATGAGTATGTGGATAAGAATCGAGAAGGAGACCACATCTGTTATATCTCCGACTTGACCAAAATGAAAACCCATTACCCGGGCTGGGATCTGACGAAGAATTTGCAGACCATTTTTGAAGAGATTTACGCCTCCTGGGAAAAGAGAAGATAAATTTGATAAGATTGATGATTGATGATTGATGATGGTTAATGATGATTTATAAAAAAGCGGGCGAATGGTTTGATGCAGTACAATTTCTGGTACTGCTCATCATTTCTCCGCTGTTTATCTTTCCTAAAACGCGATTTTGGTGGATTTTCCTTATCGTTCCGGTTTTATGGACGGTAAGGAAAATCCTCTGCGGACGATTTATGGAACGAACCCCTGTGGACGTTCCCATTTTTATCTTTCTGGTGGCATTGCTGGTGACCACGTTGCGGGTGACCGATTGGGATCATAGTTTACCCAAAATTGCCGGCGTTTTTTTTGCCGTTGCCTTCTTCTATGGCATGGCGGCTCTGCTCCAAACCGAAAAACGAATCCGAGCCTTGACGTTCCTTTTTCTTTCCGGCGGGTTTCTTTTTGGCATCGTCGGTCTTTTGGGAATGCCCACCTTCAAAGAGAAACATCTTCACCTCTTGATGCGGATCAAAGATCGGATTCCCCGCATCGATTTTAATCTGCCCGGCGCCGAACTGGGATTTGCCCCGACGGTTATCGGCGGAATTCTTCTTCTTGTCATCCCTCTCTTTTTGGTCATGATTTATATGACTGAGGGATGGAAACGCATGGTTCCAACGCTAGGATTACTGATCACGTTTGGCGTATTAATCCTGACTCAGTCTCGCGGTGCATGGGCCGGACTGGTATTTAGCACATTGATTATTGCATTTCTGATTGCTTTTCAATGGATCCAAAAAAAGAAAAAGGTTGTTGCCATCACGGTAGCTATTCTTTTGACGGCTCTCTTCATTACCGCTGTTGGAATTTACACCCAATCCAATGCCCCTCAGCTCAGGCCCGGCATCAAGCAAGCCGAAGGCACGTTGTTGTTCCGTCTGCAATTATGGGATTTAACGATTCCCCTTATCCGGGATAACCCGTTATGGGGAATTGGGTTGAACAATTTCCGCATTCAGGTCCCGGAAGTACGATTCTTTCTCTCTCATGCTCATAACCAGTTTCTCCACATTGCCGCAGAAATGGGAATTCCGGCTTCGGCCGCATTCCTGGCCATCCTGATTGCGACTGGATTTATGTGCGTCCATGTATGGAAACATGCTTCAGATCGATGGATGAAAATGACTGTTCTGGGTCTGGGCTGGGGACAACTGGCTCATTTCTTTTTCTGCTTGACCGATGCGATTCCTCCGGGCGCGAAAGCCGGACTCTTATTTTGGATTTCATTGGGGTTAATCACGGTGATTTTTAAAAAGACAAGGGGCGTGGGGATGCAATCCCCTTTTGAAAAACCGCTCCTTGACTCCGAAAAACTTTTATAGAATGATTGAAACTGTTGAAATTAATTGGCTCCTGCTCATTGGCCCCTTTTTGGTTGTGATGGGAATCGCTTTTCTTATCGCAACCGTTAGCCTCACTGGTTTCATTCGAAGAAAATCCATAAAAACAGGTATCCTTCTCAGCATCGGATTCATTATCCTGGGAATGGGTCTTTTCGCGTTCAGGATTCCGTCCAATCAGTTAATTGTGGTGAAAGTCTCGCTTAAGAAAAGCCCATTAACCTGGCCGGAAAATGAACATTCGATTCCTTTTTCGAATCAAAAACTGAAAATCGATCCCCATAATAAAAGCCATGCCTTTAATCAGGAAGGCAGAGACGACCGACCCATTGCCCTGTTTTGGGACGGTTTGATTCAAACCCCGTTTATTCACTTCAAAAAAGGAAACTATACCGTTCAATTCATGGCCAAAGGCTCAAAAGCCGAAAACGAATATTCGAAAATCAAGATCGAAACCGAAATCCCGGATAGAAATAACTACCTTTCAACCCCATCGGTCACCTATTTGACCTTAACGTCGAAAATGGAACCGGTCACCGCTCATTTCCGGATGAACACGGATGCCATCGGGAGAATCCGAATCACTTATTTTAATGATTTATATATCCCGGAAACCCATGAAGGCCGCGATGTATGGGTAAAAAATGTCACGATTTCACAATCCGATAAATAAATAAAAAATAAATAATAAAAATATGGGAAAAGACCATACAGAAAATAAGATTAACCGACACTTCAAGATATCCGTGGTAATCCCGGCGTTTAACGAAGAAGGCAATGTTATTTGCCTCACCGAAAAACTGGTCAACATTCTGGCCCCATACCGCGATTTTGAAATCATTTTCGTGGATGATGGCAGTACCGACGAGACACTGAATATTTTAAAAAGCCTCCATCACTTCAACCCCCACATTCATTATATTTCCCTGGCTCGAAACTTCGGTCATCAAAATGCCCTGAAAGCGGGGCTGGATCACGCCACCGGCGATTGCGTGATTACCATGGACGCCGATCTTCAGCATCCCCCCGAACTCATTCCGCAACTGATCGATCAATGGCTGGAGGGCTACGATATCGTGTACACCATCCGCCAAGACGATCCCAGTCTCTCCTTCTGGAAACGAAAAACATCTCAGCTATTCTACCGTATGATGGATCGCTTATCGGATATCCGTATTCAAAAAGGTGCGGCCGATTTCAGACTCCTCGACCGCTCCGCGGTCGATGTTCTCAAAGACATCAAAGAATATCATCTTTTTTTTCGCGGTCTCACCGCCTGGATGGGATTCAAGCAAATCGGATTCGAATATACCCCGGATGACCGTTTCTCCGGCCAGACCAAGTATTCCCTGAAACGCATGATCGGCTTTGCCCTCACCGGCATTACCTCGTTCAGCCTCAAACCCCTTCGCCTGTCGATCATGCTGGGTGTATTTTTTGCCGTTCTGGCATTTATTTACGGCATATATGCCATTGTCATGAAAATCTTTACCAATCAGGCGATCCCGGGCTGGGCATCCGTACTGGTCAGCGTCCTGTTTATCGGCGGTATCCAATTGATCGTCATGGGGATCATTGGCGAATACATCGGTAAATTATTCATGGAATCCAAACGACGTCCCCATTACCTGATCCGGGAACGCTCATGATTAAACATTGGCATATTCTCGTTCTCTTTACCCTTCTGTGGTTCGGAGCGCTGTTTTTTACCGGGACCTTAACATCAGGGTTTCATCTGACCGATGACCACGATTTGATTTCCCTGAAAAAAGATCTCGCAACAACGACTGTTTCACGGGAGGTCAATGGGTTTCTCAGTGAATTGTTCGGGTCGAAACTGCGATTTCGGCCCTTTTATGCCGTGAGCCGGCGTGCCGTTGGTGCCGTATTGGGAACCGATTTTTTTGCCTGGTCCGTGTACACCGGTATCCTGGCTGTATTGACCTCGTTTTTCCTCTTTCTCTTTACGAGAACAATCGGGTTCTCGCTTCTCGAATCCCTTTTCTTTGTGGGGTTTACCCTGATCGGCGAGCAGGCTGCCATCTGGTGGAAACTCGGTGCCAATGAAACGCCGGGGATGGTCATGCTGGCACTCACGCTCCTGGTCATGGCACAAAGCGCCCGGCTTCAGGCCCATCCTCAAATGTCCTCACGCGCTAAACGCATTCTGTTTGAGATTCTTTTTATCTTTTTCGCCATTCTCACCTCCTGGTGCAAGGAAAGCTTTGTCCTGATACTGCCGGCTCTGGTGTTCTGGAAAATAGAGCTCACCTATGCATATTCCGAAATTCCAACCCTCACCCGATGGCAAGCGGTGAGAAAAAATACCGTCACCGGTATGATTCTACTTTCGGTTTGCGCGTGGGAATTGATCCATATTTACCGTGCGGTCACCATGACCAAAATTCGCTACAGCGGTGAATCGGGTTTTAATGTGGAAAAATTAATGAAAACTTCCGCTCATGCCGTTAAAGCCACGGGCGGTTGGGTGATTGTAATTCTACTGGTCGTTGTCGGAATCATCGCTTTTCGGACGAAGATCAAAGATAAAAAAGAAAAAAAAGATAAAATGGTCAGGCTCGGTTTTGCCCTGATTCTTGCCGGTCTCATCACCGGGCCTCAAGTGCTTCTGTATACCCGGTCCGGCATCGATGAACGGTACCTCCTTCCGGCTGCCCTGGGAATTTCCTTTTTTACGATTACTTTAATGAAATTCATCCGGGAACACAGGGTGAATGCAAAGAAGATCTATGCAGTACTTTTAGTCGTTCTATTGGCCGCTGTATTATTGAATCAACTGCGCATTACGCGATACACGGCCATTGGGTTTGCCCGCGAAGGATTGCATACGCAAGCGTGGCTGCAATCCATCGATCAACACACCGCCGCAAACGATCTGTTGCTGGTTATCTCCGATCCCATCAAAGATATGGAAAACGCGTCTTCCCTTCGCACGTACATGGATTCGGAAATGAAACGCCCCCATCTGTTTTTTTGCCCTCCCAATCTGGACACGGTCCACGATACGAATAGACGATTCTGGAAAGACCTGAATGGTGAGTTGGATTCTGGGTTCGCTTCTTTTTCGCCGCTCAACCCGGAGGAACGCAACCGCGTTTCCGCGATTCTGATTTTCCCGAAATTAGAGCGAAAATTTTTAAAATCCTCAGCGTCTTACTTCAATCTGAATCAGTTCCAACGTTACACCAATGATTTCGGTTTCGTCGGTTACTATAAAAATTATAAAAATAACATCTATAAATAGCATGTATATTTTAGGCGTACTCAGTTTCTTTCAAATGGTATTCATCCCGGGCTTTCTCCTTTTAAAACTGGCAGGAGAACAATTTAAGATCTCAGAAGATAAAAATCCCCTCATTGACGCGGTTTATTGTTTCGCCTTAAGTTTATTAATCAATTATTTACTCGTTTTCGGTTTGACAGCCGCAGGTATCTATAAACCGATCACGCTTTATTTGCTTTTAATTATCGAAGGCATCGCGCTGGTTTGGTATTGGATCCGCCATGGCCATCAAACGATCAACCTGGATTTCAAACGCCTATCCAACACATGGAACGAATTCATTACTTCCCGTACCCTGGGCTACAATTTATTATTTATTCTTTCATGCGCTGTGATCGTATGGTACGTCTTTCTTTTCTTCTATTTCATGGGGGATGTATTTGAACACTGGGACCCGGTCGTGGGATGGAACCGGTTTGCCCTGGATTGGGCGGCCAATCGGTTTCCGGTGAATACCTACCGCTATCCCCAATTGATTCCGTCCAACTGGTCCATGTCCTACGTGCTGATGCAAAACACGGATATCCAGTGTTTTGCCAAATCCATTATGGCGTTTTTCCCGATCGGTATCTTATTGGTATTTCTTTCGGCTGGAATCAAAGAGAAAAAAAGCGCCTATCTCCTGGCCCTCATTATTTACGGTCCATTAATCGGCTATATTTATGAGCCGTCCTATGTGGTCAGTGGGTACGTGGACATTGCCGTTTCCTTTTTTGCTTTCCTTTCCTTCTATGCGATGCGAAAGGGGAGCGATCGGATGGCCATTGTTTTTGCCTGCGCGGCGTCCGTCACCAAACAAGCCGGATTATTCTTTCTGGGATTCATCTTGATCTGGGCGTTTCTACGTTTAATAAAAAGACGCCAATCCTTGTCTTTCAAAAAAGTATTAACCGCTGTGGCCCTGTCCCTGGTCGCCGTTCTCCTGATTACCGCATCCTGGTATGTGATGAAAGAGATTCAGATTCGAAGCGGTCAGGATATTTCGGAATTCGGACTCACGCAAAAAGCCAATGTGTCCCCCCATCATTTGGAACGGCTGTCCTCGGCCCTGGAGCGGTTGTCCACCCTGCATCATCCGAAACTCCGTTTCTTCATTTACGCGATTTTTGCACTCATCCTTTTGGGGATCTTTCACCGAGAATCCCGCGGTGCCACCCTGCTCATTTCGATTCCCTATTTCCTGCTGTGGGGATTGTTATTCAGTTACGACAACCGAAACCTTGCACCGGCGATTCCGTTTGCGTCCTATTCAGCGGCATTCGGGTTCGAATTTCTAAAACGCCAACTCCCGGCGCCCGAAAAATGTCGTCCGTTTAAACTCCCGGTCCTCATGATTCTGGTTCCCATGATTCTGTTGGTCATTGCCGCGAATTTTACGGTGTTTAACAACCAATCGTTAATCGATCATCAGATTCAAAAAACAAAGAAAATCGGGGATACGGAACTGAATGACCTCTTGTACGCGTATCAGGCAAAAGAAGGTCTGACGGGAAAAATCGCCACCACCTACCAATATCTGGGATACCTACCGGGATTAAAACCGTTTTATTTGAGAAAACCCGGACGGATTACGCCCCGGTTTCTCGATTTCCTCGATACGCCGGAAGGAAAGGAAATCCATTATCTCTTAATGCCCGTGATTGAAAAATCGGAAACCGAGGTTTACACCCGCGTACGAGAGAAAATAACGAGCGGCGCCTACCGGTTGATCTTTCGATGGCGCGGTTACCATTTTATAAAAATAAGATAAAGATATCAGATGTTATTCATACTGGGCTTAATCGCCTTTCTTCAAATGACCGTGCTGCCAGGGGCTGTCATTATCCATTATCTGCGAATCCATCCCGAAAGTAAACTCCAGAGGATTGTCTACACATTTGGTTTCAGCCTGGTCACCAATTACATTCTGGTTTACCTGCTCACAGCGGTTGAAATTTATAAATCACCGGTTGTCTATTTGGTTCTGGCCATTGAAATGGGGCTGCTGATGGGTGCCTGGATCCGCGCCGGCAAAAAAACCGGTTTCTCTCTAAACATCCATGATATATTTAATTCCATAAGACTATTTTTTAAGTCCCATAATTTTCTTTATCAGGGACTCTTTTTTCTCTCAATCGTTATCATTGCGTTATTTTTCAAAATATGGCTGTCGCGGTTTATGGAGGTTTTTTATTTTAATGACGCGGTGCTATCCTGGAACCGCTGGGCCACGGATTGGTTTCACAACCGGTTTCCGTTGGACACCTGGTTTTATCCGCAGCTTTTGCCCGCGAACTGGTCCATCGCGTACCAGGTCATGAGAAACCCCGATATTCAATTTGTGCCGCGAAACATCATGGGACTTTTTCCCATTGCCACCGCGCTTCTTTTCCTGGATCTGGGCTTGCGAAAACGCAACGCCGCATATTTCATCGGTTTAATCGTTTATGGCGTGATGATCGCTTACCTGTTTACCCCGGCATTTATTACCGATGGGTATATGGAAATTCCGGTCGCCTTCTTTGCCTTTTTATCCGTTTATGTATTGAGTCAAATGAATAGCAGGAAGGAATGGACGATCCACCATGCGCTGATATCAGTTACATTTGCCTCAGCCGCTGCTGAAACCAAACAGGCCGGGCTCTATATTCTCATCTTCATCCTCGTATGGAACATCGTTTTGTTTATCAAAAATCGGGCTGCGTTCTCGGCGAAAACCATACTCAAAACCGCAGGAGCGATTGTACTGATCATCCTGGTCATCGTCATGTCCTGGTATTTCAACCGAATATACAATATTACGTATGGTTTTGAAAAAGCGGGCATTAAAACCGTCACCCAGGATATTCATAAGGGACGAACCTATTTGGAACGACTGGATTATGGGTATCGTCGTATCCTGGATGCCAACGGGAATAAGACCAACATCGTCCCCTGGCTCTATATCGGCGGACTGTTGCTCTTATGCAGCCTTTTAGGGAGACAATCCCGGTATGTGACGCTGTTTATTGTGATTCCCTTTATTCTGATCTGGGGCTTTTTTTTCAGTTACGATTATCGAAACATCACGCTCGCGGTTCCGTTTGCCGCTTTCTCCATGGGGCTGGGTACGCATGCATTGACGGGTTTATTTGGTAAGAAAATCAATTCGGTTCTCGTTGGAGAACGGGTAGGGGCAGATCCGCGTGTCTGCCCCCCATCTAACGGATCGGGTGCACCCATGGGTGCGCCCCTACGAAAGCTTATTCTAATGGCATTGGTTTTTTTCATTCCTGTTTTATTGATTCTTAATTTCACGGCCTTTAAACAGGACCGAATCCTTACCAATCAATTGACCCAGTTGCGAAAAATCGGCTTGCCGGAATTAAACGACAGCCTGTACCGCTATTACCATAAAAACGGATTGGAAGGCAAAGTCTTCAGTAAGTATAATTATTTCCGGTTTCTGCCTGTTTTTCGAGACTATTGGGCCGAAAACCGCACCGGCGCCGGCGTGTCCTATTTCCTGGAAGACTTTAATGTCACCGATATCGACATGCTGCGACAAATCAAAAAGAAGATCAGGGCAGGGGAGTACAGAATCGTACTTCGATTCAATCAATTCCGCCTGATCAAAATAAGAAATCATCCTCATCCGAGCATTAAATCATGAATGTAACGATTCTGATACCATCCTATAACCCGGATCACCGCTTGCATCATGTGGTCAACGGGTTAATCGAACTGAATGTTAACCATATTATTATCATCGATGACGGCAGTCACTCGGACTGCCAACCCATTTTTGAGAGATTGGAGGAATTGCCGCAATGCCACGTGCTTCGACATGCGGTCAATTGCGGCAAAGGTCGGGCTTTGAAAACGGGTTTGAACTATTTTTACCTTCATTTACCGGAGAGCGATTGGATTGTCACCGCAGACGGCGATGGCCAGCACAAACCGGACGATATTCTAAAAGTGGCCCGGTCACTAAAGGAACACCAAACGCCGGACAAACTGATTATCGGGTCCCGCCAATGGAGCAGCGAGGTGCCGTTTCGCAGTTTATTCGGCAATGTGTTGACCAAGATCATCTTTTCCGCTTTGGTGGGAATGAAACTCTCCGATACCCAATCCGGACTGCGCGGAATTCACCGGTCTTTTATTCCAAAGATTCTAACCCTGAAAGGCGAACGCTATGAATATGAAATGAACATGCTGATCGCCACCCGTGAGCATACGGTAAAGATCCTTGAAACACCGATCGATACGGTCTACATCGAGAACAACAAAACCTCGCATTTCAATCCCCTGATCGATTCCATGAAGATTTATTTCCTGCTCTTCCGGTTTCTTTTCTCATCCCTTTTTTCTGCGTTTATTGATTTCATTACCTTTATTTCGATTTTTTCCATGACCGGAAGCATCCTGATGGGAATCACCGTATCGCGATGTGTGTCCGGAATCGTGAATTTTTCCGTCAATAAAAACATCGTGTTCAAAGATCGAAGCCGGTTGTTTCCAACCGTGTGTAAATTCGGATTGCTGCTCCTGATCCGCGGCGTCATCTCCTACATGCTGATCAAACAAGTCATTCATTTTTTCGACTTTCGCGCCATGGGCGCTTACCTACTGGTCGAGTCCTCGTTATTTTTTGCCAGCTTTACGATTCAGCGGGATTTTGTTTTCGGCAGCAACGAACGGGAATAGCGGAATAATGAAGCCGACCGATTGGGATCATTATTATCGCCAGCCCTATAAACTCAATACGATTTTAAAGCGAATCGTTACCCGGCGGCTGATGCGGTACATCCGCCGATATGTCCCTCAGGATAAAGCATTTTCCATTCTGGAATTTGGCGGTGGAAACAGTTGTTTTTTCGATATCTTCGATCAAACGTTTCAGCCCACCACGTATTATATCGTCGACAACAACCGCCTGGGCCTGGACGCGCTTCACAACCGATCCGGAAACCGTCGAAGCCTGGTTCTCCTTCACCGCGACATGATGGAACCGGGGTTGAATATCGAATGTGACCTGGTATTCAGTGTGGGGTTGATCGAACATTTTTCACCCGAAGATACGCGAAAGGCTATTCTTGCGCATCTCCAGGCAGTAAAAAAAGGCGGGATACTCATCCTCGGATTTCCCACGCCCACGTTCCTCTACCGCGTGGCCCGGAAAGTCTCCGAGCTGCTGGGGCAATGGATTTTTCACGATGAACGCCCGCTCAAAACTCAGGAAGTGGCGAGTCATCTGACTTCATCCTGTTCGATCCTCGATTCGGGAATCGTGTGGCCGATTATTTTTACTCAGGCATTTATCGTCGCAAAGAAAAACGAATAGATGGGGGTCGCGTCTCAACATTTGACATTGGATGTCAATGGTATATCCGATAATAGTGAATCTCATAAATAAAAAAATAAATGTCAAATGTTGAGACGCGACCCCATGTTGGAGAAAAATCAATGAATGAAGTGGAAACTCACTTTCACACCACCTATAAAAATTTCGATTCCTACTATGATGAAAAAAAGAATGTTGTTTCGAAACTGATCGATCGCACCTTAAGACGCAGCATGGCGATGCGTTTTGATAAAGTCATTGCTTCCATCGCGCCCTATGAAGGAAAAACCGTTCTGGATGTCGGATGCGGTACGGGCCGATATTGTTTTGCGCTGCTGGATAAGGGGATCCGGTACGCGGAAGGGATCGATTTTGCCGAAAACATGATCCGCGAAGCCAACGCCCTTGCCCGTCAGCATCACCTTGAAAACAATTGCCGTTTCATGCGGGCCGATTTTTTGCAGATGACGATCGATGAACCCTTTGATCATGTGTTTGCCATGGGCGTATTGGATTACATCGATCAACCCATTCCCTTTGTGAGAAAAATGGCTCAATCCGCCAAACAAAGCGTGATGGTCAGTTTTCCCTCCAAAGGCGGAATGATTCAAACCATGCGAAAGTTCATCTTCCGAAATATAAAAAAATGCCCTGTCTATTTCTATACAGAAGACGACGTCCGCCATATTGCCGAGCATTCGGGCGCCAGGAACTTCGTTATCCATAAGTTATCCAAAGATTATTTCCTTGACCTACTTTTTTGAAAAAAAGTAGGCAAAAAACTTTTGATAGGGGTAATTATATTTTGTTATTTTAAATTATGATTATTTATTTAGTATGATATGTCTATTTAAATCTTTTATCTTTTTTAAATCTACTAAAAACAAAAAGTTTTTGCGGAGCTTTTTTCAAAAAGCGACCCCCTCTTTTAAAAATTCAAAATGAAAAATCTTTTAACCATCGATATTGAAGAATGGTATCATTTCATCGGGGACCCGGGAGCGCCGCCATTTGAACAATGGTGCGCCTGCGAGTCCCGGGTTGAAGCACTCACCGATGTTCTTCTGGAAATCGTGGATGGGCATGCCATCACGTTTTTCGTATTGGGATTTATTGCGGAACAGCATCCGGGATTAATCAAACGGATCAGCGCTGCCGGTCATGAAATTGCCTGCCATGGCTATAAACACGATTATGTGTTTGACCTCACGCCCGAAGAATTTCGACAGGATATTGCCCGCACGAAGAGACTACTGGAAGATTTAACCGGGAAACCGTGTCTGGGGTATCGGGCTCCGGCTTTTTCGATTCGGAAAAAGGAATGGTGGGCGTTTCAGATTATTCGAGAAGAAGGATTCGTGTACGATGCCTCCGTATTTCCTGCAGTTCGAACCACCGGCGGCCGAATCGGCGGATTTTATAAATATCCGCAAGTTCTTCGGTTAACGGCCGGGGATTTGGTGGAACTTCCCGTTTCTGCCACGCGATTGCTGGGAATCGACACCGTGTTTTGCGGCGGCGGATTTTTTCGGTTTTTCCCCTGGTGGTATATTTCCAAAAATATCAAGAAGATTAACGATGAGGGTCATCCCGCAATTGTTTATTTACATCCCCGCGATATTGATCCCGATCAACCACGAATGAAACTAAAACCGATCAACCGGTTCCTGTATTATCATGGCTTAAAACCTGCCAAAGAGAAATTCACCCGACTGGTCAATGCGTTTGAATGGAGCGGCATGGGGGAATTTGCGAATTCTTTTTTTGTAGGGGCAGACCCGCGGATCTGCCCTATATTCTAAGTGAATCGAATCGGGCGCACACATGGGTGCGCCCCTACGTGTTGAGTCCATAATTCTAAAAGATTTGCTGTAAAATCAAGTACCCGTTAACTCAAATCTGTGGTATAGTATCGTATGGTAAAAAACATGAACAAACCATTCGAATATGACGTTTATGTGGTCTCGGACTCGATCGGTGTTCTTTCAAAAGCCATCGATGATGGTGCATGGATCGTCCAGCTCAGGGATAAATCCGGTGATTTGCAATCGATCAAGCAAAAAGCACTGGAATTGCTAAAACGGAAAAACGAGAAAGAATTTATATTTATTCTGAATGATGACCCGGAATTGGCCCTTGAAGTGGGTGCCGACGGCGTGCATGTGGGACAGGACGAATGGCCCATGGCCGAATGTCGCGCCCTGGTCGGACACGATTTTATTATCGGTCGATCGACGCATTCGATCGATCAAGGGCTGAAGGCTCAGGATGAAGGGGCAAACTATATTTCCGTGGGTCCGGTCTTTGCCACGCCCACCAAACCCGGCCGGCCGGCGGTGGGATTGGACTATATCCGCGAAGCTGCAGCCCGAATCCGAATCCCGTTTGTCACCATCGGCGGTATCGATCGTTCCAACATTGACGACGTACTGACCGCAGGGGCCAAAACCATCGGAATTGTGCGAGCGGCGAATCAAACAGCCGAGATTCTGAGAACGATTCGAACATACTACAACGATTATAGATAATCAAAGGTGATCAACAATGGATGAATTCATACTGGGTGGACAAACACTAAAAAGCAGGTTCTTGCTGGGAACCGGTAAATTCAAAAGTAAAGCCGAGATGCGTGACGCCATCGAACAGTCGGGTACGCCGATTGTGACGGTTGCGTTGAGACGGATCGATCTCGAACGCAGTGAAGAAAATATATTGGAATACATCCCGAAAGATATCATTTTATTAACCAATACATCCGGTGCGCGAAATGCCGCCGAAGCCGTGCGCATTGCCCGCTTGGTCCGAGAGGCCGGGTATGGCAATTGGGTCAAAATCGAAGTGATCGACGACAGTAAATATCTGTTGCCGGACAACACGGAAACCATCAAAGCCACTGAGATATTGGCAGCCGAAGGTTTTATCGTCTTACCGTACATGAATCCGGACCTTTACGCGGCCCGGGCATTGGTCAAGGCCGGTGCTGCCGCGGTCATGCCATTGGGTTCGCTGATCGGCTCCAACCAGGGTTTAAAGATGAAAACCATGATCGAAGTCATCCTGAAGGAAATCACGGAGGTCCCCATTATTGTCGATGCCGGTATTGGGCGACCGTCTCAGGCGGCCGAAGCCATGGAAATGGGCGCCGATGCCGTATTGGTGAATACCGCGGTTGCCGTCTCCGAACAACCGGTCAACATGGCGGTCGCCTTTGCCAAAGCCGTTGAAGCCGGACGCCTTGCCTATCTCGCGCACATGGCCGATGTTTCGGCTCAGGCCAATGCGTCCTCACCGCTCACAGGATTTTTACGCAATGAGTGATGCCGTCAAGGACCTGGAAGCCTTAGCCTTACAATCTCAAAAAATCACGCGACAGTATTTCGGCCGCACGATCAGTCTCTATGCCCCGCTCTATATCTCCAATTATTGCGATAACTGTTGTGTTTATTGCGGATTTAACCACCGGTTACCCATTACCCGAACCTGTCTGACCTTCGAAGAGATCGAAAATGAATGCCGGGTGATCTCCCAAACCGGTATTCAAAACATCCTGTTACTGACCGGTGAATCGCGGCTCTATTCCCCGGTTGACTACATCCGGGAAGCGGTCCTCGTAGCCCGGAAGTATTTCCCCAATATTGCCCTGGAAGTCTATCCCATGGAAACCGACGAGTACTGTCAGTTGTACCGGGCGGGAGTCGATGGGGTTACCGTTTATCAGGAAACATATAACCGGGAACAGTATCAACTGCTGCATCCGGCTGGTAAAAAACGAAATTACGATTACCGGGTTCAAACGCCGGAGCGTATCGCCGAAGCCGGCATCCGTCATATCTCGCTGGGGGTATTGTTGGGATTGGTGCCCTGGCCGGAAGATGTGGACGCATTGGCGTCTCATCTGTCGTCGCTTGAAAAAAAATATCCGGGTGTGGAGTGGGCGGTGTCGTTTCCCCGGTTGCAGAAGATACCCGGCGCTAGCCATTCGTATTTTCCCGTATCGGACAGGGAGATGCTCCGTATTATTTCCACCTTTCGGATCCGCTTTCCGCGGATTGGCATCAATTTATCCACCCGAGAGTCCGCTCAATTTCGCGATACGATTTTCCCCTTTGGAATCACGCGAATGTCGGCCGGATCCGTGACCGCTGTGGGCGGTTACACGCATGAAGACACCCGGCACGATAATACCCAATTTGCCGTCAATGACGAACGGTCACTATCCGAAATGAAGCAGGCGATCATTGTGAAAGGCTATGATCCGGTGTTAACCGATTGGCGCAATTTCGGGAATGAGTAACCATCCCCTCTCCTTTAATGATTTGTAACATCTATTTTTAACGCGGATTCGCTTCAGAAACCATCTGCGTTATTCTTTTGTATTTTCTTATTCCTTATGAAATAGCTCTTTAGGCGGCAGCTTTTTTCATTTTTTAAAACATGTAAGTTTTGTTGTAAAATTTGCTGAAAAAAACCTTTAAAAAAAGTAAGATATAATATATAATTTCACATTAATTGAAAATAAATTGTACCTTTTAAAAGAAGGATAAATTAATGCGGGAGAATGGAAAATGGAAACCGATGTTACCGATTTCTGGAAACACTGGACATTATATAAAGATGACCTTTATAAGGTATGTTTAAAAGTAATGAAGGGGAAAGACGAGGCGCACGATGCTCTGAGTGCAGCCATGCTTACTGCCCACTCTAAATTTTCAGAGTATGCGGATGCGTTAACCAATACCAAAGGCTGGTTGGTCCGATTAACCATGAATATTTGTATCGATTTATTGAGGAAACAAAAGAGAGAGAAAAGGGTTTATTTATCAAACGGTTTTACGAAAGACTCTTCGTTTGAAAGCGAATTGGAAAAAGCAGCGAATTTATATTACGAATCCGCTGAGATATGTTTAAACCGGGACGAGTTAATCTCGGATTTAATTAAAATAATAAAGTCTCTTCCGTCACGTCTGCGAGAGCCGTTTTTGCTTCGGTTCTTTTTGAAGATGCCTTATCGAGAAATTGCATTGCGCTTCAACTTGACCGAGGTGAACATTCGGAAACGGATTCAAGAAGCAAGGGCCTCCTTGATTAAAAAGTTGCCTGCTAACCATGATAAATCCAATCAGTTGAAGTTTTCTTCTTTCTTCGAAATGAATTCACGCTCTGCGGTCATGCCCTCGGTTTTAATTGAAGCAATAAAGGAGGCAAGATCTGTTGTCAATAGAGATTGTCCTGAAATCGACGGTTCATTCACGGTTAGTAATCCGGTCCGGGTCCGATTACCCTGGGGATGCGAGATGGGGATAACTATTTTTTTAAAAAATCGCCTTTCCAGAGTTCATACCCGGGTAAAGACACTTCAGCGTTATATTGGGAATTATCCAGGTGGTTGGAAAAATCGAATGAAACTGGCAATGCTGTTTTATGCTATAGGCGAATGGGATAAAGCCATACCGGAGTTTCGCATGGTTTTGGAAAAACATCCGCAATCGATTGAAGCGGCTTTAATTCTGGGAAGCATACTGGAAATTTTTGAAGAAAGTGAAAGAGCTGAAGAAGTCTTCAAAGCAGCGCTCCCATACATAAGGACTGAGGCTGGCCGGCATCATATCCATGGGTTAATGGAATTAGGCCTGGGGCGTCTCGACCGTGCTCAAGCCGAATTCTTCAAGGCAACCGTGATTGAAAAAACAAATGTGGCTCATTTTCAGAGATTGGCTATGACTTATCTTCTATCGGATCGCCCGGTAGAAGCCTCTCAGGTTTTCGAGGCTGTATTAAGAATTAACCAGAAGGATCTGTATTGTTTAACATATTATTACGATTGCTTGATTTTAATGGGTTGCCTCAGCATGGCGGAGCAAGACTTGGCACGGACCCTTGAATTTTTTCCCAGTGACTTTGATGCTCTGAGACGGAAAGTGGCTGAAAGATGCCAACAGCTTTTAGTTAATAATGCGGAAGGGAAAAAAACTCGTGAAATGACTCGTAAAATGGAACAAATCGCTCCCGATGCCGTGGAGGTCGAGGAATCTCGAGCTTGCTATTTTTTCTATCGGGGTGAATATCAAAATTGCTTAAAGATCTTAAGGGGTTTTACCGAAAAAAGACCCGATTGTTTGATGGGATGGTATTACTATGGCTTATGGCTTTACCGTACGGGACACTACAATCGGGCTGCACAAGCGATTTCAATGGCGTTTAAATTAAATAAAAAGAATCCGCAGGTCAATGGGGTAATCGTTGAGATGATGTTCCAATCGGGCTGGCGATCGGAATTAAGAGAGATAATCGATGAGATGCTCGAGCTTTTTCCAGGACATTGGAGTGTACTTTCATCGGCAAGCTTAGTCCTGGCTAAAGGTTATGGCGAAACCGAACTGGCTTGCGAGTTAGCGTCCCGGGCCGTAAAATTTCAGCCGCAACTTCCGGAGGCCTATTTCCGTTATGGTCAGGCATTGGAACTCGCAAAACAGCATGAGGCAGCAGTCAAAGTTTCTTTAAAGGGATGGCGGCTCTTGCCGGTCAATGGGAACGGTTCTCGGGTGATCGCAACAGCCTGGTTCCTGGCTCAGTGTTTCAAATTTTTAGGAGAAGGAGAGGCGACCCAGACCTGGATCGCAAATACAGCCGAACGGGCTGCAGAGTTCGAACGTTATTGCCCGGCGGAAAGTTATTATTGGAAAGGTAAAGTCCGTCTGGAATGGGGAGACAGCAAAGGGGCTGCCGAAGAATTCCACCGGGCTATCGCTTCGCATTTATTCTATCCGTTTCAACAGGAAATCCGCGATGAGTTAAAAAAAATTGGCGCTAATGGGTTCCAACAAAAAAAACAAGAAAATATTGAAAATTTCACAATGAGTCATTCATTTCGTCATATAAATATGGAAGGGGTCCTGGAATTTAAATTCTGAAGCCTTGAACCGAGACCGAAGAATCAATTCCGGGAACAATGATTAGAGTAAAAATAATTAAGGGAGGATAAAAAATGTCAGTCAAATCAGCACAAGATTTTTTAAAAAGATTTAATGCGGATCAGAATTTTAGGCATCAAATCGAATCGGCCCCTACCAAAGAGGCCAGAGAAAAAATCCTAACCAACGCGGGTTATAATTTCACAAAGGATGATTTAAGGAAATTAAGTGAACAGGCTTTGTCAGCGCTTCCGGACAATGCGGCAGTTCCTCAGCACTCCGCTTCATGGATCAGCGTCGCAATTGCGATAGCTTTTTTGGTTTAGAATTTACGAAATCCAGGGAATTATCCAAAGGCTCTTCGTTGAATGACCTTATTTGGGGATAGGGAGCTTTTGGATAACCCTGTAAAATCCAAAATTAGGAAGAGAATCCCATTAAGCGCAATGGGTTCAGTCCTGATTAGGCAGAGAATAAGCGGAGGGAGGTCTTGAGTCTTATGGGAAAAAAAATCCATGAACCGATCGGTTACAAAGGGGAAATATTAAGATCTTCGAAAACAGGCTCAAAATTAAGCGCGCATTTTTGTTCGGAAGACGAGGCACTGGAACGAATCAAAACCGAGATGGAAAAGGTGGGGATTACCCGTCTGGCAAATATTACCGGCCTGGACCGTATCGGCATTCCGGTTTATAACTCCATTAAACCAACCGCCAATGGTTTTTCGGTTCAGCACGGAAAAGGAATGTCCCTGAAAGCTTCGAAAATTTCAGCGGCTATGGAATCGTTTGAACGCTTTTATGGCCTGGGGCAGCGTATCGATTTCTTTCAGATGACTTATCGGGAATTAGAAAAAAAATACCGGGTAATTCCTTATCATTATTTGCCTCTCTCGAAATACTCGATTTTTCATCCTGATTTGCCAGTGGAATGGTGCCTCGGATGGGACATTGTGAACCAAGAAGAAGTGGCAGTTCCTCGCCAATCCGTAAGGATCAGGAGTTATAAAATTAAGAAGGAATGGAAGCTTTTTCAGATGACATCCAATGGTTTGTCTGCGGGTTTCGATTTTCTTGAAGCGATTTTGCAAGGGTTACTTGAAGTAATTGAGCGGGATGCGGTTACCTGCAGCATGCACGCGGCCAGAAGGGTAGGCTCGGTATTCCCATTGCATCGCCTACGGTTGGATACGATTCAATCCCCGGATATAGGGAATTTATTGAGAAAAATCGAAGATGCCAGTGTTCTACCCTTAATATACGACTGCCGGGTTAATACGGATGTTCCGACTTTTAAATGTTATTTGTTGGATAAATTGGACCCGATGGGAGGAATTTCCTATGGGATGGGAGCAAGCCTTGAACCTGAAGAGGCGATGGTAAGGGCTATCAATGAGGCGGCGATGGCAAGGCCTGTTTTCAATTCGGGGGCAAGGGATGCTTCTTCTCACGAAGAGTTCAAAGCGTATCGCCTTGGTAATTCCGCATTATTGGTAAAGAATTTTGAAAACGAACAAGGGACAACTGATGTTTCCCACATTCGATCGGAATCCGGGGAAACATTTCATGAAGATATACTTATATGCATTGATAAATTAAAGGCAGTGGGCCTTGACCAGGTGATCGTATTCCCATTGACCGAGAAGGGGAACGGGATTACTGCGGTTCGAGTAATCGTTCCAGGGCTTGAAGGGTATCTCTTACCGGACTATAGGCCAGGCCTTAGAGCCCAAGCATATCTAGGAGGTAAGGCAACATGAAAACCCTCATTTTTGGCGGCCCGACGATCAGCGAGCAAGCGGTCAAAGAAATCCTGGTGGATGCGATCTTTTTACCCCCGGTTAAACACGCCGATATTCTGGGGGTCATGGCTCATTATAACCCGGATGTAATCGGCATCATCGATGGCATCATCAGATCGGAATTATCGGTATGGCATAAAGAAATTTTATTTGCGTTGGCCAGCGGGATTCGGGTATTCGGGGCAGGGGGAATGGGCGCCCTCCGAGCTGCCGAATTAGATAAATTCGGAATGTCGGGTACGGGCCAAGTATATGAACGTTATAAAAACGGTGAGCTGGAAGATGACGACGAGGTTTTCGTAAAATTCGAAGAAAAAAACGGGAACTACATCCGACTTTCCGAACCGATGGTCAATCTGAGAGAAACGTTTAAAATGGCGACTCAACATAAAATAATCGATACAACGACTTACGCGGCACTGATCGAGAGTGCCAAATCTCTCTTTTATACCGATCGTTCGTTTGAGAATATATTTAAAAGAGCCAGTGAGAAGGGTATCAATCCCCGGCAATTCGAAAAATTAAAAGCCTTCACCGAGGAATTTTATGTTGACTTATTGAAGCAGGATGCTCTGGATATGCTCCGGGAGATTGCCCAATTATCGTCGAAAGATATTCCCCTCCATGATAAATGGGATACAGATTTCAGCCGTTACAATACTTATTTTGCTCCGTTTTATGAAAGAATCCGGCCGGTGCGGTACGAGGAGCTGGAATTCCCCCTCTATTACATAAGCAATTATTTATGCCTGTATCATCCGGATATTGAAAAACTTAACGCTGAGGGTTTAAATCGTGAGATTACTTTATACCTGGCGGATCTTCTGCAAATTGAGGTAAATGCCGAGGATATCGAAAATGAAGTAAGTCGGTTTAGGTCCAAATATGAGCTGAAAGATGATCAGGTATTTGAGAAATGGCGGACGGAAAATGATCTCCCGGAAAAAGATTTTAGGTGTTTTTTCGAAAAGCAGGCCCAAATAAGAAAAATGCAAACCTCGTTTTTTATATCAAGCCGAATTCTTACCAAAAATACAAGCTATTTGATGGATGGATTGAAGCTGGAAAATAAATACGTAGAATGGAAGGAAAAAGTAGGCAAGCGTGAGCGCTGCGCCCGTGAAAATGATGCGGAATTCAAGGCAGAGTTTTCAAAAGATAATTTCGCTCAACTGCAGCAAATTTTTGAGGAAAGTCTCCAATTGCCATGGAATGTTCCATTTGAAAAGGCAGTTGAGGAAATGGGCATGAGAAAAAATGATATTAAGATGGAATGGATTAAAGAGTACCTTTATCGAAGATATTTGGCGATTCGGGCTCTGGAACTTTTGGAAAATTAAAACATGATCAGCATCCTGCGTCCAATTCGAGAAACGTCGCTAATTAGCGCCAATGTTTTCGAATCACTTTTTATAAAAAGCCTGGAAGACATTTTGGACATTGTGACGGCCCCTTTGGTGGAGTTTGGCGACGCCGTTCTGGGACCATGGGACCAGCCATTCACTTATGGCAAGGCCGCAGAGAGATTTTACTTCGTTACCCGAGGGTACGATTTTTTTTGTCCGGGTTACGAATGCATTGCCCTGGCCCCCCTCTTTCTGGAGTTGCGAAACACTTCCAGGGCGGATATTCGTCTGCTATTAATTGCTCACAGTGCCGGTCTCTATGCGATGGAATGGGCGCTGCTTCGGCCCCTGCTGGTTCCCGGCGATTTAATCATTGCTCCTTCCATGAGTGCCAAAAACGCCATTTTATGGTTATGTCCCGAATTAGCAAAGTTTGTAACGGTCATTCATCACCCCATCCCTTTCCTCCCACGCAAGGATCTTGCAGAAAATGAGAATGATGAAAAACATGAAATCAAATTGGTCACATTAAGCCGGATCGAACAATCAAAATTGATTCACCGTCAGATCGAAGCCGTGGGTCTCCTGGTTAATCGAGGCTTCAATACAATCCGCATGTCCATTGCGGGAAGCCTGGAAGATCCGTTGACAGGCGAACCAACAGTTTACTCCCGATCCTTGCGAGCCAAAATAAAACGGATGAAATTGGAGAAACATGTTTTCCTCGTGGGGTTAATCAGAGGCGAAGAGGCCAAGGCGCATTTTCTTAAAGGGGCGCGCGTTGCCTTGAACCTTTCCAATAGCTGTGAAGAAGCATTTCCCAAAGCCTCTGTTGAACCGTTGGGAATGGGGATCCCGGTCATCGCCTGCGCCTGGGATGGTTATGTGGAAACCGTAGGGGATTGCGGTAAACTGATCCCATTAACCGAAATTGCAGAGGGTTTCCTGGATGTCATGCCGGAACATATCGCCGAAGCGATTATCGAGTTACTCGAGCATCCGATTCCTGCGGATCAGTGCATCGCGCATGCCGAAAGATTCTTACCTTCGGTGGCAAGAGAAAAATACGTAACGGCATTATCCAGGGCAATGAAGTCTCATCCTCAGACGGAAATAACGCGCGATTCAATCCTTGAATATGATGGAGGCATAACGGACACGGAAGGCTTGATCGGAAAAATCGCCTGTTTAACCCCCTTTTCCTGGAAAGAGATAATGACGTTCCATTGGGAGTATTCAAAAAAAATTCGAGCCGGGTGGTTGGACGTTTCGCCAGATGCATCGGCAGGCGATTATGAAGAGAGCCTGAGAAATATGATAATCGCTTCAATATACAAACCTTTATCTTATTTTTATGCGGGGAAAATTCGTCAGAAAGATCTCAACGCAATTAACCTCGAGAAAATGGCGCCCCATACCGATTCAGCGAAAAAATCATATCAACAAACCGGTGATTTTTGGGAAGCCATTGCCGAAGCCGTCAATTCGCCGTCTATTATGTCGTCCAAAACCGCTTGCCTATATGAGATTAATAAAAATAATGCCGTCGATTTACTTGAGCGAAGCCTGAACACAATGGGAACCGAGAGCATCCCGCTCACCCTCGTTTTTTATTATAAAAGTAAAATGTATTCGGGAAAAAATAACTATGAGAAAGCCTATGAGGCATGCGTCCAGGCAATCGAAAGTAATGAACTCACCGCCCTCCATAGCTCACTCCTAAGAGAACTGGCTTCGGTATGCCGGAGGTGGAAGAAACCGGAAGCCGCCTTACCCTGGCTAGAGCGTTGGTTGGATAAATTTCCGGATGAACCGGATTCCGGTTTGGTCTGGTTGGAATATGCTTATAATTGCTTTTATTCGGATGACAAAAGAGAGGAATCCTCTTCCATCCTCGATAATGCGAAAAAGTTATTGGGCGATCTGCAGCCGATAAGAGAGCTGGAGTATATCATTCGCCTATTCCGGCTGTTCGCTTGAATACAATGTCTCGGGATTTTTAGACGAAAATGGAACAAAAAAAAATACAGACAGATATATTATTGATTAATCCACCGTTTGCCATGCCTGATAAACCCTGCCTAAGTATTCCAGTATTGGCGGGATATTTGAAAGACAAGGGGTTCAGGGTTCAGGGGTTGGATTTAAATATCGAATTTTATCGCGATTTTCTTTCCAAAAAATCCTTATTGAAAGATCTGGAATGGGTAAGGGAACGGTTGGCGAAATTAAAAAAGCAATCCGCGCATTCCCCGCAGAACGACGCAGAACGTACCAGACTCGGGAACGTATTAGCCGCGGCTGAATCGGCGGGAGACCGGCTGTTTCAATTATTCGAAGAGAGCAAGAGCTTAGGGAGGAATAATCCCAACGAGCGGCCGGATCACTGGAAGGCGGCGTATATCCCGGTTGCGCTCCAATTGGCCAGCGCCCCCTACTTCCCGGAATCGATATTTTTCACACTTAATACCGGATATGTCCGCTACAAACCCAATGGAAGCCATTTCTCTTCGAAGGATATTATCGACAATCTCCAAAAGAAGACGTTGGTCTCCGAATCGTTCAACCGTCTCATCAAAGAATTTTTTGAGGACATTTCGCCCCGGATTGTGGGAATTTCCGTTTCCTTCCCGGATATGATCATGCCGGCGTTTACATGTGCCAAAATCATTAAATCCCTGGTTCCGGACGTTCATGTGACCATGGGGGGCGCCTTTATTTCGGTCCATATGAGAGAGATCCGTAATACTGATTTATTTCATGTTGTAGATAGCTTTATTTTGGATGAAGGCGAAATTCCCCTGGAACTATTAATCAAAGAAATCGCCGGAGGGCATCCGAACCAGGATAAGGTCCCGGGGATCATGTACTTTTCCGGAGAAAAGGGGGAAATCATCCGGGTACCGACCGCCCCCCCCCCATCCATGGCCACGTTACCGCCCCCCGATTATTCGGTTTTCGACCTGGATCAATACCTCTTGAAACGAAATTCCATGACTCTTCTCTCCCGGCTTTCCAGGGGGTGTTACTGGGCAAAATGCACCTTCTGTCGCACCGGCTTGCCGTTCATCCACAATTATAATCAATCAACGGCGGAACATTTATATTCTCAGTTGGAAAACCTCGTGGAACAAACCGGCATCCGGCGATTTGATTTTACCGATGATGCGGCTTCACCTGAATTACTGGAACATCTTTGCCAGAAAATCATCGATGAAAAACTTCTTATCCATTGGGGCACCAATTTCAGACTCGATAAACGGTTAACATTGGAGCGATTGATGCGATTTAATCAGGCTGGATGTGTTGCGGCGTCATTAGGACTCGAAGCATTCAATGACCGGATTCTCAAACTGATGAAAAAAGGTGTCACCGAAGATCTGGTCGAGCATGTTCTTTCTAATTTTCATTGGGCATGCATCGATGTCTCGATTTATATGATCGTCGGATTTCCCACAGAAACCGAAGAAGAGGCGCTGGCTTCGTTTGAGAAAATAATGAGGCTAAAAGAAAAAGAATTGATTCGTTACTGCGTGTACAATGTGTTTGAGTTTGTTCCCTATTCCGAGATCGCAGATTCTCCGGAGAATTTCGGCATACGGACGATTCCGGAACAAAAAGATCGGGACCTGTCTCCGCCGATTTCCCGGTTCGAGTCCACGGGAATGTCTCGAGAAAAGGCTCTCGAACTTTGCCATTTATTTATCAAACGGTTCAACGCATGAGCTTTACATTGTGGTTTACAGGTCTTCCGGCTTCCGGTAAAACAACGCTATCCCGCTCGATATGCGCCTTCCTAAAGGAAGGGGGAATGGCGGTTGAGCTCATGGACTCCGATGAATTCGTGGGTTACCTGGGAAACCACTTTATCGGAACTCCTAGGAGTCGGGAATTAAATAACCGATGCATGGCTATTGTCTGCCGGTATCTGAATCAGAATAATATCATTGGTATTGTGACGTCAACGTCTCCCCGGCGGGAAAGCCGCAATTCAAATCGTATTTTAATCGGCAATTACATCGAGGTCTATTGCAAATGTCCTCTTGAAATAGCAGAAAAACGTGACCCCAAAGGGTTATATCGGATGGCCCGGAAGGGGTGGATCCAGCATTTTACCGGAATCGGCGAGACTTATGAAGCACCACTTGCTCCCGAAATCACCATAGATACAGGACACCAAACAGAGCAAGAGTGCATGAAATCAATCATCAAATATTTAGATGCTTCC
This sequence comes from Candidatus Omnitrophota bacterium, assembly GCA_050258455.1. GTDB lineage: Bacteria > Acidobacteriota > Aminicenantia > UBA2199 > UBA2199 > JAKAGC01. The sequence goes on along the minus strand of JBLMYT010000017.1, from coordinate 16,844 downwards.
CTGAAATTAGACCTTAACCGAAAATAATTTAAATTTAAAGAGCCTGAATTAATGGAGAGACTAATATGACCGATCGAATCCATCCTTGGCCTGCTGGTGGATATAAGGACAGAGATATCTTATTAATAAATCCCCCATTGGCACCGGCAACCAATCCGTATATTGCGATTCCCACGTTAGCAGCCTATTTAAAATCAAAGGGTCTAAGAGTCGGGGTTTATGATCTCAACCGGGAACTCTTCAATCGAATGCTATCCCCCCAGAAAATTACCACAGGGCTTACGCATTGTATCCAACGGTTCAATGAATTGAATGGTAAACCGGAGCTTGATTTTTTAGAATTAACCGAAATGAAGCGGCTCGTTTTTATCTTATCAAAATACCCTTTTTATCAGGAGGATATTGATCAGCTTTCAGAGCCCATGGCTAATTTTGACGATGTCCGGCAATCATTGTTCCGGCATATTTTTACTTTAATTGCCACCATGCCCTATTTCCCTGAATTCGTCGTCACAAGTCCCATTACATCGCTTATTTCCGAAATGGACCCATGGTCTGGTAAAGATATACTCAATAGTCTTGATAGATCAAATGTTTATATCCAAACCATGAGGCAAATTATCCATACAGAATTAAAAGATCGCTTACCGAGATGTGTGGGCATTTCCGTTCCGTTTACCACGCAGATTATCCCAGCCTTTCAATGTGCGAAAATCATCAGGGAACTCTCGCCCTGGACTCATATTACCATGGGGGGACCTTGTATATCGATTTATTTCAGGGAAATAAATAATCAGGCGTTTTTCGATATCGTGGATAGTTTGATTATGGATGAAGGGGAAATCCCATTGAATACGTTGGTTCGGGAACTTTCCGGAAAGGAAACGGTGCTGTCCGATGTCCCGGGGTTAGTATACCGGGTAAATCACGAAATTCATCGGAACCCGACGGTCCCCCCCGTGAATTTGGAAAAATTACCGCCGCCGGATTATTCGATCTTCCCATTGGACAATTATCTCAATCCAGTCGAAAACATGACCCTCACCCTCCGGTTATCTCGGGGATGCCATTGGGGCAAATGTTCCTTTTGCCGGACACGATTACCGATGACCTGCAATATCCAGCAACCCGACGGCGAAGCGATTTATAAAAATATCCGGACTGTTATCAGCCAAACGGGAATCCGGAGATTTTTCTTCTCCGATGAGTCAACGCAACCCGAAATCCTTGAATATGTTTCTCAAAATTTATTAAAAGATCGTATCAACATCACCTGGAAAGCGCATGCCCGAATTTCCCGGAAACTCACCTCCAACCGTTGCAAGTTATTTAAGGATGCGGGCTGCAAATACTTGAATCTTGGGATAGAATCTTTTTCCGATCGGATTTTAAACTCGATGAAAAAAGGGATCACTTCCTGCCTGATCGATGATGTCCTTAAAGAAATCAATGGAGTTATTCCGCTTGGGGCCTATATGATGGTGGGATACCCGACCGAAACCGAAGATGAAAGCCTGGAAGGTTATAAAAAAATTTGCGGCTACCGGGATGCAGGATTGGTCACCGGTTTCCATTACAGTATCTTTACCATCGCCTACGGTTCCGAGATATGGGCAAATCTTGAAAATTACGGAATTTCACACATATATACCCCTCCGGATCAGGACCTTATGCCCGATATCTACATTTTTAAAAGCAGCGGCATGTCCAGGGAAAAAGCGTTTGAACTCTCGAACCAATTTAACGGCACAGAAAATATATTAAAAGAGCCCATTAAAGAGCTCCATATCAGTGATAAAACGATCCGGTTACGCTATGACTTGAGCCGCACCCAGAGTATGGAGGGCCGACGCGGAGAAATGCCGTACATGCCCTATGTAAAATGGTTAAAAAAAATGAACCAGGAATTCTTGCCCTTAAAACCGGTATGGTAATTCCCACTCTTAAGAGGAGGAAAAAGTGAAAGGTAAAATTTGGATTTTATCTACTTTGTTTTTTTTAATGGGCCTAATTTCATTGGGAGCAAAAAACGAATCCGCGGGCTCCCAGACTCGATGCTTCGTCGGATGGAACTATTCCTATAATCGGGTCTCCGTCACCACCGATCATTCAACGAATAAACTGGCTTATCACTGTCTGGACATGACGCTGGAAATCGATTTCAATCGTTATCTAACGGTTGAACTAATCGCAGGCATCGCGAAACAGCATTTGGAGGATCCCGTCGATTTCGTCAATTTACCGATTTCGATGCAAGTCAATAAAAGGAAATTCGATTCATCCTTTTGGGGAATTCGCCTGAAATCGGAATTTCTCCGAAAATATAAATTCTCGTTATTGGCATGTGGGGAATTTCAATATTTTAATGTTTCCACAGCCGAAATTCCCATCTCATTACCCATTGTTAAAGGAACTGCGATGTTTGAGAACCCTTTTTATCAGGCTTCCGTGGATTTGGCCGCACAATTCAATATCCTTCCCGGTTTGACTGTTTTTGCGGGGCCGCAGTTAAATCTGATTAAAGGAAAATTTAAACTTTCGGAATCGCTCCAAACGCTCATGGGGAAAGAAACTTTATCATATAAGCAAGCCCATCCCATAGGGCTGACGACCGGTTTGAATTGGAAAGGAGGCCATTTTAAATTTGATTTAAAATTGGATGGGTTATCGAAAATAATGCTTACAACCGGGGTATCTTATATTTTTTAAGGAGGTCAATATGATTAAAAAAATAATCCTTTTTGTTAATATCATTAATTTGTTCTACCTGTGCTGTTTGGCTGGAGAGAATCCAAAATTAACCAATCCCATGGATTCGATCCTCAATGGCGAAGATCATGTTCCGGATCGGGTCGTCTTAAAATCCAATATTTCGAGTGCCTCCCAGCTCCAAAAATCCTTAATGAATGGTTATGCGGGAGAAATTAAAAATGTTCGCCTGGACCCCTATGGGAATTATTATATTATCGAAACAGACAATAAATGCGATATCGAAAGACTTTGCGAAAACTTAAAGAAAGAAGATTATGTAGAGGATGCCTCGCCGGATTATTATGCATTGCCCACCTCCGGAAATTTCAATATCAACAAGCCGAATGATCCTTATTTTCATTTTCAATATGCACTGCAAAATACGGGGCAAATTTATTATTTTGAATTTAACATACGTGGAACCGAAGGAAGCGACATCAAAGCCCTTCAGGGATGGCATTGTGCCTTTGATGGTCATCAGACGTCCGATATCGTCATTGCGGTTATCGATACGGGTGTTGCATGGAACCATGAAGATTTAAAAAACCAGGTTATCTCCGGGTTTAATTTTTTCGATAATAACAATAATTTCTATGATGAATTCGGACATGGTACATCCATCGCTTCGATAGCCGCCGCAGAAACGAATAATGGGCTGGGAATTGCCGGAACGTGTTGGAATGCAAAGATTTTATCCGTGAAAGCCGCAGGCCCAAACGGCTTAATGCCAATTACGGCGATTGCCTCCGGACTCCGATATGCGGCCGATTATGGTGCCCGAGTGATTAATATGAGTTTTGTTGCTTTTAGAGATAGTTTTATGCTGAAAGATGCCTGTAAATACGCCTTTGAAAAAGGGGCCGTCCTGGTTGCCGCCGCGGGAAATTATGGGCTCAATAAAGTGTTTTACCCTGCAGCATACGATGAATATTGCCTTGCCGTCGGTGCCACTGAGGAAAACGATCAATTATGGGACTTTTCCGATTACGGACCTGAAATCGATGTGGTCGCTCCAGGGGTAAACATACTCAGTGCGTTCTTCGATCCTGAAGAACCGGATATTTTAAATGCTTATCAATATCAATCCGGTACTTCCGATGCCACGCCATATGTCTCAGGAGCAGCCGCTTTACTCTTGACCCAGAAACCCTTTCTGACCAATACGCAAGTCATGGACCTCATCCGCTTTACCGCCGATGATGTGAACAAAGATCAATATCCCGGGGTCGACATTTACATGGGATACGGCCGGATCAATCTACAACGGCTCCTATGCCCTTACCTATTTAATTAAATATAACCCGCCGGCACACCTTCTGTCTTCGACGACCAGGAACCCTTTCGAGAAAGGGTTCCTGGACCTCCGAAAGCTTTTAATTTGTCTTTTCCCGTTTACCGGCTTCTGGCTACCTAAAAAGTCCTTGCCTATTCCATAACGTAACGATACGTTATAAGGGGAGAGGTCTGAAAACGGAGGTACTCGAACCATGGCATCGCAGCAATGGGTTTCAACGGCGCGAAGCACCGTTTCTCATCTTCTTAACTTCTTAACCTCCATCCTTTCCCTTTCCTTGAAAAATAAACCCGCTTATACTATACTATCCCCATGATCAAAAAAGCGAAACGCTATTTCAATACGTCCGGTCCCAATATCCCCGAGAAACACTATACCCTGGAACGCCCATACCTGATCGAAACGGGAATTCGACTCGTCAACGACGAACGCTATTTCGCCATCTGGGCGCCCCGTCAAACCGGAAAAAGCACGTACTTCAAAATGCTGGCCCAACGTCTTCAAAACCTGGGTTACGACGTGGCCCAGATCAACGTCGAAAACTATACGGAAGCCCCTGTGTCGGCATTCTTTAATTACCTCTTCCGGGAAATTGAGGAAAACTGGAACATCGCTTTAAAAAGCACTAATTTCGGCGATCTGCAAAACGATATTGCCGCTATCAAAAACAGAAAGCTGGTTCTGATCATCGATGAAATCGACGGCTTAAACCCCGCCTACTTCGGTCAGTTCCTCCATACGATTCGCAGTCTTTATCAAAGCCGAGAAACCCACAGTCTCAAATCCGTCATTCTGGTGGGGGTCAGTAATATCCTGGGCGTGGCCGAAGACAACGCCAGCCCTTTTAATATTGCCGATAACCTCGACGTTCCATATTTCACCAATGATGAAACCGTTCAACTCCTCCACATGCACGAAGACGAAACCGGCCAGTTGTTTCATCCGGAAGTCAAAGAAAAAATATGCACGATAACAGCCAACCAACCCGGTCTGGTCAATGGTTTTGCTTATCAATTGGTGAATCGATTCCCCGGAAAAGCGGTAATCGACAATGACGATTATCTGGCGGTCGAAGATTGGTATTTAACCGAGGCCATCGATAAAAATATTGCCAATATCATCAATAAAGCAAAACATCACCGGCCGTTTCTGGAAAAACTCTTGTTCACCGGAGAGAAAGAAAAATACCAGGTCAATGACGAAAAAATAAAATTCCTTCATGCCAACGGACTCATCAAAAAGGACAAAGACGGATACGTCGAGTTCTGGGTCCCCATGTACATGAAAGCGGTTTATGCGGCTTTCTATCCCTATTCCAACGGCGAAAGTCGGCTTTTTTTTCGAGAGGTGAATTCCCATTCGTTCCTCGACGAAAAGGGGGCGATCCATTTCGATAAGTTAGTCCATAACTATAAAGACTATGTGAAACGGCGAAGCTTTAAATATTTCCGGGAAAAAGACTCGGTAACCGGCGAATACAAAAGTTTAAAAGAAGCCGCGTTGGCTTACAGTTTTGAAACCTATATTCAGGCGTTTCTTCAGGAAGTCAGAGGTAAAAGTTATCTGGAACCCCATTCGGGACTGGGGAAATGCGACTTGCTGATCAATGTCGGCGGAAAGGAATACATCGTTGAGTTTAAAGTCTATCAAAGCCCGTCAAAATTTGAAAAGGGAAAGGAACAGCTCGCTTACTATTCAAAAACATTCGGGTTAAATCAGGCCATTTATCTGATTTTTGTCCCCAATACGGTAAAATTGGCCGAGATTCGAGAACAAAAAGAAACCATTAACGGAATTACGATTGTGACCTATATCGTTTTATACGATGAGGAAAAAGATTTCTAATATAACGGAGAACACACATGCGTACATTGATTGTCTATATGACCACCCACGGTGCCACGGAAAAAACAGCGGAAATTCTTAAATCCAAACTCAAGGGCGACGTTTCCCTGGTGAATCTGAAGAAAAATAAACCCAAAGACTTATCCGGTTTCGATACGATTGTGATCGGCGGGTCGATTCATATCGGAAAAATCCAAAAAGGAATAACGACATTTATCTCCAGGCATCTGGATACCCTGAAACAAAAAAAATTGGGACTCTTTGTGTGCTGCATGGCCGAAGGCGACGAGGCTCAAAAGGAATTCGATGCCGCATTTCCCGAAGAACTCAGAGCGCACGCAACTGCCACCGGTTTTTTTGGCGGGGAATTCAATTTTGAGAAAATGAATTTCATTTATCGCGCCATGATCCGAAAGGTCGCGAAGGTTAATGAAAGTGTTTCAAAACTTAAAGAAGAAAATATCAGCCGTTTTGCCGATGCGCTCAATCGGTAATTCGAAAAGCCGATTGTTGCATCATGGAGTAAGGTATGAATGAAAATAAGGATACAGGCTTGATTGAACGTGCCAAGACTTTTGAATTCGTGTCCCTCTGGTGGGAATGGCTCATGCGATATCAGGATGATCGATCCGATAATTCGCCGCCGGCATCGCCTTACCCGAATTCCGGGTACGGTTACCGAGCCGGTCAATTATGGCAATATGGTGCCCATCGGGTCAACTACCCGGATGATTGGACCGAATTCTTCGACCGGATGCTTTACGAGAACGGACTCTCGCGGATCAGCATCGATGCACTCTATTGCTATGAGCGTCACGCCTCGTGTCGGCGTTACATCGACACGGGAGGCCGGGACTATCGGTTTCCATAATTGTCTTCCTATTTATCCAAATAAGACGAACCGATTAACGAGAGTACAAATCCCAGTAAGGTTCCGTAACCGCCATACTCAATGGTAAAGCCTATATCCTCCGGGCGAAAATCCCCCAATTCCGTATGAACACCGTTTTTAAATTCAATATATTTGACGAGGATAATCACCAACGCGCCTATCGAACCCCAAAAGGCAATGGGCTTTAATGATTTTAGTTTTCCCGAGTTTTTGGAATAGAAAAAAGAAATAAAAATGACCAGTGCAGCGATAAATACTAACCAGATGATTCCACCCATGTCGCTTCCGGACATTGTCGTTTTGATGCCCCCGCATGAATATTTAATCCAGGGTAAAAAGAAACAGATCAGGGCAATCCCGGTTCCGGTCGGCACCAGGCTTTTCTTATCATCGTGTTGCTGTTGCTCTTCTTGTCGGTCCATATTCGCCTCTCTATATTTTTAAGGATATGAATTTTGACGCCATTTCGGTTATCGGAAAGATTATGTTTACCATATCAAAATAAAAAATTCAAATGGTTTCTGCAATCATTCAGGGGGCAAGTATTGTATTTGGATATCGATAGAATGCAGGCTTGATCCCGTTCTTGCATTTGTGACCCACAAATCAGTTCATTATTACTCGCCGATTATCCCCTTATAATAAATAAAAGATTGGGGGGGAGTGAATTTATCGATGACCTCATAAGGATCGATGCTAGTAGAAAATTGATTTACTGATTTTATACAGATTGAAAATCCAATGTCTTTGTTCTCAAAATATTTAAAGAAACTGATTTCATCTATAAAACCATGTTGGCTGAATCGTTGCCATAAATTTTGCGGGGTGTCCCTAACGATTTCATTAAAAGTAAAATATCCAATAATCTTCTTTACAGGCGAGCTGCAATATATGAAAACCTTATCAACTTTTTTTTTAAACAGAGCTTTCCTGAACTCAACTGTTTTTATGCCGGATAAAATGGCGTCAGCAAATTCGGGTTTAATCGATAATATAACGTTCATCAAAATATCCTCTTTCTTTTAGGCATAAGTAATCCGGTTCTGGCATCTTTGTGATCTGAATAAACTTATTCGAAAAGCATTGGAGATTCTTAATTTTATCTAATTCGATCGGTTTTTTTAAGTAATAAATCAGCCTGAAGATTATAACCAATAAATTTCCGCAAGAAGTTTCAAACATTTCTTCCAACTGTTTTTCGGAAAAAACGGTTTTCCCGCGAACGAACGATTTTAATTCTTCAAGATTTTCAATGGTTTTCCATTTGTCTAAAATTCCAATTGGCTCAATTATTTTAAGTTCTCTCGAAAAATAAAAAAGTAAGATATCTCCTCTTTTGAGACTTTTGGTTTTTGATTTGCAGATATAAGCTTTTATAATAGAATTTCCTTGAATCTCTTTTACACTGTTTATTTCCTTATCAAATAAATCCCTATCACGCATTGAACTGTCTTTAAATAACGATTCATAAAATTCTTTTTTTATCGGAATTACGAATTTATCAAATTGAATATCCGAATAAAAAGGGTGAATTTTTATGCTATTAAGTTCTTTGGAATTTTTTAATTCGCTCTTTTTAAAATTTTTTATCATAATTATTTCTTTTTCATTTCCCTTAAATCCTATACTGTTAAATCCAAATTTTTTTAAAAGGCCAACCAAGAATTTATGCTTATCAAATAGCGTCAAATAAAGATATTTTATATTATTCTTTATACAAAATTCAAACATTTTATTAAGGAATAATTCTCCAATTTTAAGCCCAAAAACGTCCTCGTTGGTTTTAAAAGTACATATTTTCAATGCCTTTTCGAATATCTCCGGGATTTTATGATCTTCTACCTCTTCCATATTGTAAATGAGTAAGGCCGATAATTTGCCATCTATAATCACACTATAGCATTTTCTATCCTGCCTGAGGCATTTTTCGAACCACCCCCTGAAATCCCCATAATCTTCTTTAAGAGAATCAAAAAAGGGCTCGTCAATCCTATTTTCAATTTTTCTTACTGATCCGTGATTTAGGATCGGGTGCCGAGGTACAGTAAATTCAAATTGTTTTTTTAATTTATCCAATCCGGTTTTAATCGGGAGCACCTTATCCTGAATTTTTATTTTATCTGCTTTTTTTAATATTCCCTTATCTTCTGTTATCAATAATTCAACGTAACACTTAAACACTTGAATTAATAACATATTATCTACGGTATCATTTTCCCTTTTTTGACCAACTAAGGAATTAAATTCCGGGGTTAATTTCGCAGGATTTTGTAATTGCTCATATTTTTTTATTTTGGACTGAATAATTTTTCGTCTTTCCAAATCCTTGTCGTGGATTAAGTCTTTTGCACACTCGGGATGAATGTATAATTTACAGTTATTAGTGATCGCATATCTACTAAAGTCGGAGAAACCTGTATTCACGATTTTATCATCCTCAAGCGCAATTATAATATTTGTGTCAATAAGGATCCTCATATGCATGAAATATTAAAGCACAAGTAAAAAAAAAAATCAATAATATATTAGGTAATTATTGACTTTAAAAACCATATAATAGAATAATTGGGTTAATTTTTGGGATTCCTTCTTTAATTGGCCATATGATTTTTCATATTATATTACAATTCGATTTTGGTTTTACCGATCCCGGTCGAGGCCCAGGTAATGTTACAGGAACGAGCCATCGGTTGCAATGGGACTTGAGCCTCGACAATCGGCGTCACCACCGGCCCTTTGACCAGGGGATAAAAACCGGGTTTGTTGATGGCTGAACCTTCCGCGTATACTTTTCCCATGGCTATCATGTTGAATTGATTTCCCGCAATAATTTTGAGACGTCGCCCCCTAAAACATACGGTCTATTTCTTGGCTACCACCAATAAACGGCTAAACCCGGTAGTATGATCCACCTGGTTAAATGAAACGAGCATGAGAGAAACTCTTTCCAAGATTTCGGACACCTCTTGCTTTGTATAACTGTGCAGATAAGTCGTACCATCGTTTTCAAAGGTACGCATCTCCCCTTCGATCAAATCAAAGGCAATCATCGCCCCCGGGTTTACATGCCTGGTAATATTTCGTAAGGCATTTTCAAATGTTGGGAAAAAATGTTTGAACGTCAATGAGGAGTAAACAATATCGAATGTTTTATCGACAAAGTCAATATGCTCCACATCGCCTTCGACAAAATCAAGGGTTTCCTCGGGGAAAGCGGACCTCAAATGGGATATATTCTTTGGAGATATATCGAGGCCTGTATACCCTTTAAAGGGAATCTTCATTTTCATGAGGCTTCTAAGTAACCGTCCATAACCGGGGCCGATTTCAAGAATTTGCTTTTCAGTGTTAAAATTCACATAATCTTTTATCTTTATGATGAAATTATCGCCGCTAATTTCCCTATTCCAGGTTAATCCCTTATCGGGTTCAACGGTTCGCCATCTCTTTCTTGACCTTTCCCAATTATCTTGGCGATAAAGGACCTCATCCATTTTTGTTTCAATATCAAAGATTCGCTGATTTAACAGGGTAATTCTATCATTTAAATCCCGTATCCCCAATGCACCCTTTATCGCGTGCCTTATCGACTTCGGGATGATACGCTTACAACTATTTTTTAAATCCATTCAAGCCCTCCTCAACGGGGATATGGTATAATTTAAGCATCCCTTTGTCAATAGTTTTTTAAAAAATCTATGATTTTACTAACGTTTTGGCACTTTTTAGGGGGGCAAGGGGCGCACAGCAGGTACGCCCCGTTTTAACCGTTTATAATATCTGTTTTATTCTCAACTCCCCATTACCGCGTTTAAAGGCGGTAAGGGTAAATGGGTTATCGCTGATGTCGCTCACGGTTTCTTCGGAATCGATCGAGGTCAGTTTTATTTTATAATTGGTATTCAGCGGTAAGTCGGAAGGAATTATCCAGAAGTAAGTGCCGGTATTGGCCGATATGTTATCGGCAATGAGCTTATAAAACGTATCGGCATTGTACAATTCAATTTTGATCTTATTAACCCAGGCCGAGGTCCAGGTGATTGGGTAAGGCCGTTTAACCTGAAAGGTTTCTCCCCCGTTGGGGGATTTGAGCGATATTTCAGCATTCAGGCTCCAAATTTTTGCAACAAAGGTATCCATCAGGTTATTGCCATGGTAGGTTAAACCCGGGCCCACTTTTACCGGTAAATCAGGGGAATAGGTCAATCCAATGATATAAGCGTTTCCAAAACAATCGACGGCGATATCACATCCTTCGTCCGAACCTCTCCCGCCGAGATACCCGCAGTAATCCAATCCGGAGCCATCACCCTTCACTTTCGCTACAAAGGCATCCCAAAATCCATTGAAAGTCAACTCGGGCCCTGCTTTGACCGGAAATGAGGTTTCGGATGATTCCGTAATGCCGGTCACATACGCGCAACCGTAGGCGTCCACGGTGATTCCAAATCCGGCGTCTACCTCCGAACCTCCAATATAACCGCAATAACCTAATCCGCAACCGTCGGCCGTAACTTTCGCTACAAATGCTTCCCCAATGGGAAGATAATCTCTATCATTATCAGATAAATCAGGCCCCACTTTGACCGGAAAGTTTTGCCTTTCACTCGACCATGTTTTGCCGGTCACATATGCGCAACCCGAAGGATCGACTGCTATTGCATAACCCTCATCAAGCAAGGTGCCTCCGATATACCCGCAGTATACCAGTTCCGTCCCATTGGCGCTAACCTTCGCCACAAACGTATCGGAGCTATCCTCAGATATATCGGAGCTATGGTTGAACGTGAGATCCGGTCCCACTTTGACCGGGAAAGAATCGGTCTCAGATGAATAAGTATACCCAACTATATAGGCACACCCCCAACTATCGATGGCGATTCCGTTTCCATATTCAACATTGGAGCCCCCGATATAACCGCAGTAAACCAGCCCGGTCCCGTCGGCATTCACTTTCGCCACAAAGCTATCCGCGTTACCCTTGTTTTTCAAACAGGGCCCGCCCTTCACCGGAAATGTGGCTTCAGTCGAAACCGTCGTCCCAACGACATAGGCATAACCCGAATCGTCCACGGCAATTGAGGCTCCACTATCATAGTCGGTTCCCCCAATATAGCCACAGTAGACTAGCCCGGTTCCATCGGCGTTAATTTTGGCTACAAAGGCATCGTACTGTCCACCGTTGTAAGTCAAGCCGGGTCCAGATTTCACTGGGAAAGTACCTTCGCTTGAATCGGTTCCTCCAACGATATACGCGCAGCCGGAAGCATCCACCGCAATATTGCTCTCAGACTCGTAGCCGCTGCCCCCAATATAGCCGCAGTAAACCAGAGCGCTTCCATCGGCGTTGACCTTTGCCACAAAGACATCGGAAATTCCACCATTGAATGTCGTGTCCGGCCCCACCTGAACGGGAAACTCGCTCGTGGAATAGGTAATTCCGGCGACATAGGCGCACCCCGAATCGTCCACGGCTATTCCGTATCCCCTATCATCCGAATTCCCGCCGATATATCCGCAATAGATAATGACCACCGGGTCCATGACCAATGGTTTTGTTTTATCGTATTTTCCCAGCGAAAACCCGTAGGTATACGAACCGTCGCTTTTCTCTCGATTCCGGTTTTGATCAGTTACCGCATATTTCATGGAAACCGTTGTCCGTTTCCCTGAAATTTCTTGCCATGCTACCGGGGTATCATCGTAAAAACTTCCAAACGGCATTTTGATCACCAACTGCCCCTTGCCATTCTCTTTTATCTGGCTGACGCCCCGGTATGCCAGTTTGATCATCGACGGGTCGGCACCCGGATGAACGATAAACTCATACTTGATCCGGTTGGTGGTTCCGTAGTACACGAGATCGATACCGGGCCAGAGATCCCGGTACATGATCTTTGACGCCAGGGGAATTCCGGTTTTCCACTGCTCGGGTTTACCTTTGAAATAGGAAATCACGCCGCCTGCTGTCTCGATCGCAACCGGTTTGACACCCTGTCGTGCACCCACAAAATCCAACTTGACCGTCCACCGCTGGCCGGATTGCAGGCCTTCTCGCGAAGGCTCAATCTCCCTCAGCATCCTGGGTTTGTTTCCGGTGTCAGTTCCTGATTTCTCTATCTCGGACAGAAAAAAGGTTACTCCTTCGGATGTAAAATAAACCGTTTTGTCTTTCCCCTGGATGTAATAAAAAACCTGTTTATCCAACTGGCCTTGATTGGGGATAAAATAAAGCGGCATTTGTCCAAAGTTTTTATCGATTTTTACTTTCGCTTCCACTGAGGAATGGATCGCGCCTTTTATCGTTGGTGATAAATTTTTCCCAATGTTCGTTTGCCCGCCGGGCAGTAAAAACGCCAAGCAGGCAATAACAATCATGAAACAATTGACGATTAACGTTAATTTCTTATCACTCATATTCTCTCCCTCCTAATCTGTAAAAACAAAAAGTTTTGCGGGGGAGAAGGGGGCTGTTTTTCAAAAAGGCCCCCTTTTCTCTTCATCTTTTATTTCCCGATTCGCCACGCCAAATCCGTGACCGGTGGAAAAGTCAACTCATTTGTTTTTAAGGTTCCGTCCATGATCCAGGCATTCACCTGCCCATCGACTTTGTTCCGCCACAAGATATCCGGTTTGAAGTTCCCATCGTAATCACCGATCCCCACTATTTCCCAATTCGTTGACGGCCTTTGCGGTAATGGATCCGATTTTACAAACGTTGTCCCATTCATCATCCATACCCGGTTGGCTCCAGTCCTGGTATGATGCCACACGATATCGACTTTTCCATCGCTGTTAAAATCTCCGGTTCCTCCAATCCCCCATGCTTTATTTGCCTCGGACTTTAATGCAATCTCTTTTAAACGCGTGGTTCCTTTCATCGCCCATACTTTATTGGCGCCGGTTTTGGTATCGCGCCATAAAATATCCACATACCCATCGCCATTGAAATCCCCGGTTCCGGCGATTTCCCAGGTCAAGGGTGTTAATGCCGTAAGGGCTGCTGTTTTGATATAGGTGGTCCCGTTCATCAGCCAGACAAAATTATTTCCCCTGGTTTTATTCCGCCAGAGAATGTCTTCCTTTCCATCGCCATTGAAATCTCCGGTTCCAACGATTTGATCGTTAAGATTGGTATTTGATTTAATCTCAACTGCACAGGCATACTTTCGCGGGTCGATGCGACTTCGCGATATACAGACTGTGCCTAATCGCCAGATGCAATTATAGCCCCTGTTTTTATAATAACGCCAGATGATATCGGTTACCCCATCGTTACTGAAATCTCCGGGAGAGCGTTTAAAGGCGGTAATGGTAAACGGATTGTTACTACTGGAAGTAAGGGTGACTCCCGGGTCGCTACAGGTCAGCTTTATTTTATATTTGTTACCCAGCGGTACATCGGAAGGAATGAACCAGGTATAGGTCCCGGTATCGGCCGAAACATTCCCCGCAATAAGTCGGGAGGGCCCACCGGAATTGTACAATTCGATTTTAATTTTGTTTATCCCGCCAGAGATCCAAGAGATCGCGCAAGGCCGATTCACCTGAAACGTTTCTCCGCCATTGGGGGATTTGATCGTTAATTTCTTCACCGGGAGAAAATTAGCCCGAATGGTCAGATTGGCGGTGACATTTTTGACGGTTAGCGGGTTTTCGGTTGTGGTCACAAAGCCTCCTGTACCTGTCCAGTTGACAAAATAATAGTCCGTGTTAGGCACAGCAGTGACAGGCATACAATTCGTTCCTTTCCCGATTATTTGACTCAATTCCCCGATAAGTGTCCCTCCGGTTCCCGCCACAAAATTCACGATGTAAGTCATCGGGCTGGAAATTTTTGCAACAAAGGCATCCCATTCGTCATTGTGGCTTAAATCCGGGCCCACTTTTACCGGAAAGTCAGGGGAGTATGTATATCCGGTAACATAAGCGTTTCCCCAACGATCGACGGCGATATCATATCCTCCGTCCGAAGCTCCCCCACCAAGATACCCGCAGTAATCTAATCCGGATCCATCGCCCTTCACTTTCGCAACAAAGGCATCCCATTCGCCATTGTAAGTCAAATCGGGCCCTGATTTGACCGGAAATGAGGCTTCGTAGGAAGAAGTTACCCCGGTCACATACACACAACCTGAAGCGTCTACAGCTATTGCATATCCGGAATCATAATATCTACCACCGATATATCCGCAATAAACCAGTCCGGAACCATCGGACTTGACTTTCGCTACAAATGCGTCTCCAATTGCAAAATTTTCATCATTAGAAGACAAATCAGGCCCCACTTTGACCGGAAAGGAGGCTTCTGATGAGCAGGTATCGCCAGTCACATACGCGCAACCCGAAGAATCCACCGCTATTCCAAAACCTTCATCAGAATCCCTGCCTCCGAGATACCCGCAGTAAACCAATCCCGTTCCATCGGCGTTAACTTTCGCCACAAAGGCATCCACGTTCCCATTGTATGTGAGATCAGGTCCCACTTCTAACGGGAAAGAATCGATTTCAGAGGAATAAGTAATCCCAACGACATAGGCACAACCCGAACTGTCAACGGCTATTCCCTCTCCATTATCACCACCGTAACCCCCGATGTAACCGCAGTAAACCAGCCCGGCCCCGTCGGCATTCACTTTGGCCACAAAGCAATCCTCTTGATCCTTGTATTTCAAACCGGGCCCGCCCTTCACCGGAAACGTGGCTTCAGTCGAATCAGTCGTCCCAACGACATAGGCATACCCCGAACTGTCTACGGCTATTCCGAATCCATAGTCCCCACCGAAACCACCGATATAACCGCAGTAAATTAGTTTGGTTCCATCGCCGCTAATTTTGGCTACAAAGGCATCAGAATTTCCACCTTTGTAAGTCAAACCGGGTCCCGATTTCACTGGGAAAGTATCTTCGCTTGAATCGGTTCCTCCAACGATATATGCGCAGCCTGAAGCATCCACAGCAATATCGCTCCCATGCTCAACGCCGCTACCCCCAATATAGCCGCAGTAAACCAGAGCGCTTCCATTGGCGCTGACCTTTGCCACAAAGGCGTCAGAATTCCCATTGTTGAATGTCGTATCCGGCCCCACCTTAACGGGAAACCCTTCCACTGAAGCGGTATATCCGGTGACATAAGAACACCCCGAACTGTCCACGGCGATTCCATCTCCGCTATCATCCCAAGTCCCGCCGATAAACCCGCAATAAACAATTATTGCCGGATCCAGTACCAATGTTTGAGTTTTATCGTATTTTCCTATCGAAAACCTGTAGGTATACGCACCGTCGCTTTTCTCTCGATTCCGGTTTGGATCGTCTACCACATATTTCATGGTCACTGCTGTCCGTTTCCCTGAAATTTCTTGCCATGCGACCGGGGTATCATCGTAAAAACTTCCAAACGGCATTTTGATCACCAACTGCCCCTTGCTGTTCTCTTTTATCTGGCTGACGCCCCGGTATGCCAGTTTGATCATCGACGGGTCGGCACCCGGATGAACGATAAACTCATACTTGATCCGGTTGGTTGTTCCGTAATACACGAGATCGATACCGGGCCACAGATCCCGATACATGATCTTTGACGCCAGGGGAATTCCGGTTTTCCACTGCTCGGGTTTACCTTTGAAATAGGAAATCACGCCGCCTGCTGTCTCGATCGCAACCGGTTTGACATCCTTTCTTGCACCCACAAAATCCAATTTGACGGTCCAACGCTTGCCGGATTGCATACCTACTCGGGAAGGCTTGATCTCCCTCAGCATCTTAGATTTACTCCAGGCGGGTGGACTCCCGGCGTTGATTCCTGCTCTTTTTTTCTCGACCAGTAAGAACGTGACGCCTTCGGATGTAAAGAAAATCGATTTATCTTCTCCCTGAATATAATAAGCAACCTGTTGATCCGTCTGCCCCTGGTTGGGGATGAAATAAAGCGGCATTTTTCCAAAGTTCTTATTGGCCTTTACTCTCGTTCCGATTGAGGAATGGACCGTGCCCTTTGGCGTTGGTGATAAATTTTTCCCAATGTTCGTTACGTTCGTTTGCCCGCCGGGCAATACAAAC
>JBLMYT010000016.1:0-30022 GCA_050258455.1 Candidatus Omnitrophota bacterium | reverse complement strand
GAATCAAAAAAACAAAAAAAGCGTTGCCGCGAAGCGGTTTTGTTCATCAGTTTTTGCGTCGGCTCGCAACCCTTCGGTATTCTTTTTTAAAGAATACACCGACCCTCAATCCTTCCGGATTTTCGGGTCACCCTTCCGTTTCAGGTTACTTGGATTGTTTGTTTGCGCTCGCTCGCAAAAACTTATAATACTTACTTACTTTCAGTCAAAAGAGACGAACAAGCCCAACAACAACAAACAACAAGACCAACCAACCATTGTAAGGGAGACTCAATTTAGGCAGTTGCAAAATTTAAAAATTTGTAATACTATATCACTCTATGAATTGGAGGTTTTATAAAATGGAAATTGAACAAATTCTGGTGGGAAATATGAAGGTTTTTTGTTACCTCATCTCATGTCCGGAAACCAACGAAGCCCTGGCCATCGATCCGGCAGGCCACGAAGAAGCCCTGGCCGCAAAAATTAAAAATAAAGGTCTAAAATTAAAATATATCGTGAACACGCATGGCCATGCGGACCATACCGGCGGGAATGCCAAAATGAAAGCATTAACCGGTGCCGCCATTATCATGCACGAAGCGGATAACGAATTATTCTCCTCGGCCTTTGCCCAGGGAATGGCTGTCCAAATGGGCTTTCAACCCTCACCCCCGGCAGACGTCACCGTTAAAGACGGCGACACCATTAAAATCGGCAATGTGACGTTAACCGTGATTCATACCCCCGGCCATACCCCCGGCGGAATTTGCCTTCTGGCCAACGGTAATTTATTTACCGGAGATACCCTCTTTGTCGGCGGCGTAGGCCGAACCGATTTACCCGGCTCCTCCCATCAGGTATTTATCAATTCCCTGAAAAATAAAATCCTGACCCTCCCGGGTGAAACCATTGTTTGGCCCGGCCACGATTACGGCCCGGTACCCTCTTCCACGATTGAAATGGAGAAACGCCTCAACCCCTGGCTTCGCTCTCCATTTTAAGCGATGATCGAACTCCAATCCTTTGCCAAGATCAACCTGGGCCTCGAAATCATCGACAAACGCAGCGATGGCTACCACAACCTCCGAACTATCTTTCAAACCGTTGATTTTTTCGATACGATCCGAATAACCGAAAATAAGACCGGGAAAATCAACCTCTCGGGCACCGACCCCACCATTGCATGGGACGAACACAACACCATCTCCAAAGCCTTCCGCATCCTGTACACGAATTTTAACCTCCATCAGGGGTTTGACGTGGTGGTGGATAAACACATTCCCGCCGGTTCCGGACTCGGAGGCGGCAGCAGCAACGCCGCAGTGATTCTCCTGTTCCTGATTGATCGGTTCAACCTCTCCCTCACCCCCGACGAGCGGATTGCCATTGCCGCGACAATCGGCGCCGATGTTCCTTTTTTTCTGATCGGAGGAACCGCATTGGCCGAAGGCATCGGCGAGCGGATCATTCCGATGGCTGATATGGATGAAAAAAGCATTGATATTGTCATTCCGCCTATCTCGGTCTCAACCCGCGTGATTTTTTCTCATTACACCTTGACATCTGGCTCAAGAAAAAGTAAAATTAATACCTTCATTAATTCCAAAACGATTGAGATTTTGGAAAATAACCTGGAGAAAACTACGTTTGAACTATTCCCTGGAGTGGGAATAATAAAAGATAGGATGAACATATTCGGATACGAGTTGGTTTTGATGAGCGGCAGCGGGTCGTCGGTGTATGGGGTTCGAACCCCGCATGCGAGTGAAACCGCGATGCCGGAATCAAAACGCGAGTCCGAATGCTCCGGGCTGAAAGAGGCTTTTCCCGATAACCGGGTGATCCGAACCCGGACTATTGGCAGAGAACATTATTTAAACCGAATTGGGGCGTCGCCAAGCGGTAAGGCACTGGTCTTTGGAGCCGGTACTCGGAGGTTCGAATCCTCCCGCCCCAGTTACCCGATGATGTAAACATGAGCGAAAACAAATACCTTATATTTTCCGGTTCTTCAAATCCGATATTGGCAGAAAAGATTGCCGCAACTCTGGGGAAACAACTTGGAAAAGCCACACTGGGGACTTTTTCCGATGGAGAGATCCGATTCCAGAGCAATGAAAACGTTCGGGGCTCGGACGTATTTATTATTCAGTCCATGACCAGCGATACCAATTTCCATATCATGGAACTTCTCCTGATGGCCGATGCCTTTAAACGCGCGTCAGCCAAACGCATCACGGCTGTGATTACCTATTATGCGTATGCGCGTCAGGATCGAAAAGACCGGCCGCGTGTACCGATATCGGCCAAATTAATCGCGGATTTACTGGAAACCGCGGGATTTTCCCGGGTACTGACCATTGATTTACACGCCAATCAGATCCAGGGATTCTTTAACATCCCGGTCGATAACCTGATGGCGCTTCCGATATTTATCTCTTACTTCAAGGAATCGCACGCGATCAATCATCATATTGATTTAAAAGATTTGGTGGTTGTATCTCCGGATGCCGGCGGTGTGGAACGCGCCCGACTCTTTTCGCAGGAATTGCAATCGGACCTGGCCATTGCCGATAAACGCCGAACCGAACCGGGAGTAGCAAAAATCATGCACATTATCGGTAATGTGCATGGGAAAGACACGATCATCGTCGACGATATTATCGATTCCGCCGGGACACTGGTAGAAACCGTTAATGCGCTCAAAGAAAACGGTGCCAAACGGATCTATGCCGTGTGCACCCATGGCCTTCTCTCTGGAAAGGCGATCGAACGGATCGAGAATTCTCCCCTGGAAAAAGTCTATGTCTCAGACACCGTTCCCCTAAAAGACGAAAAAAAATCATGTGGAAAAATAGAGGTGATATCAGTTGCCAATTTGTTTGCCGAAGCCATCCACAGCATTCATATGGAAACATCGGTATCGAAATTATTTTTAGTTAAGTAATGATAATAAGTGAGGTGCAAAAAAAATGGAAGAAATTATGACGATTAAAGCGGAATCAAGACATGAAAAAGGAAAGAAGATTTCCAACAGACTCAGAAGAGAAGGCAAGATACCGGCCATTATTTATGGAGAACATCAAGAGACCCTTCCGATTTCACTCTTACGCAATGATGTGAAAGCCGTTCTAAAAGCCGACAAAGGCATGAACACCGTTCTCAAAATTCAGAAAGACACGCTTAACGTCGATGCGATGTTAAAAGAAGTTCAGTACGATTATCTTTCGGAAAGCATTATTCATGCGGATTTTATCCGTATCGATTTGAATAAACCGGTGTTTATCAATATACCGATTATTACCAAGGGTGAACCGATCGGGGTTAAACTGGAGGATGGTTTCTTCGATTTTATTACCCGCGAAATCAAAGTAAAATGCCTGCCGACCAAAATCCCCTCCGAGTATGTCATTGACGTGAGCGGATTGCATGCCGGAAATTCCATTAAAGCGGAAAACCTCGACTTGGGTGAAGACATCAAACTGGTATCTGATCCCCATAAAGTGATCTGCGCCGTGTCTTCCAAGAGCAAACTGGACGAAGGCGGCAAACCCGGCGAAGCCGCCGGTCAGGCCGAAACCAAATCCAAATAATCGGTATTCCGTCAAAACAGGTGTTGAACAGTCATATGGCCTGAAAGGGGACATGGACCATGTTTCGGACTCTACGCGACGAAGTACATAATAATTTAGAAGACTATAAAATCATAAAATGACTCTTTGCCTTCCGGTACAGAAGGCTAATTTAACCATAAGGAGGCTAAATGAACAGAAAGTACGAAATCGGATTTATCATTAATCCGGAAGCAACCGAGGAAGAGGTCAAACGCATTACCGATTCCGTTGTTGATATCATTAAGAAATCAGGTGGAACCGTTGAAAATGTGGACGAATGGGGTCGCCGCAAATTGGCATTTACCATTCAACGACACAACGAAGGCATTTATATCTTTATCAATGCCGATTTCGAGGGTTCGGTGTTCTTCGAGATCGAAAGACGTTTAAAACTGACTGAAAAAGTCATGCGGTTCATTGTCATTCGGCTTGACGATAAGTACAAGAAAGCCAACCGGTTAACCCGGAAATGGAAACGGGCGGAACGTCTGACCCGAAAGGCCAGCCACAGCGAAGCGGAAGAGGAGATCATGGCCGAAGACACCGATACCGAAGATGAAAAGGAGGTAAGCGATGAGGAATAATCAAAATCCAACAGAAACCACCGGCAATCCGCCGAAGTTCCAGAAGAAGTTTTACTTTTCCCGAAGGAAGTATTGCGCTTTTTGTAAAGATAAAATCAAATTTATCGACTTTAAGAATTATAAAGTACTGGAAAGTTATACTCTGGAAACGGGAAAAATTCTGCCTGCCCGTGTAACCGGGACCTGTGCTTATCACCAAAAACAATTGTCTAAAGCTATCAAACATGCCCGCCATATGGCATTCTTAAAATTCATCGAAGCAAAGAGAGGATGAAATGAAGGTACTATTGAATGATAATTTAGAAAATTTGGGACAATTGGGTGAGATTGTTGAGGTAAAACCCGGGTACGCCAGAAATTACCTCTTGCCCCGAAGCCTGGCCCTGCATCCGACCGCGCACAATCTCCATGTGATGAAGTATAAAAAAGTCAAAGCCCAGAAAAAGCTTGAAATGGAAAAGCTTTCCGCTGAAGAACAGAAACAGAAACTCGAAGCGCTGACACTGACGATTGCCCGAAAAGCAGGAGAAAGCGATACGCTTTTCGGCTCCGTAACCACCATCGATATCCAGGCCAAGCTCGAAGAGATGGGGTTCAACGTGGAACGGAAAAAATTCCATCTCGATGAACCGATCAAAAAGCTGGGTCAACACCTCTGCAAAATCAGATTGATGGAAGGTATTGAAGCAACCCTGAAAATCGACGTTATCAAAGAAGGTGGCGATACCGAAGATAAACAGTGACCGAGAATTCGGAACTCATACAGGCATTACCCCATGATGGCTTCGCTGAGCGAGCCATCCTGGGCGCCATGCTCGTTAACAACAATCACGTCAACATCGTTTTTTCTCAAATCAATTCCGATGATTTTTATCGGGATTCGCATCGTCTCATTGCGGGGAGCATCGAAAAAATCGTCAATAGCGGCGGCAAAGCCGATGTCATCACGATCGGGAGTCTGCTGCAAAAAAACAACGAACTCAAGTTTGTCGGCGGTTATGAATACCTGAGTACCTTACTCGACGGGGTCACGGAAAATCTCAACATCGAAGAGTACGTGGCCATCGTCAAAGACCGTTCGTCCCTTCGAAAATTAATCAAAGCCTCGGCCGGCGTCATCAAAAGCGGCTCCGAACCCAAAGCCGAAACCCGGGACATCTTAACCCGTCTCCAGGAAGAGATCATTAAAATTGCCGACAACGAGATTCGGACCGGGTTTATTCCGTCGTCGGAGATTGCGGCCGAAACCATTCAAAAGATCGAGGCCATTCAAAAACACGGGGAAAGCGGGGGAATCAAAACCGGTTATTTCGAATTGGATGACATGACCGGGGGGTTTCAGCGCGGAGACTTGATCGTGATTGCGGCCCGACCCTCGATGGGTAAAACCGCCCTGGGGTTAAACGTCGCCGAATACATGGCCGTCAAAGGTGGAAAATCCATCGGATTCTTTTCGATTGAAATGTCGCGGCACCAGATCATGATGCGATTGCTCTCGCTTCGGTCCGGAATCGATATGAGTGCGTTAATGACCGGGCGCAAACACCTCAACCAACAGGAATGGCATGCCCTGGAACTGGCCGCCAATGAATTGGGAAACACGAACCTGTATATCGACGATTCGGCGTCCCTCTCCATTATCGAGATGAAGACCCGTGCCCGACGTCTGGCCCGGGAAAAGAATCTGGATATTATCTTTCTGGACTACCTCCAGTTGATGAAAGTCACGGGAGAACAATTGCGGCGAAACGATTCGCGAGCTCAGGAAGTGGCTATTATTTCGGCCTCGCTCAAAGAGCTCGCCAAAGAACTCAATATCCCGGTGGTGGCCCTGGCTCAGTTGAACCGCTCGCCCGAACAGCGCGGCTCCAAACGGGAAGGCCCCAAGTACCAGCTCTCCGATTTGAAAGAAAGCGGCGCCATCGAACAGGATGCCGACGTCATCATCTTCTTGCACCGCGAAGAGCAGGTCGATAAAGAAACCGAACGCAAAGGGGAAGCCGATATCATCGTGGCCAAACAGCGAAACGGCCCGACCGGAAAGATTGTTCTGGCGTTTCAGAGCAAATACACCAAGTTTTCTTCCATTGATTTTAAAGACCGCGACTATGAGTAAATGACAAATTTTGTCATTTTGAGTGACACTTTTTTGAGATTGGGGACCTCTTTTTGGTGCTTTCAAATTCAAATCCTGCTATAACGTCGTTTTGTGTTTCTGGCATGAATCTTGCTTTTCTGATTTGGGTGTCATGAGACACCACCCAATAATAGGAGGTTACATGAACAAAAAAAAAGGTTTTACGTTAATTGAGTTATTGATCGTTATCGCCATAATCGGTATCGTTGCCGCTATCGCTATTCCCAACCTGTTGACCGCTCTTCAGAAAGGTAAACAGAAAGCAACGATGGGAGACATGAAGAGTATCGGTGCTGCGATTGAATCTTATATGACCGATATGTATATGGCCCCTGGTGCCGGCGGTGTCACGCTGGTTTCCGGCTTAGCCACCTACCTGACCCCGTTCCATACCAAGAATTTACCTCAGAAGGATGGATGGGGCGGTGACTTCCAGTATCAGTCCGGAGCCGTCGGCGCCGGTCAGGATCTGTATTCGGTTATTTCCTATGGAAGAGGCAGTTCTTCGGACGGTATCGCCATTGCCAACAACAATTATGTGGTCAATACGATGAAAGATTTCGAAAATGATATTTGTTTCTCCAACGGAAACTTTACCTACGGCCCCAAAGTCAGGTAAGCCGATTATCAATGAATTGTCAATTAATTATTGCATAATTCGTGCATCGATGAAAAAAAGCGGTTGGTTGTTATTGCCGGCCGCTTTTTTTTTATTCCTCAATTTTTCGGTATCTCCGGTCAAGGTTCTGTTTCTTAGCCGGCTGATTTATTTTTCATTTTTAATCCTTCTCTTCCTCCTGGTGCGGCGGGTCAACCTGGACCGCCTTCTCCCTCCGGTTGTTTTCGGGGTATCCCTCATCTTATTCATCTACGGCGTTTTTCAAAAATTCGTCCTTTTCCCGTTGTATTTAAAACACGTCTCCTGGGAAAATAACTTTTATTCCCAGGCACTGATTGTTCGAATCCAAAGCGGCCGAATCTTTTCCTTGTTTGCCTTACCGACGTTATACGCCGCGATCTGTGCCGTACTGATTATTTTTGCCTTTCATTATTTCCTTCACGCCTCCCAGAATAAAACGAAACTCGCCTGGGCGCTGCTGGGCGTACTCGGGTTATTCAATCTCGTGCTGACCCAATCCTTTGGGGGAATCTTTTTTCTGGCCCTGGGAATCCTGCTCTACCTGCTGTTGGCCGGAATTTTGAAACTCAAATACCTGGCGCCTGTTCTCATGGTGTTGTTCTTTTTTGTTTTCATCGTGATTGCCATGCGGTTTTCCGAAGCCAAAGAATTCGAACCGATTAAACTGCGCCTCTCCAATTGGATGCAATGTGTGCGAATCATTCGAACCGCTCCGTTTTGGGGCGTCGGGCTGGGAAACTATGAAAGCGAAATTTCCCATTACACCCTTTCCAACGAAGCCAAATCGATTTATGCCCATAATTTCTTCCTTCAATTCAACGCGGAAACCGGGACCCTGATGACGTTTTCCCTCCTTTTGTTTTTATTTTTATCCCGGAAAAAGTGGCGTCTTGAGCCTCAGGTATTCAGAGAAAAGAAAGTCTATGTCACGGCTTTTCTTATTCTGTTGTTTTATAATGCCATCGATATCGGCATTTATTTCTTCTCCGCCGGAATCGCCCTATCGATTATTCTCTCCCAGATCTACCGGACGGCAAACCCGGAGAAAAAGAAGTGGAGCCCGATCTTCCACCTGGTTCTTTTGGCTGGGCTTTCTTTCTTTATGATCATGGAAACCCTTTCGGATCATTACGCCAAGGAAGCGGATTTTCTGGCCAGCCAAAAAGACAATCGGAGCGCCATCGCGAATTATAACAAAAGCCTCGCGGTGTTTCCCTTCAATTACAAATCCCTCTTCGGATGTGCCTATGCGGATATTACGATCGGGGATACGGCGGCTGCCGACCGGTTACTGGATCGGGGATTGGCGATGTTTCAGGATTCCCCGTTTGGAAACTTCCTGAAATCGGAAACCGAATATGCCCGCGGGCATTTTTTTCGCGCCTTTTATTATGCGTCAACCGCGTATCAAAAGAATAAAATGAATGCCCAATATGAGGCGTGGTACCGGTATTTAAAAACAAACCTGGAACAGATGCTTCGCCAACCGGGAACAGGGACAAACTAAATGCTTCGAATCATCGACTATCAAATGGAATTTTTATTGATACTCGGTTGGATGCTTTTTTTCGCGAGCAAAGAGTCCCTGGTGTATTTCCTGGGCAGTGCCCTGTTGATCGGTTTTTTTGCCATCCGCAATATCTACCGCTTAAAAAACATCGCGTTATCAACCTTCTCCTCGCTGCTCCTGGCGGTTAACGCCATTTTTATCCTTCTCTCCTTTTTTTCGGTGTGTTATTTGAATTCGATTCTCTTGTTATCGGATTTTCTCCTGATTTCCGGGTATTTTTTCTTGTTTTTCAAGGACCGGCGTCAGGAAACCGGGCTCTTGCACCTGCTCCTCTACCTGGTATCCGTGTTTTCACTCGTGACGGTTCTGCGTGTGGTGTTCTCACTGGCGGAACCCGGCAAACCGCTCTTTATCAGCACCATTCATGAAGGCATTATTTCCGGACTGGGGGTTCTCCTGGCGGTTTATTACCTCTTGAATCGAAAGAATTGGCTCTATTGGGTTCTTCTCCTTTTCAATATCGCCGGAGTCTTTGTGTCGCGATCCAAGGCCGCGTTTATCGGTATTGTGTTTTTTTCTCTCGTATTAATGGTTGCTTCCTTTTTCTCACGACCGGAAGGAATAAAAAAACGTCTGCTTTTTCCCGGAATCCTCACCGGTCTGTTAATCGCGGCCGTGATCCTGGTATTTATTATTCCCAATCCCATGAAATCCTCGTTTCTGTATTCGATCCAAAAAGACCCCTATGCCTTAAACCGGATCGATATCTGGGCCATGTCGCTGAGGATATTTAACGACCATGCCGCTACCGGAGTCGGGCTCAATAATTTCCAGGAGGTCTGCGGTCAGTATAATTTCAAACAAACCCGGGGACCGGCCAACTATTTCAAACTTCCCTCCAATACCCACAACGATTATTTGCAGGTCATGGCCGAAACCGGCGTTGCGGGGCTACTGATCCTGCTCGGTTTGTTTTACCTTTTGCTGCGAAAACTCGTTTCCTCGTCCTGGTTTGATATCAACCTGATGCTCCTGCTTTTTATTCTCTTTCAAGCTTTTTTCTTTAATGTGTTGTTTAACGGTTTTTTTATTTTCTTGTTTTTATTTCTGCTGAAGAATTTGCTGGAAGAGCAAGTCACGTTCAAAAGCTTCTCCCGTCAGTTCAAAGCGTCTGTGGTTTGCCTTTTCGTGATCATTTTTACGGCGGGATATCTGTTTCCCTGGTTATCGGGGCAGTGGACCGCCCGAGCCGATCGATCGACAAACCCCGTTCGAGTTTATTCGCTATTGAACAACGCCGGATACGTGAATCCGCTGGACCATCGCATTCATTATTTAAAAGCCCTTTCCTTGTATCGCTACTTTAAGCGTAACGCCAATCTCGATGCGTTTTCCGAAGCGATTAACCGGCTGAAATCCTCCCAGCGCCTCAACCGGTACTATATCCCGGCGTATCTGTTGGAAGCCGATTTGTTTCTGGAATTGCTGGAAAAAAAAGTAAAATATGTGGGGATGGAGGATGAAATTCTCCCTGCTCTTGAAACAGCCGAAATCTATGCTCCGTTTAATCCGTTTATCAAACTCACCAAAGCGGAACTTTACCTGGCCTTTAATCGGCCGGAACAGGCCAAACAGGAGGCATTAAACGCGCTCCGGCTCGAACCCGAATATGTGGCTGCCCTTTATTTCTTGCAGCGTCATTTTCAGTACTTTGGGAATGAGGCGACCTTTAGCGCCAACATCCATGCCATTCGCGCCAAAGCCAAAGCGCTCAATCCGGAGCCGGGGCATTATCTGTACCGGCTGTACGACATTCCTAAAAAATGAAAAATGTTAAATGAAAAAGCTTAAAAAGATACTACCCATTGTGTGCGTCAATCTCCTGGTTTTTGTCTTCCTCCTGGAACTGGTTTCACTCCTGGTTTACCTTGTCAAAACCAAACGGTTTTTCTATACCGACACGAAGCGGGTGGTAGCCATGGACAAAGTCGAGTCTGTCAAAGAGCGTCAATTAACCGATAAACGGGTGCATCCGTTTTTTGGTTATACCTATCGGGCCGGCGCCGGTCATACCGATAATGACATCAATGAAACCAACGAAACCAATAAAACCAATAATTACGGATTTATTTGTCCCTATGATGTACCGCTTCAACGGGAAAACAGCGCCTGGTATTTTATCGGCATTTTCGGGGGATCGGTTGCCGATGATTTCTACCGGCTGGGAACGCAACGTTTGACCGAGCGGTTAAAACGCCATCCGTTTTTTGCAGACAAAGACCTCATTTTTCTGAATTTTGCCATGGGCGGATACAAGCAACCGCAGCCGCTCCAGATCATGACGTATTTTTTGAGTATCGGTCAGCCATTGGATATGGCGCTCAACATCGATGGGTTTAACGATCTGGTCTTTTGTTTTAATAACAACCGATTGGGCGTGGATATCGGGATGCCCAGCGCCCAGCACCTGCTGCCGCTTCGGGATATCCTGGATTCGGGCGCCCTGACCGGAGAAAAGCTGAATGCCATATGGACCATTCACCAGTGCAAGCGTCGGTATTTCCGAATGAAAGACATCCAGCGCCATACGCCGCTGGCATCGGTGTATTGGATGGTCGCTGCTGTCAGCTCTCACCTGTACCGCACCTATCAAACGGAACTGGCGCGTTTTGATCGGTTGATCGATTCCCCATCCGGCCGCGATTCGATCCTGAACGTGAAGTTTACGCCCGCCATTCGCGATGAATCCCTGTTGCTTTCCGAAGTCACCGCGTTCTGGTCGCGGTGTTCCCGGATGATGAATGGTCTGATGACTGCCGGTTCGAAAGATGGGATCGAAAATTCAAACGAAAATTCAAACGGAAATTTGAATAAAAAAAGAATGTATTTTCATTTTTTGCAGCCGAACCAATACTTTTCAGCCAAACCCTTCAGTGCCGAAGAGACGCGCAGTGCGTTAATGAACGATTCCGCTTACGCCTTTCTGGTCAAAAAAGGGTACCCGTCTTTGATTCGGGAAATCGCGAACTTAACCCAAAACCATGTCAACGCCTTTGATGCAACGGGAGTTTTCGATACGGTTCGAGAAACCATATACATAGACAATTGCTGCCATTTTAATGAATTGGGCAACCGATTGTTGGCCGATTACATGGCCGATGGTATCTTGAAGACGATGATGAAACGATGATGAAATGATGAAACGATGATGAAATAAGATGAAAAATGAGGGCGCACCCTGCGGATACGCCCCGAAACGTTTTCCTAATCGATCGTTAAAATAATCTTTCCCACGTTTCGCCGCGCTTCCATTTCCCGGTGGGCGGAAATCACATCTTTCAATGGATACACGGCATGAATCACGGGCTTGACCTTTCCCTGGACCAGCAGAGGCAAGCAACGTTGCTCAAAGCGCCGGTTGATTTGAGCCTTTTCTTCCAGGGGGCGATTCCGCATGGCAATTCCCTTAATCTGCAAGCGATTCAACAACACCCTGACCAGATCGAGGGTGCAGGAATGCCCGCTCAATAACCCGATTAAAATGAGGCGCCCTCCGGGTTTCAATACCGATAAATTCCGATTCAATACCTCACCGCCCAGAAAATCCAGCAGCACATCGACTCCCCGATTTTGGGTATGGGTCATGACTTCCCGCACCACATCCTGTTCGTTATAATTAATGATACAATCGGCACCCAATGCGTGGACTTTCTGAATTTTCTCATTGGATCCGAGTGTACAAAAAACCGTGGCACCGACATGGTGCGCCAATTGAATGGCGGCGGTTCCCACGCCACTGCCTCCGGCGTGAATGAGGACGGATTGGCCCTTTTCCAGGTTTCCCAACTCGAATAACGATTCATGGGCCGTAATAAACACTTCGGCCGTAGCCGCGGCATCAACAAACGAAAAGTGGTCGGGGATGCGAAGCGCCAGTTGCTGCTCGATCACGCAGTATTCGGCATACCCGCCCCCTTCCACCAAACCGAACACCCGCTGTCCTTTTTCGAATCCGGTGACCGCTGCACCGTAGGATTCCACGGTACCGGCAATCTCCACCCCAAGAATGCGGGTTTGATCCGGTCGAAGCGGGTATTCCCCCCGTCGCTGCATGGTATCCGCGTAATTGAGCGCCGCGGCATGCACGTGGACCAAGAGTTGATTGTCGCCCGGTTCCGGGCAAGGAAAGTCCTGAAGGGTTAACACCTCAACGCCTCCATCTCTAATCGGAATCACAGCTTTCATCTGATTTCTCCTCTGTTCATCATTAATCATTGTTAAATCATTAATAATCGGTTCTCTCGTCTCCCTGATAATCGTGACAGGGGAGCAGGACCGTTCGTTCATAGGTCATAAAAACGGTGCCATCGGCTTTCAGGCCCCGGGTTTCAAACGTGGCAATCCCCTGATGGGGGCGTTTTTGCGATAACCGTTTGTGGAGGACTTTGCTTTCGGCATAAATCGTGTCCCCGACAAAAACGGGATGAAGCAACCGGACTTTATCCCATCCGAGATTGGCAATGCATTTGGCACTGATCGTGTTGACACTCATGCCGCCGACAATCGATAACGTGACCAGGCTCGAAATGACCGGTTTGCCAAATTCGGTTTTACTGCCGTAAGCATGATCGATGTGAAGCGGATGCGTATTCATGCAAATCAGGGATTGCCAGATATTATCCACCTCGGTAAGGGTTCGTCCCGGCCGATGTTCGAAAATATCCCCGACTTCAAAATCCTCGTAATACAGCCCGTAGGTTTCCCGATATCGATTGGGTCCCACGGTTTTATAGGCACTGATGAGTTGTTCCATACGTCATGTCTCCGTTAATTTAATAATTTGGCTTTTCGGGCGATATTCAGGGTTTGACGCGCCGAATGATACATCGGGGGTCCGACCATTTTCCCGTTCACCACGCAAATACTGTCGCTGCTTTTTTCTCTGGCTTCAAGAATCGTTTGAGCCCAGGCGATTTCTTCCGGGCTGGGGGAGAAGACCCGGTTGACAATCTCGGTTTGCTTGATATGAATCGTGACTTTTCCCGTAAACCCCATACGTTTGACGCGGGTGCATTCCAGGTTCAGGCCGTCCAGGTCGTCGATATTGAAATCCGGCGTATCGATAGCCCCGATTTTGGCCTGGGCTGCGGCCGTAACAATTCCCGCCCGGGCATGATAGAGACTTTCCCATCCCATGGTTCCCCCCATGTCCTGGGCAAAATCCGCGGAACCGAACACCAGGGCTTTCACGCGGGGCGAGGCGGTTGCAATCTCAGGTGCATGGATCAATCCTTTGGCTGTTTCGATAATGGGATAGAGTTGAATCCGGCTCCATTTTTTTCCCAACAATTTATCGATGATATGGATTTGAGACGCGGATTCGACCTTGCCGATCATGATGACATCGGGCATGGCCCGACTGTCGAGCAATGCCGCGAGATCTTTGATGCCGTCTTCAATATCGATCTGGTTAATCCGGATTCCGAACACAACGTCGTTTTCTCTTTTTTGGGAAAGAAAATCGAGAACGGTCTTACGGGCCACATCTTTAACGTCCGGCGGTACAGAGTCTTCAAAATCGAGGATCGTGACATCCATGCCCGATTCGGCTCCCTTGTAAAACCGTTCCGGTTTCATCCCGGGGGTAATCAGTACACTTCGGTCCAGGAATTGGGTATTTTCCATGGTTTCCATGGTCTACCCCTTCGCTTTTCTTTCGTCTTTGATTTTCGGAACGATATCTTTCAGGCAGTTGCAAAACCGGATGATGTCTTCGCGGGAAATATTGGACCGGATCATGATGCGTAAACCGGCACCGCCTTTGGGAACAATGGGGAAATACACGGCCGATGAATAAAAGCCGTTCTCAAATAATTCTCTGGCACCCCGGATGGCATCATCTTCTTCACCGAGGACAATTAATCGTATGGGGCATTTGTTTCCGGTTTGCGGCGTTTCGATCATGGAATCGAATAGGGTAATATTTTGAAGCAATTGATCCTGAAGTTGGCCCAATTCGGGGGATTGGTGAATCTTAATCGAGGCTTCCACGGCACCGAGACCGGGAACATTCATATCCTGAGACCAGGTCATGGGGCCGCCATGACGTCGGAGGATATCGGCGTCGGTATGGGGGCCGAGCATAATCACGGCACCGTTGGCACCAAAGCCTTTCCCCAACGATCCGACGATAATCGTTCGATCGTTGATTTCCCCCATTTGAGACAGGATATATCCTTCTCCCTTTTTACCTTTGATGGAGATCGAGTGGGAATCATCGAAGAAAAGAAATAATCCGTACTTTTCCTGCAATTCGAGAAGCCCTTTTATCGACGGTAAACCGCCCATGGAATAAACGCCATCGGTCACATAAGCGACCCGGGGGTATTTCTTGCAGATGTCTTCAATGAAATTGAGTTCGTCATTGGGGCAGGATAGGGTTAGGGCTTCATCGGCGCATGTGGGCTTCATGTACGCCATCGAGAAATGACAGAAGCGGTCAAAGATCATGACATGGGGTTTTCCACCACTCAAATGCCCGGACGCAATCAGCGGCAAGGTACCGGCAATGGCAACACTGGCGGATAATGCCTGTAATGCCTTCACATTAAACAGTCGGGATAATTCGGCTTCGACCCGTTCTTTCAAGGTCAGACGCATACGAAGCGTGGACATGGACAGATGAAGGGTTTTTTCTTTATTGATAGCATCGATGGCGCCTTGAAGGATCGCCGGATGCGAGCTAAGGCCAAGATACGAGCATGAGCATAAATTGATAAACTCGTGGCCGTTCTTCTCGACAATCATCGTCTCATTTTCTTTAAAATTAACCACCAAATGAATTAATCCGTTATCTTCGGCTTGCTGCCAGCTTCGGTTACTGACCGGAATCGATGTGGCATTGTTCCGATACGTATGCGGCCCGACCATTTCATTTTCAATCGATTGGTTTTGTTCGTTATCAGACATGGTTCTCTTACTCCTTATTCCCGATTTTTTTATTTAAATTAAATACGAATTTTGAATATATAATTGACTCTTAAAGAATATTGACAATTAACATTTTTTGGAAATTTTGTCAATATTGGTCAAAACATTTTTATACAATATATAACAATTTATAACAATTTAAAATATAACACTTATAAACAATTAAACAATAGATATATCCGAAAAAAAATCTTGACAACCATTACGATTTCCAATAATATCTTTATTTGGAGGCATAAAATTATGGATTATAAAGATGCAATTCATGTTACTTTACCCGATACATTACCGCCGAAAAAAGAATTTGCTGAAGGTATTCGGCGTGCCCCGCACCGGGGATGCAAACTCACCGACGAACAAGTCAAAGTCGCATTGAAGAATGCGCTGCGTTATATTCCCTCTCATTTGCATGAGGCAATCGCCCCGGAATTCCTGGAAGAACTCAAAACGCAAGGCCGGATTTACGGTTACCGGTACCGCCCGGAAGGAAACCTGAAAGCTCGACCCGCCGCCGATTACAAGGGAAAGATCCTGGAGGCCAAAGCGTTTCAGGTCATGATCGATAACAACCTGGATTTTGATGTGGCGCTCTATCCGTATGAATTGGTTACCTATGGGGAGTCCGGTCAAGTCTTTCAAAATTGGATGCAATATAATCTGGTGAAGCGTTACCTTGAAGAGATGCGAGACGACCAGACATTGGTGATTTATTCGGGTCATCCGCTGGGGCTTTTTCCCACATCCAAAGACGCGCCCCGCGTGATTTCAACCAACGGGATGCTGGTCGGATTGTATGACAATCCGGAAGGGTTTCAATTGGGTGCCTCCATGGGCGTGACCAACTATGGACAAATGACTGCCGGCGGTTGGATGTATATCGGTCCTCAGGGCATTGTGCATGGGACCTATATCACGGTGTTGAATGCCGGGCGACTTTACCTGAATATTCCCCAGAATAATGACCTGGCCGGAGTGGTTTATCTGAGTTCCGGTCTGGGCGGAATGAGCGGCGCTCAACCCAAAGCCGTAGAAATTGCAGGCGGCATTGCGCTGATTGCCGAAGTGGATTATTCGCGGATTCAGACCCGTCATACTCAGGGCTGGGTCAGCAAAGTGTCCGACAATCTTTCGGAAATTGCAACATGGGTCGAGGCATACCGTTTATCCAAAAAACCGGTATCCATTGCTTATCATGGGAACGTGGTGGATTTGTGGGAATACTTCTTGAACCATGATATCCCCATTGAATTGGCCTCGGATCAGACCTCTTGCCACGATGTCTACGGTGGGGGATACACACCGGCCGGTTTGACCTTTGAGGAAGGGCGCAAATTGATGGCGGAGGATCCGGACGCGTTCAAGAAAAAAGTGGATGAATCGTTGATCAAACAATACCGCTTGATTCAGGAAATGGAAAAGCGGGGAACCCACTTTTGGGATTACGGCAATTCGTTCTTAAAAGCCGTTTACGATGCGGGAGCCACGGACGTGGCCCACGATCCGAACAATCCATCCGAAGGTTTTATCTTCCCCAGTTATGTGGAACATATCATGGGGCCCATGTGTTTTGACTATGGATACGGTCCTTTTCGGTGGGTGTGTTTATCATTAAAGCCGGAAGATTTGCGAAAGACCGATCAAGCCGCCATGGCATGCATTGACCCGGAACGCCGCGGGATGGACCGAGACAATTACGAATGGATTAAAAACGCCGAACACAATCAATTGGTCGTGGGAACGCAGGCCCGGATTTTATACGCCGATACGGAAGGCCGCGTTAACATTGCCTTGAAATTCAATGAAATGGTCCGAAACGGAGAGGTGGGGCCCATCATGTTGGGGCGGGATCATCACGACGTTTCCGGTACGGATTCACCGTTTCGGGAAACATCCAATATTAAGGATGGAAGTAATATCACGGCAGACATGGCCGTTCACAATTTTGCAGGCGATGCGGTACGCGGCATGTCGATGGTGGTGCTTTCAAACGGTGGCGGTGTCGGTGTCGGCAAAGCGTTTAATGGCGGTTTTGGTCTGGTGCTGGACGGATCCGAACTCAAAGATCGCATCATCCGGTCTGCCATGGAATGGGACGTGATGAACGGGATTTCCCGGCGCGCCTGGGCCCGAAACGATCACGCCATTGAAGTGGCGTCGGATTGGAATCGTAAAAATAAAGCAAAAGGACACATCACGCTTCCTTATTTGACGGACGATCGATTCATTGAAAACGTCATTAAAAATTATTAAGTTCATTTTTTGTTGAGATTTTAGGTTTATTTCCGTAGGGGCGATTCGAGAATCGCCCCCATAATTGTAATTTTTCTGAAGGGCGACTCCCGAGTCGCCCCTCCAAATTGCCAATCACTGCACCGAAACTCCCGGAGGTTGAAAAAAAAATATTTTTTTGATAGTATTTTTCCGGAATTAAAATAAAAATTAAAAAGGAGATGGAAAAATGATCAGAAAAATAATGATATTAACCATTTTTATGGGGTTGTGTTTGGATTTGGGATTTGGAATGGTGACCTTTGAAGCCGATAACGATCATTCATTTATATCGTTCAGTGTCCGTCATATGATGATCAGCCAAGTCAAAGGGCAATTTAAGGATTATTCGGTCGTCATTTCCGCTAACCCGGATAATATTGTCCAATCGTCGGTGGTGGCAGTGATCAAAACCGCTTCCATCGATACGGGAATAGACAAGCGAGACGAAGATTTACGTGGCCCCAAATATTTCGATGTCGCCAAATACCCGGAAATGGTATTTAAAAGCACGCGCATTGAAAAGGAAGGCAGTTACTATATCGCCCATGGAACGCTGACGCTTCATGGGGTCACCAAAACCATTGCCCTTCCATTTAAGATCACGGGACAAACGGAATTCCCCAAGGGAAAAAAGAGGGTAGGCATTGACGCCAATTATACCCTAAACCGAAAGGACTATGGGATCATCTGGGATCCTGTTCTGGATAAAGGGGGAACCATGGTCGGGGATGAGATAAAAGTCGAAATCCTATTGGAAGTGGTCGAGAAGTGATGCCTTTTTCGTATACTCCCGGCTGATAAAAACTTTTTAATGAGAATCTTGAAAATTCAATAAAAAACTTATATAATGAGTATTCTCATGCACAACATAAAAAATACAAAAATCATCATAAACGGAAGAAAACGCTTATCCGGTAACATTCGGATTTCAGGAGCAAAGAATGCCGCCCTTCCCGAATTAGCGGCAGTTATCCTGAGCGGCGGCCGGCTCCATTTCGACGATGTGCCGGAAGTGGAAGACATCAAAGTGATGTTTCAAGCCCTTCAAAATCTGGGGGCGGAAGGTGATTTCGGATCCAATGCGGTTGACATCTCCCTTCCCCGAGTCAAATCGGACCTTGTCCCCCGAGACATCGTTGAAACCTCCCGCGCCTCCATCCTGATTCTGGGGCCTCTCGTGGCCAGAAACGGATATGCGAAAGTGTCTCAGCCGGGAGGCTGCAACATCGGTGACCGGAAGATCAATTACCATCTGGAAGGCCTTCGTCGCATGGGGGTTGAAATCACGGAAGATGATTGCCATATCATCGCAAAAACTTCCAAACCCCTTCAAGCCATTGATTATACCTTCGTGAATAAAACCGTTACCGGAACGGAAAACCTCGTGATGGCGGCTGTATTGGCCGAGGGTACGTCGATTTTGAGAAACTGCGCTCTGGAGCCGGAAGTCGGGGATTTAATTCGGTTGCTGTTGAAAATGGGAGCCGAGATTGAAGGGATCGACACCGAAACCCTTACGATTAACGGTCGGTCTTCATTGAATGGCGCGTGTCATCGCGTGATTCCGGATCGAATCGAAATGGGAACCTATATCATCGCCGGATGCCTGGACGAAAATGAGATCACGGTTGAAAATGTGAATACCGCTTATGTGGACAGTTTACTCGATATCCTGAACGAAATCGGGGCGCATATCGAACTGGGAGACAATCGGATTCATGTGTGTAACGGTGCGCTTTTCAAACCTGCTGAAGTGGAAACATTGCCTTTTCCGGGGTATCCCACGGATTTGCAAGCCCAACTGATGACTCTGTTGACTCAGGCCAACGGTGTTTCCCGGATTAAAGAAAACATATTTAACAATCGGTTCCAGCATGCCTGGGAATTAAATCGAATGGGTGCCAATATCGAGATTCGGCATGATGTGGCAACGATTAAGGGTAAAACATCGCTGAGCGGTCAGACCCTTCGGGCGACTGATTTGCGCGCATCCGCGGCTCTGGTATTGGGGGGATTAATCGCAGAAGGCACCACTGTTGTTGAAAATGCGTATCAATTGCTCCGTGGGTATGAAAATCTGCCGCAGAAGTTAAAAAGCCTTGGCGCTGATATCGAACAAATTTAAGGATAGTAGAGATAAATAACCATGCATCGAGACGGTTGCATTTTTTGTAAAATCGCAAAAGGTGAAGCCCATGCCCATATCGTGTATGAAGATGAACGGGCCATGGCATTTAAGGACCTTTACCCGCAATCTCCCACCCACATTCTGATTATTCCCCGGGTGCATTACGATTCGCTGAAAGTGACGGATGATGAACGGTTAATCGGTCATCTGTTTACCGTTGCCAGAGACGTAGCCGAGAAACAGGGATTGACCGATTATCGGATCGTCACCAATGTCGGTCCCAAAGCCGGTCAAAGTGTGTTTCATCTTCATATTCATCTTCTGGGCGGTCGACACATGGGCTGGCCGCCGGGTTAATGCCGCCTGGAGAGAAGAAAAAGTTAAAATTTTAAATTTAAAAAATAGGAGCCTACAATGAAAATAACATGGATTGGTCATTCGGCATTAAAATTGGAAGGTAGTAAAACCGTATTCATCGATCCGTTTATTACGGGGAATCCGGTTTCCAAAACGAAACTGAGCGATATCACTCGGGCCGATGTCGTTGTGGTCACACACGATCACGGCGATCACCTGGGGGATAGTTTTGCTCTTTGCAAGAAAACCGGGGCAACGCTGGTTGCCATTTATGAAATTGCGCAAGAAGCAGAAAAGAAAGGGAATGCGAGCCTGGGCATGAATGTTGGCGGAACCCAGGTGGTCAATGGCGTCTCGGTTTCCCTGGTGCCTGCGTTTCACACCGGGGGTTTGGGAGGAACAGCGGTTGGTGCGGTGATCGAATTGGATGGCAAAACCGTTTATCATGCCGGAGATACCGGTCTGACCATGGAAATGGTATTGATTGGCGAAATGTATCAACCGGATATTGCTTTTCTTCCGATCGACGGGAGATTCAACATGACCCCCAGACTGGCAGCCAAAGCCGTTGAATTGTTGAAGGTTTCTAAAGTCGTTCCGATTCATTACGACACATTCCCGATGATTCAGAGTTCGCCGGAAGAGTTTAAACACTTAGTAGGCAATAAAAGTGAAGTGATCATTTTAAATCCTGGAGACTACATCGAGTTGTAAATGCCTTATATTATAGATGGTGTTAATTTGATCGGGAGTGGTCCCGATTTTTCTTCCGATGATCCGAATGCACAGTCCAGATTGTTGGTGGTTCTCAGAAAGTATCAGGAGAATAAAAAATCGAGTGTTATTGTTCTCCTTAAAGATATTCAGGACATTCAAACCGAAGAGCGTGATTTTTCTTCCAAATTTTGCGTTCAATGTCCGGCGACAGGGGCGACTGTAGAAGATGAAATCGGGCGAATACTGGAACGGTTTCATAATTTTAAGGATGTGGTTGTGGTCACATCGGATCGTAATTTGAAGACGTTGGCTAAAAAAAAGGGTGCTCGGGTGGTTAATTCAACCGAGTTTTATTTTGAATTGAAACGGATTTCACGGATTTCCGGCATGGAAGAAGAGTCCCAGAAACGGATCGAAGCGCGGGTATCGGACCGGGAAGTGGATCAGTGGATGAAAATATTCGATCAATAAAAGAAATCGGTCGACGTTTTTCTGTTATTGGGGCCGGGAGTCTGGGCATCCCTTTTGCTTGGGCGTTAATTCGGAAAGGATATCATTTAAAGTACATTTACAAAAAAATAAAGCGGGAGATTCGGGAATGGGAAGCGGCGATCGCGTCCGACTTGGGCCGAATCGTTCAAGAGTCCGATTTTGTTATTATTTCCGTTCAGGAATCAAAGATCCGTGAAACTGCGGAATCGATTGCCATGTTATCCCATCCGGAAGAGAAGATTTTTTTTCATACATCCAATTCATTGACGTCCGATGAATTGGCTGTCCTCAAGGAAAAAGGAGCGCATGTCGCCTCTTTTTCTCCTCTTCAAACATTTAGCGGAAATGCATTCGATCCGGATATCCATGGTTCGTCAGATTTATTTCAGGGAATCTATTTTCTTGCGGAAGGGGATCCGGAAGCCTTGAACCTTGCGGAAGGCATCGCGAGTGACTTGAACGCGCACGTTCTGCGGGTGGAAAAAAAGAATAAAATTTATTTTCATATGGCTGCGGTATGTGCGTCGAATTTTTTAATTTCGATTTTGAAGTTATCGGAGAGGCAGCTAAAGAAGGTGGGTGGAGATATTGGTGTTTTACTTCCGTTGGTTAAGCAGACATTAAAGAATGTGGAGCAACGGGGAGTGGAAGCCTCGTTAACGGGGCCGGTAAAGCGAAAGGAAAGTGGGATTATTCAAAAGCATCTGGAGCATCTTCATGGGGATGAAGCGGAATTGTATCGGATGCTAACCGAATTTTTGAAAACGTAAAATTCGTTTTCAAAAATTAAACGATCTCACCGGAATAATAAACGGCGATACGACCACTTTCCATTTCAATACGCACACCGCCATCATGATCGATTCCCTGATAAATTCCTTGAATGATTCGGTCGGGCGACTGATGAAAGGAGATATGACCGTTGATCAACGACGCGCTGAGCGCGTTCGCCGTTTGAATGATCTCATCCTGAAACCCCTGTTTCATTTTCTCCAACCAGTTGAACAACGCCGCTGACACCATCGGGCTAACGTCTTCCACCGCATAGTCATGTGAAATTCCGCTTACCATTTTTAATGATATCGCTTTATCCACTAACTCGGATGGAAAATCCTCGGCTCGATGATTCAAGTTAATTCCGATTCCGACAATACAATAAACCGTATCTCCCGAGATCACATTTTCAATCAATATACCCGCGATTTTTTTTCTTTCAAATAAAACATCATTGGGCCACTTGAGCGTGAACGCCTTCCCGGAAATTAGTTTTAATGTTTCAATGACACTGATACCCGCAATTAACGACAACAAGTGAACATGCTGGTTCGTCTGTAACCGGAGACCGAAAGACGCGTATAACCCTTTTCCCTTTGGGGAGATCCAGATCCGGGTCTCTCTTCCCCGCCCGCACGTTTGCCGCACACTGGTAATCAAAACCGGAAAATTCGACTTCAATTCCTCAAGATGGGATTTTAAATAATTATTGGTCGAATCGCATTCCTCCAGCCGAATCACTTTTAACGGCGAACCGGGCAGGTGAATCACATCAGGAGAGGTCATGAACCGTCTTTCGTATTTTATCCCGTCTATCGATATGTTCCTGGAGGTTCTTCTTGAAATTCGTGACCACGGCTTCTGGAGCCTTACTGATAAACCCTTCATTGGATAACTTCTTCTCAAGGCTGTCGATCTGACCCTCGGTTTTTTCCAATTCCTTTTTAAGCCGATTTAACTCATCCTGAAGGTCTTCCTCACGCTCAAACGGAAGAAGAATTTCCCAATTGAGACATACGCCTTTAAACCCCTTGCGCAGACTCGAGAAATCTCGAACGATTTCGGTTTTTGCGCTCTTGGTTAAGAAATCAAAGTATTTGACATCCCGCTCCAAAACCGCACCTTCTTTTTCCGATTCGGTTTTCAGGTAAATGTTCACCCGCTGATGAGGATCGATCTTGTTTTCCGTACGCGTTTTTCGCGCTTCCATGACCACGCGCTTCAATACTTCGATATCATTGTATTCCCGACTGAAGACCAACTCTCCTTTAAACGAAGGAAACTCGGTCAAAAGCAGGAACTCCTTTCCCTCCAGTTTGATCTTTTGATAAATCTCTTCCGTAATAAAAGGCATAAACGGATGCAACAACTGAAGCAGCGTCAATAAGGTGTATTTCAATGTTTTTCGCGTGTTGGGATTCTCAATATCATTCTTTGAAAATTCCAGATACCAATCGCAGTATTCATGCCAAATGAAATGGTATAACGCATCGGCGGCTTCATTGATTTTATAATTGTCGATAAAGTCATTGACCTTTTCAACCGTGGTATTGAGTCCATGAAGAATCCATTTATCGGTATCCGTAATTTTGGTAAAATCGATGGCCAGATCATCGTCGTCTTCCAAATTCATCAGGGTGTAACGGGACGCGTTCCAGATTTTATTGGCAAACCCCTTATACCCTTTGACCCGGTCCAACGAGAGCGAAATATCCATGCCCGGAACCGCTTGAATCGCCAGAGTGAACCGGAGCGCATCCGAACCGTATTCGGCGATGACATCGAGCGGATCGATGACATTGTTCTTGGTCTTGCTCATCTTTTGACCTTTTTCGTCACGGATTAAGCCGTTAATCAACACTTCCCGGAACGGCACATCTTTTCCGAACCGCAACCCCATCATGATCATCCGGGCCACCCAGAAAAAGATGATATCAAAGCCCGTGGCCATTAACGACGTCGGGTAATAGCGTTGAAAGTCTTTGGAATTCTCTTTCCATCCCAGGGTGGAAAACGGCCAGAGCGCCGAAGAAAACCAGGTATCGAGAACATCGGGATCCTGCGTGATATCGGTTGAACCACAGTTGGGACATACCGTCGGCGCTTCTTCTTCGACCATCAATTGGTGACACTGATCGCAGGTATACGCCGGGATCCGATGCCCCCACCACAATTGGCGGGAAATACACCAATCCTGTATATTGTACATCCATTTAAAATATTCTTTTTTCCATTTTTCGGGAATAAACGTAATCTCGTCTTTTTCCACCACATCGATGGCCGGTTTGGAAAGGGCGGCGGTTTTGAGAAACCACTGCCGGGAAATCAACGGCTCGACCATGGTTTCACATCGCTGACAGTGACCGACATTATGGATATGGTCCACTTCTTTTTCGATGAGGCCGAGCGCTTTTAGATCTTGCACGACCCGCTTTCGACATTCCAGGCGATCGAGTCCCACATAAGGCTGAGGCACATTTTCCGTCATGTGCCCGGTTTTGTCGATGACCATGATTTTTTCCAGTCGATGTTTTAAGGCAATTTTAAAATCCAGAGGATCATGGGCCGGAGTGATCTTGACCCCGCCGGTTCCGAACTCCTTACTCACATCCTCATCGGCAATGATCGGAATCACGCGACCGCTCAGCGGAAGCATCAACTCTTCACCGATCAAATGGGTATAGCGTTCATCTTCCGGATTGACGGCAACGGCCACATCGCCCAGCATGGTTTCGGGTCGGGTGGTGGCAACCACAATATA
Organism: Candidatus Omnitrophota bacterium; assembly: GCA_050258455.1. Classification (GTDB taxonomy): domain Bacteria; phylum Acidobacteriota; class Aminicenantia; order UBA2199; family UBA2199; genus JAKAGC01. The sequence goes on along the minus strand of JBLMYT010000016.1, from coordinate 5,065 downwards.
TTGATCGTTTTTATTTTTCAACGGGTAACGGATATAGGTTAATTTACCATTGACTTCCTTGTGTTCGACTTCCAGGTCGGAGAGCACGGTTTTGCAGGACGGACAGGCATTGACCATGTAGGTCCCCTGATAAATTTCACCGTCCTTATACAAATCCACAAACACTTTGGTGACAACTTTTTTCATTTCATCACTGAGCGTGAACGTCATCCGGCTCCAGTCCAGCGATAAACCCAACCGGTTGATCTGCTCGATGATTCGTTTCTCCGATTTATCTTTCCAGGCATAGATCAATTCGAGAAACTTTTCTCTTCCCAGGTCTTCTTTCGAGAGTCCCTGGGTTTCTTTCAGGTTTCGTTCGACAACCATCTGGGTGGCAATACCCGCATGGTCGACCCCCGGGAGCCATAACACATTGTAACCCTGCATCTTTTTGCGCCTGGCAATGATGTCGGGAATGGTAAAGGTCAGGGCGTGACCCATGTGAAGGGTACCGGTCACATTGGGGGGAGGTAACACCATTGAAAACGGAGGGGCTTCCATTTCATTATCGGCTTTAAACAGATCGTGGTCCATCCACACGGCATACCAACTTTTTTCCGTGTCTGTAAAGTTATAAGCTTTTTCCATCGTTATGTCTTTCACGTTTTTGGCTCCGATTTTTGCATCAAATTTAGAATGTAATTCTATAATAATCGATAATACTATAATTTTATCAATGATTTCTCGGCTTCTTCTTTAATGGCCTTGATTTCTTCTTTGATAATTTTCTCTGCCAGAGGCGGGAGAATTTCCCACAGCATTTCCTTGATGACCATGGTTAATCGGTCTTCAATTCGAAGGAGGTGCTCGTCGCTTAACGCCTGAACCGATTCGCCCGGCTGGCGTTCGATTAACAATTCGTTGCTGGCGTCTTCTTCCTGAGCCTCACCAATTAGTTCGTCATCCGCGTCGGGTTCAGGTTCAAACGTATGGTCAAAGGTATGTTCCCGGACCGCTTGAGGTTCGTCTTCATGCACCTGCGCCATTCCATGGTCGAACAGTTTCTCTTCGGCTTCGTCGAACGCAGGGGGTTCGGATCGGTGATCCGGCAGCGCAAAAAGATCGTCGACATTATCGTTATCCTCGGGCATCGAATTGTCGTCGCCTTGTTCCATAAAGGACGGGATGATTTCGGTTTGAGGCTGGGGTTCTTCCAGGTCTTCGATTAAGATTCGGGATGAGGTATCCAATTTGGAATCCGGGAAGATCTCGGAAATCTCTTCGGCGACACCTGTATCGGACACTTCGAATGTATGTTGAGGTTCTTCATCAAAACCTGAAAATTGATCGTCATAATCATGGTAGTCATCAAGATCCTTTCGGTTTTCGATGTCTTTCTTGATATCGAATTCGGCCTGGGTCAGCGAACCCATATCCAGTTCTTTTTCTTGCAATTCAATGCTGCGTTTGATATCGATGTCATCATCGGAAAATGCCGCCGGGTTTTCGGGAAGGCTGACCATCTCGTCGCCGAAGGGATTTTCTTCCGGTTCGACCGTGGGCGCAAGGGTTTCTCTTATCGGATGCGCCAGGGTGATTTCGTCGGAAGGTAAAATATCGTCTTCGGGGTAAGAGAGATAGGGGAGGGGAGGGTCTTCGCGTGGATTATCGGCCAATTCATCCGGACCGGATTGGTCGGTATCCATGTCCATTTCATCCTCAGTGGGAATATCCGAATCCACTTCTTCTTTGATATCTAAAAAACTAATATCGTTATCCGATTCGGGTAAATCCATGGATTGGGAAAACATGTCGGGTTCCGGAAGAAGGTTATCTTCGGGCGTTTTTTCCAGAAGTTTTTTTATATTGGATACAAGGGCATTGGAATCGAAGGGTTTGGTAATGATATCTTCGTATCGAAGATTTTGCAAAAGTCTTTCATCGATGGGTTCAAAGCCACCTTTTAATAGAAACACTTTCGTATATTTCAAGCCTGGCGTTTCCTGAATGAATTTGCAAATATCGTAGCCGTTGAATTCCGGGAGTTTGACATCCGCCAATACGACTTGAGGGCACAGTTCAAGCAATTTTTCCTTTAAATTGATGCTGTTATCAAAGGCAATCAGTTGGATGTCTTTTTCGTCCGAAAAAGAGAGTTCCACGATCCGTCGAATCGTGTAGCTACTGTCAGCCAGGACAATGGTCTTTCTGCTCATAATTCCTCCTACATTAATTTATATTATTAACATTTTTTTTGTATTAATGTCAAGGAAAATAGTTTTGTTTTGTGAAAAAAAAAAAAAAATGGTTTTTTTTTAAACGAAATTAGGCGTTCAGGGTTGACATTTTCTTTCAAATCATGTATTAATGTTTTTTTCAATTAAAATGGTAGCTTTTACAATTTAAAATTGAATCGAATAAGAATAAAATGAAAAAGAAAGAAAAAAATTATTCAATCATTATCATGACGGGCGCTACCTCCACCTCAAAAGAATTCGTTATATCCTCCAAATTCATCAAAAATGCAATTATTGCTATTTCCGTTTTATTATTGATTTTCGGTTTCATTATTTTCGATTACCTCACGATTTCATTCGACAAGGAAAAGATGAAACGTTTGGAGAAGGAGAATATCGAAAAGGAAACGATCATTGCACGCTTGTACACCAACATCAATGACATTTCCGGCAAGCTGCAAAAAATGGCGGTATACAAAAAACGCATTGCAGTGGCCATGGGTTTGGATTCTCCGAATTCATTAACCGAGGTAGGTACCGGCGGACCCATTAGCAGTTTTTCGGCGGATATGGCAATGCCCAAACCCCAGGTTCCCTCGGGTCCGACAACAGAAACCATTTTAAAGAAAACCGATGTTATTCGTCAGGATGCGTCCAAAATTGAGCTTACTCTGGAAAATTTCGACGGCATCATGAACAAGCAGAAAGTGCGTCTGGCTTGTACCCCGACCATTTGGCCGACCAAAGGGTTCTTGACCTCCGGATTTGGCGAACGGATCCATCCCTTTACCGGGCAAGACAGTTTCCATAACGGTCAGGATATTGCGACTCAGTATGGAAATAAAATCATTTCTCCGGCGGATGGGGTGGTTCTTCTGGCCGAACGTCAGGATTATTACGGGAATCTGTTGGTCATTGATCACGGTTTCGGTTACACGACCCGGTACGGCCATCTGTCGTCCTTCAATGTGCGAGAAGGGCAGCGAGTGAAACGGTTTCAGGTCATCGGTTTGGTCGGAAGCACGGGGAGGAGTTCAGCCCCCCATCTGCATTACGAAGTCCGGTATCTGGATCGACCGCTGAACCCGTTGAATTTCATTATCGAATAACCGGTTAGAGGGCTCTCCTTTCCCGTTGGGAGACGAAGAGTATAAAAACAATGTAATATGTTTATATAAAAATTTTCACCCTAAAATAATGAGTAAATTAAGGGACAAATTAAATCTCATCGAAAAAGATAAAATAAAGAAGAAATGGGAAATCATCGATTCGCAAGATGGTTTATCAACGAGAGAAAAGCTTGAGAAGTTAGTCAATCTGGGACTCAAGCGGGAAAAATTTCAACGGCAACCCAATGAAGAGGACGTGCAGGCGTGCATTCCTGCACCGGAAGTTTTTTCGGAACAGGAAAAGAATCAGGCCGTGATTATTCGGGAGTATGTTTACCCGCTGGGGACTCGGTATGGGAAGTTCAAATTGGAAGATTGGCAGCAGATTTCGCCTCGGCAGTTGGCGATTCTATTCGGCGATGAGGAATTTGAACGCATTAACCCGATGAATTTGCTTTTTTTTGACACGGAGACCACGGGCTTGGCTGGTGGAACAGGGACCATACCGTTCATGCAGGGTTTTGGTTTTTTTGATGAAGACCGGTTTCGGGTCAAGATATTTATTTTAAATGATCTGGCTCGGGAGGATGAATTTTCAGAGGTGGTGGATGCGTTTATACGGAGTCGGGATTTTTCGGGTACTGTCACTTACAATGGAAAATCGTTTGATTTTCCATTGATGGAAACGCGATACATTTTGCAGCGGAAGCGGTTTCCGTTGTTAACGCTTCCGCATTTGGATTTTCTTTTTTCTGCTCGAACCTTGTGGAAATACACGTATGATTCGCGAAAGCTCGGTCATCTGGGGGATGTGCTTTTGGGGCTTTCGCGAGAGGATGATATTGAGGCGTCGCGGATTCCGATGATCTATTTTAATTATTTGCGAAGCAAGGCGTTTACGTTGCTTCAGAAGGTTGTGGAGCACAATGCGCTCGATTTACTGGGGATGGCGGGAATTCTTTTGTTGGCGGTGAAATACCAGGAAGATATCGGGCATACGTCCGATGAAGGCGAAATTTTGGGTACGGCGCGATTGTTTGAAAAATACGGGGAATTGGAAAAGGCCAATCAGTTGTACGAGGAATTATGTCAATGTGCGGTGCGGGACGATGTGCGTTCCCGGGCTGTCAAAAACCTCGCGTTACTAAAAAAGAAGAAAAAGTTGTACAAGGAAGCATCGGAGTTGTGGGCCACGGTGGCGGATTCTTGTGACCATCAGGTATCCAGGGAGCTTTCGGTTCATTTTGAGCATCGTGAGAAGGATTATGTCAAAGCTTGTGAGTACGTGCAGCAGGCTCTTGGTTTTGCCAATCTCACGGAAGCGCAGCGCAGTGAGTTTCAGAATCGTTTGCAGCGGCTAATGAAAAAAATGAAAACAATGGAAAAGGATGATTAGGGCACCCCTACGGAAAATTCCGAAGGGTTCCGCGCGATATAACACCGATAATTAGGTTGTTTTTCTGTAGGGGGCAGACCCGCGTGTCTGTCCGTCTCGTCTTCCGGCACCACGTACACGCCCACGGGGTCAAGTCTTGCATTATAACATTTGGCAACTATCACCTATATATTTCAAAATTCTAATAATGTTGCAATGCAAGACTTGACCCCATCCCTCCGGGAAACGCGCGTCCATCGTTTCCCCCCGTCCAATGAATAGTCGATGGCCATGTTTTCCATCGTTCGATTCGGAAAAATATCGATACCCGGTTTGCTTCACTATCCTTGAAGCTCATTGCT
>JBLMYT010000015.1:0-33855 GCA_050258455.1 Candidatus Omnitrophota bacterium | reverse complement strand
ACGTCGGCAAGCCGTTTTCCCAATTTGTGCCCACGCGCGATCGGGATTAATTCCTTGCTCAAGGATTCGTATCCTTTGGAAAAATCAATGTCCCGGTGAATATCCGGAAAGAAAAATTCCAAGAACGTTTCAAAATGTTCTTCAAGGATTTCTTTCCACGCCGAATCGTATTCCCTTCGTGCCTGCTGTTTCATGACCTGTTGTGCTTTTTCCATGTAATAATAATACACCGGAAGGTAAAAAATTTCAATACATTTGTGAAGAGTTACCCTGCGACAGTCAATGGGTTTGCCGGTGGCCGGTTAAAGGTTAAAAGGCGAGACCGGTGAAGAGTTTGCCCCTGCCGGGAGCCAAACTTTTAAAAAAGTTTGATCAAAACTTTTGGTTTTTATAGACATATTGAACTATTGGAGATTATAATAGGGATTACCGGGAAAATTTCTGTAGGGGCGTTTCGCGAAACGCCCAAAGAGATATCAACACCCAACCCATCGCCGTGAACGCGCAGATCACAGCGCCCATTATCCGATAACCAACCTCAACGGCGGAGATAAAATCCCCGCCGTTCACTTTTGAGGTCTATGTTGAGGTTAAATGGATAAGGTTCAATAAATAACCTTATTAAAATTCATAAGCGGCTTCACCATGAAGATGGAGATCCAATCCTTCTTGTTCCACTTTATCGCTTACTTTTACCCGAGTAAACAGATTAATAATATAGAGCATGCCATACGTAAAAATGAATGCGTAAATACTTGCACCCACGACCGCAATGGTCTCTTTAAAGAAGAAAGAGGCATTCCCGCTCAAAAGCCCGTTAGCCCCACCCGGGTTGGCCATGGTTGTAGCAAATACCCCCAGGAGGATGACCCCCAATATGCCACCGACACCATGAACGCCCCATACATCGAGTGAATCATCCCATTGCAGTTTGTTTTTCATGGTTACGGCAACATAGCAAACCATTCCGGCAATAATACCAATCAAACACGCACTGGCCGGTGTGACATAGGCGGCAGCCGGTGTAATGGTCGCTAACCCGGCAACGGCTCCGGTCAACAATCCGACAAACTTGGGCTTTCTCACTTTATACCATTCGATACACAGCCAGGTAACAGCGGCAAAAGAAGCCGCAAGGTCGGTATTAAGAAACGCCATCCCGGTCACATGATCCACCTGAAGCTCAGAACCCGCATTAAACCCATACCAACCAAACCATAATAATCCGGTACCTAAAGCCACCAACGGAATGCTATGCATGCCTTTATCTTCAACCTTGCGCTTTCCAACGTAAAATACCGATGCTAATGCGGCCATTCCGGCAATGGCATGAACAACGATTCCACCGGCAAAGTCAAGAACGCCCCATTTAGAGAGAAGCCCGCCTCCCCATACCATATGCACAAAAGGGAAATAAACGAAAAGCAACCAGCCGACTAAAAAAATAACATAAGCCTTAAAGGTCACCCGGTTGGTGAAAGCCCCGGTAATCAATGCCGGGGTAATGATCGCAAACATCATCTGATAGGCAATGAAGACAAATAACGGGATGCCGCTCGATCCATCTCCGAACATCTGATTAAGCGTAATTCCTTTCAGGAACGCTTTATCGAGATTCCCAATAACGCCCCCTTCACCTCCGCTGAAACATAATGAATATCCGACCGTAAACCACAAGACTGTCGTGATTCCCATGGAAACGAAACTCTGAATCATGATTGTCAACACATTCTTTCTTCCCACTAATCCACCGTAAAAGAAAGCCAATCCCGGTGTCATTAGCATCACTAAGCTGGAAGCAAGAATCATAAAACCTGTATTTCCTGCGTTAATCATCAATTACCTCCTGTATATGGAATTCCGTAACTGTTATACTACACCATGTGTATTATGTTTTTATTGGGATTATGTTGAGATTATATTGGGTTTTTAAAAAAGGGGAAAAGGCAAGTTGAAAAATCCGCGAATGAATTGCAACCGGTCCGACATGATGGTATACTATCTATATTCAATAATCGATAATGCGGTTAATAATCATGTGCACCCATCATTTCAAAATTTTATTTGTCGAAGATGAACTCAGCCTTCAAAAAAGTATTGCCTATATTTTGACCAAAGAGGGTTTTTCCGTCATTTCAGCGCGAACCGGGGAAGAAGCGGTTCAACTCGCAAAAAAAGAAAATCCGGACCTGTTGCTCCTGGACCTGGGACTTCCCGGGATGGATGGCTTTGACGTATGCAAAATTCTGAAGCGAGATCCCCAAACCGCGTCGCTTTTCATTATCATGCTGACCGGCAAAAAAATGGTGGAAGATATCACGCGGGGTTTGAACGAATTTGCGGATGATTATATTACCAAACCCTTTGAACCGGCGATACTCATCGCGCGGATTCATGCCGTTCTCCGTCGAAAGTCCAAAAGCGTTGAGCCGGATAGCGAAGCGGAAAAGAATCGCATCGAATGGCCGCCGATTACCATTGATTTGAATGCCCGGGAAGTAACGATTCATGGGGATAGAATCGCACTGACTAAAACAGAATTTGACTTACTCGTTTTATTGGCCCGAAAGCCGAACATGGTATTTTCACGTGCCCAGGTACTGGAATGCATTCGGCAGCATGATTACGATATTACCGATCGCATCGTCGATTACCAGGTCGCCGGGTTACGGAAAAAACTGGCGGAAGCCGGTCGATTCATCGAAACGGTTCGGGGTATCGGCTACAAATTCAAGGTGTGAATCCGTTCATTCATGTTAAGAGACATTTCCGTTAAAGTATTATTGATTTGCGGATTCCTTTTTTCGGGCCTGATCCTGATCATGATCGTTTCGTTGATCGGGTACGGAACGGCGAAACAGGAATTAAATGAACAGGCATTTCGTCAATTGGAATCTGTCCGAAATATCAAAAAGGAACAAATAAAAAATTTTTTTTCCGAACGGATCAACAATATCTCGGTATTTGCTCGCGATCCCTATATTATCGACGCTTATAAAATGCTGAAAAAGGCGTTTGATGATGCGGGCGGGTTAGCAAGTAAAAAATTTCGAGGCAACCAGGACGAAGTTTATCGTGCCCCCGCGTCTTATAAGAAAATCCACGACCGTTATTTTCCTTTTTTCAAATATATGATCGGCCAATATGGTTTTTACGACTTCTTTTTGATGGATCCCACTGTTGGCGATACCCTATTTACGGTTCGGAAGGAATCGGATTTTGGAATTCGTATCGGAAATGTCTCGTCGTCATTGCGCGATGTATGGTTGAAAAGCCGTGAAAAGCATTGCATTGCGCTTTCCGACACCAAACCCTATCCGCCGTCGCACAACACCCCCGCTCAATTTCTTTCGGCACCGATCATGGAAAATGGAATGCTTATCGGGATCGTTGCCGTACAAATTTCCATTGATTCGATCGATAGTATCATGAAGGAACGGTCCGGGATGTGGAAAAGCGGTGAAACGTATCTGGTCGGCCAGGATCGAAAAATGAGGTCCGATTCCTATATGGATAAAATCAATCATTCGGTTCACGCCTCTTTTTTGGGAACAGTAGCTGCCAACGGGGTCAATACGGAGTCTTCCAGGGAAGCGCTTTGCGGCAAGACCAATACCGGCATTATCACCAATTACCGGGGGCAGGTCGTGCTTTCCGCTTATACCCCGATTGACATCGAAGGCGTGAAGTGGGCCATGATTGCTGAAATCGATAAAAAAGAGATCGATCTTCAAATTGGCAAAGCCCTGAATACTAAAATTATTTTATTGTTTATTCTTTCGGCTGCGATTCTACTGATTCTGTCCTTGTTTATTTCAATCTTTATTGGCCGGGGGATCAAAAATACCATCCAACAGTTGGAGGGGATGATTAAAGATGTTCTAAGGGGAAAGTTACGAGTTAGAGGCGATATGGATTCGGTAGGAATCGATTTTCGGGGCGTGGTTCAAAGTGCCAACCAATTGATCGATGCTTTTGCGGGGCAATGGGAAGAAAAGCGAAAACTGGAAGAACATATTCAATACAATCAGAAATTAAAAGCGATCGGAACCCTGGCGGGTGGAATCGCCCATGACTTTAATAATATTTTAACATCCATGTTTGCCTATTCCCATATCGTTATGTCCGAACTTCCCGAAGGCAGTCCCGCAAAGGAGAATATGGAGGAAATCACGACTGCCATCCGCCGTGCCTCGGAGCTGGTCGAGCAAATCTTAACGTTTGGTCGTCAGGTGAAAACCGAGAAGCGGGTTGTGGAAATTTCCAAGATGATCGCGGGTACTGAAAAATTATTAAAGGCGACCTTTCCGAAAAATATCATGATTGAGTGTCGGATTGCACCGGAGAATATCGATCGGATATACGTAAAAGCATCCCCATCGCAGATCAATCAAATCCTGATGAACCTCTGCACCAATGCGAACCATGCCATGCAGGACAGCGGCGGGGTTCTTTGCATATCGGCGGAAAAATTCACTCAACACAATAGCGAAATTCCGGATTTAAAACATGGCGATTATTGTAAATTGACGGTAAGCGATACGGGGCATGGCATTTCCCCGGAGATTAGGGATCGCATTTTCGAACCTTTCTTCACCACCAAACCCGTGGGGCAAGGCAGTGGGATGGGGTTGTCGATGGTTCATGGAATCGTGCTGCATTATGAAGGGAAAATCGAAGTCGAGAGTACGCCGGGAAAGGGTTCGACGTTTAGTGTGTATCTCCCGCTGATGGAATCCTTTACGTTGGAAGAGAAAACGATGGAAGACGTTGGGCCGGCAATAGGGCGTGGTGAGCATATCCTCTTTGTGGATGATGAAGCCCAGATTTGCCGGTCGGAGTCTCGGGTATTGGAATCATTGGGTTACCGGGTAACGGCAGTCGAAGACAGTCGGGAAGCGGAACAGATTTTCATGAAAAATCCGGATGCGTTCGATTTGGTCATGACCGATCTGAATATGCCTCACTTAAACGGGATCGAATTGACCAAGAAGTTATTGTGTTTACGTCCGGCGATACCCATTATTTTGACCACGGGATACAGTCATTACGACCAATGGGTGAATGGCGATAAAGGCGAGAGAATCGAAGAAACCGGAATTGCGTTATTGAAGAAGCCTTATGAGAAAAATGAAGTGGGGCAATTAATTGCGCTTACCTTATCGGCAGCAAAAAAAGGATAATCGGTTAATAAAGATGGAATTTTTTTTGCTTTTATGTTATATTAATAATGAAAGGATGATATGATGATAAAACAGAATAAGGTTTTATCGGTAAAAAGATTTTCTTCTTTTGAGGAAGAAAATCGTGCAGAGCATCGTCGGTTGGCTGAATTGACGCCTGAACTGAGGTTAAACGAGTTTGCAGTATTGCAAGAACGGGTTTGGGGAATAAAGTGGACTGAAAAAGCCATTGTAAAAACAGCTCGCATTGAAAAAGTAAAATGGCTGTGAACCAAGAAAAAATAAAATGTTTTTGACTCAAGATATGAAAGAGTTCATTGAACTCTTAGAAAAACATCAGGTCGAGTATGTTGTTGTTGGGGGATTTGCGGTTAATTATTATGGTTATATCAGGACGACTCAGGATATTGATTTTTTGATATTTCCTTCTTCACAAAATTCACAGAAAATGATTGATGCATTAGATGATTTTGGATTTGGTAATGCAGGTATTACTGGAGATATCTTTGAAAATGCCGGAAATGCAGTTCATCTTGGGGTTGAGCCTAACCGGATCGATTTATTAACTAATCTTAAAGGTGTTTCTAACGAAGAGGTTTTTAAAAAGAAAAAGAGGGTTAAATATAAAAACATTTTTCTAAACATCATTGATTTAAGCGATTTGCTTGATTGCAAGCGGTGTTCTGATAGATTAAAAGACCTTGCAGACGTTGAAGAACTTGAAAAAACGATAAAAGAAAAAACCAATGAATAAAGGCCGGTTCGGGAAGGGCAGGGATTACTTCCGAATCTCGGAGCGTTTTCCTTGTTGGTTATCTGCCGATCCATACCACACAGAAAGAAGCGGAAGAAATTTCGAAACAGATAAAGGAAACGTTTACCCGTTACTTTCATCCGGAAATAGTAATTGAAAACTTTATCCGGTATTGACCCGGGGCATTACGCCGTCTTTACTTTCCCGAAACAAATCCATTTAAAATCTGATTTCGATAATTGGCACAAATACCGATACCGACACCGATACGATAATAATCCCTGGCCAATGGCGTGTCCTTAACCGTGACAATCTGATCCGCCGGAGGACATACCGAAACCTTTTCTAGAAAAACGGGATCCTCAACCGGCGTGCGTTTCGTATTTAAATAGACATTTCCAAATAAATAAATATAAAATTTATTGCCAACGGCTAAAGGCAAGCAACCATTGATTCCAATAACCGGATGTTTTAAGTCCCCTGCAATGGCATCATTTAATCCCACGGTTAAATCAAACATCGCCGGAAATTTATACATTGCATTGGTTGAACCTCCGACAGGCGAATAGACTTTAAACCGCAAACCGGCAAAATAGAGACGATAAAATCGGAGTTTTTGAGGGATGATAAAGGTCACATATTGTTTCCCGGTCAAGGTTGCCGGGTCCGCTTTATATCTTCCATTCGGATCCGTGATTTTGCTTTTCAAGTCATCGGTCAGGTTGAAAATGGTCGGATCGCTCGGTTCCGGCGTGGTAATCAATCCGGCACCCGCCAGCATACTTAATGAAAAGATTTCGCCATTCCCTTTACTATTTTCATAGGTTTTGAGGAGGTATTCCAATCCGGCTGAAAATTCCACGACCTGGGCGATCTGGTCCAGGTTCATATCCCCTACTTTTTGGAGAAAATGTTCAGCCAATTGGATGACCGAGCAGGTGGGTTGAGGAGCCGACGTCAGACGGACATTTCCCCACATTCGTAATCTTGGCCCAATTTTAGTCATGTTTTTATTGAATGCCGCGGGAAATGGTGAGCTGACAAATAAATCCAAAAAGAAGTTTTGTTCACTGGCCGTCGAACTTGCCCCGGCTTGCTCAAAACCGATAATCGTGCGAACGGCTTCTCCATTCCCCGCCGTTTGGGAAGGCGTTACGGGCTGCTGGTCTTCGGGAGTTTGTCCAAAAAAATGATTCCAACATAAAAATAACATCATTACAAGCGTGAATACCTTGAATCTCTTTTGAGAGGCCATTTTTATCTCCTTTATTTCTGAAATGTATTGTCAAAAAAATCGTGCAAAATGGATCATCGGATTGTTAACTGATAAGCCTCTATTATACTTTTATTTGACTTAAAAGTATATTAACCATGTGTCAAATTTATGAAAATGTACACCTGGATGCCCCTGCCGGGGGCCAAATTTTTGAAAAAGTTTGATCAAAACTTTTGTTTTTTTTGGGTTTATTGAATAAGTAATCACTCACGTATACACAAAAAAATGACTTTTAATGATTTTTGTTGACTTTTTGTTTGCTTTCGATTATCGTTTAGGCATGGAATCGGGATATGTTTGGTGGAGGTGAGACATGAAAGCGACTATTTTTCAAGGACCAGGGAAGATCGAGGTACAGGAAGTGCCGGACCCGGTCATCCAAAATCCGGATGAGGCGATTGTCAAGGTGACGGTTTGCTGTATTTGCGGCTCTGATTTATGGCCATACCGAGGCCTCATGGCACGCGAGGCGGGCAGCCGCATCGGCCACGAGTTTATGGGCATGGTGGAAGCAGTCGGTGATGGGGTGAAAAACATTAAAGTCGGCGATCTGGTTGTGGCGCCGTTTGTGGCTTCGGACGGGTCGTGTCCCGAGTGTCGGGTGGGGATGACGATCGCTTGCCGCAACCGCATCGATTGGGGGACTCAAGGCTATGATGCCGGACAAGGTGAAAAGGTACGGGTGCCCATGGCTGACGGGACGTTGTTTGTGATTCCGAAAGATAGGGTAAACGACCAAATGATGCCGGCGTTGTTGGCGTTATCGGATGTGCTGTGTACCGGGCACCACGCGGCCGTGTGCGCGGAAGTCGGAACGGGGTCCACGGTCGCAGTAAGCGGTGATGGGGCTGTGGGGCTGTGCGCGGTGGCAGCCAGTAAACGCCTGGGCGCCTCACGGATTTTTCTCATTAGCACGCATGAAGACCGCGCGGCTATCGGTAAACAGTTCGGGGCGACCGATATCATCGATGTCCGCGGCGAGGAGGCCTCCCAAAAAATCAAAGCACTCACCGATGATCTGGGCGTTGATTGTGCGCTCGAATGCGTGGGAACTGCCGAATCCTGGGAAACGGTCTTTGGCGCGGTGCGGGCCGGCGGTAACATCGGTGCGGTGGGGTTGCCGTATAAGGTATGCGATATTCCTGTTTATAGATTATTTTTAAGTAACATTGGCGTGAAAGGCAGCGGTTCTCCGGCTGCCCACTATATTCCGGAGCTGATGCCGGATGTGTTGTCGGGAAAACTTGATGTGTCCGCTGTTTTTAATAAAACCGTGTCGCTTTCGGATATTGCCGAAGGTTATAAAGCCATGGATGAGCGAACCGCGATCAAAGTTTTGATAAAGCCTTAGAAGATACTCCCCTGCCGGGGGCCAAACTTTTGAAAAAGTTTGATCAAAACTTTTGGTTTTTTCTTTATAACTTTATTTAAAATCGGGCGTTCCAGGTTAACACGATGTAACGTTTCGGTTGAGGGCGGAAAAAACTGGAATTGGAAAATTCCGAATAAAGTGTGTTGGTGAGGTTTCCAACGATAATTCCTACCTGCTGCGGGTACGAGGTGTTTTTAAACAAGGTGATCCCGGCACTCACGGTATGCACATTGAAACCGGGGATGATATCGCCAATGGGATTGTCGACCAGGAGGATGTCTTTCTGCCTTCCATTGATTCGCACATGGTACGCGACCCAAAAAAAACGGGACGGATGCTCATACCGCAGGTTCAGATTCAATTTGGAGGAATAGGTATCCACATAAGGCGTTTCGGGATTTCCCAGATCTTTGGATTTGATATACGTGAGGTTGGCGGTGAATACCATTCCGAATGGAAAGGAGTACCCGCCGTAAACTTCAAATCCAGCCATTCGCAATCGATCGACATTGATGTTTTTATATTCATTCAGGCCGTTGACCTTATTGCCTGTGGCGACGAGTCGAATCCCATTCCGAATGACATTGTTAAAATACGAGGATTCGAGGAAAGCGTTACGGGTGCGGTATTTAAAACCGGGCTCAATATTGAGGCTGGTTTCGGCTTTGAGTCCGATGTTCCGGGACTGGAACCCCTCGCCTTCGGGCGTGACCCCATTGAAGAACCGTTCGATGAGGTTGGGAGAGCGAAATCCCCGACCGATGGAAAAGACGAGTCGCAAATGGTCGGTAAGTCCATAAATAAAGTTGGCGGAACCGACCAGGGTTTGATCGGTGCTGTTAAACAGCGGCATATTGTCGAGTCCCGGGGTGACTCGAGTCCGGGCATTATTGCTCTGATACCGCATGCCCAGGATGACCGAAGCGCGGCTCAACACCTGGATATCATCCTGAATAAAAACGCCCAGCCCGCGATACAAAGCGTTGGGAACATCTGGAGTGGTATCGATCGTGGGCTGTCGGGGCCCCATTCCCATGAGCTGGGTTTGGCTGTAATCGGTGTTTTCGCTGCTATCCCGGAAGAAATCCAAACCGTAGGTCAGGATATGATTGTTTCTTATCGCCTTGCTGAGTTCCAACCGAAAACCGACCGTATCCACGGCCGTGTAATTTTCACTGGTGATACCGACACCGATATTGGGTTTTCCGGGGATACCGAAAGGAATAAAGATATCCATGGTTAATCTTCGATCATTCGTGTTGTAATACCCGATCACATCGATATCATCCGCAACGAATAACCCCGAATCCCGGTTTTCGTATTTGAATGTGTATCGGTGAACGGTCTGAAAGGGATATCGGATCCGAATCCGCGGGGAATCGGGATCGTACAGGGCCGGTTCGATGAACCCGAAACCGGCGTTATTGGCGTTGTAGTATTCGACCTTCATGGAAAGCGCGCTGTTGGGGTTGAAACGGTAATCCAGCCGTAGATTGGCACCGCCGTCTTTGACGCCGGTATCGGTGACGGTAACGTCATTTTTCAAATGAATATTCCCAAATGTTCCGTGGGGTGCGGTGTAGTCTTTGGCATTTCGAACACTGCCGCCGAACATGAACCCCAGTTTTCCAATATTACCTTGGAGGTTGGCAATCTCTTTATTCTGTTTATCCGCGGAACTGTACCGGTATCCCAAGGTACCGTGAACCCGGGACTTTTCCGGGTCAAACAGGGGGGTTCGGGTAATGAGATTGATGACCCCGGCAATCGCATCAGTGCCGTATAATACCGACGATGGCCCGTAAACCACTTCGACTTTCTCGATTTCAGAGACATCCACCATGGCGGGGATTTCACCGAAGTCCTGTTGACGCCGGGCATTGTTTAACCGGATGCCATCTTCCATGAGCAGGATGCGCTGCCCGCGGTATCCGCGAATGACCGGCCGGGTTTGATTGGCCCCTACCCCATTGACATCCACACCGGGAAGGTCAACCATCGCATCGGTGACGGTGTTGGGCGCTTTCTCCATTAACTGTTGGGAGTTAATGATATTCACGGTCTGGGGGGCTTCGAAGGTATCTTTTTCCGTCCGGGTTTCGGTGACCGTTACCTCATAATGAAAGACCCGGTCCTTTTCGGTTCTGGGATTTTTCTTTTTATCTTTATCTTTATCTTTTTTAACCTCTTTTTTAGCCGTATCATCGGATGAGCTTTTTGTGACGGGTGTGTCGGCCGATAAGAAAGGGCTGAAAAATATCAGTCCCAAAACCATCGCTAAAGGAAATATAATCGCGGTTTTCTGTTTAAAAAGAGTCATTGTTTTCATTCCTACCTCGTCCGAATTTTTGTAAAATAATTGTAATTATCTATGATTTCAATAAAAAAGTCAACCGCTTATCGGTTTGACAAAAAAATTCCAATTGATTAAAATGAGGGCGCTGGTTATGGATTAAGGAGGAGGGCTTGAGATGAACATCTTGACACTTAGTCGCCTGCAGTTTGCGATTACAATTGGCTTTCACTTTCTTTTTGTTCCGCTGACACTGGGACTTTCCATCATGGTGGCTTACATGGAGACCCTCTATTACCGGACGGGAGAAGAGATCTATCTGAAGATGACCAAATTCTGGGGTAAACTCCTGCTCATCAATTTCGCTCTGGGCGTGGTCACGGGAATTACCATGGAATTTCAATTCGGTATGAACTGGGCGGAATACTCAAAAATGGTGGGCGATATTTTCGGTGCGCCTCTGGCGATTGAAGCCACGCTGGCCTTTTTCCTCGAATCCACGTTCATGGGGGTCTGGCTCTTTGGCTGGGATAAAGTCTCCAAAAAGGTTCATTTGTTTTCCATCTGGATGGTTGCTTTTGGAACCAATCTTTCGGCCATATGGATCCTCCTTTCCAATGGGTTTATGCAGCGGCCCGTGGGTTTTGTGCTTCGAAACAACCGGGCCGAAATGGTGGATTTCGGCGCCCTGGTGACCAATATATACGGATGGCTGAAATTCTTTCATACCTGTACGTCCGCGTATGTGCTGTCCGCTTTTTTTGTGATCGGGATTTCGGCCTATCATCTATTGAAAAAATCCAATGTGGATTTTTTCAAGCGGTCGTTTAAACTCGCGTCTTCTTTTGGGCTTTTTGGCGCCATCACGGTCATTCTATTCGGAGCGATCAGTGCCCGATTGGTGGCTCAATATCAACCGCCCAAACTGGCGTCCATGGAAGCAATCTGGGAAACACAAACGGCTGTCCCCTACTCGCTTTTTGTCATTCCGGATCCGAAACACGAACGCAACATCGTCAATACGCTAAAGGTGCCATATCTACTCAGTCTTCTGTCCTACCACCATCCCAGGTCCGAAATCAAAGGGCTTAAATCCTTTCCAAAGGAAAACCGTCCGCCGATGTTAATCACATTCCTGAGTTACCGGACCATGTTGGGGTTGAGTTTTTTGTTTTTATTGGCAGCCATTAGTTGTCATTGGGTGTCGAAGGGAGGCCGAATTCAATCGGTTCCGTGGCTGCTCAAAACCATGTTATACATGATTCCGTTGCCTTATCTGGCGATCGAACTGGGATGGATCGTTGCGGAAGTCGGCCGCCAACCCTGGGTGGTCTATGGAATTCTTAGAACATCCGAAGGGGTTTCCCGGTCGGTTTCCATGGGGCAGATTGTGACATCGTTAAGCGGTTTCACGCTTCTTTACGGGATGCTTTCGGTGGTCGATTATTACCTGATGACGAAATTTGCGAAAAAGGGACCCGGAGACGACACGTTTTCACCGGTTGCGCAAACGGGAAACGAGGGGTATTAGTATGGCGTTTCAAATCCTTTGGTTTGGAATCTGGGGATTTTTGTGGGCAGTGTATTTCATGCTGGATGGATTTGATTTCGGAGCGGCGATGTTGTACCGGCTGGTTGCCCGAGATGAGAATGAAAAACGCATGATTTTAGGCACGGTGGGTCCGGTTTGGGATGGGAACGAGGTATGGCTGATTACCGCCGGCGGAGCGACGTTTGCAGCTTTTTCTCGGGTATATGCCACGATGTTTAGTTTTCTATATCCGGCCTTTTTAATCCTTTTGTTTTCCTTAATCTTGCGGGGGGTGTCCTTTGAATTGAGGGGAAAAAGCCAGAACCCCTTATGGCAAAAGGGATGGGACGTTGCCATTTTGGTGGGGGGCCTTTTCCCGGCGTTCTTGTTTGGGTTGGCTTTCGGAAATATTTTCAAAGGTTTGCCGTTTGATGCCAATGGATATTACGGTTCATTCTTGGGGTTACTCAATCCGTATGGGGTGTTGACCGGCATTTTATTTGTCGTCTTATTCCTGGTCCATGGGGCCATGTGGGTGGGGATGAAAACCACCGGGGACCTGAATGAACGCGTGAGGCACGTTGCCGCAAGGGCCTGGTATGTTCTGGTTGCAATCGCGGTTGTTTTTTTAGTATACACGGCCATGGCCACGCCCCTGATCGATAATTATCTCAAACATCCCATCTGGCTGGTTGTGCCCATTCTGGCAATCATCGGGCTGATCGGCATCAAATGGTTTACGTTCAAAAAACAATATGAAAGGGGATTTGTTTCATCCGCGCTGACTGTGATCGCCATTACCGCAACCGGGCTTATCGGGCTTTATCCGAATTTGATTCCGTCCAGCATCGATTCCCGCTATAATCTAACGGCATTCGATTCATCATCCGGCGTGTATACATTAAAGGTGATGACCGTAGTTGTTGCTGTGTGTATCCCTCTGGTGATCGCCTACCAATGGTGGGCTTACCGGGTTTTTCAAGCAAACGTCACGCTGGACGATGTTCAGGGCGATCAGGGCGGCTATTAACGCCGGCCGTTTCAATCTCACTCGATTTCATCTTACTCGATTTCATCGTCCCGAATGGTTTCGCATTCGGTTTCCATGTCCATGGATTCGCCCAGAATTTTGGCGGTTTCGTCTTTGGGTAATTCCTGGACGTTTTTCAATTTCCGTTCGATGGCGCGCGAGCGAACGCCCGCTTTATCGATGACGTTGGTGGCTTCCTGAAGTTTTTTCTTGGTTTTATCGAGAATATCGCCGAAATTGCAGAATTCGGTTTTAATGGCGCCCAGAACGTCCCAGACTTCGCTGGACCGTTTTTCAATGGCAAGGGTTCGGAACCCCATTTGCAGGCTATTTAAAAACGCGACGAGGTTGGAGGGTCCCACGACTGTGATTTTGAAATCGCGCTGCAGGAGTTCGAATAAACCGGGGCGTCGCAAAATTTCGGCGTAAAGTCCTTCGGTGGGAACAAACATAATGGCAAAGTCGGTCGTATAAGGCGGATTGACATATTTATCTCTGATATCTTTGGCATTCTTTTTCACGGCGTTTTCAAATTGTTTGGAAATGGTTTCAATATCGCCAATAGAAATGGTGGATACGTTCTCATACGCATCGACCAGGCGTTGGTAGTCTTCCATGGGGAATTTGGAATCGATGGGCAGAAATACCGGGCGGTCGTTGCTGTCTCGGCCGGGTAATTTAACGGCAAATTCCACGCGTTCGGCGCTTCCGGGTTTGACCCCGACATTTTTCTCATACTGTTCACAGGATAGAATCTGTTCCAGGATGTTTCCCAACTGAATTTCACCCAGGGTGCCGCGGGTTTTGACGTTACTCAATACTTTCTTCAAATCGCCGACGCCCGAGGCCAGGGTTTGCATTTCGCCCAACCCTTTATGGACTTGTTCGAGGCGTTCGCTGATCATTTTAAAGGATTCATTGAACCGCTTTTCAACTGTGGCCTGGAGTTTTTCATCCACGATGACCCGCATTTCCTCGAGTTTTTTGGAATTGTCTTCCCTTAATTTTTCCAGCCGGATTTCCGTGGCATTGTTTAATTCCTGTTGCTTGTTGACGAGGCTATCGAATTTCTGTTTCTGTAATTCGTTGAATTCTTTGACGTTTGCGGTAAATGAATCCTGAAATGCGGTTAATGATTGATGGAGTTCGATTCGGTCCTGACGGGCGCCAGTATTTAACATAACGAGTTTATCTTCGGTATTTCGGATCAATTTCTCGATTTTCTCTTCATTGGACTTTATCAAATGGTGCAATGTGTTGTTGAGTTCTTCCCGGTTTTGGGCGATTTCATTTCGGGTGACGTCTTCGGTCCGAAAGATCTGGTTGGACAGAGAACCGATCTGGGTTTTTAACTCAATGAGTTTCCCGTCCGTATCTTCGGACGGTTTTTGGAGATTTTGGAGATTTTGGAAACGACGGAGCGTCAAAACCATATTTGCAATCAGTAAAATTCCGATGATAATTATTTCGATTTGGATCATTTTTTTCCCACATTTTTACATTAATCAAATCAAATTTTAACACAGTTGAGGGAAAAGTCAATGCGATCGTTAAGAACGATCGATGCGTGTGTTCAGGTGTTGAACGCCGCATAGCAGGGGATCGGAATTGAAAAAGGTTTTCAGCATCAGGGTGTGTTGCAAGATCGATGGAGTTGAGTGAAAATACTGGGCATGTTTATTGATAATAATCCGAATGGTTCCGGCGCAGGCGGTTCCATCGAACCATATGACGTTGAAATTCTGGCAATTGGGTGTGGAAACGTTGGCCCAGTCATTTTCGTTTAAATGTTTGTTATAGAATGCGGCGACTTTCTCGAATCTCGATTCGCGGTATATACTGCAACGGTCGGTCATCTGGGTGCAAAAGACATGGGGT
Source organism: Candidatus Omnitrophota bacterium (assembly GCA_050258455.1). GTDB lineage: Bacteria > Acidobacteriota > Aminicenantia > UBA2199 > UBA2199 > JAKAGC01. Next base: position 18,538 of record JBLMYT010000015.1, on the reverse strand, counting down.
TGGGAGGGATGAGCGGCAATGGCTTCGATGACTTCGGGCAGAGGATGGCCATACATATTATCGCTGCCCACGGAGACCAGTGCGATTCGGGGCGCGATGTGATCCATTTGTGCGGTGGTTTTTTCGCCGGAACCGGTTTCGGCGATTTCCGCGCCGTGATGGGGAACTTTGAATACATCCGCTTTCAGCGTTTCCTTTTCGGGAACCTGTTCCCAGCCGTCATCAGGCAGATCAGCGGCATAGAGGATGGAGGCTTTTCCAAAGCACAGCTTCATCAGGATCGATGCCAGATTCCAATTTTGGGTCCGGTGAATGTCGTTTAACTGATCCGGGTCGGGATAAAGAATGGTTCCGCCAAGTCCGTACCGGTTCAGGATATCTTCAAAGAGTCGGGCGGTTTCATCTTCGGCCAGCATGCATTTAACGTTTAATTCATGGGTTTGAACCAGATAATTTAATTTTTTAAATATTTTATAAAATTTTCGCCTCTTGGGTTCCGGAACATTGGGGGCCAGTTTGGAGATGCCGTCATGATTAATGAAAATATAATCCGGTTTAATGGGTTTTTTTCTCTTAAGGCCGGCGATTAGCACATCGTTGATGCCTTCGACATGATCCCGGTCGCTGTGGGTGACCAGGATAAAGGGAATGGCGGTGATTTTTAATCGTTCGTGGAGAAGGTTGTTGATGACGCCGGCGTTATAGGGATCGATGACAATAGCGGCTTCGTGGGCTGGAAAGTGGATCACATGGGAGTCGCCCTGTCGGACATTGAGCGTATAAAAATGAATGTTTTCTTCGGTCATGGTTGGATAGTCTCCCATTGGGCGGATGCTCTTTTATATGTTTCTTTTCCGAATAAGGCGGAAAGAATCTCTTCAGCGCTCTCATTGTGTTCAGGGATGAACCTAATATTCATAATCTTATCCAGATCAAATTTGGGGATGGCACCAAAAAACAATTGCCCGACTCGGGGTTCTTTTTCCGGAAAATCCTTCCGAGAAATGCAGTACGCCTCGTCGTTATGACCGGAGCGTTCAATGATCACGTGCACTTCCCTGGCGTTGACTTCAGTAATTTCGCCCGAGACATACCAGGGAATGGATTCGGTTTTGGTTTTGATATCAATTATCTTCGGGTCGGCGATGCCATCGAAGAATCGGTGGACGATGGCAATCAGGGGTGAGATATCTCGAAGAAAATTCTTCAGATCATTTAACGCATCATCATGACCGGTTCGAATATCCGAGAGAATGGTTTTCAAACGAGAAAGAAAAACCATGACCGGTTCCGGGAGATGGTGAATCTCATCCCATGGAAATTGTTGGGGGATATCTTTTGGCATATAGGTGAAGCGGTTTAAGTAATCGAGAGCGGTTTGAAGCGTGAATGCATCGGGTGACGTGTTTCGGACGGTTTCTTCAAGGTCACTGGCCTGGGCATACAAACGATCGTATTCGAGTTGGAGTTCGGGTACAATGCCCAGTTCACGGACGCATTTGAGATCGGACTCCCAGTAATAGAAGCAGTGGAGAATGATGAAACTTGACCATTTTGTGCTTTCGCTTGATGAAAAATATTGCATGTATCTATTTTACAAAATTATAAATGTAGTTTCAAGTGGGTTGCACCCACAATCGATTCAGGCCTTTCGGCCATCTTGAGAGAGCCCCATTCATTGGATTTCGATAATCGCCAGGGTGAAGTCGTCTTCGATACTGCCGCCGGTAAAGCCAAAAACCGTATCTTTAATCGTCTGGATCAAATCGGAGATATTCAAGTGAGCTTCTTTCCTGTACAATTCTTTCAAGCGTTCTTCGCCGAACTCTTCCAGGCTGGCATTTTTGGCTTCGGTCACGCCATCGGTATAGAAGAGGATTCGGTCGCCGGTTTCCAGGAAGACCTCTTTTTCTTCAAACTTCGTGTCTTTGAAAACCCCAACAAAGAAACCATCGGAGTTCAGCGGAACGACGTCGCCGGTTTTCACTTTCAGAAGAAGCGGTGACGGATGATTGGCATTGGTATACACGAATTTTTTTTCTTCTTCGAAGTAAATCCCGTAAAACGACGTAAAGTATTCGCCCGAGTTCAGATACGTAAAAAACTCCTGGTTGAGGATTTCATACAGCAGTTCCGGGGAGAGCACGTCTTTGCCGTACAGCGAGAAGAAGACCTTGAGCATGGATGAGATTAAGGCTGCGGCCACACCGTGACCGGAAATATCCGATATAAAATAGCCGTATATGCTTTCTTCAAGTTTGGTAATATCGATGAAATCGCCGGATACCTTTTGCAGGGGAACAAAGATATAATCGCAGGTGACGCCGGTAAATTCAGCCAAATCTTTCTTTCGCGGCAAAAAGGTTTTCTGAAACTCCGAGGCCAGATCCAGCTCAAAATCGTATTCCTGTTTCATTTTGGCCAATCGGTTCAGTTTTTCCACCACTTCGAAGCTTTCGACCGTTTCGTCACTGGTTAACGCTTTATCGGTTTTATTCTCCGAATATTTGATTAATGTGACTTTGTTTCCCTTCTCATTGTAGTTGACCTCATCGTAAGCGTTGAGGGTCATCATGATTCCCTTTCCGTTTTCATTCAGAAAATTTTCGGGATTTTGAGGATCCGGAATGGCGGCCAGATCGAATCCGTCCCCCATGTCTTCCACCATGATCTTTAAATATTCAGGGGTGGAGAACACTTTCACATCGACATATTTTCCCACATTTTCGGGCATGCACGCTTTGTCTTTGAGCACCCGGTGGTATTCGCCGGAACTTAACAATCGCTGTTTCTCCTCATAAGAAATGTTCAGATTGCCATGTTCAATCGCATTGATTAAGATTTCCTGAAGCCCGATTTTCATGAACGAAATTTCACCGAAAATATAATCCACATTCGAAAAGATAAAATCGGTGACCGAGGGAATAATATGAATATCGTTGGCAATTTTCAGGTGACGTTTTTCCCACTGCAAGAAGGACGAACTGAGCTTGACCTTTATCTTCTTGAACAGCAACTCGATCTTACTGATCAGGTATTTGAGATCTTTGGGTTTGAATGGTTTTTTGAGCAGTTCCACGGCACCGTTTTTCATGGCGCTGAGAATCAGGTTATGATCCGAATAACCGGTAATCACAATGATCGGGACATCTTTCTCAATTTCTTTTATTTCTTTTACGACGATGTTTCCGCTTTTGTCCGGTAATCGAATATCGGAGATCACGATATCCGGTGAAAATTCGCGAAACTTTTCAATACCTTCGTTGCCGCTCTCGGCAAGGATGACCTCATAATTATAGATCATGAAAAAATCTTTCAGGTATTCGAGTAAATCGACATTGTCATCGATGATGAGAATACTTCCTTTGTAGCTCATTTTAGTTTTCCTTCCCCAAATTCGACAATTTTTTGGGATATATTCGTCAGTGATACTTGTTGCTCCACGGCTCCCATTTCAAATGCCCGTTTCGGCATACCGTAGACGACCGAGGATTCCTGGTCCTGACCGATCGTTCGGCATCGATTCAACCGCATTTGAAGCATTCCCTGAGCGCCATCCTCCCCCATTCCGGTCAGGATAATTCCCAGGATTTCGGGGCCGCCAACACGGGCCGCCGAAATAAACAGGACATTCACCGCGGGAATGTGATACCCGACGGCTTTTCCTTCCACCAACCGGGTATAGAAATGATCGCCGCGTTTGACGACCTCCAGGTGGCAATTTCCCGGTGCAATGACGATCTTCCCCGGCGATAGTTGTTCATTATGTTCGGCGACCTTAACGGTTAAATTGGTCTTTCGCCCCAGTTGATCGGCGAGGGAATCGATAAAGGTGGCGGGCATGTGCTGAACGACCGCAATACCCGGTGTATATTTGGGGAGCCGCATGAAAATTTTGGTCAACGCCTGCACGCCGCCGGTCGATGAACCGACGAGCACGATTTTGTTAACGGTTTGCGCGTGATCCGCATCGGTTTCAATGATGGTCCGAACTTCCTTTCCGATGCCTCTTTTCTTAATATTGGATGTTACCGCATTTCTGACCTTTTTTATAATTTCTTCTTTCGTATCTTCGAGAATTTGCCAGGTACTGAGTTCGGGTTTGGGAAAATAATCCACGGCGCCGATTTCCAGGGCTTCGAGGGTAATGGCGGCCCGATCTTTGGTCAGGGTACTGATCATCACCACCGGCGTGGGACGCGATTGCATAATTTTTTTTAAGAATTCGATTCCATTCATTCGGGGCATTTCCACGTCGAGGGTAATTACATCCGGCCAATTGGCCTTCATGATGTCCCTGGCGGTATAGGGATTGGACGCGGTGCCAATGATTTCAAAATCCGGGAGTTTGGAAAACAGGTCCTTTAAAAATGTACGAATAACAATGGAATCATCGACGATCAGCAGTTTGTATTTCCGTTCTTGTGTCATAGTTACATTTCCATCTTGATTTTCTCGCGAAAATTTTCTTCAAGGTTAGAGATCGCATTGAGATTTTGAAGCACCTTCTTCACCATGGCTTTCCCGGTTTGTGGAAAGAAGAATACTTTTCGGGCGGCTTTCCCTCCCAGATCACTATTTTCAATCGGTATGCGTTCGAGTTCAAGGAATGTTTTGATAAATTTAATATTGATTTGACCAATTTTGGAAGACGGTAGGATTTCGGCTCCTCCGAATATTTTGGCTCGCAATTTGGAACGGTCGACTTTCAATTTAATCAGTTCTCCCAATAGAAGTTCCATTGCAAACATCCCATACCGACCTTCGGCGCTCAGAAAGATCTCTTCATCCCGAAAATCGCCCGGCAATAAAATATGGTTCATTCCGCCGACTCCCCCGCCCGCTTCATAGATACAAGCCGACACGCAGGAGCCCAGAACGGTTGCAATGCCTTCACTTTGACCCGTGGCATAATATTCCCCGATGTTTATAATTTTTATATTCTGATTGAATTTCTGTACGTAAATTTCTTTCATCCTACCTTCTTATATATTGATTTTTCAATAAATTCGAATAAATGGTTGAATTTGAATAAGTTTTCGGAATGACCCGAGAAAAAAAAACCCGGATTATTGAGTACTGTATGGAATTTCTCATAAACCCTCTTTCGGGTCTCTTTATTAAAATAAATGAGGACATTTCGGCAAAAAATAATGTCGATTTTATTTTTGAAATGAAACTCATCGTACACCAGATTGATCCGTTTAAAAACAACGAATTTCCGGAGCCAATCCTGCATGCGGTAATCGGTATCGGATAATTGGTCGAAATAGGTGTCCAGAGCGATGGGATCCAAACCTTTGAGTTCTTCGGTGGTGTATTGGGCCGAATGGGCTTTTTTTAATACTTCGGTATCGATGTCGGAGCCCAGAATTTTCACATCGACGGAAAGGGGGGGATGACCTTGATATGCCTTAAACAATTCGAAAAGGATCGTATAGACCTCTTCACCGGTCGAACACCCGGCACTCCATATCCTTAGTTTTTTTTCTCCTTTCCGCTTTTTATTTTCCTTGATAATCGGAAGAATCCTGTGTTGAAAGACGTCAAACTGATTCTTTTCCCTGTAAAACTTGGTCAAATTGGTGGTGATCCGATTGATAAAAAAAGAGATTTCGTCCATATCGGATTCCAGACGGGCGATATATTGTTCGAACGTGTTAAAATTCAACTCCCGGAGCCGTTTGTACAATCGGGAGACCACCAGGGCGCGTTTACTTTCGGCCAGACTTATACCGGTGGTTTCATAAACGATGGTTCGTATTTTGCGAAATTCCTGGTCATTTAATTTCAGGTCGACCGATTCCATGTTCTCATTATTAATTCATTAATTTTTTTATGAAGCCTCGTCGATTTTGAAAATCTCTTTTAATTTAAGAAGAATAATAAACTTGCCTTCTTTTTGGCCGATTCCAATGACGTAATGCGAAGGGATCTGTTGCATCTGAGGGGCTTCGGTAATTTCTTCCTTTTTAAATTGGATAACTTCGGAGACACGATCAACGATAACTCCGACTTTCTTACCGTTAACCATTACAATCAAAATGATCGTCTTCTCGTCATAAGGCATTTCCTCGAATTTCAATCTCAAACGAAAATCAAAAACCGGGATGATATCGCCTCTTAAATTGATAATCCCCTTGGTGAAATCTTCGGAATTGGGGACATGGGTAATGACATGCAGGGTCACGATTTCATGAACCTGCGTAATCCCGATGCCGTATTCTTCATCCCCGACCAGGAACGTCAGATATTCATTGACGTCTTTCACAAGGTCCGAATCTTCCTCTTCGTCCTCGTCTTCAAATCCCTCATCGGTGTCGAGTTCGCCTTCGGTGATGCTCTCGGCCGGCGGTTCATCGTCCTGGTGAATGCGCTCGATTTCGTCGGGTTCCTCTTCAGGGTCGCGCGACTCCCTGATCGCCAATTCACTGTCAAATTCATCCTCATCCGGCTCCTCGTCACGCGATTTGCGTTTGGGCGGCTTCCGTTTGGGCGATTCTTTCGGTAAGGGAGCGAAGTCGGGTTCGTCTTCCTCTTTATTGAGATAGGTTTCTATATCCGATATTTTGGATTTCTTATTGGTCTGTTCTTTATTGGTGACGTCTTCGATGACCTCGGCTTCAATCATGGAATCGGGCTTGATCTCTTTGATATTCTTTTCATCGATACTGAAGATATGGGCAACCAGGTCTTTTTCCAGAACGGTCGCATAAATAATGCTGATCGGGATTCCCTCGCCCGTAAAATTCTCGTCTTTTAGCACCAACTCCATATCGACATTGCGGCTGAGGATTTCCCCGGTCTTTTCGATCTCGTCGAAAAATTCCATGGGTTTTTTACCGGACAGAATCGAATCGATGATTTCGAAGCGAATAATGTATACTTTCTTTCCCTGTTTTCGCAAATTATCCAGGGTATGTTTGTCGATCTTGAAGGTGGTTTCTTCAATATCCGACTTCATGCGTTGGGTGGCCTTATCGACCGGAGCAGGTTTAAGCTCGATGCAGCGTTTCAGGTCCTGGAGATTGTCTCGGATATCATAATTATCGCTTTCTTCACTGTCTTCCAACATATCCTTTAACGTATCGATCGACTTTAAAACACTGGAAGAAATCTCCGAATTGAATACCATTTCATTGTTCCGGACCATGTTAAAAATGTCTTCCATTTTATGAGACAGTTTTTCGATGTTTTTAAGACCCAGGAAAGAAGATCCGCCTTTGATGGAATGAACGGCCCGAAATACACGATTAATCAATTCGTGATCCGCACTTCCCTGCTCGATGATGATGATATCTTCTTCGATATTTTTCAAATGTTCCAATGATTCTTCGACGAATTCCGGAATTAAATCACCAAATTCACTCATATTGACCTCCTCCAATTATATCCCATCGATCACTTCGATCTCATCCTGAGAGAAAAGCTTGTTGACGTCCAGAAGCATGACGAATTTCTTCTCCTTTTCCACCATTCCTTTCAAAAACTTGGTTCCTTTTCGTTCGGTAAATTTAGGAGGTGGGATGATGTCATCGTCTTTGATGGTAATCATATCCGAAACCCCATCGACCAGCATACCCAGGAGACGCCCCAAGACTTCCATCACAATAATAACGGAATATTCATTGACCGTCTGCAAGGGTAATTGAAATAGCTTTCGTAAATCAATAACCGGTACGGCAATTCCCCTCAGGCTTAAAATTCCCATAATGAACGCAGGGGCCTCGGGGATAACCGTTAATTCTTGTTTCCTGATGATTTCCTTAATTCGGGTTAATTCGATCCCGTAATCCTCTTCCAACTTAAACGTGATATATTGTTTTTCATCAATTGGCATCTATCCTCCTGGGACACATTATATTTCCATGATTCTTTCCAGCCCGGGAATGTCAAGGATCAGCGAGATACTTCCGTCTCCGTTTAATGAAGCGCCAATGATACCGGGTATGGAACGGTAATTATCCTGTAGGTTTTTGATAACGGCTTGAGATATTCCAAGAATTTCATCCACGTAAATGCAGAATTTTTTAAAGGTGCTTTCAACCAGGACAACGATTCCGTTTTGGAAATTGTTTTCCACGATCTCTTCATTTCCGAGATACCGGTGCAATTTGACCAGCGGAAACACTTCGCCTCTCAAATTGACGAGGTCTTTGGCCCCTTTCACGCTCTTGAGATCAAGGGCAGACAATTGGAACGATTCGACGATGGAATCCAGCGGGACGATATAGGTGCGTGAACCGATGCGGAGCCGCATTCCGTCGATAATCGCGATGGTCAGCGGAATCTTTATTTTAAATCTGGCCCCTTTGCCCGGGTTGGATGTGATCTCAATTCGGCCCTTCAGGGACTCGATGTTCTTCTTCACCACATCCATGCCCACGCCTCGGCCGGAAATTTCAGTCACGACTGCTGCCGTCGAAAAACCGGGTAAAAACAAAAACGAGTAGATCTCATCGTTGCTGAGATTTTCTCTATTCTTCTTGGTCAATCCCTTGGCAGCGGCTTTTTTGTAAATCACATCCGGGTCGATTCCCTTGCCATCGTCTTCGATTTCAATGATGACGTTGCCCTCTTCCTGGTAGGCGCGCAGCCAGATGCTTCCTTTTTCGGGTTTTCCCAATTTTTTGCGTTCTTCGGCGGACTCGATCCCGTGGTCCACGGAATTTCGAATCATGTGCTTGAGCGGATCGGCGATCTGTTCGATCATGGTCTTGTCGAGTTCGGTTTCTTCACCCGAGATATGGAGCTCGATATTTTTCTTTTGGGAGTTGGCCAGGTCGCGCACCACGCGGTAAAACCGTTTAAACGTACTTTCGAGCGGAACCATGCGCACCATCATGATCTGTTCCTGAAGGTCCCGCGAAATCCGGTTGAGCTCCAGGGTGCTGTTGATGATATCTTTATTTCCGGTTTCCTGGGAAATCATGGAAATTCGGGAAACGGAAATCACCATCTCGCCGATGAGGTTGATCAGTTTATCGAGTTTATCCGTCTTGACTCGAATGGTCGATGCAATCTGAACCTTTTTACTCTTCTGTTTCTTCTTTAAGATTTTTTGGACGTGCTCTTTTTTGACCGATGTTTTGGCAACGATTTCTTCTCCGATCTTGCGGTGATCGGCGGCGATGCGTTCGACTTCCTCTTCTTCGATAATCCCTTCATCGACCAGGATTTCGCCCAGTTTCTTATCGGCCAATTCCGTATCCACATCATCCACAAACCGGGAGCTGATATCGGCGATTTCGATTCGGTTGTCGTCATAGACAAAAATAAAGACGTCTTTGATTTCGTTGTAGGAATGTTTGGAGCGCAGAACAATATCATAGAAGATATAATTGGTAAGCGGGTCGATCTCTTCGAGTTCGGGGATGCGGATAATATTGCTTCGAATCGATTCGAAATTTCCCAGATCGGCCAGCTCGCGGAGAAGCAGAATGGGATCCTGGCCGCGGAAGAAGATATCGTCTTTTAATTCGACATGAATGCCGAAGTATTTCGCCTTCTTAATCTTTTGGGATTCTTTTTTCTCTTCAACCTTAAATTCAGCGGGTTCGGCAACGCCCCGGAACCGGTTCAACGACGCCGTGATCTTTTGGATCTTGGACTCATTGACTGCCGGGCCCCCAAAATAATAATCAATATAACTCTTTAAGATATCGATGGATTCCAGGATCAGCGAGATCAGGTTTTTGGAAATTTTGAGTTCCCCCTGACGCACGCGGTCAAGGATATTCTCCACGCCATGAGCAAAATGGGCCATTTCATTAAAGCCGACGATCCCGGCGCTTCCTTTTACGGAATGGAATATTCGGAAAATTTCATTGATGAGTTCCTCATTGGACACATCGCTTTCCAATGAAATCAACACTTCTTCCGCATCTTCGATGAGCTCATCGACTTCGGTTTTGAAAATTTCTTTTAACTTCTCGATATTGGTATCATTCATATTATCACCTGTCATCTTGTTATCTGATGAATTTTTTGATTACCGATAACAATAGATCCGGTTTGAAAGGTTTGGTCATCCATCCGGCGGCCCCGTATTCTTTCCCTTGCCGTTTGAGGTTTTCTTCCCGTTCGGTCGTCAGAATGATGACAGGAATAAATTTATGCGCGGATTTGAAATCTTTGATATTTCGCAAAAATTCAAGGCCATTCATCCGGGGCATATTGACGTCCGAAACGATTAAATTGATGCGTTCCCCTTTCTTTTTCAAATCATCGAGCATTTGGATGCCTATCTCGCCGTTTTCTGCCTGAAACACATTATATCCCCCACTTGATAAAACAAAGTTGACCGATGCCCTCAAGGTCGGGGAATCATCCACAATCAATATATTTTTCTTCATTCCAAACCTCAATTTCCATATTTAAAAAATTTATTAAGACCCGCTAATTCCAAAACGTCCACTGTTTCATCATTCATTCCAATAATTTTATATTGGATTTTATGTTTTTGAAGGGACTTAAAAAACGCGATTAACAGTTGGATGCCCGAGGAGTCGATCTCTTCGATTCGGGACAGATCAATGCCAACCTCTTTATCGCTCCGGTCTTTTTTAAATTTTTCCAATTTTGCCAGCAAGCCGTCTTTCAATTGTTTGGCATTATCAAAAATGAGATTACCCTCGACAATCACATTATTTTGGACGCCTTTTATTTTCATTTTTCTCTCGTTTTGCTCGATTAAATGTTAAATAGTTTATCCAACTTAATGGCTTTAAACAGAGCGGTGATTTCTTTGTTCAAATTGACGATCGATACTTTTCCGCCCTTGGAGGTGAATTTCTTATAAAAAAGCAAGAGTTTGCCGATACCGGAGCTACCAATGAAATTAACTTCTTCAAAATCGATGCATACTTCTTCAGGATTCTCATCCGAAATCTGATTTAACGCCTTTTTCAAACTTTCTGCGCCGGGAATATCGATGCTGCCTGACAGGAATACGGTTGTTTTGTTTCCTTCGTTTGCGACTTTTATGTTCATGCGTAATCTCCTTTAAAATATAATTCAAATTGTGTATAAATGAATATAATAAAGATACAAAAAAAAATCAAGCTTATTTGCTTTTTTTTTAATAAGGAATACGATTTATGCAATTTATGTGCCGCCCTAACCGTATCGCTCATTTTTTTTCGCCTGACTGCATTTTATCTTCGATGTTGAAAAACACAATTTTATATTACCCTACACTTAAAGTCAATCATCCGTCATGGTAAAGGAGCGGAGGTATAGCCACGTACCGGAATATCAAGGGACGCTAACCCTCAATTTGGTGCACCCGATGAAATCAAAACGATCAAATATTGAATAATTTATCCAGTTTGATTGCTTTGAACAACATCGTGATTTCTTTATTCAGATTAACAATCGAAATCTTTCCGTTTTTGGCCGTAAAATTTTTGTAAAATAATAGCAATTTGCCGATACCCGAGCTGCCGATGAAGTTGACCTCTTCAAAATCAATCGTGATTTCATCGCAATTACTATCTAAAACCTTGGTTAATGCTTTTTTCAATTGTTCGGCGCCCGGAATATCGATGCTCCCGGATACGGCCATCATGGTTTTTTTACCTTCCTCGGTTGTTTTTACGTGCATGTATAGTCTCCTTATTTTATTTTTATATAACAGGAATTAAATATAATAAATTTTGGAAAAATATGCAAATCTTCTAACTTATATTTTTTATTTTTTTCGTTTTTTCAGATCGAAGTTGACAGGGAACGGGAAAAGTATTATATTAAATGCGAACAGAGAACGAACATGTTGACGAAAAAGCAAAAAGAATTTTTGGATAACTTAAAAGAAATGGTCAAGGAGGAAGGGTATTTTCCTTCGGTCCGACATATTGGAAAAGCACTGGGTTTTTCTTCTCCGGCAACGGTTCAATCCTATCTCGCCCATTTATCCGAAAGTGGGTATTTACGAAAGACCCAGCGCTCCTGGGAACTCCTGTCCAATTTAAAGGCGGTTCCCTTGATGGGGATTGTTCCTGCCGGCTCGCCCCTGGAAATTTTTGACGCCCTGGGTGAAGAAATCGAGCTTCCCGAATGGATGTCGGAAAAAGGGGGCGATATTATCGCTTTCAAAGTGCAAGGCGAAAGCATGAAAGACGCCTATATTCAGGATGGCGATGTGGTCATCGTCAAGCGGGCGCTTTCGGCCGAATCCGGGGAAATGGTCGTTGCCCTGATGGAGGATTCCTCGATTACCTTGAAACGACTGAAACGGGATGCCACCAAAGCCTGGCTGGTCCCGGAGAACCCGGACTTTCAACCCATATTCGAACCGTTTCAGATCGTGGGGAAAGTCGTGGGCGTCTTACGGAAATACAGGTAAGCAGGTAGAAAAATGAACAAAGGAATGCCATTTGTGTTGCACGTCGATATCGATGCCTTCTTTGCTGCCGTGGAAGTGATGCTCAATCCGGCATTAAAGGGGAAGCCCATTATTATCGGCGGGATGCCGGATGAACGGGGTGTCGTGTCCACGGCCTCGTATGAAGCGCGCAAGTTCGGGGTGCATTCGGGAATGGCGCTGCGCACCGCGGCTCAAAAATGCCCCCAAGGAATCTTTTTAAGGGGCCGCTATCACATTTACAGCGACACGTCGCGACGGTTTATGGATGTGCTTCGACGGTTTTCCCCCCGGGTGGATGTGGCTTCCATCGATGAAGCGTATATGGATTTAAGCGGCATGAAATACCTCTATCCCTCGGTGTACGATATGGCCCAGGACATTAAATTGACGGTTGAACGCGAGATTGGGGTCCGGGTATCGATGGGTGTGGGATTTTCGCGATTGGGGGCCAAACTCGCAACCGCAATGGCCAAGCCGGGCAATATCTTCTTTGTCAGCGATGAAATGGAATTTATCGATAACTTATGCGTGGAAGAAATCCCGGGTATGGGGAAGCATTCGCTGCTGATCTTTCACGGATTGGGGATTAAACGGGTCAAGGAACTCCGGGCGATTTATCCGGCCATCTGGAAAAACATGATCGGTTCCCATATTTATCGCCATTCGGCGGGGTATGTGGATCCGCCGGAAGCGCGAACCCGGAGTTTCAGCCGGGAGACCACGTTTCCCTTCGATATTAGCGACCGGGAGCTCATTATCTCTCACCTCGCCTATCTGGTCGGTCGATTATCGGTTTACCTGGTGGAGCATCGGTTGTATGCCGGCCGGATCGAAGTCAAGGTGCGGCTCGGTGATTTTTCGACCTTTACCAAGCGCATGGTCCTCGATTTTCCAACCTATGCATATGGCAATATGTGGAAGCGTGCCCTTTATCTATTGGATTGCTTGCTCAAAGACAAAAAAGCCCCACTTCGGCTCGTGGGAGTCAAGGTCGAGGATATTTCCAAGCAACGCGATATTTTACCGTTTGTTTCCCGAAAAACGGAGTTTTTAAGTACGGGCATTACCCATGTGAAAAAGCGGTTCGGTTCGTCATCCATTTGTACGGCCCGCGAGCTGATGCTGGAAAAAATTTATCCCGTGGAACGAGACGGCGTCGTGCTCAAAACGGCCTCGCTAACCAAATAGGAATTGCTCGCTCTCGCCCTTATTACTCTTTAATATTAATACTTAATATTCATACTCAATAAAACGGGGATATCACACCGGGAATGGTCAGGCTGCCAAAGGGTAGCTTGATCCCCAGGAACCAATACGTGTTTCGGAGAGACAGGTTTTTTCCCACCCCCACCTGAACATAATCGTGAAGGGCCGACACCACAAGCCCCACTCCCAGTTCATACGTGGAATCCTGGTTAAAATCCAGGGCAGCCACATTCAGTCCGACCCCCAGTTTCAGGAACCGGTTGTAGGTGACGCTCTTCCGATTCCCCAATTCCAGCAGGACACTGTATGAGGGTGCCGCCTGAAACGTGGGTTTAAGTCCGATATTTGTTCGATTAAACGGATTGGCAAAGATCATGCCGATGTTGATTTTGATCGAAACGATGTTATAGAGGATCACTAATTTATCACCGACCAGCGTCTGGGGGGCCAGGGTATTGGAAGGGGTGGTATCGGATTTTCGTTCCAATACGGCTTTGATATAGATTTCATCCCCTTCATCGCGGTTTCCCGTATATTGGAGATCGATCGTCCCTTTGTCCGGGATTTGATCCGCCAAAAAGCGGCTGACACTGTCACCGAGTTGCAAGGCAGTCCTGGCTTGTTCGTCGAGCATGAGCGAGCTGGTTCTCAAACTGCCGATAAACGAATCGATATTGTTAAGGGTCCCACTGGCAGGGTTTTCCAGAGGCGGGATGCACGCGGTTTCGATAACCCGGACCTGGTTCAGGATCATGGTCACTTTGTCTCTGCCTAAAACTGCCGCATTGGTTTGGGCAATGCGTCGGATATCAGCCAATTTCGTTCTTAATTCCTGAATTAATCCCTTGATTTGGGCGGTCAGACTGCTGATATCGTTGATGGATTGAACTTGAGTCGGCAGGTCCGCCGGAAACGTTATTAACAGTTTGCTGGCGTTTCCAATCACGTTGGCGAGCGCCTTAATCGTGTCGATTCGTGCCAGCACGGTCCCCATGTCCGGCAAGACAACAGGCTGGGCGCGGTCGTTCCCCGACGGCTGATTTCGGCCGGCCGGCTCCCGAGTAACCAAAGGTTGGCGGGTAAGCACGAGTTGGCGGGTGCTTTGTCCCAAAAGGGTTTGAAGGCGGGTCCCTTCCTCGGTCACGCAAGCCAGGTTTTTGAGCAATTCCAGTTGAACAAAATCGCTGACTTTTCTTAAGATATCTTTAACATCAAACATCGCCGACAAACCGCCGGCATTAAAACGGACCGCAGCGTTTTGCAGCTCAAAAAATTTCGACTGGGCCTCGAGGGTGGTGGGAACCGTGAAAAACGAATACTTGTAAAAATCGCCTTGTTGATAAGCATCGAATCCGTCGATGTGAATGGGGATTTCCGTATACTTGGTTTTAAGCCACGCCCCCATCCGAAAGTTAACCCCGGCATAGGAGGCATTCAAATGGCTTTGAAGGTTCTCGATGCGTTCCCCGACCAGGGCAAATACCGACCGGTAAGCGGTGCCCGAATTATCCGGCGAGGCGGAAAGCGCCGCATTGACCTTCTCTCTATAGGCCGGATCTTTGGCTAAAAACTTAAGTAAGCCCAACATGGAACTGGAAAATTTTTCCAAATTGGTCTTTCGCTGCTCCGGGGTCGTATTTTTTTTCTGATCCAGAATAGACAGGATATCCGTTTGTTGATTCAGAATTTGAGTGACCGTATCGATTTCCGCCAGTAATTCCGGGGGCATTACCCCTCCGGTTAATTCCACGGCTTTTTCCTTTACTTTTGCTTTATCGATGGTAATGATGATCTTACTGTTGATATCAACGATCGACAGTTTGTTCGGATTCGGATCGATGGCAATGGCCTGTTTTTTATTGGCCTGAAATTCGGAAAAAGACAAAACCTGGGTAATCGGGGCTACTTTTTTGGTCGTCTCTTTGGATTCTGCAACCTGGGCTTTCCCTGAAAAAGTAAAGAGAATGAATGTCCCGAACGCCATAAACATGAGTTTGAACGGATAGTATTTCATTGCCGTCACCTCTTATACCCCAGCTTTCAGGAAGGTTTCTTCCATCGCAAGCAAATCGATGGGATCGGTCGTTTTGATGACATCCATGATCACTCGGTCCGGCGAAATCGAAAACGCAAGGATATTATCGATTTGATCAATTGAGAAACCTGAATTTCCAGCCGATATGTTGACCTCTTTATAAGGAAAATCCTTAAAAAAGGATCGATCCTTGATCCAGATCACTTGACGCCGGAAACCTTGCACGATGACTTCTGCTCGCGCATCGGCGTATTGAACCGCTTCCTGAGCCCTGGCATCATTTCCCAAAACAATGACCCAGATGACATCCCGGGCTTTCATCAAATCGACGAGTCGTTTTTTTCCTTCTCCTTTGTCGTCTTTCGATATCATTATCGTATGATTAAAATCCATTTTCCCCTCCTTTCTTAAATTTTTTGATTTAAGTTTAAAGAATTACCAAAAAAAAGTCAAGTTTTCCCCATAATTCTTCAGCAATTCTTGTATTATTATTTTAATTTCATGTGCATTGTTGGGGAGGTTTGACCAAAAGTTGGAGGGTGCGGACCAAAAGTTGAAGGGTACGGATCAAAAGTTGGAGGGTCGATGACAGAATCCGGCGTCAAAATGAAAAAAAGGAAAAAAAGGCAGGGCATGAACATGCCCATCATCTTACGCATCAAGGGAAAAAGATGATTCATTCTGAATCCCGTCTCAATATTTGACGTCAAAACGAAATTCATGTAATTATTGACGAGTTAAAAAGGCCGTGTAATGAAAGATTTTTATTATCCCTTGCAATTTCAGCAGTAGGTGACTATGATCCTCGGAAGTGCCAGCGCCAGCAGTTACCCACTGAAGACGAAAATCTCCTTATCCTGTTGCATATTGAAGACAAACAGATTATCGTTTGCGATATTTGATAAAGGTATCTAAAGGGATGGCCCAACCCATTCGATCATCAGTGAAATTAAAATAATTCTCATCCACTACCTCCCGGCGAAAGTAAAGCAATTTTAAGAATCAAATTCAATCTCAATTGGGGGAGTTTATTCGTAAATTTTTTCTTGAATTTTTATTTGAAAAAATTTGAGAATGAAATCATAATACTATTATTCAATATAAAACGTATTTTAGTAAAGTTAAGGAAAGATTTAAGGAGGTTCAGGATATGGTAGAACCTGGGGATTTGGCAAACCGAAAATTGGAGATAAAAGCCGGTGGGTGCAAACTCGAAGAAATAAAGATTAAAAATAATAAAAAAGGGGGTGATAACAATGGCAAAAATGTTTTTTGAAATGCCGGAATTATTGAATTTGGATGGTTCAGTTTTTCAAGGTTTGTACAATAGCCTGGAGGAAGCGCCAAATTCTTGTATGCCTGGATGTGCAGACGGATGTGCCGGTGGTTGTCAATTGGGCACCGGATCTGGAGCTAAGCCTGATGCAACCGGGTTAGGATAAATAAGTTACTCTGATTGCGGAGTCTTGATTCACAGGGTTATGTGAATAATCCTCTTCCAGGAACCGCAATCTTTAAAAAATAACTATCCGAGTTTACACCCACTCTTTATTCTGTACCTTATTTTATCTTATCCAATACGATCTTATGCAATTCCCAATTCTCGGTTTCATCATTATCGACCAGATAATAATAGGTATTTTTATCAAAACAATAAGAGAAAAACCGGCTTCCTTCGATTAAACCGTATGTTGGAATGGGTAGAAATAATTTTTTAATAATTTTCCCGTTCAGATCCATCAATACAATCTGATACTTACCATCTTTCCTTTCATATGTCTCCAGTTGGATAATTCCATCCTTTATCTTGCAAAGTTTGGCAGTTGATAAATATTCCCGAAAAAAACAACGATTTTTTATTTCCTCATTCCTTACTCGCAATACTTTTCCATATCCAATACTTTTTAAATAATCCACCATATCGTTTTTTACCGCTTCCGTAACCTTGATTTTGGGCAAAGCCACTGTCAGGCGTTTGATTTGTTTTCCCTCCGAGTTGAAGACGAAAATCTCCTTATCCTGTTGCATATTGAAGACATACAGATTATCGTTTGCGACATTGATAAAAGTATCTAAAGGGAGGGCCCACCCCATTCGATTCGGAATCCCGATCGGTGGATTCACAAATGTAATCAATGTTTTTTTAGTCTTGAAATCGGGTGATATCAATAGTATTTTAGACGTGCGCAGGAGTCTTTCATTGACCTCCACGTCTACGCCTACATAATTATTTTTGAAAGGTATTAAGTCATCATAACCTTGGCGAAAAACTTTTTCATCGATGGGCTTCCCTTTTTTAGTATAGACAACCAATTTATAATCGGAACTAAGCATTACTCTGTCATTCAAAAGCAATATTTTGGCAGGGGAATAAAATGGGGTGTTTAACTCATATGGTCCTTCGCCGCGCCTTCCGAAGCTTCCGAGGTGCTTGCAGCCCTTGATTGAATAAATATGGGCCGTTGTATCATCCACAATATAAAAATTTTCGCCATCGCATTCGATGGCATGGGGTTTGTTTAATTCCGGCAAATCCGCCACTTTTTCCGGAAATATGACTATACCGCAATAAATAATCATCAGTGATATCAATATAATTTTCATCCATTACCTCCCGGCAAATAAGTATAGCAACTTTAAGAATCAAATTCAATCTCAATTGGGGGAGTTTATTCGATCATCCATCAACACGTATTGCTTTTTTTTTAATCCTAAGAAGGATAAAAATTAATTTCAGTAAAAGTAAGCAAGATTTTAAGGGACTTGCCCCCAGTGACTGAAAATTACTGAGGATAAATTTTCTTTAATATTTACAACGCATTTGCGTTCTGGTATGATTCTGAATATCGAAGGTTTTTGTTTTATCCTGAGTCAAATAACTTGGGAGAGAGAGGGAGGAAAAGATGGCATCACGATTGAAAGGAATCATC
>JBLMYT010000014.1:0-9432 GCA_050258455.1 Candidatus Omnitrophota bacterium | reverse complement strand
TCCTTAACCAACTTATAAATTTCAACATGCTCGACAATATCATAAGCTTCCTGAAGCAATTCATAATCCTCAACCGGTATAATCACTGATTCGAGCCTATTATTTCTTGAAATAGCTACCTTTTTCAATTTTCTTGACTTTAATTTGTTTAAAATCTCACTTAAATTCCTCGCCATTTGTGTAACAGGGATGATTTCTTCTTTTGTATACCCAATCATAATGGCACCTCCTCAAGCAGAGAATTATATGTATAATTATACAACTTTTGACATATAAATCAATCTCGAAGAAGAAACTCTTGGGGGCGGGGCGTTTTTCAATCTCCTTTTGATATGAGCGGAAGAAAGGGTAAAGGAAAATCAACGCAGGCCAGCGGTCTTATTAGAGCAAATAATTTCCGCATCTCGGCGGTGATAGCCCATTTGATCGATCATTTCTTTGGCGGTAGCGAAATGACCTGCCGCTTCGTCGTTCTTGCCTTCATCGCGGCATAAGCGCCCGACTTCCAGATGGACATCGGCCAGATAAAGCTTCATCGATCCCAGTTCCGCGATTTCATGGGCTTCGTTGAGATCATCCCATGCATTGGAAAACTTTTTTTGAATGCGATAAAAGGCCGCACGCGCCAAAAGACCGCGCGGCAAATAATGTTGCGTTCCCGCTTTCCTCAATCCGTCCACAGCGTCATTTAGGTAACGGTCGGCTTTGGCGACGTTCTCGGCGTTTTGCGTTTCTCTGGCCCGCACCATCCAGGCCCAGCCCAGGGTGAGCTGATCCAATGATATATCCAAAAGCCAATGATTTCTTTCCGAAATTGTGAGTGCAAATTCGGCCCGATCGATGACTGCCAAAGCCTGTCCCTGGCCCAGCAGCAGGTCGCAGAATTGAAACCCTTGAAGTGAATACAGAAACGGAACCTCCGGCCGTCTTTTCATTTGCATGGCTTCGGCTTCCCGAAACAGGGATTCCGCTTCCTCGAGTTTACCGGAGTGATGCAACGCGTCGGCGAGGGCTGTTCTGGAGGCCTCCTTCAAAGAATCCCCGCTTTGGTCGGCATATGTCACGCATTGCCGGCCAAAGGAAACCGCGTCGTTGACATGGCCCAGGGTCAGCGCCAGTTCACTGAGGTTATTGGCGTCGATGGCGGCCCCTTTCCAATCCTTTTGTTGAATGGCTAAATCCAATGACGCCCGCATTGGAATCATGGCTTCTTGCAGCCGACCCACGGCCCGCAACCGAAACGCGGCCCAACTCAAAACCAGAGCTTTATCGTTCTTCGTCAATCCGGCGGCAGGTTGATCCCAGGGGTTATCGAAAAAATGAACCAACACGGCTAAATCCGAACCGAATGCACCGAGTTTTCTTGTGCAATAAAACTCATCCTTTCTTGAAATCCGTTTCCAATACACATCGTTCATTGTTTCCTGGTGCAGTCCGGCGGCGCATCCATGCGCCACTGCGGCAAAGAGCGGTTCCATCTCCTCCAATGTGTCGGGGAATTCTTTCCCCGGCAGGTTCTTATAGTAGTGATACAGACGTTGATGACCGGCTTTCCACCCGTCCGGGTTTTGCGTTTTGAGTTTCATCCCGAAATGCTCCCGGATTAATGGATGGCAATCCAG
Source organism: Candidatus Omnitrophota bacterium (assembly GCA_050258455.1). Classification (GTDB taxonomy): domain Bacteria; phylum Acidobacteriota; class Aminicenantia; order UBA2199; family UBA2199; genus JAKAGC01. Next base: position 7,810 of record JBLMYT010000014.1, on the reverse strand, counting down.
GGTCTCGCTTCCGGGTTCTTTGGAATCGTGTTTGGACAGCAGCCCCAATTTTCTTAACCGGTTTAAGGCAAACTGCCATTGATCCCGCTTGAGATGTTGAAGCGTCGATGTGACCCCATTGATAGTGGGTGGTTCTTTTAAGATATTAATTGCTCCAATGGGCGCGGGTCGGTCAAATAGTCCCATCATGTAAAGGATATCGCGTTCCGCACTGTCCCCCAACCACCGTTCATACGATGCCATGACGCGTTTGGCATGGCCGCCTTTATCTTCTTCAAAAGTTAACGCGGTAATTAAATCCCGCTTTCGGATATCCCCGTTATGCGCCGCACTTAAATAATTTCCCAATAAGGTCAACGCCAGGGCGTGACCGTTATACTCATCCACTGCCCTTCCTATATCCTGTTCCGAGCCGTGGATACCCAGGGTTTTCAACAATTGCACGCTCGTATCCCGCGAAAGATTTTCCAATAATACTTCCTTGACACTGAACCCGGTCTTATTGGCTAAATCCGTTACCTTTTCGCGGGTGGTCATCACACACAATCCCGGATGACCGGCGCCGGCCAGTTCTTTTAAGAAGGCTTTCAATCCGTGATCTTTTAATAATCCATCCATTCCCGGCGGATGACCGGGGGGATACTGTAACGGTTCCAATCCGTCCAGGATCACCAAACTTTTTTGGTTTTGCATCAAACGCGCCAATCGACGCCCCCTGGCTGTTGCATCTCCCTCGGTGGGGGTGGGATCGCCGAACCCTTTCAAGGCGTCCTCTAAAAAAACGTCCGCGGAAGTCTGTTTCCCTTCTTCGGATCCCTGGTTGTAAAACGACCAGCCGTAGACGTTAACCGCACTCGCGTAGTGTTGGCGTTCCATTTCATTCAACCAGCGGTTCACGAGCGATGTTTTACCCACACCGCCCATGGCCACTAGAGTGACAATATGCGTGTGCGGATCTTCCCACGCGTCATGGAGTAATGCGAGTTCCTTTTCCCTTCCCAGGAAATGCTCACCGGTTACGGGTAATTTGGAAATGGAAACATTTGGGGTTACAGTGCCGGACTTGATTTCCGATTTAAGTTCCGGTTGATCATTCTTTTTCAAAATGTTTTTTATTTCGACTGCAAATTCAGAAAGAGCGATCTCTGCTTTATTCTTCGGTAAGCCTGCCAGCATTTTACCATCTTTCGGACGTGCTTGAATCGGGTTTAACCATTCGTGTTCTTGCCAGGCACAGGGTTTCAGGATTAACGGAAATATCTTCATCAATCCTTTTTCTCGCTGCTGTAACAGAAACCGGACTTCTTTTTCCAATATAAAATCCGAAGTTAGGAAATCGGCTGAGATAAGTAGGATGGCTGCGTGGGAGTTATTCAATGCATTTTGGATTTCGCTGAACCAGTTATCACCCGCTTTAATTTTGCGGTCGTCCCATATTCGGAGACGTTCACCCAATTTCAATACCTTTAGATGTTTAACCAAAAGGTCTTTCCATTTTTCGTCTTGATGACTGTAACTGATAAACACGTTATTCATTGCTGCCTCGCATGGGAAGAATTGCAGACGCTGTGAAATGAAAATCAAATTATATACGAATACAAAACGAAATAAAAGATAGTAGTGAAAAAATCAGCAGTTTTATTGTAAGGGCAGACACGTGTGTCGTCTTTCCAGAGTCTATATTATAATCTGTGAATGCTGCCCTGCGTTTTAAATGTATTTGAAAAAAGAATAGGATTCTGTTAATATAATATTGGAAATAAAATTATATTTTCAGAAAACAAAAGATTTACTGACATGGTTAAAAAAGAAATTATAACAATACTCCAAACATTTTTGAAACGACTTACCCAGGAAGGCATACCAATTGAGAAAGCGTTTTTATATGGAAGTTATGCCAGAGGGGAAGAAAACGAAAGAAGTGATATTGATGTGCTATTAGTATCTGAGCTATTTGATAAAAATGATGATCAACCTGTCGGTAAAACATGGAGAATTGGTAGCTTGGTTGATAAGAGGATCGAACCATATACTGTCGGAAAGCAAAGATTTTTAACCGATCAATTCTCACCCCTTTTACAGATAGTGAAACAAGAAGGTTTTGAAATTTCTGCCTGAATCTTATATAAAAAATTTTTGGGGGTGTCGGGGCCTTTTATAAAAAGGTCCTGACCCGCCGGAGGCAAGCAAGGGCACGGGCAGACACGCGGGGCTGCCCCTACAAAATAGGAATTGCCGATACCATCAGTATCCGCGAATGTCACCTATACCCATATCGTGAAAATTTCTTTGGAAGCAATGGCGATGGTTTCGCTCTCGCCGATTTGATGACTCTTGCGCCGGGAATCATAAATAATCAGATACCCGCAATTTTGATTTTGCCGATCCAGATAATCCGCCAATTGCGCGATTCCTTTCCGATGCGCTTCCGGGCCATTCCATTTTTTCAATTCGATAATATATTTCTGGTTGGCATATGTGACCACAACATCCAACCGCTTTTCTTCCGATATTTCTACTTCTTTAAAATCAAATCCCTTACCGTTAATGATGGGTTTTAAGAATGCCAGGAAAAGCAATCTCCCGTTTCGTTCCAGAAAATCCTGATCTTTTTCGGAATACTGCTCCTTTAAAAAAGTTTGAAACCGAAGCAATACCTCTTTCATATTGAGAACATCATTCTTTTCTAAGAAATGACCCCTGAAATTGTAACTCCCCATGGTTTGAGACGTCTCAATCCCGGACGCCATAAAATCATATATCAGTTGCTCATAAACCCGATTATGAACTTTTACCCTGCCGTTTTCATTGCGAAAAACTCCATAAATAATCCCCTGTTCGATAATCGAATCATATAGATTGTAACTCACCGCTTCCCCTTCCATGACGATCCGGTAAACCAGATCGTAAAGGGGGCGGTTATTTTGAAGGTTTTTGATTAAACTTTGAAAATTGGAATTATCTTCTTTTAACAAGATGTTCAATGCCCGGTCGATATCCGATAGTTCCCACTGTTCTCCGGGCCGGATCTCTTCATCGATAATCTTGCATAACCGGGAAACCAAAAACGGATACCCCGAAGTTAAATAATGCAATTTCGCTGCGATTTCGCTGACGTTCATCCGAATATGGTTTTGAGAAAGAAAATCAAGAAGCAAGCTCTCGATTTCCCCGGTATCGAGACTCAAATCTCCCGCGAAATTGGCGGCAATGTTCCAGGGACTATTGTATTTTTGTTCATCCTCCGGCCTGATTTTGAGTTTCAAATTTTTTACATCATGAACACCTGCCAGTATCACGGACAAAAAAGTCGTGTCCTTACTCTTGAGGCGGAGGAGGTATTTCGCCCGTAACATTCCCAGAAAACTCAGGAACAATTGGTTATTACTGGATTTGTCCACTTCATCGATTTCAAGAACAATCTTCTTTCCGGCCATTGCAGTCACTTCCGAAATGACTTGTGAAAGATCATACAAGGATTTGACCTTTTCGATTTGTTCCGAAAGGTAAAGGGATATCGGATGATCCGCGGGCTTAACTTTTTCCCGCAGCATCTTCAGAAAATCCGGTACAAATAATTCTTCGCTGGCAAAGATGCGGTCACCGATACCTTCAAAGCTGATTTCAAAAACCAGATAACCCATCTTCTCCAATTCTTTTTCCAGGAGGTACAAGAGGGTCGTCTTCCCGTATTGCCGGGGACGGTTGATCGTGAAATATTTGCCTTTTTCCACCAGCGTGATCATGTCGGCAATTTTGGTCGATCGGTCTGCCATATAATGCAAGTGTGGCACACACAGTCCCGCGTCATTAAATTCTTTTCTGTTCTCAGTGATCATACGTCAATAGTAATACAAAATTCATTTTTTTGCAACCAAAGGTTTTGGCCAAAATCCACCGCCTATTCTTCAATTTTCGCCTCACATGAAAAAGGGGGGCGCTTCGCGAATCGCCCCAACGAAAGATGTATCGAATATCCTTATTCGGATAAACAAATATGGGGGACCGGTGATCTAATAAGACAAATTTGTAGGGGCGGTTCGCGAACCGCCCATTGATAATTCGGTAATTCGAAAACCACATCGCGTGCACGGGCAGACACGCGGGTCTGCCCCTACAAATAGGAATTGCCGATACCATCAGGCTATCCGCGAACCGTTATTCAATCTTATTCTTCTTACCGGAAGCGAAATCATAATATTGATTTATTCTTTACAGTAATGAACGAAGGAAAAAGAGTCATTGATGATATTTTTTGCACGAGCACCGGAGTAAAAAGAGTCATGCGTGGATTAAAAAGCATCAGCGACGATTCTTTTTGCTTGAATTTCGGAGTAAAAAATATCAGCGTTGAAGCATTTTGCTCCGGCAGCGGAGAGTTTTTCATCATCAACGGAGTTCAGAACTCCGTCGATGATATATTTTGCTCTGATCATGACACATTTTGCTCCGTCAATGGAGTTCCGAGCTCCGATCATGACACATTTTGCTCCGCCAACGGAGTTCCGAGTTCTGCGCATGATGTATTTTGCTCCGTCAACGGAGTTCCGAGTTCTGCGGATGATGTATTTTGCTTCATTAACAGAGTTCGGATATTCGATTTCAGAGCTTTTTGCTCCGATCACGGATCTTTTTGCTCCGATCACGGATCTTTTTGCTCCGATTTCAGAGCATTTTGCTCCGATTAAGGAGCTTTATCCGATCATATCGACCGCATGGGCAGGAGAGCAGGAGCACGGGCGAGCGTTGTTCCTCGCCGAATTAAGTGTATATAAGAAAAATTCGTAAGTCTCAATAGATTGAAGCGGCTGGTTCATGCTGTTTCATGAATTAATCCGGTTAAACTCGGCGCGTCGTGTCGTGTCGTTTCTTTGTAATCATGAATTATACCACACACGCTATTGATTTGACACAGATAATAGACGAAGGCAATCATTGACGAGTGTCATCTACGATGCACTCGGTTTGCCCCGGAAAAGGAATATCGTATGAATTATTCATAACCAAAGCTTTGGGAGGTCCCGGAACCCTTTCTCGAAAGAGTTCCGGGTCGCCGAAGGCAAGTGTACTTACGCCGTAGGGGTTGTTCGGGAACCACCAATTGATAATTCGAAACCCCATCGAGGGCACGGGCTGCAAAAAAATTCGATTTGCTTGACATATGAAAGGAATAATAATATTATTCCAATAGGTGTCAAAATGGAAGATCAGGATATACGCGGTGCAATTGCCGATTTGAAGCAAGTATTGACAGAACGTTTAGGCGTAGGCGTTGAGCTCTATTTATACGGCTCAGTCGCTCGCAAGGACTATGGATCGGACTCAGATATCGATATCCTTGTACTTATCCCAGGAAAAGTAGATACGGACTTAAAGGAAGAAATCATTGATATTGCTTTCTATATTGAGATTAAGTACAGTGTTTGTATTCAAATTATCGCCCGGTCAAAAGAATACTGGGAATCGGGGTTATCCATGGCGACCCCTTTTTACCAGAATGTTAGAAAAGAAGGAATTCGATTGTGATTTGGGAAAAGGATATCGTTGATTATTGGAGGCAAAAATCTGCTGATACTCTTATTGATGCTCGAATATTATTTGAAAAAAAACGCCTTTTTTCATGCGTCAACCGGATCTATTATGCCGTTTTCTATGAGGTAAGCGCTTTATTGAGAACCGAAAACCTATCTTCTCCGAAGCATTCGGGAATAAAATCATTATTTTTTAAGCATTTTATAAAAACGGGTATTGTGGATACGGAAATCGGTAAATTTTATTCCAGGATATTCGATTTCAGACAAGAAGGGGATTACGATGATTTTATTCGTTTTGAAGAAGAGAAAGTAAGAAGTTGGTTAGAGCAGGCGGAAATATATCTTCATGTATTAGAGAATCTATTCGACAAAAAATAGATATTATTTCAACTCCGCATCGCGGCGGTGATAGCCCATCTGGTCGATCATGGTTTTTGCGGTAGTGAAATGACCTGCCGCTTCGTCGTTTTTGCCTTCATCGCGGCAATACCGCCCGGCTTCGAGATGGTAATCGGCTAAATGAAGCTTCATCGATCCCAGTTCCGCGATTTCCCGGGCTTCGTTCAGATCGTCCCACGCATTGGGAAACATCTTTTGAATGCGATAAAAGGCCGCACGCGCCAAAAGACCGCGCGGCAAATATATTTGGTCTCCTGCTTTCCTCAATCCGTCCATGGCCTGGTTGAAGTAACGGTCGGCTTTGGCGACGTCCTCGGCGTCTTGCATTTCCAGAGCCCGCGCCATGCAGGCCCGGCCCAGGATGAGTTGATTTAATGATATATCCAAAAGCCAATTATTTATTTTTGCAATTATCAGCGCAAAATTCGCCCGTTCAATGGCGGCCATAATCGGCCCCTGAGACAGCAGCAGGTCGCAAAATTGAAAACCTTGCAGTGAATTAAGAAACGGACACTCCGGCTGCCTTTTTTTTTGTATGGCTTCGGCTTCCCGGAACAGGGTTTTCGCTTCCTCGAACTCACCGGACTGATGCAACGCATCGGCCAGAATGGCTGTCAAGACCTCCTTCAAAAAATCATCCCCGCTTTGGTCGGCATACCTTACACCTTGCCGGCCATAAGATACCGCGTCGGCGATACGCCCTAGGGTTAGCGTCATTTGGCTGAGGTTGGAGGCTCTTCTTGCTGCGTCTTCCCAATTCTCTTGTTTAATTCTATCTTCTAATCCCGCGCGAAAAGGCTCAATAGCTTCTTCCAGTCGGCCCACGGCCCGCAATCCAAACGCGGCCCAATTCAACATAGCGGCTTTTCCGGCATCCGTTAACCCTGCTGCATTTTGGTATACTTTGGTTGGAAATAGAGAAGGGGTTTCTTTCGTTGGAAGAATTTTTATTTTACCTGGTTTCGGTTTTTTTACTAACGGCTGATCCGTCAGTCTCCGGTACAAGTCTTCGTACCCTTTCGCATCATTTAAACAATAAAAGGTTGAACCTTTGAGTATAGGCGGGATATATTTAGCGTCCTCGGGTTTGAAAATAGTCGGAATGAATCGGTTATTTTTCGAATCATCATCGTATATATATTGGTAGGTGAGAGTTGATTCCCATTTTACGCCCAAACTTTTTCCCGGGATTTCCTTATCCATCACCCTTCGGAAATAGGTTTCGGTTATAATCAGAATCACCTTATCTGCGTTCATTAATTGGCTGTTCATCCATTTGGGCCAACCTTCAGGGGGAGAACTTTCATATTGATCGAGGAAACAATTCAAGCCGTCGGCCATTAATTGGTTGGATAATGCCAAAATTCGATCGCAATGCTCTTGCGAATCATGACTGTAACTGATAAACACGTTATTCATTGCTGCCTCGCATGGAAGAATTGCAAACGCTGTGAAATGAAAGTCAATTATATACCAATACAAAACGAAATTAAAGGTAGTGAAAAAAAATCGTTTGAAATTATTTTGAATTGGTTTATAATATGAATAAGGAGAAAAGAATAATTGTATATGAGTGAGTGGCGATTTTATTACCGACGCTTACTCTTGAATATCGATGGCACCCTTATCAGCCTTCCGCTCCCATCTATCCGTTCAAATTCTTTTCTTGCTTCGGGGTGAAATAGGATTTCATAAGCCATTTTCTTTCAATACTTGATTAAGAGGGATATATTCCTCAATAGGGGTTTTCTCCCTATCCTTAACCAACTTATAAATTTCAACATGCTCGACAATATCATAAGCTTCCTGAAGCAATTCATAATCCTCAACCGGTATAATCACTGATTCGAGCCTATTATTTCTTGAAATAGCTACCT
>JBLMYT010000013.1:0-97370 GCA_050258455.1 Candidatus Omnitrophota bacterium | reverse complement strand
CCGAAAGAATGATGAACGATGGGCTTTCAATTTCTACCATTTCACAATACCTTGGCATTTCGGTTGAAGAAATAAAAAATTTAACTGCCAAAACTCACTGAGTTTTCTATAGGGCGGGGGCGGATACATAGATCCGCCCCTACAGAAAAAATCATCGGTGCGCACACGCCGCTACGCTGCCGGTTGCGGCAACTCCCTTTCAAGTGAGATTTAATCGTTTTATAGGGGGCTATTAAGATCGATTCCGTAGGGGCAGACCTGCGTGTCTGCCCTTAGTGATGATTTTTTAGTTCTGACAATTTAGGAGCACGAAGGACGATTTTGGTCCGGGGAAGGAAAATTCCGGGAGCGGGAGACACGATTTTGGTCCGGGGAAGGAAAATTCCGGGAGCGGGAGACACGATTTTGGTCCGGGGAAAGAAAATTCCGGGAGCGGGAAGGACGATTTTGGTCCGGGGAAGGAAAATTCCGGGAGCGGGAGACACGATTTTGGTCCGGGGAGAGAAAATTCCGGGAGCGGGAAGGACGATTTTGGTCCGGGGAGAGAAAATTCCGGGAGCGGGAGACACGATTTTGGTCCGGGGAGAGAAAATTCCGGGAGCGGGAAGGACGATTCCGGTAGGGGGAAAGAAAATTCCGGGAGCGGGAGACACGATTTTGGTCCGGGGAGAGAATGCCCGGTCAGGGGCAAAGAAATTTTTCACTCGAGGGACCTATTTCATGGTCCAAATTGGTATTTTTTTCCCACAAATATTGCACAATCCAAGAGAATCATCTATAATTAAGGTTAAATGAAATTATAAATCAAACCTTTTGGAGTGACCGATGACAAAAGAAATCGAACGTTTTCAAACTCAAAATAAAATCCGAATCGTAACCGCTGCCTCTCTCTTCGACGGCCACGACGCTGCCATTAATATCATGCGCCGCATCATCCAGGCCTCCGGATGCGAAGTCATCCATCTGGGTCATAACCGAGCAGTGAAAGAAATCGTGGACTGCGCCATCCAGGAAGACGCCCAGGCCATTGCCATCACGTCATACCAGGGCGGCCACATGGAATTCCTTAAATACATGCACGACCTCCTCCGCGAAGCCCACTGCGACCACATCAAAATCTTTGCCGGCGGCGGCGGCGTGATCCTTCCCCACGAAATCAAGGAACTCCATGAATACGGTATCACCTACATCTATTCCCCGGACGACGGCCGCGAAATGGGCCTCCAGGGAATGATCAACCATATGCTCCAACGCTGCGATTTTCCCGTTGGAAATAACCTGAATTCGAATGAAATGGATCTGATCGGAAGAAAAGACCACCGGGCCATTGCCCGCCTGATCTCCGCAGCCGAAAATTTCCCGGAAGAGTTCAAAGACATTCTGGATCAAATTCATCAAATGGCCGAATCCACCCATGTCCCGGTCCTCGGAATCACCGGAACCGGCGGTTCCGGTAAATCCTCCCTGATCGATGAACTGGTGGGCCGTTTCGTCAATGATTTCACAGATAAACACGTGGGCATCATTTCCGTGGATCCCTCCAAACGCCGAACAGGCGGCGCACTCCTGGGAGATCGCATCCGAATGAATGCAATCGATAATTCCCGCGTGTACATGCGCTCCCTGGCCACCCGCCAATCCAACCTGGCCCTCTCCAAATACGTCCGCGAAGCAGTCAATATCCTGAAAGCCGCAAGATTCGATTTGATTATTCTGGAAACGTCAGGCATCGGTCAATCCGATACGGAAATCACCGACCACTCCGATGTCAGTCTCTATGTGATGACCCCGGAATACGGCGCAGCCACCCAATTGGAAAAAATCGATATGCTCGATTTTGCCGATATCATCGCCTTGAATAAATTCGATAAACGCGGCGGACTCGACGCCCTGCGCGATGTCCGAAAACAATTCCGCAGAAACAACAACCTGTGGGAAGATACGATCGCCGATGACCTTCTCCCGGTCTTCGGAACCATCGCCTCCCAATTCAACGACCCGGGCGTCAACCGGTTGTATCTGGAAATATTGAAAAAAATCGTTTCCAAAACCGGCGCGAATTTACACTCCAATTTCCAGGTCACGGACGAAATGTCGGAGAAAGTCTTTATCATCAACCCCGAACGCAACCGCTACCTTTCGGAAATTTCCGAAACCATCCGCCACTACAACACCTGGGTCGAAGAACAACGCGAGGTCGCCCAAAAACTCTACGGCATCCGTCAAACCCTCACCACTCTGGAAGAGTTCCAAAACCCGGAACTCAGCCAACAACTGGAATCGGTTTACAAAGAAGTAGAACTCCGTCTCGACGGCCAGAATAAAAAGCTCCTGGACCAATGGGAGAAAAAAGCGCACTGCTACAAAAACGATTGCTTTGAATTCAAAGTCAGAGACAAAATCATTAAAATTGAGACGCACACCGAATCCCTCTCCCATACGAAAGTTCCCAAAATCAGCCTGCCCAAATACAGCGCCTGGGGCGATCTCCTCCGCTGGAACCTCCAGGAAAACGTTCCCGGCGAATTTCCCTACACGGCCGGTTCGTTTCCCTTCAAACGCGAAGGCGAAGAACCCACCCGCATGTTTGCCGGCGAAGGCGGACCGGAACGCACCAACAAACGCTTCCACTACCTGTCCCGCGCCCAGGCAGCCAAACGGCTGTCCACGGCCTTTGACTCCGTCACCCTGTACGGCGAAGACCCGGACCGTCGCCCGGATATCTACGGAAAAATCGGGAACGCGGGCGTGTCGATCTGCTGTCTCGATGACGCCAAAAAACTCTACTCCGGCTTTCATCTCTCCGACCCCATGACCTCGGTCTCCATGACGATCAACGGCCCGGCACCGATCATGACCGCTTACTTCATGAACGTGGCCATCGACCAGGAATGCGAACGCTATATCAAAGCCAATGGCATGGAACCAGAGGTTCAGGCAAAAATCGATCACATCTATAAGGAAAAAGGCGTGCCCCGCCCGGTTTACCACGGCGAACTCCCCGAAGGAAACGACGGCCTGGGGCTCTTTCTCCTGGGCGTTACCGGCGACCAGGTGCTTCCCGCGGATGTCTACGAAAAAATCAAAGCCGACACCATCTGCCGGGTCCGCGGCACGGTTCAGGCCGACATTTTAAAAGAGGACCAGGCCCAAAATACCTGTATCTTCTCTACCGAATTTGCCCTGCGCATGATGGGGGATATCCAGGACTACTTCATCCGAAACAATGTCCGCAATTTCTACTCCGTTTCGATTTCCGGCTACCATATCGCCGAAGCCGGCGCCAATCCCATTACCCAATTGGCCCTGACTCTTTCCAATGGCTTCACCTTTGTCGAATACTACCTCTCGCGCGGCATGCACATCGATCAATTTGCCCCCAACCTGTCCTTCTTCTTCTCCAACGGCATGGAACCCGAATACGCCGTGATCGGTCGCGTGGCCCGTCGCATCTGGGCTAAAGCGATCAAACTCAAATACAAAGGCAATGCCCGCTCTCAACTCCTCAAATACCACATCCAAACCTCCGGCCGCTCGCTCCACGCCCAGGAAATCGATTTCAACGACATTCGCACCACCCTTCAAGCCCTGTACGCCATCTACGACAATTGCAATTCCCTTCATACCAATGCCTACGATGAGGCGATCACCACACCCACGGAAGAATCCGTGCGCCGCGCCGTTGCCATTCAACTGATCATCAACCGCGAACTCGGACTGAACAAATGCGAAAACCCCATGCAAGGCTCGTTTATCATCGAAGAACTCACCGATCTGGTGGAAGAAGCGGTGTTGGCCGAATTCGACCGCATCTCTCAGCGCGGCGGCGTTCTCGGTGCCATGGAATCCAATTACCAGCGGGGAAAGATTCAGGAAGAATCCCTCTACTACGAGCACATGAAGTTTACCGGCGAATACCCCATTATCGGTGTCAATACCTTCCGCTCTTCCACCGGTTCGCCCACGGTTATTCCCGGTGAGGTCATTCGCGCCACAGTCGAGGAAAAAGAAAACCAGGTTCAAACCGTGACCGATTTGCAACACGGAAACAAAGCCACGGCCGAGCGGCTGCTTCATGAATTGCAGCAAACCGCGGTTCAAAACCGGAATATTTTCGAGACACTCATGGAGGTCTGCAAGTATTGTTCGATCGGTCAGATCTCCCATGCTTTATATAAAGTCGGCGGCCAATATCGCCGGAACATGTGAGGAACATGGAATTAAAGAACGAAAGGAGACCCAATGAAAAACGTTGAAAAAATAGACGACTTGACACGGGACGAATTACTGGAATTGACCAAAATGTATGCCAAGAACTGGCTCGCTCACGACGGTTGCTGGTTTTTGGCTGCCGAGAAACAATTTGATATGAACACGGCAATTGAATTGGATACGGAAAGCTGGCGAAATTTTACGGTAGTCGAAGCCAAACGGATCATCGAGTTTCTGCAATTGGGAAAGAACTCGGGGATCGAGGGATTGAAAAAAGCCCTTCGCTTTCGGTTGTATGCTACCATCAACGAGGATGACATCGTCATCGGAGAAAACGGCAAGACCCTGGAATACCGGGTCAAAACCTGCCGGGTTCAGGCGACCCGCCGCGCCAAAGAACTCCCGGATTTTCCCTGTAAATCCGTGGGCATGGTCGAATACGGTCTGTTTGCCAAAACCATTGACTCGCGCTTCGAACTGGAACCCGTAAGCTGTCCGCCTGAAATCACCAACCCTGAGTATTACTGTATCTGGCGGTTTACCCTTAAGGATTAAACCGATTTTTAGTCAAACCAATCCAAGGAGAAAAGAGGAAATGAAAATATTCGATGAAATGGAAAAACGGGGGCATGAAGAACTCATCTTCAATTACTTCAAAGACGTTGATTTGAAAATGATCATCTCGCTTCATGATACCACGATGGGAAAAACCATTGGCGGATTACGGATGAGCCGTTATAAATCCGATATGGAAGCGGTCATCGAATCGCTCCGATTATCGCAAGGCATGACCTATGAGGCTGCCACAGCCGAAACCGACAGCGGCGGCGGCAGCGCCATCCTCATCGGTAATCCCGGTACCGATAAAAACGAGGCGTATTTACGGGCCGTGGGTCGCTTTGTCGAAAGCTTGAAAGGGAAACTCATCCTCTCCCCGGACCTGGGAACCGAATCTCTGGATTTCAAACACATTCAGCGGGAAACGAATAACACGATCTTTAACGAAGACATTCAGGATAATACCAAATCCACCGCCCAGATCACGGCCTACGGGGTCTACTGGGGAATCAAGGCGTGCGCCAAACACGTGTTCGGTTCGTCCGATCTGTCGGGGCGAAGCTTTGCGGTTCAGGGCGTGGGAAACGTCGGACGGTTCGTGGTCGAATATCTCAAACGGGAAAATACCACCATTTATATCAGCGATCTCGTGTATGACAACCTCAAGGAAGTGGAAGACAAGTACCCGGATATTCAAGTGGTCAAACCTTCGACGATTCTCTTCATGGATACGGATTTTGTCATTCCCTGCGCCGTGGGCTCGGTCTTAAACAAAGAAAACATCTCCCTGCTTCAGAGTAAAGTCATTGCCGGTCCGGCATTAAATATTTTTTCCGATGACGACCTGATCGAGTCGCTTCATCGAATGGGCATTATCTATGCCCCCGCCTTTTTACTGGCTGCCGGAGATTTATTTCTGTTGGATAAAAACCTGAAACTGGGAAGCGTCAGCGAAAACATGGAAGGAACCAAAATCATTTACAATCTTCTTCGCGACATCCTGCAACGCGCCTCCGACCTCGGGGTATCGCCCTATCGCATGGCCATGGAGTACGCCATGGAACGCTACCGGCAGATCAAATCGATCAACCATATCTTGTGTTGCGGTTGAAACAGGCATAGAGAAAAAAATTAGAGAGGAATCATGAAAGAGAAATACTTTATTTTAACCATCAATCCCGGTTCGACCTCTACCAAAATCGGCATATTCAAAGATGAACAGTTGCGGTTCAGTAAAAATATCACCCACAACGATCAGGAAATCCTGGAATACAAACGGGTGTGGGACCAATACGGATTTCGAAAAAAAGCCATCTTAAATACCATAAGGAAGGAAAACTTCGATATCTGTCAAATCTCCTGCGTCGTGGGAAGGGGAGGGTTGTTTCGGCCCACGATCAGCGGCACCTACAGCATCAACAAGCAGATGATGGAAGATGCCAAGAATGGTTTTCAGGGGGAGCACGCCTCGAATTTGGGGTGTGTCCTGGCGTACGGCATCGGTTGGGATTACGATATTCCGTCCTTTATCGTCGATCCGCCGTGTGTCGATGAAATGGAAGATGTGGCCCGTCTTTCCGGGCACGTGGCTATTCAGCGGCGAAGCCGGTTGCATGCCCTCAATGTCAAAGCCATTGCGCGGTCTGCGGCCGAGCAACTCAAAAAACCCCTGGAGCAATTGAATCTAATCGTGGCGCATCTGGGTGGCGGCATATCCGTCACCCCGCTCCGCAAAGGCCGGATGTTCGATACCAGCGAAGCGCTCGGCTCGGGTCCCTTTACCCCGGAACGAACCGGCAACCTGCCCATGGTGGATTTTGTCGAATACATCTATGAGAAAAAACTGGAGCTTCCCCAGGTGGTCAAGATGCTGGTCGGAAACGGCGGCATGTACAGCTACCTGAAAACCAAAAGCATGATCGATGCCGATAACGGATACGAAGCCGGCGACCCGAAATTTCAATTGGTCATTCAGGCCATGGCCTACCAGATCAGTAAAGAAATCGGCGCCATGGCCACCACATTGAAAGGGGAGATCGATGCGATCGTTCTCACCGGCGGTGCCGCGCGTTCCACGATCCTGGTGGAACTCATTAAAGAGCGGATCGCGTTTCTGGCCAAAGGAAACATTCTCCTCTTTCCCGGCGAAGATGAACTCAAAGCCCTGGCTCAGGGTGCCCTCCGCGTCTTAAGGGGCGAAGAACAACCCCTGGTGTATCCCCAGCAGATCGAATCCCACGATTGGTTTAACCCGAACGGAACCTCACCGTCATAAGGAGTACGACAATGTCGATTGAAATCTTTGAACTCATGAAAACCCACAACCAGGAGCAACTGGCATTTTATTCGGATAAAGAACTCAAATTGCGCGCGATTCTGGCCATTCACAGCACGGCCCTGGGCCCGGCCATCGGTGGCATTCGCGTTTACAAATACGATTCCTTTGATGCCGCCCTCTATGAGTTGGCCCGATTATCCAAAGGAATGACTTATAAAACATCTGCCGCAGGGATTAATCTCGGTGGCGGATACATCGTTGTCATCGAACAGCACGGTCTGGAAAAGAATGAAGCGGTGTTTCGCTCCATCGGTCGGTTCATCCAGAGCCTCAACGGTCGGTTTATCGCTGCCGAAGACATCGGCGTCACGGATGAATACATGGAATACATGGCCATGGAAACCAAACACATGACCGGATTTCCGTTTTCAGTCAGCGGGATCAATGGCCACTCCCAAAACTGTGCCTATGGCGTTTCCATCGGCTTGCAGGCTGCCGCTCAATACAAGTGGAAAAGCGGCAACCTCTCGGGAAAGAAGATCATCATCCAAGGATACGGACGGGTCGGTTCCCGCCTGGCCCAACTGGTCAAAACCTTGGGCGCCGAAGTCGTGGTTGCCGACATCAATCGGGAAAAAGTGACGCAAGCGAAAAAAGACGGGTTTACGACGATTCCCGCAGATAAAGTATTTACGGAAAAATGCCATATTCTATCGCCTTGCGCCGTTGGCCCGGTCATTAGTACCGAAGAAAAGCAGGAATTTCAATGCGAAATCATTGCCGGTTCGGCCAACAATCAGTTATCGGCTGACGATGCCGATAGCTTGTTGAAAGAAAAAGGGATTTTGTACGTGCCGGACTTTATCGTGAATGCCGGAGCGTCCATCAATATCTCGGAAGAACGACTGGGCGGCTTCTACAAGAAAGAGGAAGTCATCCGAAAAACGGAAAAGATCCACGATCGGTTGTTGGAAATCCTCCACTATGCGGATAAGCATGATTTGTCACCCAATCAGGCCGCCATTCAATATGCGTTGAAACGCATCGAATCGATCAAGGGTCTCAAAGGCGTGCACATCAATGTCGCCAAGTCCTGATGGGATAATATTTTTTTAGCCACAGAGGTCACCGAGGACACCGAGAGGGTAGACCAAGGATTTGTTTTGGTGAGTTGAAAAAAAAATGACAATATTTTGACATTTGGCTAAAGTATTTTTTTGACCTTACCGATATATGACGTGGAGACATCCAATGAAAGTTGACGAACCGACACTGCAAAATATTTTGAAGACATACGGCAAGGAAATGAAGGCCAATAAGCCCAAGGCGAAAACCTCCCGCGACGAAACGCTTGATCCCAAAGACGAATCGGTCAATGCATTGGATCCGGAAGATCTCAATTTCATCAATTATGATAAAGAGGGAAAAATTGCCGTCAACCCCCAGACCAAAGAGGCCTTGATCGATTTTTTCCATTAACCGTTCGGCTCAAAATCCTCTCATTTACCCCCCGCGTTTTGAAATGGAATCAAAATTGCATGGAATTCCTGAGGTATAACAGTGAGCAAATATTTATTCTTTACGAATGATTCTATTTTCGTGTCACGCGTTAAAACCGCTTTTCCCCAACACAACGTTGAATTCAAACAGATTGCCGATTTTCCGAAGATCGATTCTCGGGTGAAACTGGCTGTCATCGATGGCGATTCCCTTCCGTTTGCCGGTTCGCAAGCCAAACTGAGACTCTTCAAGCGAAGAAAAATCCCCGTGGTGTATTTGTTTACCCAGATGGATGGAAAGAGTATCATGAAATTATTGGACAGCGGGGTGGTCTCGGTTCTGTTTAAAGATTATCCGCCCTGTCGGATTAAACGCGAACTCACCGATATTATGGGGAATTTTAACTACCTTGAGCGAGTGAAGGAAATTGCGGAAAATGATTACCGCATTCGTCAATTTCTTCAAACCGTCAATTCGCTGACCTCCGACACCGATATCAATAAAATTATGAACGATATTCTCCATTCGATGCTCGAGGTCTTCAAACTGGAGTGTGCCATTTTATTCATCGTCAAAAATGCGCGGTTGGTTCACAAAATCGAACGGGGGATTCCTCGAATGGACTATGCTCTCAAAGAGTGGGACATGACCGACGCAAACCTCAAATGGCTCGTCGAGCTTCAGCACACCGGAAAACCTCTTTACATCACGCCAAAATCCAAGAAAGAATATAAACGCTATTTTCCCGAAAATACCCTCCTGCTGCCCCTGCGCATCCGGGATCAGTTCGTCGGGCTTATTGCCGTGTCCCTCAAATCCGGAGCCCGGGAACTCTCCAAAAATGAAATCCTGCTCTTAAAAGCCTTTGCCGAGCAAACAGCCGTGGCTCTGGAAAATGCTCGGCTCTACTGGGATGTGATCCAAACCCGGGAAAAATTGGTTAAAAAAGAAAAGGAGGCGTTTCTCAGTCACACGATTCTCAGTCTCAATCACGAGATCAATAACCCGTTGAGCATTATTTCCATGGAGGCCCAGCTCCTGCAACGGCGGTTCGATAACAATGAGTCCAATATCGAAAATCGGATCGCCCGGATTGAGAAAAACATCGAACGCATTCGGGCCATTGTGGAAAAAATTTCATCGTTAAATGTGGAAAATATTTCGCTTACCGATTACATCTCCGGGAGAAAGATGGTTGATATCTATGAACATCAATATGAAAACTAAGAAAAAAGCGGTTGGGTTTTTTGTTTTATGTTGGGTGTTGGTCTGGGGGATCGTGGGATCTGGCGGTTCCACCTGCGACACGCTGTATGGCGCCAAACCATCGGCCTCATCCGCTGCTGCCCCGTCGTCTTCCAAACCTTCATCATCGTCATCATCTTCATCATCTTCATCATCATCATCTCTGGATGAAGTGAAACGCCTCTTTAGCGTTGGGAATTACTCCGTGGCTCTTGAAAAATCGCTTCAGATTCTGGCAACCCGGGGCAATAAACTGGCAGCAGCCGCAGCCGCTGCCTTGTACTATTACGTGGGCATGGCGTACAAGAACAATCGGAACGCGGAACTGGCGGCCGAATACCTCAAAAAGATCGAAAAAAAATGTCCGGACTCGGAGTTTGTCAAAACCGCGGCTCTGGAGTTGGCGGATATTTATCGAAGCGATCCCCCGCAGCGGGAGATCTATCTTGACACCTTATTTGAAAAATATCCCGATACCCCGGAAGCCCTGGATGCGGGCATCGAGTCGGTCCGGGAAAACATCCGGCTTAAAAATTATAAAAAAGCCATGCCCAAACTCGAAACCATGATCAAGACCTGGAAAAAGGGCGACGAGAAACCCGAACTGTATCTGCTTCTTGCCATCGGGTATTCCGGAGTCGGAAACGTCGTGGAAGCCGGAACCTACCTGCGGGAAGCCGAGAAGAAGGTAACGCCCGGCGTCATCAAAAAGAGTCCCTTTTATGCGTTTGAAGCCGGAAAGATCTGTTACAATACCCTCGACTATAAAAAATCCATCGAGTATTTCGATCAGCTCTTTAACTTTTATTCCGGTTATCCCGAGATTTCCGAAGCGGCGATTCTGTTGGCGCAGGCGTATGAACGGGAGAAAAACCCGGCCACGGCAGCCGTGTTTCTCATCCGTGCCATCCGCAAAAAACCGGAAAACAAGTCCCTCTATACCCTGTATTTGCATCTGGGACGGTTGCTCGTTTCCATGGATCCGGAAAGTTTAAAACGCATTCAGCGGGAATACCCGATGGTTGCCAATGCCGAGCGATTACTCAATGCCGTGAAAAACGAGTCCCTGAATCCCGAAGAACGGAGAATGGCGGCCATTCTCCTGAACGAAGGATATAAAAAGAGCAATAAAGTGGGACAATCCATCGATGATCTCTATAAATACCTGTCCACCAACCGGGATCCGGCCATTGAGAAGTTATTCAAAGAGAACCTCGATATTTACCTCTCCGAATTGGAGCGAAAAAAAGATTACATCGGCGTGTTTCAAACCTGGCTCAAACTCCGGGAGCGGAAAAGCTACTTTTCGGCCGACAACCTAATGCGGTTTGCCGACATCATGAGTAAGATGAAATTATACGCCAATGCCGAGGAGATCTACCGCCATATTTTAAAGTACAACTTATATGCCACCAAATGGTCCGAAGCGATTTTACGCGTGGCGCGCATCACCTTCCGATCCGGGCGGTTTCAGGACTGTCTGGAATACATGAAAAAAGCAGAACCCCAGAGTGAACCGGATATCAGCGAACTCAATTATTATAAAATCTGCGCCCTTCGACATGTGAAGCGGACCACCGATGCCGATACCCTGTTGGAAGCCAGCACCGCGCCGCTTCAGGGCGCATCGACCGTGTTTCAATTCCGCTTACAGATATTGAAGATGCAGTATCTGGAATGGGGAACCAAATACGACGATGCGTTAACATTGGGTGCAGCAATTCAGGGATATACCGATACGCCGCCGGAAGACAAAGCGCAGTTAATCATGATTATGGCGGACATCCATTATAAGAAAAACGACATCGATAAAGCCCTGGAGTATTACCGCACGGCGTTTCAGTCCGGTTCGGCCTTATCCAATACCAATCGCGAGTGGGTGTTGTACCGGATGATCAGCATCGCCCGGGAAAAACAAAATAAAACCGAAGCGGACAATTTGTTTCAGCAATTAAAAAAGCTAAACTCCGCTTCGTTCTGGATCCATCAGTTGGAGAAAACACCTAATAATATCAGATAAAGATGTCAGATAAAGAAGAACTCGAAACATTAAAACGCACCTTTGAGGATTTCATGAAGATGTCTGCTCAATTCGAGCAGTCCTTTGAAAATTTAAAAGCCGAGTCCCAGCTTTTATCCCTTTACCTTTCCAATATTTTGGAGAACATGAATTCGGCGATCATGGTCTTTGACAAACGCTTTTTTCTCAACCTATGGAACGGACAAACCCTTCGTTATTTTCCTTCGCTTCAGGATAAAAACCCTTCCGTACCCGTGCCGTTGGATGAATTGGGCAGGGATCCAATCATCGACATCCGGCGGATTTTGGAGTCCGATGGACCGGCAGTCACTCAGGATGATTTTATCGAAATAGAAGTGAACATTGATGGAGCGCTTTATTGGTTGGATATTCATGCTTCGGATTTTATCGATAACAAGAAAGAGAAAACCGGTTATCTGGTGGTCATTAACGATAAAACCGAATTAAAGAAGCTTCAGCTTAAATCCATGCAGGAGGATCGGTTGCGGGTAATGGGGGAGTTAGCGGCTGAAGTTGCGCATGAGATTCGAAATCCCCTCGGCAGCATTGAACTGATGGTGACCCTGCTTCAGGATGATTTAAGTCAAAGCGAACGACACAGCGATATTTTGTCACGGATTCGGACCTCGGTTGACAACATGAATCACACGGTCACCAATATTTTACTTTACACCAAAGAAATCCATCCCAATCGGTCCGAGTTTTCGGTAGACGAATGGGTCGCACAGGCTGAAAGTATCGCGTGGAATACGATTGTCAAGAAACAGATCGTTGTGGAAAAGAATATCCAGCCCATTGTGGTCAGTGCCGATTTGGAATTATTGAAACAGAGTGCAGCCAATGTATTGATCAATGCGGCTCAGGCCGTGAATGTGGGCGGGCGAATCGACATTCGGACCGAAACCGGAGATCGCCGACTTTTACTGAAAATCCGTGACAACGGATGTGGCATACCCCAGGACATCAAAGAAAAAATCTTCAAACCCTTTTTTACGACGAAAAATACCGGAACCGGGTTAGGTCTTGCCATGGTCAAACGGGTCATTGAAGCGCATCAGGGAAAGATCTATTTTGAATCCGATGCCACCGGCACTATATTTACCATCGAAATTCCTCTCTAACGAGATCCTCCTCCAACAGGATCAAAATCCCCTCTAAAAAATAAAAACAACAATAAACCAAAAACCAAAAACAAAAGTTTTGGGAGGTGTCGGAACCCTTTTTCAAAAGGGTTCTGACTTCTTTTTAACTCTTTTTACACGAGTTGACAGCGTTATTTGAAAAGGCTATAATAAATACATGACTAACATATCCTACGCGACAGTATTAGATACCTTATCGGGCGATTCCTATGACACGCCCGAAGATACTCCCCGTTATTTCGGCGATCACCTGTTGTTTCATTCCCGGTGGTGGTTTTATCTCCTCTTTTCCGGCGTTGTGTTAAAAAGCGGACGTTTGGCCCGGAGGAATACCTACGATGATAAAGAGTGGATCAAATCGTCGTTTGAGATTTTCAGACACATCGAAGGTTGTGGTGGCCGTTTCCATATTAAAGGCCTCGACAATTTGAAAAAATCCGATGAACCGCTGGTCATTGTCAGCAATCACATGAGCACGCTGGAAACGATTATCTTTCCGGGGCTTGTGGCACCGTTTCGGAAAACCACGTTTGTCGTCAAAAAAAGCCTGATCGACATGCCTTTCTTTGGTCCTATTATGCGGTCGCGCGATCCCATTGTCGTGGGGCGTCAGAATGCGTTTGACGATTTCCGGGTGGTTCTGGATAAAGGAGAAGAGTTGATCAAAAACGGATACTCGCTGATTATTTTTCCGCAGAGTACCCGGAGTCTCGATTTTGCACCTGAGAAATTCAATTCATTGGGGATCAAGCTCGCGAAAAAAATGAATGTCAAGATACTTCCGGCTGCCATTAAAACCGATTTCTGGGGCAATGGTAAAATCTTGAAAGACTTTGGTCCGTTGGATCGAAAGAAACCGATTCGCATCGTATTTGGCGAACCCATGCCCATCAACGGAAACGGAAAAGAAGAACACCAGCATTGCATCCAATTCATTTCATCCCATCTTCAACAATGGAGAAACGAGTAATCTGTCATCATCTGTCCGGTTTATGTTTAATTTATGTTTAAATTAACATCCAATTATCAGATCACGGCCGAACAAAAGCGGGTCGTCGATCACATTGCCGCCTCGTTTGAAAATAACATCAAACGTCAAGTCTTGTTGGGGGTTACCGGTTCGGGTAAAACCTTCACGATGGCCAATATCATCAACCGTCTGAACAAACCCACCCTGGTTCTTTCGCCCAATAAAACGCTGGCCGCGCAACTGTTTCAGGAATTCAAAGGATTTTTTCCCGAAAACCGCGTCGGATATTTCATCAGTTACTACGATTATTACCAACCGGAAGCTTACGTTCCCCAACGCAATTTATACATCGCCAAAGAGGTTTCCATTAACCCGGAATTGGAGCGGCTGCGCATCGATGCCGTGCGAAACCTCCTGGAGTCGCGTTTCTCGGTGATCGTGGCTTCGGTTTCTTCCATTTACAGCATCGGTTCTCCGGATGATTTCTTCAATCAGAAAATCACGTACGCGATCCATTCGGCGGCTCCCCGCGACCAATTGGTCAAGGAATTTGTGTCATTGGGGTATTCACGCACCGATGCAATGATGGAAAGCGGAAAATTTCGGGTTCGCGGCGACATCGTCGAACTGTTTCCGACCAGCGAAGAAAACCCGGTTCGTTTTATCTTATACCGGGACCGGATCGAAAGCATCGAGTTTTTCGATGCGGTGACCGCTGAAGTCTTGCATCCGCTGGGTACGATCAATATCTTCCCCATCAGTTACTTTCACTATAAAAAAGAACGGCTGGCGTCGATTATTTCCGGCATTAAACAAGAATTGGAAGAGCGTATCGCTTACTTTATTTCACAGGATAAATTCGAGTATGCCGAACGGATCAAAGAGCGAACCCTCTTTGATGTGGAAATGCTCACCCATTACGGGTATTGCCCCGGCATTGAAAACTACTCGCTGTATCTGACCGGGCGGCAAATAGGGCAGGCACCGTACACGCTGCTGGATTTTTTCAAAAAGGATTACCTGACCATTATCGACGAATCCCATATCACGGTTCCGCAACTGCGGGGCATGTACCGCGGCGACCGATCCCGCAAAGAAACATTGGTTCGGTTTGGGTTTCGGCTCCCTTCGGCCATGGAAAACCGACCGCTCAATTTCGAGGAAGCGGATGGTAAATTCGATCGGTTGCTGTATGTTTCGGCCACGCCTTCGGACTATGAAATCAAGGATTCGGGGCAACACGTCACGGATCTATTGGTCCGACCGACCGGGCTTTTGGATCCGAAAATCGAAATCCGAAATTCCGATTCACCGGTCGAAGACATGCTCGTTGAAATCCAAAAAGAAACCGAACATCAAAACCGGGTGCTCATTACCACGCTCACCAAAAAGATGGCGGAAAAACTCGCGGATTACCTGGCGTTGAAAGGGATTCGGTGTACCTACATGCACTCGGAGATCAAAACCCTGGACCGGATCAAAATCATCAAAAAGCTCCGAATGGGGGAGGTCGATGTGCTGGTTGGGATTAACCTTTTGCGGGAAGGGTTGGATTTACCGGAAGTCTCGCTCGTGGTTATTTTAGATGCGGACCGGGAAGGTTTCTTACGCTCGGATACGTCGCTGATTCAAACGTTTGGACGGGCGTCGCGAAACATCAATGGGCGCGTACTTTGTTATATCCATGAAATGACTGATTCCCTGAATCGCGCCATTCACGAATCCAATCGCCGGCGGTTGTATCAGGAGCAATTCAATCGCATTCATCACATTACTCCAACCCCGATTACCAAAATCGTGAAAGATTTTTATGACGACGATTACTGGATTAAGAAGAGTGATGAAGCCATGGATATGAACTTTGTTTCGAGGGAGAGTCTTGAAAAAGAGATTGCAAAATTAACGGTAAAGATGAAGGAAAAAGCCGCCGGCCTCGATTTTAAAGCCGCCGCAACCATCAGAGACCGAATCAAGGAACTGAAAAACCTGATGTTGGAACTGTTCTGAATTTAAGTTAATGGGGAAGGATGCGTCCCAATAATGGAATTTTGATGGTGATGGCTTTTTCCGGGCAGATTTCCTGGCAGCAATAACAACGGATGCACCGGTTGTAGTTATAAACCGGTTTTTTCTGTTTATTGTCGCCGGGCCAATTGACGGCTTTGGGGGTAACCGGGCATTGCAGGATACAGGTGCCGCAATTGACGCAGGATGGGTAGTGAATCACGGGTCGGGGCGTGATGTAATTTTTTAAAAAGGCGGGAAATTTTCGGGCCGAAGCCAGCCGATCCGGTGCTCGACGGGTCACCTTGAAGTTTGGGTTCACAAGATTTTCGATCGGGTCACCGATGAGGGTAATATCGTCGGCTTTGTAATTTCCAAGACCCGACGCTTCACCAAAGGTCATGGTGGGAACCCATTCCGGGTTCAGATCGATGAGCCGGCAAAACACCGAATCCAGTGCCACCGGATCCGTTGAAAAGAGTAAGACGTTCATCGGGCACGGTTCGCCGCCTCGGGGACCGTTTCCTTCCATGGCCACGATTCCGTCCATGATAAACAGTTTCAATTTCGGTTTTAAGAATCGATTGATATCTACCAGTACTTTGGAGAAATCGTAGATGTCGGGCATTTTTACATGATACTCGGCCTTTCGTATTCCCGGAACGCACCCGAATTGGTTTTTCACCGCCCCGGTAATGCGCGTGAAACCGTGGGTCTTCATTTTACTGATACTGATGATGCCGTCTGCGTCCATGACCCCGGCAGCCAGAACCATTTGTTTGGCCAGGAGTGCTTCGGGAAAGGTGACTTTAACAGCGGTCTGAAAATCCGCCAGGCGTAAATTCAGCGTTTCTGCCACCTCTTTAAGCCCCGCCTTATCCATATTGCGCTCGGGTTTTCCGATAGCCGGCGAATCCCCGGCCCACACGTCGGCACCCGCACGTTTAAATTCTTCGGCGACAGCGCGAAATACCGATGGATGCGTGGTGACTGCTTTCTCCGATCGGTCACCCACGAGAACATTGGGTTTGAGCAGCAGTTTTTCACCCGGTTTGACAAATGAAGACGTTCCACCTAATAAATGGATTCCTTTTCTTACGGCTTCCCGGACAGGGTCGATGTCGTAACTCCGACAGGTGACAAGGGCAACGGTGGATGGAGGGTTCATGACTTAAAATTGCTCGCTGACGCCACTGGAATGGTTACTTTCATTTCCGGCTTTATCCACGGAGGTGACCGAGTAAAAGTATGTTTTCCCCGGTTTCACGTCTTTATCCTTGTAGTTGGGAATGGTAATTTTGTCGGCCATGAGTTTGTAGTCGTCGGTTTCCGATAATTTTCGATACACGCGGTAGTGGGACAGATCCGTGTCTTTTACCTCTTGCCAGGTTAAAAAGATATGGTCTGCGGCTTTAAAACTGACCAGGTTGGACGGAACATCGGGCGCGTAAGTATCGGTAAACGGAATGGAAATCGCTTCGGACGGGCTGCTTTCAATCTGATTCGACATGGCTGTGGTGACAAAATAAGAGTAGGTTCCCGTGACCCCGCAGTCCGAGTCTTCAAAATATTCGATCAGTGTCGGGTTTTTATTAATTTGAGTGTAACCTTCCGAAACGTTGAGTTTAACGGCTTTGGTTTCTTTTTGATCGACTTTCTGATCGACTTTCTCGATCGATGGCGCTGCCGTTCCATCCGGAACGATTTTTTTGAATATATTATAGCCGGAGATCATTGAAACCGGTTTGCCGACTTCATCCACCAGCGGCTTCTCCCAGGTCAATTTAATGACTTTGTTTTCACGGATTATTTTCAGGCCTGAAACGGGTTTGACCGGAACCAGGGAACGGATATACACCACTGAACTGAGAGGAGACTTTTCCTTCCGGTAGTTGTATTGAATGGCGAAATAGTGATCTTTATTTTCAAGGTTTTTGAGTTTAAACGGAATTGTCGTCGAATAGGCTATGGCTTGATCGTCGGTATCCGACGCATTTGACGCATTCATCGCCTTCGCATCGGTGATCCGGGTTACATCCGTGAATTTGAGTTTCTGAAGCACATCGCATTTTTTTTCAAATTGACCGTCTTTGATTTCCTTATCCGAGTAACAGATTTGGATGCGATCGATATTCTGAACATCGAGCGGTGTTTTCTTCTTATCTTTGAAGGTGAGAGGGAATTCCCACCGGAGGTTGAGGTTGGAACCCTCCTGGGAAACGGTAAAATTGGTAACCTCGGGCGGGGTGAGTTGAGGTTCCAATCGGAGGGGACCTTTTTTCCCACAGTTCAGGGAAAAAAATGAAACGCAGATAACGAGTATCATCCATACGGTTGGGGGCAACAAATGTTTTTTCGTCATTTCAAATTGTTATTTAAATTATTATTAAATTGTTATTTATCGATTAAAGAATGTATTTGCTTAGATCGGTATCCAGAGCGATATCCTGGACTTTCTCAAGGACATAATTGCGATCGATCTTGACCTGGCCCTTTTCGATATCGGTGGCTTCAAACGAAATATCTTCGGTGATTTTTTCCATGATCGTGTACAATCGACGCGCGCCGATATTTTCAGAGGTCGCATTGAGGTTTTCGGAAATACGGGCAATTTCTTCGATGGCGTCCTCGGTATAAACAATTTCCAGACCTTCGGTGCTGAGCAGCGCTGTGGATTGTTTAACCAGGGCGTTTTTGGGTTCGGTTAAAATTCGGACGAAGTCTTGTTGGCTGAGCGATTCCAATTCGACGCGGATCGGAAAACGCCCCTGGAGTTCGGGAATCAGATCCGAGGGTTTGGAGACATGGAAGGCACCGGCACCGATAAACAGCACATAGTCGGTTTTCACCATACCGTATTTGGTATTGACCGTTGTCCCTTCGATAATGGGAAGTAAATCCCGTTGGACACCTTCTCGGGAGATCATGGGGCCGCCGCCGGCGGCTTCTCGGCCGGCAATTTTATCGATTTCATCCAGGAACACGATGCCCATTTGTTCGACGCGTTCAATGGCAATGGACGCGATTTGCTCCATGTCCAGCAGGCGGTTTTGTTCCTCTTTCATCAGGTATTCCATGGCTTCTTCGACCGGAAGTCTCCGTTTTTTGGGTTTGGCGCCACCGAACATATTGGGCACCATTTCGCTGATGCTGATACCGATTTCTTCGATTCCGGAAGAGGAAAAAATCTCAAACGGAGTCATGTGTGCCGATTTGATTTCAATTTCAACCAGGCTGTTGTTTAACTTGCCGTCTTTGAGTCTTTTTCGAAGTTTTTCTTTGGTTTGGGCGAATTTATCTTTATCCGGTTCTTCTTCGACCTGTTCGGCAGCGGCTTTACCGCGGGGCCGTTTGACTCGGGGAAGGAGGAGTTCCAATATGCGTTCTTCGGCGATTTGCCGCGCTTTCTCTTTATTGGATTCCATTTTCTCTTCCTTGACCATATCGATGGCAATACGTACCAGATCTCGGATCATGGATTCGACGTCTCGACCCACATAACCCACTTCGGTGAATTTGGAGGCTTCGACTTTAATGAAGGGAGAGCCTGCCAGTTTGGCGAGGCGCCGGGCAATTTCGGTTTTCCCGACACCCGTGGGTCCGATCATCAATATATTTTTGGGGATAATGTCATCGGCGATTTCTTTGGGAAGTTTTTGACGCCGGTACCGGTTTCGCAGCGCAATGGCCACGGCTTTTTTGGCTTTATGTTGACCGATAATATAATTATCCAATTCTTTGACGATTTCTTTGGGGGTAAGATTTAAGCTGTCCTTTTTGACGACTTTATTTTCCATTAAAGTACCTCAATCGTGAAATTTTTATTCGTATACACACAGATATCGGCTGCAATATCAAGTGCTTTTTCGACGATGGATTTGGCGTCCAGGTTGGAGTAACGTTTGAGTGCCAGTGCCGCAGCGCAGGCATAACTTCCGCCCGAACCAATGGCCAGAACATCCTCGTCCGGTTCGATGATATCCCCGGATCCGGACAGAATGAATAATTTGTCTTTATTGGCAACGATGAGCATGGCTTCCAGGCGTCGGAGGATTTTATCGGTACGCCATTCTTTGGATAAATCAACGGCTGCACGGGCAATGTTGCCATTGAACTCTTCCAATTTTCCTTCGAATCGTTGGAGGAGGGACAGCGCATCCGATGTCGAGCCGGCAAACCCTGCCAATACTTTATTATTGTACAATTTTCTTATTTTTTTGGCGCCGTGTTTCAGAACGGAAGCACCCAGGGTGACCTGCCCGTCCCCGCCGATGACGATTTCATTGTTGTGTCTGACACACAAAACCGTTGTACTTCTTATTTTGTTTTTTCTGTCTTTTGTTTCCATGTATTAATTTTATATTTTTTTAAATAAATAGTCAAATGTCAATTTCGTTTTGAACGATAACTTGCGGGTTTTCAATATTATTAAAATTCTTATGTACGGTTGATCTTACTGAAAAGTACCGATGCCCGACTTAAAACTTCCGGTGTGAATCCCATTTCTTTGAGGAGGGTATAGTTTTTATCCAAAAGATTTTGCATAAAAATGGATTGGGTAAGGATTTGAAGCCGTTTCATCAGGCTGGAGCTCCGGGTTACCGTAAATTCCGACATTGGAATGGGATAATCGCTGCCCATGATCAGGCGATCCTGGGGAATTTCTTTGCGATACACCTGGTATACGGCACTGCGATTGACAAAGAGCATGGCGGAAATGTCGGCGTACAGGTTCCATTTTTTCTTATCGGCTTCTTTAAAGAGGGCAATGAGTTCCTTTAAATCATCGGTGTTGTCGATGGGAAAGAGGGGGAGGGCCACGTGAGCGGCAATGACGGTGACTCCATTATCCAGTGCATTGCGGAGCAGTTTGGGGTGGTTGAGGAGCTGGCGGGCCTGCTCAAAGGGAGGAATGGAATATTCCGGACCGGTGTGGCAAAGGAGGGGGAGGTTATGTTTGGCCAATTTTTTGTAAAAGGGGATAAAGGCGGAATTGGACGGATCGATATTTTGGGCTGAGGGCAGCCATTTGCAGAGCATGGCGTTTTTCTGGATACAGAAATCCAATTCGGCTTCCCAATCTTTTCGGTAAGGGTTAACCGAAGCGCCGAATAAGATGCGGGGATTTTGGGCAGCCAAGTTGGCGAGGTATTTATTGGACGTGTGCAGATGGGTCAGGTCTTTACGGGGAGTTCCATTGGGGTCATAGACCTGGTCCAGGGCCAGGAAAAGACCCTTTTTGACGTATTTGGAGTCATTGACAATTTTGATCATCTGGCTTTTAATTTTGTCGATGGTCACATCGCCAAACAGATTTCGGGTAATGACGCGTAAGGCAAAGTAGGTAATCGTATCTTCGAATTCTTTGGACCAGTAACATCCATTGGGGTCCTTGGGGTCGCTGGGCGCGCCGAAATGAATATGCATATCGATAATTTCATTGGTCATGTTGGTACCTCTTTTTATAGATGATTATAAGCAGTATATGGGCTTACGGGTGAAGGGTAGCATAAAAAAATTTTTTTGTCAACGTTCGATAAACAAATCAAACAAAGTCTCGCGCCGCTGTCACGCTCTCTTGACAAATCATCCAAAATGTTTCATATTATGAATAGGTGAAGCCCATGCCAAAACGTTACACCATAACGGAGTTTTAAATGGATTTTAATACCTTATTGATCTATTTACCGGCCGCTGATTTTACCCAGCCTTACCCGGCAATTCCCTACCTTGCCGCTTATCTACGCCAAAAAAACGAAAACGTGACGATCAAAGACCTGAATATCGACGCCCACGCATTCATCCTCAGCGACGAATTCCTGAATAAATGCCAACAAAACGTCAACCGACAATTCACCCTTTTGAATGAAAAACAATCTCTTAATTTTGTCGAACAAAAACACTACTTGAAATGCCTGGAAGCGTTAGGCCTCAACCCCCAAACTTTAACACCGCAGCATTACCTGCCGGGATTCAAAGATAAGAATCGATTCTTTGATTTTGAAGAATACCAAAAAAACACCGAGCTCCTGACGCAAGCCCTGACTCTGATTTCCGCGGCTTATTTTCCTGCCCAAATGGAGCCGGCCGGTTATTCGACGCCTTTTTTCTTAAGCTCTCGCGCGGATATCATCGATCAAACCGATAGAAATACGAATCCGTTTATCGAATTTTATGAAGAAACACTCATCCCTCTGATTGAAGCAGCAAGACCGAACGTCATTGGAATGTCTGTCACCTATCATTCCCAAATCCTTCAACTGTTTGCTGTGGCCGATCTGATAAAGAAAAAATTCCCAGGCATTCATCTGTGTGCGGGCGGTGCCTTTTTGACCCGACTCGTCTTAAATATGCCGCGAAAAAAAATGAAAACTCTCTTCGAGTTTCTGGACAGTATTGTTCTTTATGAAGGGGAATCCGCCCTTTATCAACTGATCGTACATCTGAAAAGCCTTGATGCCGGGGACAAACCGTATCCCCATCGCCGTGTGCCCTCCATCCCGAACGTGATCCTCTACGATCGTCCCAACTATGAAATCATTTTCCCCCCCAATGATGGATGCGTGGAAAACCTGGATGAATTACCGCCTCCTGATTTCGATGGTTTCCCATTGGATCACTATTTGTCTCCGGAAATCGTTTTGCCTTATGCCCCGACCCGGGGATGCTACTGGAATAAGTGCGCGTTTTGCCATTACGGGGCCACCAAGGAGGGAACGGCGCGATACCGGGAACGCAGTATTGAAAAAATTACCGCTGATATGGAATCCCTGGCCGCGAAATACCACATCAACCGGTTTGCATTTGCCATTGATGTCATGTCTCCGGCCCTGGCACTCAAAATTGCCGATGACATGATTAAGCGAAAGCTTTCTTTTCAGTGGAATACGGAATTAAAAATCGAAAAATTATTTAATCCGGAGAACAGCATGAAGTTAAAACAAGGGGGATGTGTTTCCGTTGCCGTGGGACTGGAATCGGGGAGCGCGCGAATCCTGGAATTAATCGATAAAGGGTGTACGCCGGAAATTGCCGCAGAGGTGATTCAGAATCTATCGGATGCGGGAATTGGGGTGCAGGTGATGTCATTTACGAATTTTCCCACGGAAACCGGCGATGAAGCACTCGAAACAATCGCATTTATCACAGGGAACAAAGAGTACATTTCATTGTTTACATTCGGAGATTTCGAGTTATTACCCGGTTCGAAGGTATTTAAAAACCCTCAGAAATATGGAATCAAAAATGTTCGGTATGGCGACGGGGATGAATTTCGAATTCGGTGTTTATATGATGAAAAATCGGAAAGTAAGTCGGAAATGGACGCGGATCGGGTTGACTCGGCTTATTTAGACATCGCGAAGGCGTATGCCGGTTTGGAATTTCCTTTTGTTGGGGCAGTGAGTACGAATCATACCTTTTTATATTTTGGGCATCTCGGCAAAGATATTTTTAAACGCTTGCAGGTTCAAGAGCGTATGCAAAAAGCGGAACCTGTCGAGGGCAGGGATGGGTTATCGAAACCTCGATTAAAACCGAAGGTAAAAATCATCGAGGGTCATTTCAGTTACAGGGAGATCACGGAGAGTGTCAACCGGAGTTCGGCGTCAGTGAAAGACGCCATCACACGAACCGGACAATCGGGGCGGCAAGTATTATACAAGATCTTGAACAAAAACAACGTTTTTCCCTCGCGTTCGTATTTTATTTTATGGGACGATATGAAGTGGATGGATTTACCGGTCGGGGTCAAGCAGATATTGGATTTGTGTAATGGGGAAAATTCGATTCAGGATATTATCGAATCGGTCGGGGCAAGTGATAAGGAATGGGTGGAAACCGTTTTGAACAACTTTTTTTCGCTCAATTTATTGATCGTTTAATAGGGGGGACAGGTGCCTTTCAAGATTTTATATTAATCGGTTTTGAAATTTCGATTCAAACTCGGATTCCCGCGTGTCTACCCTATATTCTAAGCGATCTCAAATGTGCCTTGAAATGCGCCATAAAGGGGACCGGGCGCACACATGGGTGCGCCCCTACAGATGTTCGCCTATAGGGCTTCTTTTTTAAACGCCCTACATCTACCCATTACGCTGCTGAAAACACCTGCCAATTCCAACACCTGCGGCTGCTTAAAAATTGAGAAATGATTTCCCGCCACTTCATGATATTGTATGTCTCCGGCAATATACTTTTCCCACTTTTTCTTTTCAAAATGTTTCGACTCACTGGCTGAAATGTAATAAACCAAAGTATGAATCGGTCGGGAGGGTTCATAGGATTCTCTGGCATGGTTAAGAACTCCGGCCATATTCATATAGTAAATGGCCTCATCTTCGGTGATCGAATTCTTAATATATTTAAATTCGGATTCGAGGTTGATTTCGACGGCATCTACCAAAACGTTTTCCGCAGGCGGCGGGGAATCAATGAGTGTGAGTAAATTGAGGCTCTCGTTCATCGCTTCCCATTGAACCGCCATTTCAAAGGCAATGGTCCCACCCAGCGACCATCCGGCAATCGCATACGGACCATCCGGCTGAATTCTTTTTATGGTTTCAATATATTCATGAGCCAATTCCGGGATGGTCACCTCACGGGTCGCCAGATCTTCCAACCGGTCCGCACGAATTCCCCAAATGTTAAAATCACCGGTGATATGCTTGCAAAATTCGATATAGCCTTCCACTTCGCCAGTTCCATCATGAATCAAAAATAGGTTCCGATTCCTATCCCTTCCATCTTTCAACTTCACCAACCTCCCATCTTCGGGAATAAGAGTTTTAATTTCAGTCGAGCGAATATATTGGGCCAGAGCCTTAACGGTAGGCGTTTTAAATATTTCAACGAGGGGCATTTCGATTTTAAATGCGCCTTTAATTTTCGATGCCAGAATCGTGGCTTTCAAGGAATGCCCACCCAGATCGAAAAAGCTGTTTTCGATACCGATAATTTTGGGGTCGATGTTTAAAACCTCCGACCATAACGCGACCAATTTTTTTTCGGTCTCATCGCGCGGGACAACACAACAATCGCCGGATGTTCTATCCGGTTCCGGCAGCGCGTTTCGGTTTATCTTCCCATTGGAGGACAAAGGAATTTTATCGATGGAGATAAAATAAGACGGGATCATATATTCGGGTAAACGTTCCGATAGGAATTCCCTTAATTCCGGTACCGGGATATCACGATCGCAAACCATATACGCGCATAACGAGCTCTCCCCAGCTCGATCGGTCTTGCATATGACAATTGTTTCTTTTATGTTTTCATGCCGGAGTAACCGGTTTTCAATTTCGCCCAATTCGATACGAAATCCCCGTATTTTAACCTGATGGTCGATGCGGCCGAAATATTCCATATCCCCATTTTCCAGAAACCGACCCGTATCCCCCGATCGGTACAATCGCTCGCCCGGCTTAAATGGATTGGTTATAAATTTTTCTTTGGTTAACTCGACCAGATTCAAATACCCCCGTGAAACGCCGGCACCTCCCACAACAATTTCTCCCATGACTCCGATAGGAACCGGTTTGAAAGAGCGATCCAAGATATAAGAACTTAACGTCGGGATCGGTTTCCCGATATTGCTGATGCTTAATTCGATATCCGACGGTTGCATCTCTTTATAGGTTACGTGAACCGTGGTCTCCGTGATACCAAACATATTGATGAACCGAGTTTGGGGATACTTTTTCTGCCAGTCTTTCAATTTGAACGGGTTGAGCGCTTCACCGCCAAATATGACGTATTTTAGATATAGTTTTTGAGCGGAGTTTAGATCGATATGAATTAAATTGTAAAACGCCTGAGGCGTCTGATTTAATACGGTGACGGCTTCTCGGTTCAACAGTTTTAAGAACTGGGTCGTATCCCGAGCCATCATTTTGGATATAATCAATAATTTTCCTCCGTAAAGCAATGCGCCATACATCTCCCATACGGAAAAATCAAAACAAGAGGAATGAAACAGGGTCCATATATCACGGTCCGAAAAATCGAATTGAAATCGATCGTTGAAAAATAACCGAACCACATTGCGGTGATCGATCAGCGCACCTTTGGGTTGACCGGTGGTGCCGGATGTGTAGATCACATACGCGAGAGAAGTTGCCGGTTGCCGGTTGCCGGTAGCCGGTGGGAGAGAGACATGTAGGGGCGCACCCGTGTGTGCGCCCGGTGTTTTTTCGAAACATGCTAAATTGGGGCAGACACGCGGGTCTGCCCCTACATAATTCCAATTTTCTTCGTTGTCGCTGGTAAGCAACAATGCCGCACCGCTGTCTTTTATCATATAATCGATGCGTTCCTTCGGGTAATCGGGATCAATGGGAAGATACGCGCCACCGGCTTTCAATATTCCCAGAATGCCGATGATCATCTCGATCGAACGTTCGATCTTAATACCGATGATGGTATCGGGTTGCACGCCCCTTTGGATTAATTCATGAGCTAAACGATCGGATTGCTCATTCAATTCGGTATATGTTAATTGAGGGCAGACACGCGGGGCTGCCGCCCCTACACCGTAAGCATCATCGATTACTGCAATCCTATCGAGTCTCTTCGTCACCTGCTCTTCAAACAATTGATGAATGGTTTTATCCTTCGGATATGCCGCTGTGGTTTGATTAAAATCATATAATATCCGACTCTTTTCTTCTTCCGGAATCATCTCGATTTCCGATATTTTTCTCTCGCTATTTTCGATGAAACCCGAAATGATTTTTTTGAAATAAATCATAAATCGTTCGATCGTTGAAGGTTTAAACAATCGGGTGCTGTATTCGAAGGTAAAAATTAATTTCCGGTTTATTTCATTGCAGTGCAGGCTAAGATCAAATTTGGTAATCCGGTGCTCCGGTTCATACTCCTTTACATTTAATCCGATTAACTCGATCTGCGGAATATCTCCCGCCGGCGCAGTCATGTTGGGTAATGACAACACGACGTCAAACAAGGGATTACGACTGAAATCCCGGTTTACCGTCACGCGTTCGACCAGCTCTTCAAAGGGGTATTCCTGATTTTCAAAGGCCGCAAATGCCGTCTCTTTGACTTCGTTTAAAAAGGTTTTGACGGTCATGTCGCCCCGGGGATGGTTCCTCATGGCCAGGGTATTGACAAACATCCCGATAATGCATTCCAGATCCACATGACGCCGGGCCGCAATCGGGGTTCCGACGACTATATCCTCCTGGCCGCTTAATTTGGATAGAAAAACATTATAAGCTGCTAACAGCACCATATATAACGTCGCCCCTGTACGTGAAACCCATTGATTGAATGTCCCGGTCTGTTCATCGGAAAGTTCAACATGCAGCAAGCTGCCTTCAAAACTCTGAACCGTGGGCCGGGCATCATCCGTGGGTAAATGTAAAACAGGAACCTCGCCCTCAAAGCGGTTTAGCCAATATTTCTCCTGTTTTCCAATCACTTCTTGCTGCGGTGTGGCGAATTGCCATTCCGAGTAATCTTTATATTGAAGTTTTAATGGCGGCAATTCTTTTCCGGCATAAGCAGCCCTAAACTCTCTAAACAGCAATTGCATCGATGTCCCGTCTGTAATAATGTGATGCATATCGATCATGAGCATATGTAAATTCTTTTCCACTTGAACCAATTTGACGCGAATCAATGGGGCCTTCGATAAATCGAAAGGCCTGATGAAATTCCGGATGATTGAATCGGCCCAATGGGGTGAAGAAATATCCGCTTCCTCGGACGCCAAACCATACTCAATGGGACATTGGTGGGAACCCCATATTTTTTGAACCGGTACATTATCGACCAGTATAAACGAGGTCCTCATGCTCTCATGACGCGTCATCAATATACCGATACTCTCTTCGAATTTCTCCTTTTCCGGCACACCTTCCAATATCAACACCAGGGGTACATTGTAAACGACATTCTCCGGTGCCATTTGCTGCAACACATAAAGTCTTTTCTGGGCTGAGGATAAGGCATAATACTCTTTTTCTTCGGCTTTTTTTATTGATTCATGGGTTTGCGCCGCGGTTTCTTTTATGTTTGCGGATAATTCTCGAATCGACGGTTTCTTAAATATTTCAGCCAATGGGATCTTTACATTAAATTCCTTATGAATCCTGATCGTGAGGAGGGTGGCTTTTAGTGAATGTCCACCCAATTCGAAAAAATTGTTATCGATACCGATCGCCTCTTTTTCCACCCCCAATACGTCCGACCAGATGGAGACCATTTTCTTTTCAATGGTATCACGGGGCGCCATATAACTGGCACCGGCCTTTAATTCCGGTTTGGGTAATGCCTTCCGGTCGAGTTTACCATTGGCAGTTAGAGGAATTTGATCCAGCAGTACCACATGAGAGGGGAGCATGTAATCCGGTAATTTACCTTTTAAAAATTCTCTCAAATCCTCGATCAAGCGCTCGGGGCTATACGAGACAGGGTAGATCGGTCCCGCTTCGGTTTCTCCCTGCGGTTCCTGTTCCCGGCCCGGAAGCTCCCGGGTGGCATACAGGTTATAAAGACCGGTTGCTTCCAGCATGGAGGCTTGCTCGACCGCGATTCGATAGCCATGTCCTTCCAGTAAATTCATGATCTTATTTAATCGCCCGCCGCTATCATGGACTTCAATGACCAGTTGCCGGATTTTCGGCCAATCCGCGTCTTCGATTCCTTCCAGTACACCCAATTCGGCTTTTTCCACATCGATCTTCAATAAATCGATTCGCTCGACGTTGTTTTCCCGCATGACTTGCGAAACGGTTTTCATCTCGCATGTGAAATGGAGGGATGATAACCTTTCTTCCAGTAATTCATTAATTTGCTCCTCCGAAGGCTTCTCATCGTCGCCGGCCGTTTCCAATTCATGGTGGATAAACGCCTTAACCGTTTCCTTTTCTTCGGCATTATCAGCAAAGCAGCCGGAAAGAATGCTGACATTAGGATAGTAAGTGAACGTAACCTCTTCTTCTTTTGAGGAAATTCCATTTTTGAATACCTTAAAATTCGTTCCGTATAACGAGGTATTCAGTGCCAGCACCTCATACAGAGGGGGCGCGGGTTCAAAGCAATATATTCGGGCATCCTGGCATAAGCGATTGACGAAAAGCGAAAACAATCCGATATTTGCACCGATATCAAAGATGCATGCCCCTTTCTCCAACACAATCCCGTATTTTAAGTAAGCGCTTTCTTCAAATATTTCCCGGTACATGAATTCGATTTCATTGCGATTGAGGTAAAAGACCGGCATGCCATTCGGAAGCTCAAAATAGTGAATACCTCCTGCCAACTTGTTTCGTTCGATTTCCAGCAATCGACACACGGTAAAGGCAACTGTTTCATTCGGGATCGGATAAGCGACCAGAAGGGTATCGCCAGTTGAATCCGTACGTGCGTCCACTACGGCTTCTTTGACGGCGGGGTGAGCAAGCAGCCGGTTTTCGATTTCTCCCAACTCGATGCGAAAACCCCGAATCTTGACCTGGTGATCGATGCGGCCTAAATATTCCATGTCGCCATTTTCCAAAAAACGGCCCATATCTCCCGATCGATACATATGGTCTCCTGTTTTGTAAGGATTGTCGATAAATTTCTCTTGCGTTAGCTCGACCCGGTTTAAATACCCCCGGGAGACGCCCGCTCCTCCCACAACGATTTCTCCGGTTACCCCAAGGGGAACCGGTTTTAAATGGTTATCCAATATATAGGTACTCAACGTGGGAATCGGCTGACCGATATTACTGATATTTAACTCGATATCCGTGGGATGGATCTCTTTATAGGTCACGTGAACCGTTGTCTCCGTAATGCCGAACATGTTGATCAGCCTGGTTTGAGGATACTTTTGTTGCCAGTCCTTTAGTTTTAAGGGGTTGAGTGCTTCCCCGCCAAATATGACATATTTCAGATATAGTTTGTGAGCGGAGCTTAAATCGATATTGATTAAATGATAAAACGCCTGAGGGGTCTGGTTTAATACGCTGACCGCTTCTCTGCTTAGAAGTCCCAGGAACCGAACCGCATCCATGGCCATCATTTTGGATACGATCTGTAATTTTCCTCCATAGAGCAATGCGCCATACATCTCCCATACGGAAAAATCGAAACAATAGGAATGAAACAGGGTCCATACATCGCGATCTGAAAAATCGAATTGGAATTTGTCGTTAAACAACAACCGAACGACATTGCCGTGCTCGATCAGCGCACCTTTGGGTTGACCGGTGGTGCCGGAGGTGTAGATCACATACGCGAGAGAAGTTGCCGGTTGCCGGTTGCCGGTAGCCGGTGGGAGAGAGACATATAGGGGCGCACCCGTGTGTGCGCCCGGTGTTTTTTCGAAACATGTTAAATTGGGGCAGACACGCGGGTCTGCCCCTACATAATTCCAATTTTCTTCGTTGTCGCCGGTAAGCAACAATGACGCACCGCTGTCTTTTAACATATAATCGATGCGTTCCTGTGGGTAATCGGGATCGATGGGAAGATACGCACCGCCGGCTTTCAATATTCCCAGAATGCCGATGATCATCTCGATTGAACGTTCGATTTTTATGCCGATGATGGTATCGGGTTGCACGCCTTTTTGGATTAATTCATAAGCTAAACGATTGGATTGCTCATTCAATTCGTGATATGTTAATTGAGGGCAGACACGCGGGTCTGCCCCTACACCGTAAGCAGCACCGACTACTGCAATCCGATCGCCTCCCTGCGTCACCTGTTCTTCAAATATTCGATGAATGGTTTTATCTCTCGGATATTCGGCGTGGGTATCATTAAAACCGTATAACAATTTTTCTTTTTCTTCCGTTGATAACGTATCGATTCCCAATACCGGCGTATCGATATTGAAAACCGCTTCTTCCAATAAACGGATGAAATGCGCAATGATTTTTTCGATGGTCTTCTTTTGATACAGACATGGATTGTATTCCAATGTCCCTTCGATCTGATTCTCGTTTCTTGAAAAAGAGAATATGACATTGGGACAGGTGTGCATGATGTCTTTTTTTTGGTGAATGTTTTCCAGTAACACAACGATATCGAATAAAGGAAAATCGCTGCCGGTAAACGTCATATCCAGGTGGTATATTAACGTCTCAATCGGGTAATTTTGATGTTTATCCGCTTCGATAACGGTTTGGCGAACCTGGAGCAGCAATTCCTTGAAACTCATCTCATCGGTCAATTCATTTCTTAATGCCAATGCCGTGTTTAAGAATTCACCTTCGATTTCGCTTTTATAAATCGGCGTGCCCACGATGATATCCTTATGACCGGTGTATTTCCCGATCAGGGAAACCACTCCGGCGACCAGGATCATATGGATCATGTAATCGGATGTTTTACTGATTTTGATGATGCGTTCCACGAGTGGATTGCCGAGCGTCATGTGAATCCGGTCCGATTTACAGGCAATGGATGGGTCTTTCCTGTTCTTAGCGATATTGTAGTCATAGGGGAAACTGCTTTTGATCCATTCCCCTGCCAATTGTTTCAGCCAGTAATCTTTCTCGATTCCATATTTACTGGCGGCTAATGCGATTTTTCCGGAAAATTCCCTCATGTTGTCAACCTCCTTTAGAAATCGAAATCTGTTTTCTCAATGGTATGAGAGACGGATTCCTTTGTCATAAAACGATGAGTTATTTCGATTTGTGCTAATTGAATCTCTTGATTCTCCAATGTTTGTTCCAGGATATCGATGTAGCATCTGAAAATTTCTTCAATCGTGCTTTTCTTAAACAAGTCGCTTGAGTATTCGACATCAAACTTTACCGGGCCACCCGTATCCGATGCATGAAACATTAAGTCGAAATGGGCGATTTGATAGGGATTTTGTATGGCATTCCCCTGTTGGGCAATTCGGAATTTCGGACCGGTTTCCTTTTTTTCCTGAAACACGAACACGGTATCGATTAATGGGTGTCTGCCGGGTTCCCGTTTGATCTCAAGTTTGTTGATTATTTGTTCAAACGGGTATTGCTGATTGTCATACCCGGCCACCACATGTTCTTTCACTTCGATTAAGAATTCCTCAAACGTTTGACTGCCGCGGGCACGGTTTCGGATGGGGAGCATATTGACAAAGAAGCCGACAATCTGCCTTAAATCCATATGCTGCCTGCCGGAAATCGGAACACCGACCAGGATTTCCTCTTGCCCGGTATATTTGGAAAGCAAGATAATATAAATGGCAAACAGATAAATGTTTAGGGTGACTCCTTTTTGTGCAATCAAACTCTTTATCCGGGCGGATTGGCTGCTGCTGACTTCAAATACCAGGAAACTTCCTTCAAACCGCAGGACATCGGGGCGTGGGAAATCGATGGGCATGTTTAATACCGGTATGCCGTCCTTAAATTGCGAGAGCCAGTATCCTTCTTGTTTTTCCAATGCGGCTTGCTGATCCGGTCTCTCTTGCCATTCGGAATAATCTTTGTATTGGAGTTTTAAGGGGGGTAAGTGTTCACCGTTATACAGCGCCAAAAATTCTTCTTCCAATATGTCGTGCGATACGCCATCCGAGATGATGTGATGGATGTCGATCATCAGGGCCCAGCGGTTCATATTATGATGATTCGAAACAGCGACCCCGACTCGAATCAGGGGAGGGTGGTCCAGTTCAAACGGTCTGACAAAACGACTCATGAGCTCTTCATCGCTTTCTTTTCCTTTCTCATAATAACTCACATTCAATTTCATGGGGGCATGGATGACCTGCACCGGGTGACTGTTTACAATCGAAAATGCGGTTCTAAGGGTTTCATGTCTCTCGATTAATCGATTGAATGTGTTCTCCAATCTTTCTTTATCGAACGGTTCTTCGATTTGAATGGATAACGGCGCATTGTACGCGGTACTGTTGAGATCCATTTGTTGAAGGACAAAGAGTCGGCTTTGGGCAGAGGACAATGCGTAATATTCTTTCTTTTCCGCCGGTTCAAGTTCAATATATATTTTATGGTTCTCATGGGGCAATTCCCGGATATATGCCGCCAATTCGCGGATTACCGGATGTTTGAATACTTCGGTCAATGGCAGTTGAACATTCAGCTCTTTATGGACTTTGGATACGAGCGTAATGGCTTTCAATGAATGTCCCCCCAATTCGAAGAAGTTGGCGTCGATTCCGATCATGTTTTTATTGATATTTAAATCGATGCTTAAAACCTCCGACCACAATTCGACCAGCTTTTCTTCGATATCGTCTCGCGGGGCGGTGTAATGGTCATCGGGTGTGATTCCCGGTTCGGGGAGGGCATTGCGGTTTACTTTTCCATTGGGAGTCAATGGAATGGTTTCCATTTGAATAAAATAGGATGGAACCATATAATTCGGTAATTGTTGGGACAAGTATTCTCTTAACTCCAGAGTCGGGACATCCGTATCGCAGACGATATAAGCGCATAATATGTTATCTCCGTCTTTATCGGTTTTGCGTATAACAACCGCATCATTGATGTTTTTGTGTTGGCGTAATCGGTTTTCGATTTCGCCCGGTTCGATTCGGAAACCCCGGATCTTGATCTGGTGATCGATTCGACCTAAAAATTCGATGTTGCCATCCGAAAGCCAACGAGCCAGGTCGCCGGTTTTATATAATTTTTTTCTCACGGAGGTCACGGAGGACACAGAGATAAATTTTTCAAACGTCAGTTCCGGATTGTTGAGATAACCTCGCGCCAGTCCTTTTCCGGTTATGGCCATTTCACCCGGTATACCCGGGGGAACCAAATTTATATTCTTATCGATGATATATATACGGACATTGGCAATGGGTTTGCCAATGGAAATACGGGAAGAGGGCAAGATATTCCTGTAACAAGATGAAACCACCGTTCCTTCTGTGGGGCCGTATTCGTTAACCAATTCCAGCCATGGGTTCATCTGTTTACTTTTTTCCACCAGATCGCGTTGGATTTCTTCACCGGCCAGTGTGACCCGTTTTAAACCGGATAGGTCCATGGAACTACTGATGCCGAGCAGCGTGCGATAAAGCGATGGTACGCAGATAAAATGAGTAATATCCATTAATCGGATCAATTCTTTGATACGGGTGATATCTTTTACTTCGTCACTGCTTAACTGCACCACTGTGGCGCCGG
Organism: Candidatus Omnitrophota bacterium; assembly: GCA_050258455.1. Lineage (GTDB taxonomy): Bacteria > Acidobacteriota > Aminicenantia > UBA2199 > UBA2199 > JAKAGC01. The sequence continues at coordinate 63,313 of JBLMYT010000013.1, read as the reverse complement.
AAACAATCGGGGTAAAAAATGTTGTGACAAAACCATCGAACGCGAATGAAAAAAGTTGAAGCGATCGATACCCCGGCTCTATTTTATATTCTTTCTTGCGCCAGTAAATCGAATTGAATGCGCTTTGGTGGTTAATCAATACGCCTTTGGGTCTTCCTGTCGAACCGGAGGTGTAAATCACGTAGGCGAGAGAAGGGGCCGGTTGCCGGTTACCGGTTGCCGGTGAGAGAGAGACATGTAGGGGCGCACCCGTGTGTGCGCCCGAGTTTTTTTCATCCCAATTATATGGGCAGACACGCGGGTCTGCCCCTACATTATTCGCGGTTACCAATAATTTAGTCCCACTATCTTTGAGGATATAATCGATGCGTTCCTGCGGATAATCGGGATCGATGGGTAAATACGCGCCACCGGATTTTAATATACCCATAATGCCGATGATCATCTCGATCGAACGTTCGATCTTAATACCGACGATGGTATCGGGTTGCACGCCTTTTTTAATTAATTCATACGCCAACCGATTGGCTTGTTCATTCAATTCATTATATGATAATTGAGGGCAGACACGCGGGTCTGCCCCTACACCGTAAGTACCGATTACTGCAATCCTATCGCCTCCCTGTGTCACCTGATCTTCGAATAATTCATGAATGGTTTTATCGTGAGGATATTCGGTTTCGGTGTTATTAAAATCATATAATATCCTGTTCTTTTCCTCTTCGGTGATGATTTCAATATCTGAAATCTTCCTGCCTTTATTTTCAATGATACCGTGAAGGATATTTTTAAAATATAAAATAAATCGTTCAATGGTCTCCGGTTTAAATAATTTTGTACCATATTCAAATGTGAACATCAGCCGGTTGTCCACTTCGATCCCTGTTAATGTCAAATCGAATTTCGCTGTTTTGTCTTCATAGCGATAAGGCGATAATCTCAAACCCGGTATATCGATGGTCGCAATATTCATATTTTGTAAGACAAACAAGGTATCGAATAACGGATTTCTTCCGGCATCGCGGGTGACGTTCAGACGATCGATCAATTCTTCATACGGATAATCCTGATTTTCAAATGCATTTAAAGTTTTTTCTTTCACTTCTTGAAGGAAATAATCGAATGGTTTATCTCCGGAAGGATTGTTTCTCAATGCCAGGGTATTCACAAACATGCCGATGATTTTTTCCAAATCCGCATGTCTGCGACCGGCCACGGGTGTTCCGATGGCCATATCTTCCTGACCGCTTAATTTGGCTAAGAAGATATGATACGCTGCCACCAAAACCATGTATAAGGTGACGCCTGATTCCAGGGCGAAGGCATTTAATGCCCCGGTCATCTGCGTATCGATTTCAAAATCGATACGACTGCCTTCAACGTTTTGTACCGAAGGCCTTTCATAATCGAGCGGCAGTTCCAATACCGGGATTTCCCCTTCAAATTCATTTAACCAAAAGCTCTCTTGCTTGTTTATGGATTCTCTCTGCTGCTCACTGTTCTGCCATTCGGAAAAATCGTTGTATCGGATCCGGATTTCAGGCAATTCCTCTCCCCGATACAAAGCCATGAACTCGCTGATCATCATATTCATGGACATCCCGTCCGAAATAATATGATGCATGTCTACGATTAACATATACCTGCAATCGGACTCTTTTATCAGCCCCACACGAAATAACGGCGCTTCGGATAACTCAAAACCCTTGATAAAATTTTCAATTAAGCTTACCTTCTTATCTTCTTCGCTTCTTAACTTCTTCTTTTCCCCCTCCGTGTCCCCTGTGAGCTCCGTGAGAAATAAATCAAATCTTACTTCATCATGTATCCGCTGTACCGGTTCATCATTTACCAGATGAAACGACGTTCGCAAACTTTCATGGCGCTGAGTTAATCGTTTGAATGTATCTTCAAATTTTTCCGTATCGAGCTTTCCTTCCAATATTGCAGCAAACGGTATATGATAACCCATTCCCTGCTGATCCATCCGATCAAGGATATACATCCGCTTCTGCGCCGATGAAAGTACATAATATTCTTTTTGTTCCGCTTCGCCGATGGCTGTAAACCGAGAACCCTCCGCATCATTTATAAATTCCGACAACCGGCGGACCGTGGTGCGTTTAAATATTTCCGCCAGCGGAAGGTTAACATTGAATTCCCGATGGATCTTCGATACCAACACCGTGGCTTTCAATGAATGCCCACCCAAATCGAAAAAATTGGTGTCTATACCAATGAGATCTTTTTCCAGATTCAAAACCTCCGACCACAACTCGACCATCTTTTCTTCGGTTTTATTCCTGGGGACCACGTCATTATCCGCCACTCTGAGTTCCGGTTTGGGTAATGCGTTTCGGTCCACTTTTCCATTCGCAGTTAACGGAATGTGATCCAGCAACACCAGATGGGACGGGATCATGTAATCCGGTAATCGAATTTTTAAGAATTCTTTCAAGTCTTCGATCAAACGGTTCGGGGTATAGGGAATAGGGGAGAACTGTCTCCCTTCGGGTTTCGCTGTCGGTTCATGGTTCTGCGTCTCCGGTTCGAGCCGGCCGGCATAGAGATTATAAAGACCGGTTTCTTCCAGCATGGAGACCTGTTCCACCGTTACCTGATATTCATGCTTTTGAAGTAAATCCATGATCGCCTTCAGCCGCCCGCCGCTGTCATGAACCTCGATGACCAATTGTCGGATCTTCGGCCAATCCGCCTCTTCAATTCCTTCCAGAACATCCAATTCTGCCTTTTCCACATCGATCTTCAATAAATCGATCCGCTCCACACCGTTTTCCCGCATGACCTGCGAAACGGTTTTCATCTCACACATGAACTGACGGGACGATAACCTCTCTTCAAGCAATTCATTGATTTGAGCTTCGGAAAGTTTCTCCTGCCTGGAGGTTTCCAATTCATGATAGATAAACGCCTTAACCGTTTCCTTCTCTTCGGCATCATCGGCAAAGCGTCCGGAAAGGATACTCACATTCGGATAATAAGTAAATAAAACCTCTTCGGTTTTCGAAGAAATTCCATTGTTGAATATCTTAAAATTCGTCCCGTATAACGACGTATTCAGCGCCAGGACATCATGCAGCGGAGGTGCGGGTTCAAAGCAATAGATTTGGGCATCGGGACATACGCTGTGAATGAAAAGCGAAAACATTCCGATATTGGCACCGATATCAAAAATGCAAGCGCCTTGCTCCAACGTGATTCCGTGTTTTAAATAAGAACTCTCTTCAAATATTTCCCGGTACATGAAGTCGATCTCATTGCGATTGAGATAAAACGCAGGCATGCCATTGGGAAGCTCATAATAAGAGGAATTTCCCTGAAGGTTGTCGCGTTCGATTTCCATCAATCGGCGTACGGTAAAAGCCGCGGTTTCATCCGGGACCACATACGCTCTCAGACGCGTATCACCTGCCGAATCGGTTCGTGCATCCACCACAGCGTCTTTAATCGCCGGATGAGCCAGTAACCGGTTTTCGATTTCGCCCAGTTCGATACGAAATCCCCGGATTTTAACCTGGTGGTCGATGCGGCCGAAGTATTCCATATCTCCGTTTTCCAGAAACCTTCCCGTATCGCCGGATCGATACAACCGGTCGCCCGGTTTAAATGGATTGTTGATAAACTTTTCTTGCGTTAACTCGACCCGGTTTAAATACCCCCGCGAAACACCATCGCCGCCCACGACAATTTCTCCCATCACTCCGATGGGAACCGGTTTTAAATAGCGATCCAATATATAGGCGCTTAGCGTCGGTATCGGCTGACCGATGTTGCTGATGTTTAATTCGATATCCGACGGGTGGATCTCTTTATAAGTGACATGAACCGTGGTCTCCGTGATACCGAACATATTAATCAGCCGGGCTTGGGGATACTTTTGTTGCCACTCTTTCAGTTTTAAGGGGTTAAGCGCTTCCCCGCCAAAGATGACATATTTCAAATATACGTTTTGAGTATGAGTTGAATCGACATTCATCAGATTATAAAACGCCTGCGGTGTCTGGTTTAATACGGTGACCGATTCTCGGCTCAACAATTTTAAGAATTCGACCGTATCCCGGGCCATCATTTTGGACACGATTCGTAATTTTCCGCCGTAAAGCAATGCGCCGTACATTTCCCATACGGAAAAATCAAAGCAATAGGAATGAAACAGGGTCCATATATCACGATCTGAAAAATCGAATTGAAATCGATCGTTAAATAATAAGCGAACCACATGACGGTGTTCGATCAGCGCACCTTTGGGTTGACCGGTGGTCCCGGAGGTGTAAATGATATAAGCGAGAGAAGTGGCCGGTTGCCGGTTACCGGTTGCCGGTGAAAGAGAGACATGTAGGGGCGCACCCGTGTGTGCGCCCGGTGTTTTTTCGAAACATGTTAAATTGGGGCAGACACGCGGGTCTGCCCCTACATAATTCCAATTTTCTTCGTTGTCGCCGGTAAGCAATAATGCCGCCCCGCTGTCTTTTAACATATAATCGATGCGTTCCCGTGGGTAATCGGGATCAATGGGCAAATACGCGCCGCCGGCTTTTAGTATTCCCAGTATGGCAACAATCATCTCAATCGAACGCTCAAATTTGATACTGACAATCGTGTCGGGTTGAACACCTTTTCGGATTAATTCAACCGCCAATTGATTGGACTGATCATTCAATTCGTTATATGTTAATTGAGGGCAGACACGCGGGTCTGCCCCTACACCGATTATGGCAATCCTATCACCGCCCTGCGATACCTGATCTTCAAAACATTCATGAATGGTTTTATCTTTCGGATATGCGGCTGCCGTATCATTAAATTCATATAATATCCGATTCTTCTCCGCTTCCGATAACAGTTCCAGTTCCCGGATCTCCATGTCCTCATTCTCGATAACCCGGTTAATGGCATTCAGAAAATGACCGGCAATCTGTTCGACATATTTCTTCTCAAATCCATTACCATTATATTTGAATTTTAATGTTAATCGATCCGACTCTGCAAATATGACATTAAAATCATAATTGTTCTGCTCAAATACATCGATATGTGTTAATTTCCCGAATCCATGGCTTTGGTTTTCCTTCTTTTCATATCCGTCGAGGTGTTCGGCAAGCGGGTAATTCTCAAATACAAACAAATGATCGATCAGGTTTTGTTTCAATGCGTTATTGGATTGAATCTCAGCCAACGGATGGTAATGATGAGGTTCGCTGCGTACCGCTTCTTCCCGAATGGTTCGAAATAGTTCCTTTAATTTCGTATGTTCGTGAAACCGGACCCGCACCGGAATGGTATGGATAAATAATCCCATCATGGATTCGACGCCTTCCAATTCATGAGGACGGCCGGATACCACTTCACCAAATACCACATCGTCTTTCCCCGTATATTTCCCAAGCAAAATTGCCCAGATTGCCTGGGTCACGATATTCAAAGTAACCTGATTCCCAACCGCAAGTCTCGTCAACCCCGATGTTTGATCGCTCGTCAATCCGATCGCTAAATCCTCATTTTTATAACCCGGTTCTGTTGTTAATTGTTTTTTCCATGGAATACCTGTTTGCTCTTCAAATGAATCGAGGTAGTTTTTCCAATAATTTGCCGAAGCTTCTTTATCCTGTTTTTCGAGCCATTGAATATACGTTCGATACGGTTTGACCTCCGGTAATCGGTACGGTCTATTCTCTGAAAAACTCCGGTATATTTCGAAGAATTCGGTATTGATGATCCCTAAACACCAGCCATCCATTAAGATATGATGGGAGCTCCATATAAACTCATATTCGGCGAGTTCGGTACGCAGGACCGATACGCGAAACAGCGCGCCCTGACTTAAATCGAACGCGCGATCTCTATCATTGGCTTTAAATATTTTAATATAATTCTCTTTTTCTTCGTGTCCGTCAATTGGACATAAATCCTCATAATAAAAATCAATGCCTCTTTCGTTTAACACAATTTGAACCGGTCGTTCGATCTGTTCATACACAAACGCGGTTCGCAAGATGTCGTGACGGTTGACCAATTCATGCAAACTTTTTTCAACCCGAGTAATATCCATTTCTCCCTGTAATCGGTAAGAAATTTGTTCGAAATAAGAGTGAGAGGATCCGTCCGATAATGCATGAAATAACATGCCTTCTTGCATGGGCGTTAATGTGTACAGGTCTTCGGCGTTGGGATACCGTTCCATTAAACGGTCCACGCTCTCGATCGATAATCCCGTAAAGGTAAAATCTCCGGGGGATCGTTCGATGGTTTCCCTGGAACTGCAAAACGTGATCATGCGTTTTAATTCGGATTCGAAATTTCCGACAAATGCCGTGATGGTTTCCGGCTTGAAATGCCGTTGATTATATGTAACGGTCATGGTTAACCGGTTGCCGGTAATCATGCCCGCAACATCAAATAGGTATTCCCGTTGATCATTTAAACTCCGCGTGTTTCCGACCGGTTCTTTGGCGATTTCAAACGATGATATCTGTTTGATATCCGCATCGAATTGTCCCAGGTAATTGAAACCGATTGGCGGTTCCAATCGAAAGGTAAGGTCTTGTTTAAGCGCTTCATGGGTCAGGGTTTTCAATATGCCATACCCAATTCCCTTATTGGGAATGCGTCGTAAGGTTTCTTTGATTTCTTTGATCTGACGACCGGGACGGTCCGAAACCGACATGTCGAGAATAACGGGATACACACCGGTAAACCAACCCACGGTTCGACTGATATCCATGTCTTCGATTATCTCTTCTCTGCCATGACCTTCGAGCGCGATCAACACACGGTTATTGCCGAAGGTTTTCGTAATACCCATTCCTAAAGCGGTTAATAAGATATCGTTATGATTCGTTCCAAATGCGTTGTTAACGGTCGTTAACAATCGCTCGGTGTCTTTGTCGTCAAGGGTAAACGATACGATCCGGGTATCTTGGACCCGGTTCTCGTTCACATCAAAATCTTTGGGAATGGGTGCGACACGCTGATTTTCGATGGTTTGCCAATACCGTTTCTCTCGGAGCAGTGCTTTGCTTTGAGCGTATTGCAATTGGTTTTCCGACCAGAGTTTAAAGGAATCGGTTTTGGGGGGTAACACCGGCTTAAGTCCCTGCTTGTATTGTTGATACAATGTTTCGATATCTTCGAATAAAATGCGCCAGGAAACGCCGTCGATCACGAGATGATGAATGACGATTAACAAGCGATCACCGTCCTCGAGGTGAAACAGGCCCAGTTTCATCAGCGGACCTTTTTCCAGATCGATACCGGCCTGGATTTCATTGACTTTCTTTTGAAGCTCATCGATATTTCTTAAATCGTATTCAGTCATCGAAAGGGGATAATCCGTTCCATGAGCGATTTGAACGATTTGAACGATTTGAACAATATCTCCATTTTCTCTGTTTAGATGATAGGTCATGCGCAGGGCGTCATGATGTTCCTGGATGCGAGTAAACACGGCTTGAATGATTTCCGGATCGAAACCGTCTTTGGAGTAAAACATCACAGCCTGGTTGTAATGGTTCAACTTATTGGAATGGTCAGGAGACGGGGCAACAAACATGTTTTGAATGGGGGTTAGCGGGACGGTACCGGTAATGGGCGATTGATCCGGGATGCGTTTCACGCGATGAACGTGCGGTGCCAATTCCGAAATCATGGGAAATTGAAAGAGGTCTTTGAGTTCGAGTTTGTATCCTGCGCTGTTCATGCGTGAGATGATCTGGATGGATTTGATCGAGTCCCCGCCGAGTTGGAAGAAATTCTCGTTTATGCCGATAGGCTTCCGCCCTAAAACACTCTCCCAGGTTTCCACCAGTTTCTTTTCCACGGGTGTTCGAGGGAAATGATCAGTGGCATGACCGCGGATATCGGTTTCTTGCGGATCGGGTAGGGCATTGGTATCGATTTTCCCGTGGACGGTTACGGGGATTTTTTCTAAAAATAAAACGTATGACGGAATCATATAATTGGGTAATTGGGATGAAAGATATTCTCTGACACCGGAAACGGTTAATCGCTGTTCCGGTTGCGACATTTTGGAGATAATGTACGCGCAGAGGTTTTTATTTCCGTTTTTATCTTCTTTTACTGTGACAACCGCATTGGATATTTCCATATGCCGGGATAATCGGTATTCGATTTCACCCAACTCGATGCGAAATCCCCGAATCTTTACCTGATGATCGATGCGGCCTAAGAATTCGATGTTACTATCCTCCAACCATCTCGCTAAATCACCCGTTTTGTAAACAATGCCTCCGGCGGCCCACCTTTTTGAAAAAAGGTGGGACCAAAAACTTTTGGTTTTTGAAAGATTTAAAAGATTTAGAAACTTATCTGAAGTTAATTGCGGATTGTTAAGATACCCCCGCGCCAACCCTTTACCGGATACACCTAATTCGCCGGCGATGCCAATCGGTACCAGTTTCGAATAGCGGTCCAGTATCCAGCAGGTCACATTGTGAATCGGTTTGCCGATCAATATATCGGTTTTCGTCGGGCTAAATTCGTAGACCGTCGAACATACACTGTTTTCCGTGGGACCGTATTCATTAAACAATCGGACATGACCCAATGTTTTGAAATGCTGCGTCACCAATTCGCGGGTAAAATTCTCACCGGCAATGGTGACCGATCTTAGACTGCTTAAACTTTCCGGGATCTCCTCGAGATACATTTTATATAATGCCGGTACAATAAGGAAATGATTCACCCGATTGCGGGTTATGAGATTTTTTATGTATTCCAGGTCATTGCGATGCGTTTGATTGATCAATATCAGCCTGGAACCGCCGATTAACGGCGTAAAGATATCTTCGACCGAACTGTCGAAAGAAAACGAAGGAATTTGCAGAACAATTTCCCGTTCGGAGAACGAGTAACAGTTCTTTCGCCAGAGTAACGTGTTGACGATTGATCGATGGTCGATGCAGACACCTTTGGGTTTCCCGGTGGAACCGGAGGTGTAGATGACGTAGGCGAGAGAAGGGGCCGGTTGCCGGTTGCCGGTCGCCGGTAAGAGAGAAACATGTAGGGGCGCACCCATGTGTGCGCCCGGTGTTTTTTCGGAATATTTTGAATTAGGGCAGACACATAGGTCTGCCCCTACGGAATGAGTAACCAATATGCGCGCCTGGCTATCTTTAAGCATATAATCGATGCGTTCCTGCGGATAGTCGGGATCAATGGGTAAATACGCCGCACCGGATTTTAATATACCCAACATACCAATGATCATCTCGATCGAACGCTCGATCTTAATACCGACAATGGTGTCGGATTGCACGCCTTTTTGGACTAATTCTAATGCCACTTCGTTGGATTGTTCATCTAGTTTTTGATACGTCATTTGTAGGGGCGATTCGTGAATCGCCCAATCGGATCGATTTAAGGGGGGCGCTTCGCGAAGCGCCCCTACAGAAAAGGACGGACCGATAAGAGCAAGATGATCCGGTGTTCGTTCCACCTGATCCTCGAACAATCGATAAATCGTTTTATCGTGAGGATATTCGGTTTCCGTTTTATTAAAATCAAATAAAATCCTATTCTTTTCTTCTTCGGATATGATTTCAACATCGGAAATTCTTCGGTCTTTATTCTCAATGACACAATTAACGATGGTCCTGAAATATAAAACAAACCGTTCAATGGTTTCCGGCTTAAACAATTTGGTGCAATATTCAACGTTGAATAAGAGCTTGCCTTCTGCTTCGATCCCTGTGAATGTCAAATCGAATTTCGATGTCTTATCTTCATAGCGATAAGGCGATAATCTCAAACCCGGTATATCGATGGGTGCGACATTCATGTTTTGTAAAACAAACATGGTATCGAATAACGGGTTTCTTCCGGCATCCCGGGTGACATTCAGATGATCGAGCAATTCTTCATACGGGTAATCCTGGTTTTCAAATGCGTTTAACGTCTTTGTTTTGACGTCATGAAGAAAATCGGTAAATGATTTTTCTCCGATCGGAGAATTGCGAAGCGCCAGGGTATTGACAAACATACCGACGATTTTTTCCAAATCCGCATGCCTGCGACCGGCCACGGGCGTTCCGATGACAATGTCTTCCTGACCGGTTAACCGGGCTAAAAAGATATTGTACAATGCCACCAATACCATGTATACGGTCACACCCTCTTTTAAAGCCAATGCATTTAGTACCCCGACTATCGGCGCATCGATTTCAAAATCGATGCGGCTTCCTTCAAAACTTTGCACCGAAGGTCTCGAATAATCGACCGGGAGTTCCAATACCGGTATCTCTCCGTCAAATTCAGTTATCCAAAAGTTTTCCTGACGCTGGATCGATTCTTTCTGCTGTTCCTGCTTCTGCCACTCGGAGAACTCTTTATATTGAACCCGTAAATCCGGTAAATTCTCGCCATTGTATAATGCCATGAGGTCATTGATGATGATGTTCCCGGACGTGCCGTCGGAAATAATATGATGCATGTCGATCATCAAGATATGTTTCGTATTGTTTTCTTTGATTAACCCGACACGCATTAACGGCGCTTGGGAGAGATTAAATGAACGAATGAATGAATGAAAGATTGCCTCCGGCGGCCCGCTTTTTGTAAAAAGCGGGGCAAAAACTTTTGGTAAGGGTAATTCATAATATTCCATTTCAAGGTCAACGGGGTCGTGAACCTGTTGCACCGGCGTTTCATCGATCATCCGAAACGTCGTTCGTAAACTTTCATGACGTTGAACCAATCGTCCGAATGTTTCTTCAATTCGTTCCTTATGAAGTTCTCCCTCCAGTATGGCAACAAACGGCATGTTGTAACCCACACCCTGCTCATCCATTCGATGCAGGATATACATCCGTTTCTGCGCCGAAGAAAGAACATAATACTCTTTCTCTTCGATTTCCGGGATACCTGTAAATCGGGAAGTCTCTGTATCCTTTATAAATTCCGATAAGGTACTGATCGTGGCGCGTTTAAATATTTCCCCCAATGGAATGGTAACATTGAATTCCCGATGGATTCTCGATACCAACACCGTGGCTTTTAAGGAATGCCCACCCAGGTGGAAAAAATTGTGATAGACACTAAGTTTGTCTTTCTTTATGTCGAGAATGTCCGACCAGATTTCCGCTAATTTGTCTTCAACCGGATTTCTCGGAGAAACATAACCGTCATCCGCGTTGATTTCCGGATCAGGGAGTGCCTTCCGATCAATTTTCCCACTGGGTGTTAAGGGGATTTTCTCAATTTGAATAAAATAAGAGGGAATCATGGCATCGGGTAATCGGTTTTGTAAATGTTCTCGTAATTCCGAAACAGGGATATCAGAATCGCCATCGCAAACGATATACGCACAAAGACGGTTATCCCCGTCTTTATCCGTTTTACAGATCACCACCGCATCGGTGATGGTTTTGTGTTGGATCAATCGATTCTCGATTTCTCCCAATTCGATACGATGACCCCGGATTTTGACCTGATGGTCAATACGTCCTAAAAATTCAATATGGCCGCCTTCCAGCCATCGGGCTAAATCTCCGGTTCTATATAATTTTTTAGCCACAGAGGTCACAGAGGACACAGAGTGAAATTTTTCAAATGTTAAATCAGGGTTATTTAAATATCCCCGGGCAAGCCCGTCGCCGGAGATATATAATTCTCCTGCCACGCCCAGGGGAATGAGTTGGAGGTATTTATTTAATATATAGATTTGAGTATTGACGATGGGGAATCCAATCGTTATCGTATTGTCCTGCGTGACGTCTTTGACTGTGGACCAGATCGTGGTTTCAGTCGGTCCGTACATGTTGTATATTTTGGCCTTTGTCAATCGCTTTAAATCTTCCAGTAGCCGAGTCGGGAAGGCTTCGCCTCCGACCATGATCTCTTTTAAGTTTTCAAGACAACAATTTTTGTCTTTATCCGACACCAACATCTGCATGCGCGTGGGTGTGGCTTGCAGCATGTCGATGCTGTTTTTAACAATTAATTCTTCCAGTAATTCGATATTATTCTGGCAGGTTTCATCTGCCATAACTACTTTTAGACCCCGACAGAGCGGCAGTAAGGTTTCAAGTCCGAAGATATCAAACGTGATCGTGGTCAACGCCAGGATCACTTTTCCGGGTTTAAAGGCGATGATTTTTGCCATCCCTTCCATGAAATTATGAACGGCCATATGCGAGATCATTACCCCTTTGGGTCTGCCGGTTGAACCGGAGGTGTAAATCACATAAACGAGGGAAGTGGCCGGTGGCCGGTAGCCGGTTGCCGGTGAGAGAGAAACATGTAGGGGCGCACCCGTGTGTGCGCCCGGTGTTTTTTCGGAATATTTTGAATTAGGGCAGACACGCGGGTCTGCCCCTACATTATTCGCGGTAACCAATAATTTAGCACCACTATCTTTAAGCATAAAATCGATCCGTTCCGGTGGGTAATTCGGATCGATGGGCAAATACGCGCCACCTGCTTTCAATATCCCCAAAATACCGATGATCATCTCTATCGAACGCTCGATTTTGATGCCCACAATCGTATCGGGTTGCACACCTTTTTGGATTAATTCAACCGCCAATCGATTGGATTGCTCATTCAATTCGTTATATGTTAATTGGGGGCAGACACGCGGGTCTGCCCCTACATTGTAAACAAAACCGCTGATCGCAGTCCTATCCCCTCCATGCGCCACCTGATCTCCAAATAATTCATGAATGGTTTTATCCCTGGCGTATTCAAGTTCCGTGTGATTAAAATCATATAATATTCTGCTTTTTTCTTCTTCGGTTAATATTTCAATATCGGAAATTTTTCTTGTTTTATGTTCAATCACACTATTAATAATGTTCCTAAAATATAAAATAAACCGCTCGATGGTTTGCTGTTTGAATAATGCCGTGCAATACTCAAACGTGAACGCCAACCGACCTTCGGCTTCTGTGGCAGATAAGGTGAGATCGAATTTCGCTGTTTTATTTTCATGTTCATAAGACGATAATGTTAAACCGGTAATCTCTATTTCAGAGATTTCCATATTTTGAAGCATAAACATGACATCAAACAACGGGTTCCTTCCCGCATCCCGGTTCACCTCCAGATGATCGATCAGCTCTTCATACGGGTAATCCTGATTCTCAAACGCATGTAATGTTTTTTCTTTGACGTCAAGAAGAAAACCGATAAACGTTTTCTCTCCCGAAGAAAAATGACGAAGCGCCAATGTATTCACAAACATACCGACGATTTTTTCCAAATCCGCATGCCTGCGACCGGCCACCGGTGTGCCGATAACGATGTCTTCCTGGTTACTTAATTTCGCCAGAAGAATATGATACGATGCCAAAAGCACCATGTATAACGTGACACCGGTTTCCAATGCCAATGCGTTCAATGCGCCGGTTACCTCCGAACCGATTTCAAAATGGATACTGTGCCCTTCAAAACGCTGAACCGAAGGCCGTCGATAATCCACCGGAAGTTCCAAGACGGGGATTTCGCCTTCAGATTCGTCAAATACATTTAACCAAAAACACTCCTGACGCTTGATCGATCCCTTCTGCTGCGCACTGTTCTGCCATTCGGAAAAGTCTTTATACTGCACCCGAAGAGGCGTCAACGCTTTTTCATTGTAAATATCCATAAAATCATGGATCACAACATTCATGGACGTGCCATCCGAAATAATATGATGCATGTCCACGATTAAGATATGCTTTCCTTCTTCGTGCCGTTCTTCTTTTATCAATCCCACGCGAAATAACGGCGCTTCGGTCAAATCAAAACACCTGATAAATTTTTCAATTTCTCTTATCTTCTCACCCTCTTCACGTCTTAACTTCTTCTTTCCCCTCTCCGTGTCCCCCGTGAACTCCGTGAGAAATAAATCAAAGAAAAATAAATCAAAATTTACTACATCATGTACCCTCTGCACCGGTTCATCGTTTACCAGATGAAACGACGTTCGCAAACTTTCATGACGCTGAATCAACTGCTTGAACGTATTTTCAAATTTTTCCCTGTCGAGCACTCCTTCCAATATGGAAAAAGACGGCATATTATAACCCACACCCTGTTCATCCAACCGGTTCAGGATGTACATCCGCTTCTGTGCCGATGACAGCACGTAATACTCTTTTTCTTCCGCTTCGCCAATGGACTCGAACCGGGAATCTTCCGAACCTTTGATATATTCCGACAATTTGCTGATATAAGGCGTTCTAAATACTTCGGCCAGCGGAACACTGGTATTCAATTCCCGGTGGATTTTCGAGACCAATACCGTGGCCTTTAACGAATGCCCACCCAAATGGAAAAAATTATCATCCACCCCGATTTTCTCTTTTCCAATCCCCAATAACTCCGACCATATGCCGGCGAGTTTTTCTTCGATGCTGTTTTCAGGCGCAACGTAATTCTCGCCAACCTGGATGTCCCGCTCCGGCAATGCATGCACGTTGACCTTTCCGGTAGCGGTTAAAGGCAGTTGGTCCATCCATATAAAATAAGTGGGAATCATATAATCGGGTAAATGTTTCGATAGGAATTCTCTTAACTCCAAATCCGGTATATCCTGACCGGAAACCAGATAGGCATACAACGCGTTGTCCCCCCGTTCATCGGTTCTTGATATCACCACCGCTTGTTTAATGGCATCGTGTTCCAATAACCGGGACTCGATTTCTCCCAATTCGATCCGAAAACCCCGAATCTTAACCTGATGATCGATCCGACCCAAAAACTCGATCGCACCATCTTCCAACCATCGCGCTAAATCCCCTGTTTTGTACAACCTGTTTCTCACGGAGGGCACGGAGGACACAGAGATAAATTTTTCAAATGACAGTTCCGGGGTGTTCAGATAGCCCCGTGCGGTTCCTTCACCCCCGATATAAATTTCTCCCTGAACACCAACCGGTAATACATTTAAATAAGGATCCAATAGGTATATCAACGTATTGGATAACGGTCTGCCGATGGGAATCGTTACGGCATCCTCTGCAATATCATCGATGAAGTGATACGTCGCATAAACCGCGGTTTCCGTTGGGCCATACATGTGAATGATTTTTCCCTTTCCCATGTATTCCAGGGCTTGACGGCAATGCCATACGGATACCCGTTCGCCCCCAAACAGCACCTTTCGTATGCGTTCAAAACAATCGATGCGCAAATCCACCAGCGTATTAAACAACGCAGTGGTGACAAAAAACACCGTGACTTGTTCCCGTTTGATCAAATTTGCCAGGCGGTCGATTTCCAATGCCTCTTTTTTCCTCATCAGGATCAGCGCTGCGCTGTTCAGAAGCGCCCCGAATATATCGAAAACCGACCCGTCAAACGCATAATTGGATAATTGAAGCACCCGATCCTCGGGATGAATGTCGATATAATTCGTATTTCTCACGACCCGCGTGACATTGGCATGCACGGTCATCACCCCTTTGGGTCTGCCGGTCGTACCGGATGTGTAGATAATATAGATCATATCGCCGGCCGTGCACGGGGGATTTAAATGCGGCGCGCGATGATTGATCGGATCATTTATCGGCGGCAGCATGCGCAGATCATCCCGATATTTTTGTCGATGAAAGCGATGAAAAAATTTTTGCGTTGACGCCGATGGTTTATTTAATTTTAATGTTTTATTGACGGTAATTAACGTGTCATACCTGAATCGGGTCAATTCATTTTCATGACCTTCGGTATAAATTTTTCCCGAAAATTCAATATTCTCGATATCATCCCGTTCAGCCGCCAGGTCAGTGAAAAAACCTCGGGAAACAAACAATTCGGCAGAAAAATCGGTCTTGATTTTGTAATTCTTACCGGCATGAGCAGGATCATATTTAAATGCGGTTAAATCGTCCAGTAAGTCACGTTTCGTGTCCTGATCCATAATATCGCCGATAAACAGGGTCCCGTTATCTCCCAGCATGTGAATGCATTTGCGCAAGACGTTTAAGAGATAATTGTGACCGTGAAAACATTGAATGACACTGTTGATAATCACCAGATCGAATTCCCGTTCGTCGATCGTGTCAATGGCGTGGGCAGGAAGGCAAGACAATTTAATATTCCGGTGCCCTTCTGCGTCGATGCGTTTCCGGTTCGTTTCGATGATGGCCGGGGAAAGGTCGGTGCCATAATACAACCCGACACGGGGCGCGATTCGGTACATGGATATCCCGGACGCACACCCGACCTCCAGCACGCGCATGCCGGGATGAAGCAGCGGTTGGAGTTTCTTCAATATATTATCGCCATATTCATCCATTTCCTCTTTGGGGATCGGCTCACCCGTATAACTGCTCAACCAACCGCCACCGGTGATTTCATCGACGGCGGTTTCACCCACATGAACCCAGAGTTCTTGCTCCATCAAGGCGTTCTTTTCGGTTTCCTCTTCCCTGTCGATATCCGGGCTATCCATACACACATATGTATGCAGGCAATCGCAGTCCCACAATAACCGGTTGAGGTCTCTTAAAAATGACTTTTCCGATACAAGGACAGGGATAACCGCGTCTTTGATCATGAATCGGATGCGTTCATAAGGGAAGAGCGGATCGATGGGCACATAAGCCGCACCGGCTTTAAGAATACCGAAAATGGCAAACACACGATCCACGGATGGCGTCATCCATATCCCCACCCGGTCCCCGGACCGAATTCCTTTTTGATGATATAAATAATGGGCCATTCGATCGGATTGCCGATTCAATTCCCGGTAGGATAGTTGAACGGGGATAGGGATTATTGGTAGAGACGTTGCGTGCAACGTCTCAATCGTTCCGACAGCGATCCGATCCGGCGTTCGCTCCGCCTGTTCCTCAAATAATTCATATACGGTTTTATCCCGGGGATAATCGGACGTGGCATGATTGAATGCATAAAGTATCTGTGTTTTTTCGTCTTCGGAGAGGATCTCGATTTCACCCAATGTGATCAATGGGTGTTGAATAACGGTTTGAATGAGATTCGTTAAATGCCGGGCCAGACGCCGAACCGTTTCCGGTTTAAATAAGTCGGTATAATACTCGATGTCGATATGGATATCACCACCATAATCATCACCATTCGTTTCATTTCCTTCATGAATAAAAAACGTCATATCGAACTTGGAGGTTTGACTCTCAAATTCGATAATCGGAAAACTTTCGGCAAAGTCACCGGTGCCTTGTTCTCCGAAACGAATGAAGTTTTGAACCACCATCAAAATATCGAACAGCGGATTGCGGGACGGATCCCGCGGCGGGTCCAATTTCTCCACCAAATCTTCAAACTGAACATCCTGATTTTCAAAGGATTGAAGGCTCCGGACAATCACGTCATTCAAAAAGGCGTCATAGGTTTTTTCGCTTTCCGGATGGTTTCTCATGGCCAGCGTGTTGACAAACATACCGATAATATCCTGAAGATCGGCATGCGACCGTCCGGCAATCCCGGTTCCGATGATGATATCGGTCTGGCCCGTATACTTGTAAAACAGAGTATTCAACGCAGCCAGAATATTCATGTACAAGGTGCCATTGTGCGAAGCAGCCAATGCCTTAAATTGACGCGCGTTATTGCCTTCAATCATAAAGCTGTAACGGCCTCCTTTAAACGTGAACACATCCGGCCGCTTGAAATCTGCCGGTAAATCCAATCGCGGAATTTCTCCGGATTTCGGATATATTCCCATCCAATAATCCTCTTGCGACCGAATGGCGCCGCTTTCTATCATTCGGTTTTGCCACTGAGAAAAATCTTTATACTGAAGCTGCAACGGTTTCAACGCTTCCTGATTCCCCCGGTAAAGGGCCATAAAATCTTTGGCCAGAATCATATGCGAGGTGCCATCGGATACAATGTGATGAATATTCACTAACCATATATGCTCCCCATCCGCATACCGAACAATCGCGGAACGCATTAATGGTGCCTTTGAAAGATCAAACCTACTTTTTTGAAAAAAAGTAGGCAAAAAACGTTTGATCTCTGTGTCCTCTGTGCCCTCTGTGGCTAAATCATAATATTCCAACTCAAAGCCAACGTGGTCGTGAACCTGTTGAACGGGCGTTTCATCGATCATCCGAAACGAGGTACGCAGACTTTCATGTCTGGCAATGAGCTGCTTTAACGCCGATTCAAAACGGTCTTTGTCGATTTCTTTTCCAATGCTTAATGCCAGGGGCATGTTGTAAGCGGTACTCTCCGGGTCCATTTGTTGAAGGAAAAAAAGCCGCTTCTGTGCCGAAGAAAGCGTGTAATACTCTCGTTGTTCCACTTCGCGGATGGTTTCAAATCGGGAAGCGTCCGAGTTTTTGATGCGTTGCGCCAATTTTCGGATCGAAGCATTTTTAAAGACGTCGATCAAGGGGATATTCACACTGAATTCCCGGTGAATCCGGGATACCAATATGGTGGCTTTTAACGAATGCCCGCCCAATTGGAAAAAGTTGTGATGAACGCTAATATTATCCTTTGGTACGCCGAGAATGTCCGACCAGATTTCCGCCAGTTTCTTTTCGATGATCGTTTCAGGGACCTCAAAGTGGGCATCGTGGTCGTCCACATTGAATTCCGGTTGCGGCAGTGCCTTTCGATCGATCTTCCCACTGGGTGTTAAAGGGATTTGATCGATCCGGATAAAATAAGAGGGAATCATGGCATCGGGTAGTCGGGTTTGCAAATATTCTCTGAATTCCGAAACCTGGATATCCGAATCGGAATCGCAAACGATATATGCACATAAACGGTTCTCCCCCTGATCGGTGTGACAGATCACCACCGCATCGTTGATGGTTTCGTGTTGGAGTAAGCGATTCTCGATTTCTCCCAATTCGATACGGTGTCCCCGGATTTTGACCTGGGTATCGATGCGACCTAAAAATTCGATATTGCCGTCTTCCAACCATCGGGCTAAATCTCCGGTTTTGTATAATTTTTTAGCCACAGAGGTCACAGAGGACACAGAGTGAAATTTTTCAAATGTTAATTCCGAGTTATTTAAATAGCCCCGGGCAAGTCCATCGCCGGAGATATATAATTCTCCTGCCACGCCCAGGGGAATGATTTGGAGGTATTTATTTAATATATAGATTTGAGTATTGGCGATGGGGAATCCAATCGTTATCGTATTGTCCTGCGTGACGTCTTTGACTGTGGACCAGATCGTGGTTTCTGTCGGTCCGTACATGTTGTAGATCCTGGCTTTTGTCAATCGTTTTAATTCTTCCAGTAGCCGAGTCGGGAAGGCTTCGCCCCCGACCATGATCTCTTTTAGGTTTTCAAGACAACAATTTTTGTTTTTATTTGACACCAACATCTGCATGCGCGTGGGCGTGGCTTGCAGCATGTCGATGCTGTTTTTAATGATTAATTCTTCCAGTAATTCGATGTTATTCTGGCACGTTTCATCGGCCATAACCACTTTTAGACCCCGACAGAGCGGCAGTAAGGTTTCAAGTCCGAAGATATCGAACGTGATCGTGGTCAACGCCAGGATCACTTTTCCGGGTTTAAAGGCGATGATTTTTGCCATCCCTTCCATGAAATTATGAACCGCCATATGCGGGATCATTACCCCTTTGGGTCTGCCGGTTGAACCGGAGGTGTAGATGACGTAGGCGAGGGAAGTGGCCGGTTCCCGGTAGCCGGTAGCCGGTGAGAGAGAAACATGTAGGGGCGCACCCGTGTGTGCGCCCGGGGTTTTATCGAAAAACGTTGAACTGGGGCAGACACGCGGGTCTGCCCCTACATTATTCGCGGTAACCAATAATTTAGTGCCGCTATCTTTGAGCATAAAATCAATCCGCTCTGGTGGGTAATTCGGATCAATGGGTAAATACGCGCCACCTGCTTTTAAGATACCCAAAATGCCGATGATCATCTCGATCGAACGTTCGATTTTGATGCCGACAATGGTATCGGGTTGCACACCTTTTTGGATTAACTCAACCGCCAATTGATTGGATTGCTCATTCAATTCGTTATATGTTAATTGAGGGCAGACACGCGGGTCTGCCCCTACGGAAGAGGATGAACCGATAAGCGCAAGATAATTCGGAGTTCTGAATACCTGTTCCTCAAACAATTCATGAATGGTTTTATCCCTGGCGTATTCGAGTTCGGTATGATTAAAATCATACAATATTCTGCTTTTTTCCTCGTTGGTAATGATTTCAATATCGGAAATTCTTCCGGTTTTATGTTCAATCACACCATTAATGATATTTTTAAAATATAAAATAAACCGCTCGATGGTTTGCTGTTTGAATAATGCCGTGCAATACTCAAACGTGAACTTCAACCGACCTTCGGCTTCTGTGGCGGATAACGTGAGATCGAATTTCGATGTTTTATTCTCAAAATCATATGATGACAATTTCAAACCGGGAATTTCTATTACCGATAAATCCATATTTTGATGGATGAACATCGCATCGAACAACGGGTTGCGGCTAATATCCCGGTTGGACTCCACCCGTTCCACCAGTTCTTCATACGGGTAATCCTGATTCTCAAACGCTTTTAACGTTTTCGCTTTGACGTCGTGAAGAAAACCCGTAACTGTTTTCTCTCCGGCCAGGTTGTTTCTCAATGCCAGGGTATTGACAAACATACCGACGATCTTTTCCAAATCCGCATGCCTGCGACCGGCGACGGGGGTTCCGATAACTATATCGTCCTGATTACTTAATTTTGCCAAAAAGATATGATACGATGCCAAAAGCATCATGTATAACGTGACACCGGTTTCCAATGCCAATGCATTCAATGCGCCGGTGACTTCCGAGCTCATTTCAAAATCGATATGGCTTCCTTCGAAACTCTGAACCGAAGGTCTTGGAAAATCCATCGGGAGTTCCAAGACAGGAATTTCTCCTTCAAATTCAGCCAACCAGAAATTCGCCTGACGCGTTAGCGATTCGTTCTGCCGGTCACTGTTTTGCCATTCGGAAAAATCTTTATATTGGATCCGAAAATCCGATAACGTTTTTCCTTTATATATGGAAATGAAATCATCGATGATGATATTGACCGATGTACCATCCGAAATAATGTGATGCATATCCACGATTAGGATATGCTTTCCTTCTTCTTCTTTGATCAATCCCACACGAAACAGCGGCGCTTCGGATAGATCAAATGAACGAATGAATGAGTTAACGATTGCCTCCGGCGGGTCGCTTTTTGAAAAAAGCTCCGCAAAAACTTTTGGTTTTTCAAAATATTCTATATGGAGTTGAAGTTCAGGATGAATGCGCTGTACGGGTGCATCATCGATAATATGAAACGATGTTCTTAAACTTTCATGACGTTGAATCAATTGTCTGAAACTTTCTTCGATTCGTTCCTGATTAAGGTCTCCCTCTAACCGTGCAACAAACGGCATATTGTAACTCACGCCCTGTTCATCCATCCGGTGGAGAATATACATCCGCTTTTGTGCCGATGAAAGTACATAATACTCTTTTTGCTCCGCTTCGCCGATGGATACAAACCGAGAATCCTCCGAATATTTGATGGATTTCATATATTCCGACAATCTTCTGATGGTCGGGGATTGAAACATTTCTGCGAGCGGGATATTCACATTGAATTCCCGGTGAACCTTCGATACCAAAAGCATGGCTTTCAGTGAATGTCCGCCCAGGTGAAAAAAATGATCATGCACACCGATCTGCCCTTTCCCGATCCCCAAAATTTCCGACCAGATCTCTGCCAGTTTTTCTTCGATGGAATTCTCAGGTGCAACAAAATTTTCGTCGGGGGTTGGTTTCGGTTCCGGTAAGGCTTTCCGGTCGATTTTCCCATTGGGCGTTAAGGGGATTCGGTCTATTTGAACAAAATAGAACGGGATCATGTAATCGGGTAAATGGTTTTGTAAATATTCTCTTAATTCCAAAACCGGTATATCATGATCGGACACGATATACGCACATAAATGGTTATCCCCGTCTTTACCGGTTTGGCATATCACCACCGCATCTTTTATGTTTTCGTGAGTGAACAAGCGATTTTCGATCTCGCCCAATTCGATGCGTTGACCCCGGATTTTGACCTGGGTATCGATTCGTCCCAGGAATTCAATATTGCCGTCTTCCAACCATCTCGCTAAATCCCCCGTTTTATATAAATTTTCATAAAACAAATTTTTAGAAACATCTCCAAACCAAAAGTTTTTGCCCCGCTTTTTACAAAAAGCGGGCCGCCGGAGGCAGAATCTTTCAAACGTCGACTCCGGATTATTTAAATACCCGCGGGCAATGCCTTCGCCTCCGACCCAAAGTTCACCGGGGATTCCTATGGGTTGGAGTTTTTCATTTCGATTTACGATAAACGCCGTTGAATTCGCAATGGGTTTACCGATGGGGATTCGCTCTTCATAGGTTTTATCGACCGGAAATGATGTTGAGAATGTTGTATTTTCCGTCGGACCGTACATATGAAGAATTTTTAAATCACGATATTTTGTTCGTAATTGATTGATATAGTCCGGGTTTACCAGGTCGCCGCCAATCAGGAAACAGCGCAGCCCGGCAAATAATTCTATGTTCTGGGCCGCGAGTTGGTTAAAGATTTGGGGAATCAAATGCAACATCGATATGGCGTGTGTTACCAGGATTTCTTTTAATCGTTCGGCATTTAAGATATCATGTTTAGATGCGAGAGCCAGCCGGGCGCCGTTCAGTAACGGTCCCCATATTTCAAAGGTGGATATATCAAAGGCCATTGCACCCGTAAGAAGCAAGCGATCCTGAGGCGAAAAACGAATATAATCCGAATGTTTGACCAACCGCAACACATTACGGTGATCGACCATGACGCCTTTGGGCCTTCCTGTTGAACCGGAAGTATAGATCACATAAGCGAGGGAGGTTGCCGGTTGCCGGTTACCGGTTGCCGGAGAGAGAGGTACATGTAGGGGCGCACCCGTGTGTGCGCCCGATTTTTTTTCATCCCAATTATACGAGCAGACACGTGGGACTGCATCCGATTTTTTTTCATCCCAATTATACGGGCAGACACGCGGGTCTGCCCCTACATTATTCGCGGTAACCAATAATTTAGCCCCGCTGTCTTTGAGCATATAATCGATCCGTTCCTGCGGGTAATCCTTGTCAATAGGTAAATACGCGCCGCCGGATTTTAAGATTCCCAGGATGCCGACGATCATCTCGCTCGATCGCTCGATCTTGATGCCGACAATCGTATCGGGCTGGACACCTTTTTGGATTAATTCATACGCCAACCGGTTGGATTGCTCATTCAATTCGTTATATGTTAATTGAGGGCAGACACCGGAAGCAGCACCGATTATTGCAATTCGATCCCCGTCCTGCGCCG
This sequence comes from Candidatus Omnitrophota bacterium, assembly GCA_050258455.1. Taxonomy (GTDB): domain Bacteria; phylum Acidobacteriota; class Aminicenantia; order UBA2199; family UBA2199; genus JAKAGC01. The sequence continues at coordinate 39,994 of JBLMYT010000013.1, read as the reverse complement.
CCTGATCCTTAAATATTTCAGGAATGGTTTTATCCTTCGGATATTCCGCCTCCGTGTGATTAAAGTCATGCAATAACCGGTTCTTCTCTTCGATCGATAATATATCGATTTCATGGATGTCCAGCTCCGGGTTTTCGATGATTTCAAGAATTATCCGTTCAAGGTGAGCGGATAAATTTTCTATCGATGAGTTATCGAATAATTCCCCTTTACCGGAAAAATGCACGTCGATATGATCGAATCGCATCACGCTCACGGTTAAATCATAATGCGTGGTTTCAACCATTTCATACGAGTCGATGGATAATGGACTGTTTGACGGCAGCAATCGATGATCCAGCGGGTAATTCTCAATGACCATAATGCTATCGAACAGCGAGGCGCCACCCTGGACTCCGCTGTAATGTTGGATATCCACCAATGGGGTATTTTCGAAATCCGCTCGTGAATGTAGTGCATGATCGATTCCGCCAATCACTTCGATTCGCTTTTCAGCCGGATGGGTTTGAACGCGTAATGGAATGGTGTTGATGAACAGTCCCACCATATCTTCGATTCCTTTGATGCCGGTCGGCCGTCCCGATACCGTCGTACCGAAAACCACCTCGTCGGTGCCGCAGTAGCGTTGGAGCAAGATTCCCCAGGCTGCATAAAAAATCGCCGCCCATGTCACCCGGTGACTTGCGGTAAATGCGTCCAGTTTATTTTTGATATCTTCTCCAAGAATGAGCGAATGATTTTTAACATCCGTTTCCTTGCTGTTTCTCTTTTTCTTTTTTATCGGTAATTCGGTTGGGGATTCAAGCCCGGCCAGGTAGTCGCTCCAGAACTGTTCCTGTTTTTTCTTATCCGAATGTTGGATCCATTGGATAAATTCTTTAAATGGGGGTTTCGTTACCGGTATGAGTTCTTCACCATTTGTTAATCGATGGTAAGCGTTAAAGAATTCCTTTAAAATAATCCCATTGCTCCATCCGTCATAAATGATATGATGATTACGGATCATCATCGCATACGTATCGTTTTCGAGTTTACATAATGTCACCCGGAAGGGAACATCTCTCAAATCGAACCGGGTTTCCCGGTCAATTGTTTTTAATTCCTTCAGGGCTCTTTGTTTCGCATTCGGATTCATCGCGGAGAGATCATGAAATACCAGTTGGAGGTTGTATTCTTTCAAAACAATTTGCGTGGGTTTTTCTAATTTTTCCCAACGAAAAACGGTTCGCAGCATCTCGTGGCTTGCCAGGACAGAATTCCAGGCTTTTTCAAAAACCTGGATATCGATGATCCCGGAAATGATCAGGGGCAATTGTTCATGGTAAGCATTGCTTTGGGGGTCTTTCAAATAATGAAAAAGCATCCCTTCTTGCATGGGGGTTAGCGCCAGGATATGGTCGATATTTTTTTTGATTAAGGGTTCCATTTTTTATTTCTATTTATAGTATTTCCAAGTTTTCTGATTATTTCGAGTGATTAAAAATCAAATAATAGCACTTTTCAAACGCGCATTCAATCTTAAATCATATGACTGCGAATGTTTCGATGGGCGAAAAATGGATTGACAATTTTCTCATTACATTTTATTATTACCCCATGAATAAAATTGTTGATGAAAATGAAACGGAGCAAATATGAGGCGATTTACTTCTTACGGATCATTAGACCCGGACCTGAATTATTATGCACCCAGAAACGAATTAATCGAACAAGCCTATACGCAATTGATCGGATACGATCCCTCAAAAGGCGGTCATTATTTTACGGTTTGGGCTTCCCGTCAAACCGGTAAAACCTGGCTGATGCAACAGGTTCTTTTTCGCCTGCGTCAGGACGAGAAATTCAATGTCCTCAAAATCAACCTGGAAAGCCAAAAAGATAAAACAAATCCATCCGAAATTCTCCAAAGCATTGCCCGCAAAATTGGGGACGGTTTGAATAAGACATTTATCAACATCGATAATCAGGAAAAATTCGTCGAAATCTTTAAAAAAGGCGTCCTGGATAAACCCCTGATTTTAATCCTGGATGAATTCGATGCCTTGATTGAAGAAGGTATTAATGCGGTGGTCAGCGCATTTCGTGATATTTATATCAGCCGGACGGATGAATCGGATAAACCCACGGAACAAAAAAACTACTTACTTCATGGGGTGGCTTTAATCGGGGTGCGCAGTGTATTGGGTATTGAAAACCAGAAAGGTTCCCCGTTTAATGTGCAGCGCAGCGTTCATGTCCCTAACCTGACTGACGAAGAAGTTGACGGGATGTTTAAATGGTATGAACGGGAAAGCGGTCAACAGGTCGAAGACGCTGTGATTCGGGCAGTTTACGACGAGACCCGCGGTCATCCCGGCCTGGTCGGGTGGTTCGGCGAACTTCTCACCGAAACGTATAACAAAGATACCCAAAATCCCATTGACATGAACCGTTTTAAAAAGGCCTTTGGCGCGGCGCTCCATGTCCTCCCCAATAATACGATCCTCAACCTCATCAGTAAAGTCAATAAACCCCCTTATGACGAAATCGTGATGGAATTATTCAAAACCGGTGAGAAAATCGAGTTTAATTTCGATGACAAAGACCTCAATTATTTATACATGAATGGCGTCATCACCGAAGAAGAAGTCGGGGTTGATGAATATTATGTAAAGTTTTCCTCCCCTTTTATACAGAAGCGGATATTTAACTATTTTTCCAGAAAATTGTTCAATTCCCTGGGGCAATTGATTCCGCCCTTAGATGAAATGAAAGATGCCATCGATGACAAAACCCTCCATATCCCCAATATCATCAACCGTTACCGGGAATACTTAAAGAAAAACAGGAAGATGTTCTTTAAAGACGTCCCTCGACGTAAAACCGATTTGAAAATCTATGAAGCCATTTATCATTTTAATATTTACCGTTACCTTTACGATTTACTCCGGCCCAGGGGAGTGGAGGTTATTCCGCAATTCCCAACCGGCAACGGTAAGATCGACTTGATCCTCAAATACCGTGGGAACGTTCATGCACTCGAGTTAAAGAGTTTCAAGGATATGTATCTGTTTGAGAAAGGGATCGATCAGGCCGCATCATATGGCCGTCAATTGGGATTAACAGAGATTGTATACCTGGTATTCGTGGAATTAAGCGACGAAGATGCCAAACAACTCGAGCAAGAGGTTGACAGATCCGGGATCAACGTGATCGTGGTTCCAATCGGTATTTTATAACCTAACGCAGGTGTTGAATGAAGAGGCTGCAACGTCTCGGATCTTTACCTCATGTTTAACCTGTCATTTATACATTTCGAGGATAGTATCTTTGATCCCTTCGACAATATTCCAGGAGGCAACGCTTCCCAGGGCATTCACTTGTTCGTTCGACAACTCGGTTTCGGTAATGGTATTGTAATAAGGGAAATTACTAATTTCGGAAACAACCCCCTGTGCTTCCGGGGTAAGGTTTTCATACCATCCTTTAAAATTACCGTTATAAACCCAGATTACTTTGACTTTCCTTTCGCCTTTAACCCCGAACCATATATTATCAACCGTGGTTAGAGATTGAATAAAATTAGAACCAAAATAGGTTTTCTTTTCGCAATTCTCCCACAAGCCCTTGAGCAGTTCCACGAAACTGGTCGAAGGAAATACCTGGTTATACCGGAATTCGGAATTTGACGCTTTACATGAACCATTTGGGCCATTGTCATAAATTTGATACCCGCAGGAGTCATTGTAAGGCTGGTACCCGAATAAAGGCGGGATTTGAGAATCCACCATTATTTGGGTTCCTGGGATTTCCTGATGGGTTTCAGGATCTATAACCCCGTGTTTGGCGGAGCCCAGAGGCGTTACTGTATTAATAAAAGCGATGATATTATCGATATCCGAATAAGCCAGCATCCCGTTAATTCCCGTATTTTCAAGGTTTCCTGCATCGGCAAATTTCGTGGGTTTAACGTCTGTATTTTTCGCGATATTTAAAACAGGCCAGTATTTATATTGAGGAACCAGGCCCGTAATGTCTGCCAGGAGTTTTTTTACGTCTTCTTCAAGGTCGATTCCGACCCTTGAAAGAATTTTTTCCAGGTCGTCTTTTACGATTTCGAGCGGGTTGAGTTTACTGACCTTTTCCACCAGGATATCCAGGGCATCCTTTTCTCCTGGGGCCAGGTTAAGTGCTGTATTAATACTCTCATTCATCTCCTGGCCGTGCGCTATCAAATCCTTGATAAATTCTTCCGGTGTTGCCAAATATTGAGCGGCAAGGTTTTCAAGGATTTCAGCAAAAAAGGCGCTGCTGACTCCTACTGCATCGGCTAAAGCGAATTGGCGGGATTGGTTCACTGTGACCTCATTGTGTGCGTCGATTGATTCCAGATTCGAACTGAAGGTAAATGATGTTACTGTTCCTCCTCCGACCGGTTTGTCGTTGAAATCCGTCACATTGGGAGGTGTACTGATGATGCCGGTAAAAAATGGGGTTGCCTGAGCAGGGACTAAATACTCGAAATCGGTACCAGGTGTTTTGACAAACATTCCCATGTTACAAATCAAGTAAGGTCTGCGTTCCCTTGATGGTCCCGAAGCGATCAAGTAAGCTTTTTCCTCAGATAACGAGGGATTTAATGCCGTAATGTCTTTTTTTAGCGTATCCGGATCATAACTGAACAGGCTATTCGGGGTATATGAACGACTCACATCGAATAAATCGTAATAGGACAGAATATTATTCCCGATCAGGGTTTGCCACAGCATGTTTGCCGGTACTTTTAGAATCCTCAATTTAATGGCTTGCCATAATAGGGAAAGCAAACCGAAATTTTTCGTGCATCTGAACCCAATATTATTTGGGTTGAGATTGCTTAAATCAGATGGGGTCACCTGCGAAGGTGATCGATAGGTTCCAAGGTAGTCATCGTCGGAGCAATGCGCGCTATTGAGATACGCGAACGTGACGCCGACCCATGAGCCCCCGGATGCTGTGGCGATAGCCTTGGTTTGCTCCAAAAGGGAGCCATTCGAATTTTTAAGGTTTTTCAAGCCTCGGAGCTGACCCATCCCGGCAGTCATGGCTCGGGATCCTCCTCCCGAAAGGCATATACCCACATTTCCCGGTGTCGTACCTGGAGAAAAATTCACAAAATCCGTCACTTTCAAAGGGCTTAACCCCTGGATTTCAGAAATACCGGCCTTAAATTGTCCGGAAACGCCTACTTCATTATTCGGCATATTTGTCCTCCTCTTTTTCAATTTAGTTTTTGTAATTAAGCTCGAATTATAGATTAAAAGGAGAAGAATAATCAAGCCTCTTTATTCACAATTATTATTGCAACGGTTAGATTCTTCATCACATCCTGGTTGAGATGTGATGCGTGAAAATCTGCAAGTTGGAAGACTCCGGGGCTCCTCGGATTCCGGGCCAAATTGGATTGACAATTTTTTCAATTCATTTTATCATTACCCCATGAATGACGTAATAACTGTAAAAAAATATTTTAATACTGCCGGACCATGTTCTCCCGAAAAGCATTATATGGTTGATCCCCTGAAACGATTGAAAAAAGTGGAACAATTAATCAATCAGGAACTGTATTTCACCATCCATGCACCGAGGCAAACCGGTAAAACGACTTACCTCCACGCGCTGGTCGGCAAACTGAATGCCGATGGTAAGTATATTGCCATGGCAGTTTCCTTCGAACGGGGAGGAATCGGAAGTTTCACGGTCGATAAAGTCAATGAAACCTTAATTAATTCATTGTATGTTACTGCACCCTCGCAATTGGAAGAAAAGCACTGGCCCCCCAATCCCGAGCAAAAACATTACCCGGATGTCCTCAATTATTTACAGGCCTGGTGCGAAAGCCAGGAAAAACCCATTGTGCTTTTTATCGACGAAATCGATGCATTGCTGGATGATGCGCTTATTTCCGTTCTCCGGCAATTACGGGACGGTTATCAGCGTCGGCCCAAATACTTTCCTTCCTCCATTGTTCTGGTCGGTCTCCGGGATGTCAGGGATTATAAAATTAAGGTTCGTGAAGAGAATCAATCCTATGGGGCGGCGTCTCCGTTTAATATTAAATCGGATTCCTTATTGATGAACAATTTTAAAAAAGAAGAGGTTTACGAATTACTTGAGCAACACACAACAGTAACCGGGCAGGAATTTCCCGTAGAGGTTAAAGATGAAATCTTTCGGCTGACCAATGGCCAACCCTGGTTGGTCAATGCCCTGGCGCGCCAAATGGTTGATGAAATACTTAATTTCGATTTCTCTCAACCCATTAACTTGGCGCTTTTAAATCAGGCAAAAATTCAACTGATCCAACGAAGAGATACCCATCTGGACAGTCTCGTGGATAAATTAAGACAGGATAGAGTAAAGAAAATCGTTCAGGTCATTATAAACGGCGATAATTTACCGTTTGACGTTATGGATGACGATATTTTATATGTCCGGGATTTGGGGATTGTATCTCAAACCTCTCCTCTGGAATTTGCTAACCCGATATATGCCGAGATTATTCCCCGGATCATGGCTTCCTCCATCCAAGAATCTCTTCCTAAAGAAATTCAGACACCGTGTTTTGTAAATTCGAAGGGTGAACTCGATATGGAGGAGATATTTAAAGCCTTTCAGGATTTTTACTGCGAGAATGCCGAACATTGGTTGAGTCGCTTCGAATATAAAGAATCCGCCCAGCATTTATTATTAATGGCTTTTTTGCAACGCGTGATCAATTCCGGCGGTGAGATCGTTCGTGAGATGGCTGTCGGAAATGGACGCGTCGATTTATTGGTAAAATTTCATGATCAGCGGACGGCGATCGAAATAAAAATCAAACGCGGTGAAAAATCGATTGAAAAAGCCAAACGTCAATTGAGCGGTTATCTCAATCGTCTTCAATTAAACAAAGGTTATCTGGTTATTTTCGATCCTTCGGATATCGAATGGGAGAAAAAAATCTACATGAACAAGACCACTTATAATGATAAAACCAATTGTGATGGTTGGTGTTTAACAGGCTGTCCGAGAACTCAAATTTTGAATATTTTTCAAAAAATATACACTGAATTATCGGTGGTTTTTCATAATCGAAAAAGACCGAAAAGTCAATTCTCGGACAACCTGTTGACCATCACTGCGTCACTACAATTCGATTTAAGGGGCCGATTTTTATATCTTTCCTTTTCCAGATATGATATGATTTAGCATTATCGCGTTACCATTTATTTAAGGAGATCCTATGTTCGAAGATTTGAAGCTTATAAAAAAGGTTCAGGAAAAATTGCGGATTAGATTGAAGCGAGTACCGATTGAAGAAATATATTACTGTGAAAAAGGTTATTCGATCGATAAGGAGGGAAAGGTCAATGGGTTAAGCCTGGATGGAAGAAGGATTAAAGATATTTCCCCCTTAATGAGCCTTAATAAATTATACCATCTTTCCTTATGTGCTTGTCAGCTCACGGACCTCACACCCTTAAAAGGATTGACGAATCTAACACGCCTTTATTTGGGGAGGAATCAGCTCACGGACCTCACGCCCTTGAAAGGATTGACCAATCTGACACACCTTTATTTGGGGAAGAATCAGCTCACGGACCTCACGCCCTTGAAAGGATTGAGGGATCTGAGAGAGCTTGATTTGAGGAAGAATCAAGTCACGGATCTCACGCCCTTAAAGGAATTGAAAAAATTAGAATTATTAGATTGTCGAGATAACCTCATCTGGAAACTCCCTCCGGATTTCGCCGCATGGTGGCCCCATATGAGAATTATTTGGGAAAATGATTATTGGAACGGTTTAAAGCTTTACAACAACCCATTGACAGATCCGCCGATAGAAATCATGAGGCAGGGAAATGAAGGGATTCGGAACTATTTCGATGAAATTAAACGCGCGTCCGTCTTCTTTCTCGAATCCAAACTCCTTCTCGTGGGAAGCGGCGATGTGGGAAAAACCACGGTAATGAAAAAACTCAAAAACAAATGTTTTAAGGTAAAGCCGGGTAAAGAAGATACCACCCGCGGCATCGATATCCAACCCTGGAATCTCTCCTGTTCCTTCCAGGATGGTGAAACGCGTGATGTAAACATTCATTTCTGGGATTTTGGCGGGCAAGATATCTTGCATGCCACCCATCAGTTCTTCCTCACCAAACGATCCCTTTATCTCTTTATCTGGGACCCACGAAAAGAAGAAGAAACCCGGAGCTTTGATTACTGGCTCAATGCCGTCAAACTTTTCGGCGCCGAAAGCCCCCTTATCATGGTCATGAATAAATCTGACATCCGAATCAAACACATCGACGAAGCGTCTTTTAAAGATAAATTCCCAAACATCAATCGATTCCTTAAGATCAGTTGTGTCTCCGGTCAAAACATCGAGGAACTAATCGAAACCATTCGAACCGCCCTTGGGCGGATGCCCCATCTTCTCGACAAACTCCCCAAACGCTGGAAAGACATCCGCGATGAACTGAAAGCCAGGACAGAAAATTATATCTCCCTGGAAGAATATTTCCATATTTGTTCCTCTCATGAAATGGGCAAAAACAAAGCCTTGTTTCTCAGCGACTATCTTCATGACCTGGGTATTATCCTTCACTTTCGCATGGACCCGGTGTTAACCGATACCGTTATATTAAAACCCGAATGGGCAACCGGTGCGGTTTACGCCTTAATCGATTCGCTGCAGATCCAGCAAAACAACGGCCGGTTTAATCGGTTGCATTTGTCTCGTTATTGGAATAGCGATATTTACCCGCCGGAAAAACATTCCCAACTCCTTCGACTCATGGAAAAATTCGAATTGTGTTTCAATATCATGGGAACCGATGACTATATCATCCCCGAACTCCTCCCCACCCAACGCCCGGCCATCGATATCGACGCTTACCGTTCAACATATAACCTTCATCTTCATTATACGTATGATTTCATGCCCGCAGGAATCATCACCCGATTTATTTGTCGTCTTCATTACCTGATTCGCGAGAATCATTATTGGAATAACGGCGTGGAACTCTCGTTCTCCGATTCATCAGCCCTTGTGGTAAGCGATGCGGTCCAAAAGCGCATCCGGGTTTCCGTTTCGGGCAGCAATAAAAACCAATTGATGGGTATTATTCGCAGCCATCTTGATCACATTCACGAGACCTTGAACATGGAAAAAGAGAAACATGTCTTCGAGGAAGTTCCCTGTATTTGCGACGAATGTATTCATTCCGAAAATCCTTATTTTTACAAATACCATGCATTGCAAAAATTCATTTCCAAGGGTAAGGATGCACGCTGCGAAAAAAGCGCGGAAGATATTTCCGTTTCTCGATTACTCAATGGGTTGATGCCGCCGCCCAAACCCAGTGAAAAACTTTTCGCTTGCATGATCACGACGTTATCTCAAATTCAAGGAATAAAGAAAACTCTTCAAGCCGATGAAAACAGCCGTAATACGGTTCTCTCTCTTCTAATAGGAACCCGCGGATTCCGAACCAAAGATCAAACCTTATGGGGAATTTCCGAATCCGGGATCCGGGTAGGGGAGTTGGACATCAAAATCGAAGATGAATCCGGACGCGCCATATCCATTATCGAAGCATTGAATCTTGATTCCTGCGAAGAAGATAAAATTAATCGCCATGTAAATAAACTGCTGCATAATTATGACTGCAACGGTTTAAAAGAAAATTACCTATTAATTTATGCATCGGTTAAGGATTTCGAAAAATTATGCAAAACGTACCGGGAACACATTGACCATATGAATTATGGTTCCTACTCATTGAACGCTAACATTGAATTCACCAAAACTGGGTTTAATAAGATCGTTGCATTTCGCAGCCGACACAAGTGTAATAGCGGTGAAATGGTTCTTTATCACATCCTGGTCGAGATGTGATGCGGTGAAAAATAAGTAGATGCCTGGCTACATCCCGTAAACCATGATTTTTACATTCTTAACGGTTTTTTCTTTCTTGAATATCTTTTCTTTCCATGACGTTTTTTTCGCCCGGTTAACGACCAACAAATACCCTTCCGACGTTCCACATTTATCCATATATTCCCAGGTTTGATCGAGCCCCTTTTCGATGGTGGCTTCCATTCTTCCATACTTGAGTTTTAATTCGATAACCACGTTTTGGATACCATCATTATATGGCCACGAAATGAATAAATCGGTTCGCTGCCGACCCAATCCGTATTCCCGTTCCACCCTGCCGCCACCATTAACAATTCGCTGTAAAAAGGCTTGCAATAATAATTGCGGCCCTGCTTCCGCATAGTCAAACCCATTGCTCCAATGCTCGAAATTCTTCCTGAAAAATTCCTGGAAAGCGGTTAACAATTTATCCATATCCAGGCGGCCATCTGCCGTCATATACCAGGAGGCTTCCTGAACAATGTAATCCTGTGCACTGGCAGTCAGTTGTCTGGGAATAATTTCCTTGTAAATACGGTTGGCAATGGCCAATTGAGGTTTCCGTTTAACCAGGCCTAAATCCACGGCATAATCGATATCGTCATCGGGAATTTTTTCGACTTCTTCGGTACCCACCAAAAGAGGTGTTAGAACCCTTTTAATCCGGTCTTCTTTTAATTTATCGGTTAATTGATCCAGATGCGTTTCGCGGCGTAAAATGAGATTCTCTTTGGCTTGTTCGATCATAGCCACTGTGATTTCGGTTTCACGATTGCGGCCTTCTTCCATTTCAAAGCAAACCTCAAACGCCAATGCATTGACAAGCCAGGGCTGACCTTCGGTTAAATCCCAAATAAGTGGAAATATATCATCATCAAATTTTTGACCGGTTTCCGCAGTATGCTGAAGATATAATTGCTTGATTTCTTCGGGGATAAAATTTCCCAATCTCAGAGATTTCGCTTTAATATTAAATGCGCTGCCACCTGTAATGACTGATTTTTCTTTATCCGAATGAATCCGGTAATCCCTGACATCTCTCACGCCACACAAAATAATACTTTGGGGAAAACTATCGGGCCGGCTGGGATACCCGCTTCGCAATTGTCGGAGGACCGAAATTAACGTATCTCCAACCAGAGCGTCGATTTCATCGATAAAAAGAACAATCGGTTTTTCGCTTTGCTGACACCATTGCGTTAGCGCTTCATTTAGGGCAATGAATTCGCTCGATTTTTGAGAAATATTTGCCGGATTTTTAAAAAATGAATCGCTGAGGTATAGCGAAGCAGACCGTCGTAACTCATAAAGGATAGCCTCAATGCCTTCTTTCACGTTCTCCCGGGCCGCTTGAGCTTCTTCAATATTGATGTATAAGCTTTTATATTTTCCCTGTTGATTGAGATATTCCATTAAAGCCAGTAGATAAGACGTTTTACCGGTTTGTCGAGGGGCATGCAGAACAAAGTATTTCTGGTTATCGATAAGAAACTGCAACGCGTCAAGATCGATGCGTTGAAGGGGATCGATACAATAATGATCGTTCCGGTTAACCGGTCCGGCGGTATTAAAATGCTTTTGCTTCATATCCATGGCTTTATTTTAGATTATTCCGAATCTGTTGTCAAATTTCGTCTTCAGGACAAAGCCAAAGCCTTGTTTCTCAGCGAACTGGATATCAAAATCGAAGATGAAAAGGTAAATCCATAGCCATGTAAATAAACTGTTTCAGAATTATGATTGCAACGGTTTAAAAGAAAATTATATATTGATTTATGCCACAACTGCGAATTTCGAGAAATTTTGCCAAACGTACCGGGAACACATTAACCATATGAATTATGGTTCGTACGCATTGAACGCTAAATCGAATTTACCAAAACCGGGTTTAACAAGATCGTGGCATTTCGCGGCCGGCACAAATGCAACAACGGTGAAACGGTTCTTTATCACATCCTGGTCGAGATGTGATGCGGTGAAAAAACATCATCCCGAAATGAGACGCGACTTCCCTTGGGCAGCGAATCGCCAACTTTGGCCGGAAGGAGACCAATCTGAGTCACAGGGAGCTGAACCTCGGGCACAAAGAGCCAAACCTAGTGCAAAAGGAGCCGAAATTCGGGTAGAAGGAGCCGAACCTGGAGCACACAGAGCCTAACCTGTGTGCAGAAGGAGCCGAAATTCAGGCAAAAGGAGACCACCCTTTATGCGAAAGGAGCCAAACTTTGGGCACACAAAGCCTAACCTGTTTGCAGAAGGAGCCAAATTTTTGAGACAAGGAGACGAACTTTTGGAACAAGGAGACCAATCGTTGGGCACAAGGAGACGTACTTTTGCAATAAGGAGACCAAGCGTTGAGCACAAAGAGCCAAACTTTTGCAATAAGGAGACCAACCGTTGGGCACAAGGAGACTTACTTTTGCAATAAGGAGACCAACTTCCGAGACAAGGAGACCAACCTCGGGAAAAAGGAGACGAATATACCATGCGAATCGCTGATTTCATCACGACATGGTTGATTAAAGGGCGAAAATGAGCTAAAATATATATTAAATCATATGCTGGAGTATAAATTCATGACCGATGAAAAAAAAATCGAATGGAAAGATACACTGAATCTGCCGGAAACCAGTTTTCCAATGAAGGCGCAACTCAATAAGAAAGAACCGCAAATTCTGGAAAAATGGAAAAAGATGAATATATATAACCGGATATTGGAGAAACGCAAAGACGCGCGCTCTTATATCTTTCACGACGGTCCCCCGTATGCGAATGGAAACATCCACCTGGGACACGCCTTGAATAAAATTCTGAAAGATTTCATCATTAAATCCAAAGCCATGGAAGGGTTCATGGCTCCTTACGTTCCCGGCTGGGATTGCCACGGTCTGCCGATTGAAATCAAGGTCGACAGCGAAGTCGGAAAACAAAAAAAGGATATGAGTGTTATCGAGTTCCGTAAGAAATGCCGAGAATACGCGGAAAAATATGTGAAGATTCAAAAGGCGGAATTTATTCGCCTCGGTATTTTCGGCGATTGGGACACACCGTATACGACCCTGGATCCGGTTTATGAATCGGCAATCATTCAATACTTTAAATCCTTTGTGGAAAAAGGGAATGTGATTCGAAAAAAACGCCCGGTCTACTGGTGTACGTCCTGCGGCACCGCACTGGCCGAAGCCGAAGTCGAATACGCGGAACACACATCCCCGTCGATTTATGTGAAATTTCTTTTGAAAGATATTCCGCCGTTTTTATCTTCGTTCAATGATAAAGACATCTTTGTGCTGATCTGGACCACCACGCCCTGGACCATTCCGGCCAACCTGGCCATCGCGGTTCACCCCGAATACGATTATGCGTTATTCGAAATGGACGGCGAATACCGAATCGCTGCATCCCGCCTGGTTCCGGTAATTGCCGATATGCTCAAAACCTCTTATAAAATCTTAAAGGAATTCAAAGGGAGCGAACTCAAGGGCTTGAATACCATTCACCCGCTCTATGACCGACACTCGGTCATCATTAATACGGATTATGTCGAACTCGAGCAGGGAACCGGACTCGTGCACACGGCTCCGGGACACGGCGAAGACGACTACCGGGCAGGCCTAGAATACGGCCTCGATATCTATTCACCGGTTACCAACGCGGGATTCTTCGATGAAACTACCGGTAAATACGAAGGAAAACATATCTTTAAAGCCAATACGGAAATCATCGACGATTTACGCGAAAAGAACCGCTTACTGGCCAGCGGTACGATTCAGCATTCCTATCCTCATTGTTGGCGTTGCCATAAACCCGTTATTTACCGGGCGACCGAGCAATGGTTTATTGCCATGGATACCGCCGACCTGCGGAAGAAAGCCCTGGAGGAAATCAAAAAGGTGCGATGGCTCCCCAAATGGGGCGAAGAGCGGATTTCCAATATGATTGCCACGCGCCCGGACTGGTGCATCTCGCGTCAACGCGATTGGGGCGTTCCGATTCCGGTCTTTTATTGCAAATCATGCGGTCAAGCGATTTTGGATATCGAAGCCGTTAAAAAAGCCCAAAAGTCATTCCTCGCTTACGGCTCCGATTCCTGGTACACCCGTGATATTTCCGACTTTTTATCTCCGGATACCGTATGCCCGAAGTGTCAGAGTCGCGATTTTGAAAAAGGAAAAGACATCATCGATGTCTGGTTTGAATCCGGTTCCTCGTTTTGCGTGATTGAAAACTACCCCAGGCACCGATTTCCCGCAGACATGTACCTGGAAGGCGGCGATCAATACCGGGGATGGTTTCATTCCTCGCTTCTCGTAAGCGTGAGCGCCAAAGGTCGGGCACCGTATGAAACCGTGATCACCAACGGCTGGGTCCTCGATCATCAGGGCCGCGCCATGTCCAAATCTCTGGGCAATGTCATCAAACCTCAAACCATTATCGACGACAAGGGAGCCGAAATCCTCAGGCTGTGGGTCGCCATGGTCAATTACCGCGAAGACATCCGACTGGGGGATGAGGTTCTTTCCCGCGTCACCGAAAGCTATCGCAAAATTCGAAATACATGGAAGTTCATGCTCGGCGTGTTATCCGATTATGATCCGTCTCTTCATCCGCTAAACACCCAAACCCTCCGGGAAGTCGACCTGTACATGCTGGCGAAATTTCAACAGGTCAAGGCCAAAATTCTTCAGGCTTACAAAGATTTCGAGTATCATATCATCTATCACTCGATCTTTAACTTCTTTACCGTGGACTTGAGTTCGTTTTATCTGAACTTTCAGAAAGACAACCTGTATTGCAGCGCACCCAATTCGTCCATGCGCAAAGCCACGCAAGCCGTTATCTTCGAATTACTGAAAGAAACCGTTCTCCTGCTGGCTCCGGTTTTAACGTTCACCACCGAAGAAGTCTGGGAATACATTCCCAATTTCGAAGGCAAAGAAGCTTCCGTTCATCTGCATACCTTTCCTCAGGTGGACGAAAATGTTTCGAACCGAATCGATTCCGCCAAGTGGGATCAAATCATGGAGATCCGGGACCGGATATTGAAAGAGATCGAAGAAGCGAGAAACCAGAAAATTATCGGGGATTCCCTGGAAGCGGAAATCGACCTGGAATTACCCGCGGGTGCCCGTTATGATCTGATCCTCAACAACCTGGAGATGGTTAAAGAAATCCTGGTGGTTTCAAGAATCAACCTCAAACCAATCGAAGGCGACGAGCGGATTGCCGTGCGAAAATCGCAAGGAAACAAATGTCCCCGGTGTTGGAACCGTTTTTCGGAAAACACCGACGAAAATAAATTTGCCGAATTATGCCCACGCTGCAACACGGTGGCAAAGGAGATCACGATTGACCCTGCTCAATAAAAAAAAATATTTGCTGGTTTTCAGTCTCATTATTCTTCTCGATCAAATTTCAAAACACATCGTATTGGCCGTATTCCGGCAGGAACCGTATCGGGTCATCCCTGTGATTAAAGACTTCTTCCTGCTGCGTTACGTCGAAAACAACGGTGCCGTATGGGGAATCTTTTCCCACTCCGCCAATAAAGCCATTCCCATTCTCATCACCATCAGTTCGATGATTGCGTTAACCGTGGTGTTCTATTTTTTCCTCAAAATCGAATCCGGATGCCTGGTGGAATTAACCTCCCTGTCGTTTATCATTGGCGGTGCGATCGGAAATATCATTGACCGGCTCTATCACGGATACGTTGTGGATTTCATCGAGCTTTACGTCAAAAGTTATCATTGGCCCACCTTTAACGTTGCCGATAGCTTCATCAGTATTGGCGTGGTGCTCTTGATCCTTTCGCTTTGGAGGGGAAAATGCATCCAATTTTAGTCAAAATCGGACCCCTAACGCTTCACACCTATGGCCTGTTGTTGGCCGTTGGCATTTTGCTCGGAATCTTGTTGAGTTTAAAACTGGGCAAAAAGTCGAACCTGGATACCCGGGTCATGGCCGACTTCATCTTTTATGCGGTGTTGTCCGGTTTGGTGGGCGCCAAAATATGGTTATTCATCACTGAATTCAAATACTATATGGAAGATCCGGGCGGCCGACTTCCGTCGCTGATTACCTCTGCCGGAACCTTCTTTGGCGGTCTGGTCTTTGGTCTCGCCTTTGTTTTATGGTATGCCCATAAACACAAATTAAACATGAAAGTCATTGGCGACACGCTTGTTCCGGGCGTTGCGCTGGCGCATGTATTCGGGCGCTCCGCCTGTTTTTTTGCCGGATGCTGCTGGGGAAGACCCGCCGAAGGATTTCCCTTTGCCATCACCTTTCATAGTATGCAGGCCACCACCGGAGTCCCGATCGGAGAGCCGTTGTATCCGACCCAATTAATGGAAGCCGGGCTCAACCTTCTCAACTTCTTGTTTCTGTTATTCCTCTTTAAAAAGAAAAAATTTGAAGGTCAGGTCTTTACGTTTTATATATTGAATTACTCGATTATCCGTTTCTTCGTTGAATTCTTCCGAGGCGATGACGATCGGGGATACATATTCGGAAGCATGAGTCATCCGTTTACCAGTTTGTCGGTTCCGCAATTGGTCAGTATTCTCGGAATCATCACTGCTATTGTTCTGTTTCGGGTATTTAAAAAGAATCAAACGAGTCATAAACAAGATGCCGTCCGCTAAACACAAACGGTTTAAGGCCAAACGGTACTATTCCCGGTTGGATCATTTTTTAGTCGAGTCATTGCCGGGAATGACCCGTAGTCAAATTGTCAAATTGATTCAGGATAACCATGTCACGTTAAATGGAAAAGTGGTGATCAAGAAGAATCATGAAGTTGAAATCGACGATGTGGTGGACATGGCGTTTCCGCAGATTGAGAAACCCGAATACACGCCGGGTTTTCAGTTAACCAAACTCTATGAGGATGATTATTTGCTCATCATCGACAAACCTTATGGCGTATCCGTTCATCCCGGATCCGGGGAACCGCATGAAACCGTTCTCGATGTGTTTCGGTATTATTATCCGCAGGTCAACGACATCAAAACCAGCGATAAAGAGCGGCCCGGAATCGTGCATCGGTTGGATAAAGACACGTCGGGAGTGTTGATACTTGCCAAGGACACCGTGACCATGCGTCGGTTGCAGAAGCAGTTTAAGCGGAGAGAAGTGCATAAGACGTATGTGGCATTGGTTTACGGCCACATGCGGTATCGAAATGGAACCATTGATGCGCCGATTGCGCGTTCGACGCGGAATCGGACGCGGTTTAAAGTAGTGGAGAGCGACACCGAAGAGAAAGCGCGGGAAGCCGTCACCGAGTATTCGGTCATCCGGGAGTTTGATGATTTCTCGTTTGTTCGGTTATTTCCGTTGACCGGGCGGACGCATCAATTGAGGGTACATTTATCCCATTCCGGCAATCCCGTGTTGGGCGATCCCACGTATGGCAAAAATCATCCCTTTGCGCGGTTGGCGCTTCATGCGTATTCCGTGGAGTTTCGTCATCCCATTACCGGAGTGATCCTTCAATCCTTTTCACCCTTTCCCCAGATATTTAGAGATTTTTTAAAGAAGAATTTTTAGTTTAAAACTTTAACTTCTTTACTTTATCCGCTTTCGATCTGTCAATATTTCCATCCAGCGTTGCTTCCCCGATGTGAATTCCCTCTGAATTAAACACCTCAAGGTGTGCGGCATTTCCGGAGTGCAGATTATCCACGTATAAAAAATGACCGGTTTGAATATCTTTGTAAATTTTTCTTCCTTGAAATTCTTGGTTGGTGATTTGGAAGCTGCCCTTATCCGACAAAACAGTTTCAGAATCCAATGGGGGTTTTGTTGAAGAAAAATCGTATTCGTGAATCCATTTATTTTTCTTCAGAAGTCCTTCCATGGATATCTTATCGACAATACAATATAGATCGGCCTGCAATGTCTTATTTTTCGATATACAGACAGTTTCCCCTTCAAATTTTGATTTTTGAAAGTTAATTAAAATCCCGATCAAATCATTGTCAATTAATTTTCTTTCCGCCAATTCCGCCATACTGCTATTGGTAACGTTTTCGTTGTCATATTCAAAGACATCTTCGGGGCTGTGTTTTCGTTCGGTATTCCAATCGCTGGTATATGTCTTATTAAATAATACATTCGCCAATGCTCTTCTTAAGTTTTTATCCCTGAAATGATCCAAACTCGCGCTGAATATTGTTCCGCGGATTGCGTTGAAATTCCCCAATACATTAGCGTTTTTATGCATTCCTATCTTTAAATGATTTAAATATAAAAATATCGAGTAAAAGACCTTCATCGCCTCGGTAAATTGATCGGATGAATAATACTGACCGTGTAATGAAAGTTCATTAATGAATATCTGCATTTATACCCCAAATAATTTTTCAAAATCCTTATCCATTTGATCAAAAAAGCCCGGGGGCCAATCCCTGATTTCACCGTTTTCCATGACAGGTATTTTAATTACTTGTTGGTTATGCTCTCGTTGGAAATATAAAATATTTAAATCTTCTGCGGTTATTATTTTATCGAAAACAGCAACGCGTAAACCATTTAAAATATGATCGCTGTGCGATTCTACGAAAACCTGAACTCCATTGCAACTCACACGCGCCAAAAATTTTGCGATTTGCGACTGGGCACAAGGATGAAGATGAGCTTCGGGATTTTCAACGATCAAGATATCTCCTTCCTGGGCAATTAACCCGGAAACAATAATCGGAAGCGCATAACTATATCCAAATCCGATGTTTAAAGGTTTAAACATTTCTGTTGAATCTTTTCTGTCCTGGGAATTCATCTGTAAAATAACAATATTGGCGTCTACCGGTTCTACGTTAATTGAACCGCCGTCGAAAATTTTTTCTATCCAAGCTTCAGTTTGATCTAAAACGGTTTTGGTTGCCCCTGAATCGAGGACTAAACGATCCGGCACTTTCTGTTGCTTCTTTTTGGAGACCGCTAACACATTTGCGGTATATTCTCCCCGGGTTCCTACCGTAGGAAATTCAAATGTACTTTGTCTGGGGTAAAAATCTTGAGGTCCAATTCGGTTGGCAGAGACATAATGGACTCTTTTAAATGCAGAATTAATGGTAGGGCTATTTATTATTTCCGCAGTCATATCATCTTCTTCGTTTTCTTCAAAGAAATAATGCCAATCGGAGGCGTCCAAAGAGAAAATAAATTCGATCTTTTCATTTATAGAAGAGGATCTGTTTTTTACGTCTTCAAAGTTTCCCAATTGAACAAGGTTTCCATTAAAGATTAATTTACTGCTATCCTTACAATACTCAAATGATTGACACATGAGTAAGATCGATTGCAGTAACGTAGATTTGCCTCTTCCATTGATACCGGTTAAAAGATTAACGCGATTCAGAGGAAAGTCTGTCCGGTCTTTAAAACATTTAAAGTTCCTCAACTGAATGCGATTTAACATGATTTCCCTCCCAATATTTCGAAAACTTTATCGAATCTTGTCTCCACATTTTTCTTCGTGCTTGTCGAGGAGGAAACAGCGGATAAAAATTCTTCATCCTTAAGGAGGATTCGAAAATTCTCAATAATTTTTTCTTTGTTCTCAATTAACAATTTTTCATCATTTGATGAAAAGAAAAAAACAATCGATTCCATTATTGCAATATTTATTCTTCCCTTCCATTTATCGCTGGGCATTCTGAAATTAGCCTGGCCGAAAAAATCATAAGTTAACTTCATGGTTTGTTCGAAACTATTTTCCAATATACTAAGATTTGTTTCAGACATATTGTTTATTCCTTTCATGGCGTCAACCAGAAATTGATCCATATCGCCCTTATAATCATGTTTATAATTAAAAATATGAAAAGCCAGACACCGGAGTATGGCTTCACGATCTTTCATTCTTTTGGGTGATATTCCCATGTCGATGGCTTTTTTAAAGTATTCTTCTCCGGAAAGCCGTTTCAATAATTCGGTGGCTTTTCCCGGGTAAAGGCAATTTCTTATTTCCTGTCGGTTTAACTGGGTACCGCCGGTATTGATCCTGTTGAAAATTTCATAAACGATTTTCATTGGTACTTTTGGTTTAATGACATAAAGAAATAATTGCTTATCTTCTATTAAAACTTGAAATTTTTTGTCTAACTCATCAAACTTTTTCCCAAGAAAATTTTGCAGGAGGTGCAATTCCTGGAGCTTAAACGCACCCTTTAAATAATCGCGAAGGGTCGTCGTTCGCTGCAAACCGTCTACAATAATATAGGCTCCCTCAATATCCTGATTAACAAATAGCGGGGGAATCGGTATATTGGTTAAGATCGATTCAATAAACCGGGATTTTTGGCCATTTGACCACAATAAATTTCGTTGAAATTCCGGGTCCAATTTTATCAGTCCTCTATCCAATTTTCTTAACCACTCGTATATTGACATTTTTTCTTCTCTAATATCGACTTCATAAGGATATACGGTTCCATTTGCAGATTTCTCTTCTTTTTCCGTATCTTCATCCATCTTAATTAAATTCGGACCTTTTAAGTCGATGACATCCTGTTCAATCTTGAGCTTGGATGCAACGAATTCGGCAATTTCAACTTTACTATTGAAACGCCGATTTACCCAGAAATCGTCATTAGTGGAATTTTTTTCCCCATTTGAATCGATGAGAATAACAGAAGATATTTTAAACGCATCTTCTATTTCTTCGAACTGAATTTCAACCCGGTCAATCATTATAACTCCTGATAAAAAATTTTCAAAACCCAAGTATATACAATTTTGGGTTTTAAATCAATCATCCGGTCCCCTTCCGGCATGAACACACAGGATTCCCCTCTTTACAAACCTCAAAATATGAGTATAATTATAATCTTTTTAATCTCTCGAACATCGCATCGGAGATTCATCTTTACAGTTCTTACATTTTTTACATTTTGACTGTCTCCCTATTTTCACCTGGGATTTATAAGGAGATACGATAATGAATTCAAACGAAGATAACCACACCATCCTTCTGGCACTCATGCCATTTTGGGATCCCCAAATTCCGCCCCTTGGGCAGGCGTGCTTAAAAAGCTACCTCCAGCAACACGGCTGGAAGGTCAAAACCATGGACACCAACGTTGAAATGCAATTCCGAAATACCAAGGATCATTATTTCGCCATTCTCAATAACCATATTCCGGTGTCAAAACGGGGCAACCTCTATAATATCGGAAACCAGGTTCTGCGAAACCACCTGACCGCTCACAACGAGTACACGGATGAAGAACGCTACCGCGAACTGATCCATATTCTGATTCGCCAAACCTTCTTTTGCGATATGCCCCCTTCGGCAATAACCGAATTGATTAACCTTGTCAGTGATTTCTATGCCCGATTGAAAGTGTACTTTCTCCGAATTCTTGACGACGTTAAACCCGCAGTTCTCGGACTTTCGGCGTACGGCGATACGCTGGGACCATCCTTGTTTGCGTTCAAACTGGCAAAGGAACGATTCCCCTCCATTAAAAACGTCATTGGCGGCGGCGTTTTTGCCGACCAACTCGCATTGGGTTCCCCGGAACTGGATTATTTTTCGGAACGAACCGCCGGTTATATCGATAAGATTATTGTCGGCGAAGGCGAAGGGCTGTTCCTGCGCTACTTACGCGGGGAATTGGATGACTCCAAACGGGTATACGGCCTGAGAGACGTGCCGGAAGCCATCCTGAATATTTCAGAAGCGGAAATCCCGGATTTTTCCGATTTCGATCTTCAATACTACCCCCATATCGCACACTATGGCGCGCGCAGTTGCCCGTTTCAATGTAAATTCTGCGCCGAAACCGTCAACTGGGGAAAGTACCGGAAAAAAGCAGTAGCCCAAACGGTTCAACAATTTATCACGCTCTATAAACGCCATTCCTATCAATTGTTCCTGTTAACGGATTCAACCCTGAATCCCATTGCTTCCGACCTTTCCAACGAAGTCATCAACTCCGGCGTGTCCGTGTATTGGGATGGGTTTCTGCGGGCAGACCGACACGCGTGCAATCCTGAAAATACATTGCTGTGGCGAAAAGGCGGTTTTTACCGGGCGAAGATGGGACTGGAAAGCGGCTCCCAACGCCTGCTCGATCTCATGGATAAACGTATTACCATTGAGCAAAGCGAAACCGCTCTGGCCAGTCTGGCATACGCCGGTATCAAAACCACCACATTCTGGCTCTTCGGTTACCCGGGTGAAACCGAAGAGGATTTTCAGCAAACCCTGGATTTTATCGAAAAATGCAAAGATAATATCTATGAAGCGGATTGCAATGCCTATAATTACTACCTGACCGGCCAGGTCAATTCCGAGGAATGGCAGGAGAATAATAAAGGGGTGCTACTCTATCCCGAATGGGCCAGAGACATGATCATTTCCCAAACCTGGGTCATGGACTGCGAACCTTCGCGCGAAGTTGCTTATCAACGGTTGAACCGGTTTATTGCCCACTGCGACCGGTTGGGAATTCCGAATCCATACTCGCTCAGCGATGTATTTAAAGCCGATGAACGGTGGAAACGGCTTCATAAAAATGCCGTTCCGTCGGTGATTGAACTGAGAAACCAGGATGTGTACATCGATGAGAGTAAAAACGTGAAAGAATTGATCGCCGCATCCGAAAAGGATTTTGAAAACGAAGGTTTTGATTTTTAAAATTTGAATTAAACCAAAAACATCGACCAAAATATTGTATCGATTCGTATCGATCCACACCGTGAACATGGAGGAATTATGGAAGACAGAGAATTTTCCGGTCGCTTAATGCTGGCAGCGAGTAAATATGGAAAAGAAAGAGATTACTGGATGGACAGGTTATCCGGAGAGCTGGTCAAACGGACGTTTCCTTATGACCGGGGAATGACGATCGAAAACAGAGACAATGTCGAAGAAGACTATAAGAACCGCCGGGATACGGTTCGGATCGATTTCAATGCCACGATCTGCGAACGCATGATGAAAATCGGGAAAGGTTCCGATTACACGCTTCACATGATTCTCACCGCGGGGCTGATCGCGTTACTGGGGAAATACACAGGAAGCCAGGATATCCTGATCGGCATCCCCATTTACCGACAGGAAACCGAAAGCGAATTTCTCAATACGGTTTTAACCCTGCGAAACCAGCTCGATGATCCGATGAATTTTAAAGACCTCCTGCTTCAGGTGAAGCAGACGGTAATCGATGCCAATAAACATCAAAATTATCCGATTGAAACCTTGTTGTATCAATTGAATATGACGTTTACCGAAGATGATTTTCCTCTATTCGATGCCGTAATATTACTTGAAAACATCCATGAAAAGAGTTATGTCCGGCATATATACCCGAATGTTCTGTTTTCATTTATCCGAAAAGGGGAGGGCCCTGCTGCTCGGATCGAGGGAAAGATCGAATACAATCCGTTTCTCTACAGCCGGAGAACCGTGGAACAAATCGTACGCCATTATCTCCGTTTAATCGAAGGAAGTATTTTTAATGTGGAGACCCCGATAGCAGATATCGATATTTTAGGAGAAGAAGAAAAAAAAGAATTACTGAACGATTTCAATAATACCCGGACCGATTATCCCAGACAGGCATCGATTCATGACTTATTCGACGAACAAGTGCAACAGCATCCAGATCGAATTGCTGTTCTTGTTGTTGGATATCCGTCGCAACACGTCTCCTACAAGGAGTTGAACGAACGAGCGAACCGATTGGCGGTTAAGTTAAAATCCATGGGAGTGGTAAACGATTCCATTGTCGGGTTAATGGTGGATCGTTCCATTGATATGATGGTTGGAATCTTTGGAATATTGAAAGCAGGCGGCGCGTATTTACCGATTGGTATCGATTATCCGCAAGAGCGGATCGATTATATGTTAACGGACAGTGGGGCTAAATTATTATTAGCCACAGAGGACACAGAGGTCACAGAGAAATTAGAAATAAAAACGAAGTTGGTATTCATCACAGAAAAAACAGAGGATAAATCTAGTTCAGAAAACGATACAGGAAAAGGCACAAAAAATTCAATCGTTGATTCAGACGATTTAATCGATGATCCAAAGAAATTAATCGTTGATTCGGAAAATTTAATCGATGATACAAAAAATTTATTCAATAATTATCAATATGATTATGAATATCCCAATCCCTCCCCCTCTGTGTCCTCTGTGACCTCTGTGGCTAAAAATCAAAAAGATCTTGCTTATGTGATTTACACCTCCGGTTCCACCGGTAAACCCAAAGGCGTTCTAACCATGCATGCGAATGTCACGCGTGTGGTCCGAAACAATAATTATGTGGATATCAGCCCGGAAGATCGGATCCTGCAACTCTCCAATTATGCATTCGACGGCTCAGTGTTCGATATATTCGGCGCGCTTCTCAATGGTGCTGCCCTGGTGATGATCAGCAAAGACGATGTTTTGGCCGTGGACCGGTTGTCGGATATCATCCGTCGAGAAGCCATCACGGTCTTTTTTATTACAACAGTATTATTTAATACACTGGTCGATATGGAAATCGAATGTTTCGACCACGTCCGAAAAGTTCTGTTCGGCGGTGAACGTGTGTCGGTCGAGCATTCATGGAAAGCCCTGGAACGCATGGGAAAGGGAAAGATTATTCATGTGTACGGTCCCACAGAAACAACGGTTTATGCCACCTATTATTTCATCGATGAAATCGGTGAAGCCGCAAAAACGATTCCCATTGGCGGTCCGCTGGCCAATACCATGGTTTACATTT
Source organism: Candidatus Omnitrophota bacterium (assembly GCA_050258455.1). Classification (GTDB taxonomy): domain Bacteria; phylum Acidobacteriota; class Aminicenantia; order UBA2199; family UBA2199; genus JAKAGC01. The sequence goes on along the minus strand of JBLMYT010000013.1, from coordinate 15,337 downwards.
TGGATAACCATTTCAAACCGGTACCTCTGGGAGTGAACGGCGAAATTTATATCGGCGGCGAAGGCCTGGCTCGCGGGTATCTGAATAATCCGGAAACGACTGCGGAGCGGTTTTGCATCCGGCGGCCCGGAACCTTTTTGAAAAAAGGTTCCAAGACCTCCCAAAACGTTTGGTATGGGAATCTATATGACACAGGAGATTTGGGACGCTGGTTGCCCGGCGGATATGTGGAGTTTGTCGGTCGCGCGGATCATCAAGTGAAGATCCGGGGGTTTCGGGTCGAACTCGGGGAAATTGAAAGCCGACTGGAACGAATGGACACGGTTGCAGAAACCGTGGTTGTTGACAAAAAAGCACGCGACGGCGATACGTTTTTATGCGCGTACGTCTTACCGGAAAAATCCGCAGACGGCGACTTCCTGCCTCTGGATCTGGGCGAAGTTCGCCAGATGCTTTCCAAACAGGTTCCGGATTACATGGTTCCGGCCTATTTCATGAAAGTCGAAAAGATTCCCTTAACCCCCAATGGAAAAGTGAACCGGAAGCTGCTGCCCGAGCCCGAATACGTCGGACTTCGTGCCTCGTATTCACCGCCCCGAAACCCGATCGAAACCAAATTTGTCGAACTCTGGTCCGAGATACTCGGTACACCGATCGAACAAACCGGGATCGATACGAATTTCTTTGATATGGGCGGGCATTCGTTAAAAGCCACGATACTAATTTCAAGACTGCACAAAGCCTTTAATGTAAAAGTCCCGCTGGTCGAATTATTTCGGACTCCGACGATCCGGGAACTGGCCCAGTACATCAGACCCTTATTATCGTCCGATTTACGGGAACAGTTTTCCCCGATCGAGGCACTGGAAAAGAAAGAATATTATGAATTATCATCGGCACAGAAACGCCTCTTCGTCCTTCAACAGATGGATTTAACCAGCACGTTTTACAATGTAAGCTGGATATATGAAGTGGATGGAAATCCGGACAGGGAGCGATTGACTCGGACTTTCCGGGAATTGATCCGTCGGCATGAGAGTTTGCGTACGTCGTTTGAGATGGTCGATGAGCGACCGGTTCAGCGGATCCATGATGCCAATCGGATCGAGTTTTCGATTACGAGTCTTCAACTGCCGAAAGCGTTTGGCGGAAACCCGGAGACTCTCATCAATTCGTTTATTCGTCCGTTTAATCTGTCCAAAGCGCCCCTGATGCGGGTCGCTTTGATCGCACTGGAAGAGAACAAATATATTTTGATGGTGGATATTCATCATATTATTACGGATGGAACATCCATGGGCGTGCTGTTCAGAGAGTTCGGCCCCATCTATGAAGGGGCCACGTTGGACGCGTTAAAACTCCAATACAAGGAATTTACTGTTTGGCAGAACCGTCTCATTGAGCGGGGAGAAATCAAGAAACAGGCCGAGTATTGGAAAAAGCAATTCGAAGGGGATCAGGGGGGAATTCCCACGCTGGAACTGCCGACGGATTTTCCCAGACCTGCGGTTCAGACCTTTGACGGAGGGAATGTCAACATTGAAATCAAAGGGGATACCCTGCGAGCATTAAAGTCATTCGTTTCCAACGAGAATTTGACCTTATACATTGGATTATTAGGTGTATTTAATATCTTCTTATCGAAGATAACCGGTCAGGACGATATCATCGTGGGTATTCCCGTAGCGGGCCGGCGGCACGCCGATCTTTCCGATATTGTGGGGATGTTTGTCAATACATTGATCTCCCGGGCGCATCCGACAGGGGATAAAACCGTTCGAGCGTTTTTAAAGGAATTAAAAGAAACCATTTTAAATGGGTTTGAGAACCAGGATTATCAATTCGAGGAACTGGTCGAACAGGTCACGGTCAAACGGGATGTGAGTCGGAACCCGTTATTCGATGTGTTGTTTATCTTACAGAATATGATGGAAACCAAATCCATCGATCAGGAAATCAAAATCGAGGAAATGCGCTTTAAACCGTACATTCATGAAACGGAGACCACTCATTTCGATTTGGCCATGTCGGTGGTTGAAAGCACAGACCGGATTGTTTTTTCTATCCAATACCGTACGCAGTTATTTCGCAAGGAAACGATCGCGCGTTTCGGTCGGTATTACACCCGGGTATTGACCGCCGTGGTCGAGTTTCCCGGAAGGAAAATCGATGATATCGACATCATCCCGGAAGAAGAAAAACGCCGGATATTGGAAAATATGAATGGCGCCATAACCGATTACCCGCAGGATAAAACCATCCATGACATGTTCGAGGCGCAGGCCCAACAAACCCCGGACCGAGTGGCTGTGGTGTACAGTCATGCATCGGAGCCGTCATCGCTTTCCTATTCTGTCACTTACGGGGAATTGAATCGACGGTCGGAGCTTCTGGCCGAAACGCTGAGAGAGAAAGGAGTTAGGCCGGAAGACAACCCGATCGTGGGTATCATGGCGAATCATCGGGGAGAGATGATCACCGGTTTATTGGGTATATTGAAAGCAGGCGCCGCTTACTTACCGATCGACCCTGAATACCCCGAAGAGCGCGTCGCTTACATGTTAAAAGACAGCGGAGCGAGATTGTTGGTTAGTACTAGGAAACAAGAACATGAGATTAATTGTGATGAATTCTCTGTAGGGGCAGACCTGCGTGTCTGCCCTTGCGTTTTCTTTAAAGGGGAAATGGGCGCACACATGGGTGCGCCCCTACAATTAAATACAAATTTAAATAAAAGTTCAAATCTTGCTTATATCATTTACACTTCCGGCTCCACAGGAAAACCCAAAGGCGTGATGGTGGAACATCGCAATGTCATGCGGTTGATCGACAACTCCCAATTCATCGAATGGCAGGAAGGCGCGCGGCTCTTGATGACCGGGGCGTTGGTATTCGACATTTCCACCCTGGAGATATGGGGACCGCTGTTAAATGGTTTGACATTGGTGACCGTAAACAAAGAAATCATTCAGGGGCCTTTTCAACTAGGGCATGAAGCCGTCAAACAGCAAATAAACATCTTGCATTTGGTGCCTCAATTGTTTAACCGGGTCATGGAGGAGAGTCCCGTTTGTTTCTCGGCTCTTTCGTATTTTCTGATTGGCGGGGATCTGGTGAAACCCCCTCTGGTTAATCGGTTATTAAGAACGTATCCTTCACTAAAAATTGTTCATTGCTATGGACCCACAGAAAACACCACCTTTTCCACCACATTCCGGGTCGATAAAAATGATAAAAATTACGATAAAAATGATGATAAAAATCATAATAAAAATTATCATGAACGCATCCCCATTGGGAAGCCGTTAAACAATTCGAGCGCGTTTATTTTGGACAAAAAACATAAACTCCTGCCCATTGGCGTAGCCGGTGAACTCTGTGTCGGTGGGGATGGCGTTGCCCGAGGATATTTAAACAATCCCGAATTGACCTCGGAAAAGTTTAAAACCAAAAAGTTTTTGGAAGTCCGGAAACCTTTTTTCAAAAAGGTTTCTGGCCCCCGGAGGGAACATATCTACCATACCGGTGACTTGGGTAAATTATTACCGGATGGCAATATCGAGTTTTTGGGGCGTATGGACCGTCAGGTCAAGATCAGGGGATTTCGAATCGAACCCGGTGAGATTGAAAACCAGTTGTTGCGTTTGGAACCGATAAAAGACGCCATTGTTTTGGCAAGAGAAGACCGGACCGGCGATCATTATTTATGCGCGTATATCGTATCGGAAAGCGATAAGAATGAGACCCAATTAAAAGACCATATCCGGCATTATTTACCCGACTACATGGTTCCCTCGTATATTATCCGACTCGACCGCATGCCGTTGACTCCCAATGGAAAAGTGGATCGCGACGCGTTACCCGAACCCGGTACCTCGGATCGGGACACAGAGACATGGGGGGCTCCCGCTACAGCGCTCGAAGAAAAATTCGCCGCCATTTGGTCCGAGGTGCTGGGAATCCCGCCGGAACGGATAGGTGTGGATCGTAGTTTTTTTGAATTGGGTGGGCATTCGATTAAAGTCACGATTTTTATTGCGCGGGTCATGAAGGACTTGGGAGTTCAACTGCCGTTAACGGAAGTTTTCCGAACACCGTTTATTCGGGCGTTGGCAATCTATATTGAAAATGAATATAACAAAAACAATGAAACCAACCGGATCGCGAAAAGCAGTTCGGATGACGGGTCCATACGCAACGATAATCCGACGGATAATCCGACGTTGTTAAGGCGACATTCGGATGCAGAAAACGCGACTCATCTCTTTCTCCTTCATGACGGAAAAGGGGACGTGGACGGGTATGTGGCGTTTTGCAATCACCTGAAGCATCCCTTTAATTATTGGGGCATTCGGGCGGATGTCCTCACGAATGGTGCGCCGACTCATGTCAGCGTTGAAGACATGGCCGGGCGTTACATCGAGAAAATCAAATCCATTCAGCCATTTGGTCGAGGCGCTTATTGGATTGCCGGCTGGTCGTTGGGAGGAACCATCGCCTTTGAAATCGTGCGTCAACTGGAACAGGTCGGAGAACAGGTCGCGTTTTTAGGGTTGATCGATGCGCCCGGTCCTCGGTTGGATATCGGTGATCATGCAGCGGATTTTACCCTGGCGCACGAAAAACAATGGATCGGGGACTATTTCCCGGATCATGAAATCCAGGAAAAGATCAACGGTGCGGCGAGTGTTTCGGAATTGTGGGCGATGATTGCGGCTCATTTTCATGAGAGAAATGAAAATATTCAGAACCTCCAATACCGGATTGTCGAGCATTTGGGGCAGATTCCCCCTTATGGACAATCGGGCATGGCGCAGTGGATTCATGACTTCAATACGGAACGAACCCTGACGCGGGCTCGGGCATTGTATGTTCCGACGAGTCAGATTCATACGGTCGCTCATTATCTCAAAGCGTCCCGTTCGCCGCTTGCCTTTCAGGAAAGCTGGGCAGATTATTGTGCTCAACCCCTAAAGTCTTATGAAATTTCCGGAGATCACCGGTCGATACTCAGGGAACCGGCCGTATGTCAAACCGCAGAAACGGTTGATGACATATTAAGGCTGGTGTTGGATTTTAATGGATAAATCATCCACAACGATATTTCTTAGACCCAGATACGATTTGGTATGATAATAGAGGAGTAAAGCCGGGATATAGAAGAACACATTCGGCCCGGGTAAAATCGCCAAAAATGGAGTAAACGGGATCAGGATACATTCGATAATGATATAAACCAACCGCTTACGTTTTTCTTTTTGTATCCATTCTCCGAAAGTTTTTCGTACCTGCTCGTCAGTATTTTCGGCTGTTGTTTTAATAATGAGTTTGAAGTTTCTTAAATGGGCAAGCGTTTTTTGTTTGGAAAGGTAGTTGACAAAACGGGGGGCATGCTTTTTGAGTAAATCGATCCCCTTTTGAACCCAGGGGCGTGAGGAACGCAGCTCCGGGTAATTGAGCATGATCAACTGATAGTTGATTTGGGAATGGATCTCGAATGTCACGTTCTTCATGATCGTCTATTATCTATTATTGGGGGAGGTTAATCCACCACCATAAATTTACCCGAAGCGGACGCGACCAGAACGTGATCGGAATCGATCAGATGGCCTTCGGCACAAATCAGTCGCCGTTTGATATCGATCACCTTTCCGGTCAGGGTAAATGTTTTGTCGATTCTGGCCGGCTTTTTGAATCGAACCGTCATCTCAACGGTTGCCATTTTTTGCGGCACCCGATGAAAGGCAGCATGAAACATGATTTCATCCAACACCGTGGAAATTAAACCGCCGTGCACGATCCCGGTCCAGCCCTGGAAATGTTGGGGGAAAACCACATGGGACACGGTTTCATTGGTTTCGGCATTGAAGGTAAAGGTCAACTTCAACCCCACGGGGTTTTCTTTCCCACACACAAAACAATAATTATCAGGGTTAAACGTACTCATCGTTTAAATCTCGAATTACAAATTAAATAAATAAGTGAATTTGATCAAAAACACATTATACGGTTTGACCCGGAATAGATCGCTCCAATCATGATTAAAGGAGAAGTCTCCGCTATACCCCAGACCCGTTCGTCCCTGGGACCAGACGAGATAAACCGTTGAACCGGGAACGTATTCCCAGCGCATGACCAGGTTGGACCGAAATTCAAGGAAATTGTAATTCGGATTGCAGAAGGAATAATCCGGGCGATGGTCGAGGTTTTCATCGATCGAATAGGTGTTGTCGGACGCGTTGAAGCTGATTTGTTCGGGGGTGAAGAGTTGGAATCGGTTTTCAAACGTGCGATCCCTGGGACTGGTAATCCGTTTGAAATCCGCATATTTCCCGGCGGAGATGAAAGGTTGGCCGTAATATTCGATCGAGAGATCCGGGGTGATGCTGTAATTTAAACGCACCGTCAGCGAAACGGTTTTTTGATGGATGGTCCCCAGGATATATCGCGGTGTACCGATGAAATTTTGAGTATCCACATACTGCAACATTTCTTGATTACGGGAATAAGAAGGGGTGAAAGATAAGGATAAACTGGAACTGGGCCGATAGTTCATTTCTGCCCATACTTCGCTGGATTTTACCGCATGGTTTTGGGTCACGAATTGACTGGTACCGATTTCCAATACGAATGGTTTTCTGCTATCCGTACCAATTTCAGCCCAGTAACTTATTGCCGGAGGGAGTCTAAGCGCCGGGCCGCCCCTCAAGCCCGTAGTGCTAATGACATAGAATTGGGGGTTTATTCCCAAATGAAGACTCCAATAATTCTTAAATTCGGCTTGGATGCTGGTATTTCCCCCTGTATCGGTTTGGTTACCGCCAAAATCCCATCCCAACCATTGATTGAAATTGACATTAATACTTCGGAAAATAGAGAACGGTTTCCATATGCGATACCCCACCCAAACCCATTGCATGATGCGATCGGAGATACGCAGATAACCCATGTCATTGAGTTCGAGGCCCGGAGAACGCCAGGTGACCCCAGCGGAATAATTGAAGTGACCATTTCCGGTCCGGGAGAATTCCAGTCGGCCACCGTGACCGCTGAGCGACGTTCGGTTCGGGTCAACCGAAACATGAGTCACATCCGGTCGTTGGTAATAGTGGACCGGCGATAACTGAGTATTGAGAATCGATTCTTTACTGCCCTGCACCGTGCTGAATGCCGTGACCAGTGTAATGGCATAGGTTTTATCTTTCCAACTGTGAAACAAATCCAATCCTCCGGTATAAGCCGATTGATGCAAATACTGAAGATCGGGATCCGAATCTTTCAGGTTCCGGTTGACGGCGGTCATCATTCCCCCGATGACCGTTTGGCCCTGGTTATAATCCTTTTGCAATCGGGCCAGGAAATAATTGGTAAAAGGCTCCACGCCTTCAAAGCGTCGGTTCCCCATAAAATCGATTTCGGCTTGCTCGCGAGAAGTCAGGCTTTCCAGTATACCGATGGAGAGTCCGCTTCTGGTTTTTCCGGTTAACTTGAAAGCACCTAGAATGGACGTATAAATTGGCATATTGATATACTCATGTTCATCGACATAAGGCGTGTAATGTGGAAATCGGCCAATTCGGCGGGAATAAAATAAATTGTCCATGGAAAAATCCCCATCCCCTCCCATGAGTTGAAAGTTCAGGATGTTTTTACCTTCGATGAAAAACGGGCGCTTTTCCTGGTAAAAGGTTTCATAGGTCGTTAAATTCACCGTCGAAGGATCGGCTTCGACCTGTCCGAAATCGGGATTAATCGTAAAATCAAGGGTCAGGTCGCTGTTAAGACCGATCTTTCCATCCAATCCAATGGCGCCTTTCTTCTCGGAGTTTCCAGTGGCAAACGGGTTTCCGTCCTGCTTGGGGAACGATTGAATCTGACCGACCGCATAGGGGAGGAGCTCGATCTGGCGTTTATGTTTGATGTTTTTAATTCCACTCAATTCTCCGAACATGTGAACATAGCCCGAGGCATCTTTGGGAATAAATTGCCAATCCGAACGTTCGAGTTTTCGGAACAGATAACGGGAAATTTGCATGCCCCAGACCTGGTCATTGGCATTGGAAAATCGCAATTGACTGAAGGGAATCTTCATTTCTGCGATCCATCCCTTGTCATCCACTGAAATTTTGACATACCAAACCGGGTCCCAGGATGTATTTTCATTGCTGCCATCTTCGGTAAGGATCTTGTCGTATTTAACGCCTTCGGCGTTAACGGCAAACACAAAGGCGGTTCGTAGGTCATGGTAACTATCGATCTGGATCGTCATCCAGTCGCCTTCCAGGCCATCGCGTCGGGAGAGACGGCGCACAATTTTGTCGGGTTCCGTGTCATAGGCGCGAATACCCACATATAAATTCTTTTCATCGTATACGATCTTGAATGCTGTTTCCTGGGAAGGGGATTGCCCTTCATACGGTTCCCGCTGGATAAACTTATTTTCCCACGGAATATCGCTCCAGGCCGGATCATCCAACTTCCCGTCAATCGAGGGAGGGGCAGCCTTCAATTGATGCGACATGTAAATTCTTTTGGGTTCAGGAGTCACTCCGAAGATCAATGTATTAAACAAAATAATTGATAACAGGGTTAAATAATATTTAAACATTACGGCTCCTTATTTTTTAAAAATTTATTTTTTTTAATTTTCAACGCGATATACATGATACGCAAACTCGCGGGAAATGTTCCATTATACCATATTTCATCTTTTGATTTCTTAAAATTTACTCCGTTTCTTTTCCAAAACGCTTGATTTCCGCCAGTTTTATCCTGTTTATATCGCAAATATACGGAGGATTTTTACCGATCATGGATGTGACATAAGCGGAATTAACGGGACAGGTGATGCAGTTGGTTACCTCTTCGCAAAGGTAACAAAAATCCTTTTCACTAAAAAAACAATCCTGGCGAAGGGCGGAATAATTGGCTAAAATCCGGGGATAAACAGTGGGATAATTCGTTTTAAATTCATCCAGGTATCCGAAAAAATAACTTTCATAGTCGTCGGATCCTTCCTTATCTTTTAGATAGTCGTAATACACCGCGCATCCCCATACACGTTCGTCCGACGATATCGCCATCTGATTTCGGCCACCGACACATCCGAACTTCAACGACGGATCCCGAGGTTTGCTCCGATAATTAACAACCGGAATCGAGCCGGTTTGTTTATAAAATGAAACCAGGTAATCGGTTAATTTTTGAAACTCCGTTTTTAATTCATCCAATTGGGTCTGACTCCAGGGTTGGGTGATCGAAATAAACAAGCTGATCTCCGAGGCCCCGGTCCGAATGATGGCGGACACCGACTCCACCAAAAGGGGAACCGTTTGCGGGGTGATCACACTAAAAATGGCAAACGTGATCCCGTCAAATTCGGGAATGCGTTGGATCAGGCGACGAAGAGGATCAGCGCTTTTATTTTTTCTTTGCATGTCTTGCGTTAAACCATCAAAACTTAATGAAACCCGAAACTGATAGTCGTTAAAAAAACGCAGAACATCGTCCGTCATCAAGCTGCCGTTGGTGGTGAGCGAGTAACTCCACCTCGTCTGCCGGTCCCGGTTTTCCGATTGCGTCCATGAAACAGCATACCGGATATGATCGAACGCCAGTAACGGTTCGCCCCCATAAAAACCGAGATTGGCGTCCTCGGTCATATGAGAAGAAAAGAATTCAAGGGCTTTTCGGATCGTATTTTGGCTCATGAACTTTTTTTCTTTGCGCTGCGGACAATAGCTGCATGCAAAATTGCAATCATCGGTCACTATAAGATTTAGACCTTTTAATTGAATCGTTTTATTATTCTTGCTCATGATCGATCGGGAATGATTGACGCGAAATGGTTTTAACACAAAATATTCAAAAAATCAAGGTAGAAATTTCTTATTTATGAATTTTTTAATAAATATTGGCATATCGCGAATGACGAAATAAAATCTCCGTTTTTCGAATGGGGATGAAATTAAATCAAATTTTTCGATTCTTCTTAGGCAAGGGTTATTTTATTCTCCCTAAGCCGAGATGGTGAAAGGCTAAATCCGAAATTGACAATCCTGTTTTTTTATGATAAAGTACTTTACCAAGTAATTAATATATAATAAATATAATGAGGTAAAAATTATGTATGCTGATCCTGAAATTAATTCTATGAGTCAAGTGTTGGAAGCTTTAAAAGATTTGGATAATTCCCAAAGACGCAGAATAATTAATTGGTTATCCGCGCGATTCGGACTGGTTGAAGGTATTGTCATTCCTCCGCAGGCGCCGGTAAGAAGAGAGAGCGCTCAGCCTGGCGCGCCGACGACTGTGGCCAAAGCCCCGGCCGGTGAAAAATCGGGGGCAAGCGAAGCCGTCCGTGAACAGAAACAGGACATGAAGGCAGCCGTTGCGCCCGATGTCTCAAAGACCGCAAGTATTGAGAAAATAATAGAGGATCTCAGGCGATATAAAAACATCGAAACGTTATTCTTATCAGCCGATGTGAAAACCATCGCTTCCAAAATCCTACTGGCCGCCGCTTACCTGCAAGAAATAATGGATTTTAAAGAAATGTCCAGTTTCGATATCAATTCCCGATTAAAAAAATTAGGATATCGCATTTCCAATATTTCCACTGCACTGAGCGAGTTACTTCGAAAACAACCCCCGTTGCTAATTCAAACCACGAGTCTCAACGAATCTCCCATGAAACGGAGATTTCGAATCACGGATGAAGGCATTCGAATTGCCCGCGCGTATTTGAAAGAATAGCGATAACCGAGGACACAAACCTCCTAACATGGAATGAAAAAGAGAATCGTTTTTGTTATCGATACAGAAGACGCATTCCGGAAACTGATCAATGATACCTGCCCTGTCCATCAAATCGAAGCGCGATTTTATTCCTCTCCTCTTGAAATCATCGCATTACTCGGAAAAGAAGACCCCGCCGCAATTATCATCAATCTGGAAACCCCCGGAATGAATGACTTTGTCATGCATGACATCTTAAAGAAAACTCAAACGTCCGACATTCCTGTTTTCATCACCTATTTGCGACAATCCGAAAAAGATCTTAACAACTATCAGAAACTAAAGTACAAAGCTAAAGATATTTTCCAAAAACCGATTTCGAAAGATCAACTGGAGCTTCTTTTTTCGGAAATTATTTCCGCCTTGCCGCTGTCACCCGATATCGATGAGGAACCGGAAAAAACTCCGATCGAACCGATCGAACCGATCGAACAATTAAATGAACAGATCGATGAACGAATCGATGCGAGTATCGATGAAAACCTCGATATTGACGGAGACCAATTCTCCGATGCAAATATCGACAAATTAATTGCCGGGGAACTCCTCCCGACCGATACGAAAACAACGATTCCACAAAACGATAAAAAAAGAAGTACCCCACCGGAAAACAGTGCCCTCAAGGCCCTCGAAATCCAGATCATTTCCCTGGAGAATCAAAACGAGTTTTTAAGAACGGAAAACAAAACACTTTCCACATCCCTTGAGGCACTGAACGGGAATGTTGAGCGTTCGGAATCCAAACTTCATCAATTGGAATCGGAGTTGGAACAAAAGGCATTTCAATACGAGGACTTGCGAAAGAAAACCGAATCACAGCGCAAAGACCTCGAACAAAAAATTGAAATCCTGGAAAGAAATTCCGAGCAATTGGAATCTTCCAACTCCGATTTGATGCGAAAGTTTAGGGACCTCAATATTCAATACGAGAAAGTGAAAGATGAAAAATTCGACCTCCAAAAAGAGGCGGAAAGTATTTCCAATCGTCTCACCGATAAAGAAAGGGAATTGGTGGCGATGAACCACAAATTCGAAGTCGAATTGCAAAAAAAATTAAACGAGACTCTTCAGGAAACCGAAGAGCGTTTGCTCTCCGAATTCAAATACAAAGAGACCCGTTTGAATCATGATCTTTCTCAAATCCAAAACGAAAAAAAAGAACTCGAAGTCGAGCTTCTGAGCAAGATCGAAGAATTGACGCAATTGACCCAGCAACTAAAATTGGAAAAACAAGAACTAAAAAACCGGGAAGACACGTTGGAACGAACCGTTTCGGCTTTGGCGGAAGAAAAAGTGGCGATCTCGGAAAAAATGGTTGCATTGGAAGAAACGTTATCCCGGTGCAAAAATCAAATGACCGAGAATGACACCACCTTTCAAACCACCAGCGATAATTTGAAAAAGAAACTCGATGAAACCACGATCAGGCTCGATTACCATAAAAAAAGACTCGCCGAATTATCCGATATTCTTCAAAGAGCCATCGTATTAACCGATATTGAAAATCAAAACCATTTAAAACTTTAAAGATTAAATTCTTTAAAATAAATATAATCACGGAGTGACATTATGACGGATGAAACATTGAAAAAAGAAAAAAAACCAAAGAAATCTGAGAATTTAGCTCAATCAAAATGCAGGGCAAAAAAAACCGGAAAGAACGAAGTAACCGAGAACACCGAAGCCAAAGAAACCCATAATTTCCAGGCCGAAACCAAAGAATTGCTCAACATCATGATCCATTCTCTCTATACTCACCGCGAAATTTTCCTTCGCGAATTGATTTCCAATGCTTCTGATGCCATCGACAAAATAAACTTTATTTCCCTCACCCAACCGGAAATCCTGGAAGATGATGCGGAATTTAAAATCACTCTTTCCATTGATAAAGAAGCCAAAACACTCACCATTTCCGATAATGGTATCGGTATGAATTACGATGAAGTCATTCAGAATATCGGAACCATTGCCAAGTCCGGTTCCAAAGCGTTCCTGGATAGTATGAAAAACAAAGACGATATCGAATTAATCGGAAAATTCGGTGTGGGTTTCTATTCCTGCTTCATGGTTGCCGAACGCGTGGAACTCACGTCTCGGCCCTCGGGAACCCGGGAAGGGACCCGCTGGGAATCGATCGGTGATGGCACCTTTACCATCGAGCACGTTCCCCTGGAAAAACGCGGTACCGAAATCGTCCTTCATCTCCGGAAAGAATCGTATGAAACCAATGAACCTTCCGAAGATTTTACGAATCAATATACGATTCAAAACCTCATCAAAAAGTATTCCGATTATATCGCTTATCCCATTGAAATGGACTTCACCCGGGAACAGGCGATCAAGGATAAAGACGGGAAAGTGGTCGAAGGTAAATATGAAACCGTCATCGAGCGCCGGCAGCTCAACTCTCAGACTCCCATCTGGGAACGCGATAAGAAAGACATTACCACAGACGATTATTTTCAGTTTTATAAACATCATTTTCATGATTGGAATGAATTTGCCGATGTTATTCATATCAAAGCCGAAGGGAACATTCAATATACGGCGTTGTTGTTTATCCCGACTCGGCCGCCGTCCAATCTGTATGAAAAAACATACACGGCCGGCATTCATTTGTATTCCAATCATGTGTTTGTCATGTCCGATTGTCGGGATCTCTTGCCCGATCATCTCCGGTTTGTCCGCGGTTTGGTCGATTCCCCCGATTTTTCCCTTAACATTTCCAGAGAAATCTTACAGCATACCGAACAGTTAAAAATTATCGGTAAAAGTTTGGAGAAACGGGTTCTCAAAGCCCTGACCGATTTACTCGAGAATAACCGTAAAACCTATAATGAAGTGTGGAAAGAAGTGGGAAAAGCGATCAAGGGCGGTATTTATATGTCCTACAAAAATAAAGAGCCGCTTCAGGATCTGGTCATGTTTCCTTCGTCTTACAAGATCGACGGTTATACCACGTTGAAAGAGTACGTGTCACGGATGCCCGAAGGACAGAGCTACATTTATTTTGCTTCCGGGAAAGATATTGAAGCCATTAAGCGTATGCCGCAGATGGAGATTTTCCGAGAGAAGAAAGTGGAAATCCTTTACTTTGTGGACAAGATCGACGAGTTTGTCACCCAGAATCTGGATGAATACGACGGTAAGAAGTTGATGTCCGTTACGCGTCAGGATCTGGACCTCGATAAAATCATCGTGGAAGAGAAAAAGGAACCGGATAAAAAAGCCGAAGAGAAAGTAAGTGAAGAACAGAAAGAGAAGGAAAACAAATACAAAGATCTTTTTGCCGTCATGAAGAAGCATCTGGGCGATAAAGTCACGGAAGTTCGGCTCAGCAAGCGGTTGACCACCAGTCCCGTGTGTCTCGTGACCAGCAATAAAGGGATGACCTTTAACATGGAGCAGTTATTAAAGGGTGCCAATCAGATTGCGCCCAAGCCCACGAAGATCATGGAGTTAAATGAACGGCATGAAGTGCTCTCGGTTTTGGAAGATATTTTTGCAAAGGATAAAGAATCCCAGGAATTGAAAAAATTCAGTGAGTTGTTGTATCATCAGGCGTTATTGATTGAAGGTTACGAGTTGGAAAATCCCGTTGAATATTCGAATCTTGTCAGTGAAATGATGGTTGCAGCTTACAAGCATCGCATATAAAAAATAAAAAAACTTTTGGGGATACCAGGACCTTTTTTAAAAAAGGTCCTGACCCCGCCGGAATTAACCCACCCTTAAACCACGCCAGGTTTTGATTTATGCACGAAAGGAAGGAGAAGAAATAGGTATTGAAAAAACAGCCATAAAGATGCTTAAGGAGGGACTATCGGATTATCTCCCGCTCTTGTCTCAAAATGCACGGGGCTTTCGATCGATGAAATTGAAATATTAGGTTCTCGAACCGTTTCGTAATAATCTCTTAGCGCTTGAAGTTGGCGTGCGGTGGATAAAAATATTGACTTTAACAGGAAAATATATTATTTTATTATTCACAAGGAATAACAAATGACCGGTGAACGTAAATTAATCAGTTTTGATTGGGCTTTGAAAAAGCTGTTACGGCATAAGGCTAATTTTGGCATTCTCGAGGGGTTCTTGAGCGAGTTATTACGCGACGACATTAAAATTCGTCAGATATTGGAAAGCGAGAGCAACCGGGAATATAAATGCGCGCGATGCAATCGCGTTGATATGATGGTGGAAAATTCAAGGAACGAACTGATCATCGTGGAAATCCAGCATGAAGCCGAATACGATTATTTACTTCGAATGCTTTTCGGAGTTTCCAAGGCACTGGTCGAATATCTTAAAAAGGGAGAGCCTTATGCGCAGATCAAGAAAGTGATCTCCATTAATCTGGTTTATTTTGACCTGGGTCAGGGAGAAGATTACGTCTACTGTGGTAAGACGGAATTTACCGGATTGAATAAACACGATATTCTCAAACTGGACAGCATCCAGGCGCAGCTTTACGGTACGGAAAAGATTTCAGACATCTATCCCGAATACTATATCCTCAAGATCAATCAATTCGATGATATTG
>JBLMYT010000012.1:0-129671 GCA_050258455.1 Candidatus Omnitrophota bacterium | reverse complement strand
ATGGGAAATACCATTATTATATGAGTGATCAGGTCAATTCCACGCGGGTCATTGGTGATGACAGTGGGAATGTTGTGTATTCGGAAGCGTATGGACCGTATGGGGATTTGCAGAAGAGTTTTAAAACCGATTATATCCCGCGGTTGAAATATTCGGGAAAAGAGCGGGAAGCCGATTCCGGGTTGGATTATTTTGGAGCGCGGTATTTTCAGAACCGGATGTATCGGTTTTTTCGCCTTCCCAGGGCCAATGAATGGGCCGATGAGAAAACAGAAATTCCTAATTGGAGAATATTGAAAAAAGGAGAAAAACTGCTACCCGGAGATGTGGCAGCAACTCCTCAAACCGATAGATCGGGGCATTGTGGTTTTATGATAATCAATAAAAAGGGAGAATTATCAAGTATCAGCGCTCATAGATATAAAGTAAGCACGGTACGTGGTGAATTTGAATTTGAAAAAAAATCAGTATATAGAAGGTATACAGGAGATTAATAAAATGAAACGTATAAACATAAAAATAATGGTTTTAAGTTTGATTGTTTTACTTGGGTTAATGGTGTATTCGATAACGGCAAAACCGTCCCAGAACATTTATCTCTGGATAGAAAAGAAAAATGGGAAAATCAATTATAGAGTCGAATCCAAAATAATATCGAGTGGAAAATTGCTTGACTATATCGGTGAATTACTTGATTCGAAAGGAGAGGATTCTACTATTTATATTATTTCTCAAGACGAGGTTCCCATATCCTATATTGATGACGCTAGGATTGTCATACAAAAAGTTGCAGATTTTAATATAAGATATTTCGTGTTTACTAAGGAGACGGAAAAAGCACAAGAATTGTATTTTTCATATAATATAGTTCCCTTATCATCTTTTCGCTGAATTTGTAAATGAGTGACCTGAAGGGGCATCGAATCCCAGGTAAGGGGTTGCGGCTGAAGAGCATGGAAGCATTTAAAAAAGTTCTGAGAATAACCGGTTATACGATGCTATTATTGCTACTGGTCGGGTTTCTTCTTTTTATTTACAGAAGAGATATTTTGATAATGGTTACTCATCTATCCCATAAAGAAGAATTGAGTTTTGTAAACAATTTTTAAGAGATTTCAGAAATAAAGACATCAATGAGCTCAACAATTATTTTCTTGATCAGAACTACAAAATGCGAGCCTTAAAATTTATGAAAATGTATGACCCTCAACTCCAAACGCGCCCTTATTTTATCGATGAGATTCTCTCAGTTTATGAAGGTGAAAGGGAATTAAGAAAAGTAGAAGGCTTCTTCGGAATTTGTTTGTCCACAATTGAGAATGGAAGAAGATTGGGTTGGATTGAGATTTACATAATTAAAAAAGGCAATAAATATTATATTGACCATTTTCAGATTACTTCTAATTTTCCAAGGCCCCCAAATGAAATATTTTAAGGAAAGTAGAGAATGAGAGAAGAAGAACAATTATATGAACCACTGGAAGCGTTCTTGAAAGGAGAAATCAGCGCGGATAGATTTTGCACACTGTTTTCTGAGGCGTACATTCGAATCGATGAAGACGATTTGACGGAAACCGAACGCTAAATAAAATAAGGCTAAAAGAAGAATAAGTGGATGATTATTGCATGGTGAGCGTCCGCTCACCGGGAGATTAATAATGAAATGGAGCCAGGCATTTCGGCCTGGCTCCTCTCGCCTTTACATTCCACTATGGTACGATTAAAACCCATTCAATTGAAAATAGGAGAATGCCTATTCTCCTATAAATGATTATCGGCATCCCTTCCATTTTCAACCGACTTTCTCGTCGACCTCCGGTATGATCGAATCGGAATCATTTCCGAACACGGTCTTCATGGGGCGGTTCCCGAAGAAACGGATTCGATGGGACGAACGATCGAGTTTTCGGTTTCGAATAACCGATTGAGTCGCATCACGGTAAAAAAGAGAGTGTCAGGGATATTGTAGAGACGTAGCGCGCTACGTCTGTACGATCTACACAAAATTCCTGACACTCCCTATGCGTTTTTAAAGGAGGCGAACTTCGGTCGGAAGGAGCCGAACGTTGAGCGCAAGGAGACGATCTTTGGGCATACGGAGCGAAACCTGACGCGGAAAGAGCCAAACTCCGCGCACAAGGAGACGATCTTGACGCGGAAGGAGCCAAACTCCGCGCACAAGGAGACGATCTTGACGCGGAAGGAGCCAAACTTCGCGCACAAGGAGGACCAACTTTAGTCAAAATAGACAAACTTTTGCAACAAGGAGACCAACTTTTAGTCAAAGGAGACTTACTTTTGTAACAAAGAGACTAACTTTTAGTCAAAGGAGACTTACTTTTGCAACAAAGAGACTATCTTTTAGTCAAAGGACACTTACTTTCAGTCAAAAGAGACTTACGTTTGCCACAAGGAGACTTACTTTCAGTCAAAGGAGCCGAACGTTTGGAAGAGCGGGTCAAACAAGTCCAAGGGAGCACTCAATCTATAATAAAAAAGCCCGGAATGAAACATTCCGGGCTTTTTTAATTTTTTTATCTAAAATTAATTAAACGATTGTTACTTGGTCTGAGTTTCGGTGGCGTGTTTGCATTCGCCTTTCGGAGCTTCGGACTTGCAGGGGGCTGCAGCCTGGCAACCGCCTTTGGCCATTTCGACGCAGGTGCATACTTTGGCTTCGGTCTTTCGTAATTCCGTTCCGCACTTCGGGCATTTCCCGGGCTGAGCGTATTTTTCCTTATCGGTCATACAAACGTAAACGTATTTATAGTGACAACCCTGCTCATATTTCGTCGGGTTGGCATCAAATTCGGCTTTGCATTTTTCAGAGCAGAAATAATAAACGCCATCCTTGTATTCGGTCCGGAATTCGGATTTCTCTTTATCGACTTTGGTTTTGCAAATCGGGCAGCAGACTTCTTTGCAACTGGCCGAACAGGTGGCCTTGCATTGATCTTTCTTGGCTTCTTTGCTGCAGGTCAGGGCTTTTTCTTCGGCTTGAAGTCCCAGAAAAACGCCAAATACAAATCCGATGAAAACAACGATTGATAAAACTCTTAAAAGGTGTTTCATTTCTTTTTCCTCCATATTAATATGTCTTTAATTTCGAAATGAGGTTTTATTTTAAGTTGTTTTGAGAGAGAAGTCAAGCGCCTGAAACTCTTGTTTTACTCTGCGTTTTATACTATAATGCCCACGAAAAATAAAAATAAAACGGAAACGGAATGAAACGAAAGGAACAGATTGAATCGATGAACCCAGTCGCGTTAATGGCACGGATTCCCCGGGGAATCGGGGAACGCCTCCAATACATCGAATCCCGCTTCGATCGAGGAGAATACGCGTTTGACGAAAAAATCGCGGTCTTTGATTTGGATAATACACTGTTGATCGGAGACATCGGAGATGCCTTGTTTACGCAGTTGAAAATCGATGAACGCGAACGTCGGGCACCCCTCACCGTCGATCATCAAAAAATGGCGTTAACCTGGGAAGGCTTTAAAGAAATATTGGAACGCGAAGGAAAAGAAGTGGCCTACCCGCTTATGACGACAGCCATGGCCGGTATCCCCGCTACCACGATCATTGACGCCACTCGTAACGCGCTCCGCTCCACTGCCGGTTTTCTCGAAGCCGAAGGCGAGGAAATCCCCGTACCCGTTCCCAATCCGGCCATGCAAGCCCTGGTCTTTTACCTCCGGCAAACCCATTACCGAGTGTTTATTATATCGGCGACCAACCGGTATTCGGTGCAAGTGGTGGCCGAAGAATGCTTCGGCATTCCGGGATCGCATGTCCTGGCCATGCAGCCCGCGGTTTTTCACCATCCCGTTCATGGCGAGGTATTGACCGATACCCTGGTCGGCCCCGTAACGGTCGGAACGGGTAAAGTCGACGCTTACCGCAGAGCGGTGGGTCATACCCCGCCGGTTATCGGCGGCGGCGACAGCCCCACGGACATTCCGGTCCTGAACCTCACCGATCCCCATGGCCTGGTCATCTGGGTGGAACGCAATCCCCATACGTTCCGCATACCCGATGCCTTAATTCAGCAATTTTCTTACCCCCAAAATCTTTACGTTCTGAGACAAGAGACCGACGTCTGATGAATCCTTAATTCCGCGATACCCGTCTCTTGTTTTTTGCCGTAATTTCTGATACTATTGAAATCTCGAAGTACAAATAAAACCTTTTGAAGGAGTATAGGATAATGAAAAAATTTATGTTCGTTTTAATGATCGCGTTATTGATTATCAGTGTCAATTGTTCGAAATCCGAAGTCAGACCCGAAAAAGTAGTGGACCTTAAAGTCGAACGCCAAAAAGTGAGTTACGCGGTAGGTTATGATCTCGGTACCCGAATTAAAGAAATTGCCGATGAATTGGATATGGATACCTTCTACCAGGGCATCAGAGATGCCGCTGTCAATAACAAACAACAAATCGTGGCGCAAGACCGAGACATCATTCTTCGGGCATTTTCGCAAAAATTAACACAGAAATTCGAAGCCAAACGAAAAGTTCAGGGAGAAAAAAATAAAGCCGAAGGCCAGTCGTTTCTTAAAGAAAACGCCAAAAAACCCGGAGTGAAAGTCACGCCGAGCGGTCTTCAATATATCGTGATGGAAGAAGGAAAGGGCGAAATGCCCAAATTAACCGACAGGGTCAAAGTGCACTACAAAGGCACGCTCCTGGATGGCTCCGAATTCGACAGTTCTTACAAACGCGGCCAACCCGCCATCTTCGAATTATCCAAGGTCATTCCCGGATGGAGCGAAGGTCTTCAGTTGATGAAGGTGGGATCCCGGTATAAATTCTTTATCCCCTCCGATCTGGCTTATAAAGAAATGGGCGCCGGCGCTGTAATCGGACCCAATGCCGTCTTAATCTTCGAAGTTCAACTGCTCAGCATCGAACCCCCCGAACCCACTGCCTCCCAGCCCGCGACTCAACAAGCGGCCCCTCCGAAACCCAGAAAATAATTTTGCCTTTTATTCAAGTTGATTCAACGGAGGAGTAAATGAAATATAAATACATCGCTCTGGCGCTGGTGATCATTTTCCTGGCCTTCGGCTGCGGAAAAAAGGAGAAATCCATGAACCAAACCGATAAACCCACCGCCCATCTTGCGCCGACCGAAGTGGTCAAAGACCACGAGGATTTGAATGTGCTGGTGGCACGAGCCAAAAAGATGATTCCCATCGAAGTGTCTTACGACCCATCCAAATACAGCAACAACGAAATCAAAACCCTGACCCTGCTCGTGCGCGCGTCGCGGGCCATGGATAGCATATTTTTAAAACAAGTCTACAGTAAAAACGTCGAAATCAAACAAGCCATCAAGGAAATGTACCGTCAAAATCCGAAAATCAAGCCGTTGATGAATTATTTCAACCTGAATTTCGGACCGTTCGACCGGTTGGAAAACGATAAACCGTTTATCAACCTGAATGAAAAGAAACTCCCGGGCGCCAACTACTACCCCGAAGACATCACCAAGGAAGAATTCGAATCCCATATCAAAGCCAATCCGGGAGACGAGAAGAATTTCACCTCGCCTTATACGGTGATTGTCCGAAAGGATGGAAAATTGACGGCGGTTCCTTATTCCGAATACTATAAAAAAGATCTGGAAAAAGCCGCCCAATACCTTCGGGACGCCGCCAAAGCCGTTCCCAACCCGTCCCTCAAGAAATACCTTCGCTCCCGGGCCGACGCGTTCCTCAGCAACGATTATTTCCAAAGCGATATCGATTGGATGGACCTCAATGATCATAAAATCGAAGTGGTCATCGGTCCGTACGAGGTTTATGAGGATGGTTTGTTTAACTACAAAGCCGCCTTTGAATCCTTTGTCAGTGTCGTGGATCCGGAGGAAAGCAAAAAAATGGAAAAGGTCGCCAAAGCCCTCGACGATATGGAAAAGAACTTACCCGTTGCCGATAAATACAAGAAAGAGTTTAAGCACGGCAAGAGTTCTCCCATCCTGGTCGTCGATGAGCTGTACACCGGCGGCGAAGCCAAATGCAGCGTTCAGACGTCGGCCTTTAATCTTCCCAACGATGAACGGGTCCGAGAACTCAAAGGCTCGAAAAAGATTATGCTTAAAAACGTCTCGGAAGCCAAGTTCCGGAAAAGCCTCTTGCCCATCGCCTCCAAAGCGCTCACCAAAAAGGATTACGCCAATGTCTCCTTTGGCGGGTATTTCAGCTTTTTGCTGATGCACGAGGTGTCCCATGGTCTGGGCCCCGGCAACATCGTCAAAGACGGCAAACCCACCACGGTCGCCAAAGAACTCAAGGAACTCAATTCCGCGATCGAAGAGGCCAAAGCCGATATCCTCGGGCTCTGGAACTGCCTGTATCTGGCCAAAAAGGGAATCTTTGCCCGAAATATCGACAAAGAACTTTACCCCAGTTACCTGGGCGGACTCTTCCGAGTCATGCGGTTTGGGGCCAACGAAGCCCATGGCATCGGGTGTGCCCTTCAATTGAATTACCTCATGGAAAAAAAGGGGATTATCTGTGATAAGACCACGGGTCAATTCCAAATCGATCCCAAAAATATCGTCAATGCCGTGAAACAACTGGCAACGGAACTGCTGGAAATCGAATCCGCCGGCGATTATGCTCGGGCAAAACAACTGCTCGATAAATATAAAAACATCCCGATGGAAGCCCAGTTCGTCCTCAACCAGGTCACCGAGGTTCCAACCGATATTTTGCCGGTATTTACCCTGGACGCGGATCTTAAAAAGTTAGAAAAATACATCGTCGACGAAGAAGCAAAAAAAGCGGCCAAGAAAGCCGCCGCCGACAAAGCGGGGAAAGCACCGGCGGATAAAAAAGCCCCGGCTGCCAAAAAAGCCGCCAAGAAGTAATTCACCGATTCGGTACCGGTAGAGAGTTGAAACCCTGGCTCTCTACCGGTTCTTCCATCTCAAACCACTCAAACCAACTTATTAGACACTTCCGTTTATTTCCAACTCTTTTTTTCCAATTTTTTTAAGTAATCGTACAACCGTTTCTCGTCTTGGGTCAGGACAACGCCGCTGTTTTCCTGAGTACGGGAATCTTCCTTAATGGCTTCCGGATTGACATTAAAGCCCAGCTTTTTAAACGCTTTTTTGATGGTTTCGCCCTTGCCGTTGATGAGAAACTCATAACTGATGATGATACTTTTGGGGATATTTTCAAAACCGGAGATAATGGCATTGTTGTTGCGAAACCAATCGAGCTTGAAACTGGAGATCCCGCGCCGCAGCATGCTCGAATACACATCCGACGGGTTCCGGTACACAAAGACCACGCGCATATTTTTGCACAGGTGCTTGTAGAAGAACAAGGCGGGAATATGGACAATTTTTAAACCGGTGAGTCCATTGCCTTCATTTAAGATACGGATGATGGCGTTGAGTTCGATGATATTGGAAGGGGTCATGGCTTCGTCGATTAATTTCTTTTCCAGTTCCTTTGCCGAAGAAAGTTCAAAATAGCCGTCCGCGTTATATTGATCGGCGGCCAGATCCGAAGGGAAATGAACCCCGGCCGTTTCCAGCAGCTTACAGACCAGCGAGGTGCCGCTCCGAGGATGACCCGCAACAAATATACCGTTCTGTATTTTTAAGGGTTTGACCTGATGACTGTTATCCTGATTCGTGTCGTGTTCCATGTTGAAAAAAACCTCCATGCGCCATTATATCATATATATCATAAAACACATCATAAGATTCATTTTAATTCGGATCCTGATTCTCGAGGCGTTTCTTCACGCGGTTGAAAACAGCAGCCCTGAAACGTGCCCCGTTTCGTCATTCGGGCGCGGATCGTCTGGATGACCTTGTGCCGCTCCTGGGACCAGGCCGGAGCATGGAAAATGAGCCGGTCGCGCTCGCCCGTGACCCGATGGACCACAATCGAAGGCGCCAGGTGTTCCAAAAAGCGAATGACCAGTTCCATGTATTCCTCCCGCTCCAGGAGCCGGAACGCGTTCGCTTCATAGAGATCGAATAATCGCGTGTTCTTTAACACATGCATGAGATGAAACTTGATCCCGGCCGGTTGGATCCGGTTCATCTCGCCAATGGTTTCCATCATGTGGTCGGGGGTTTCACCCGGGATGCCCACGATCAAATGAACCACCACATCGATCCCCCGACGGTTGAGCTTCTCAAAGGTCTCCAGAAACTGTGCGTACGTATGGTTGCGATCGAGAAATTGCAGACTTTGGGGATGAATGGATTGAAGCCCCAGTTCCACGGTCAGGTATGTCTTTTGATTCAATTCTTCCAGTAGCGGGTACACGTCCTCGGCGATACAATCCGGCCGGGTACCGATCGAGAGTCCGACGATTTCATCGAAATCAAAGATGATGTCATAGGTTTTTCGCAGGATCTCGACCGGGGCTGCCGTGTTGGTATGCGCCTGGAAGTAGGCAATGTATTTGAATTCGGTGTGGTCCCCGATAAAACTCTTGATTTGTTCGGAAATGGGCAAATGAAAATAGGGAATCGGACCCGAGCCGTACGTATCGCAAAAGATACAGCCTTTGTCCGAAATTTTGCCGTTCTTGTTGGGGCAAGGGAACCCGGCATTAATGGGGATTTTACGAACCTTCTGATTGTTAAATTTTTTTTTTAAAAAGAAACTAAAAGAGTTAAACGTATCATGCATTAATAATTGAATTCACAATATCCATCAGACGATGAAGATCAATGGGTTTGTCGAGGAATCCTTCGACCTTGCATTCTTCGATCAGATCGACGATTTCTTCCCGTTTGTATATTCCGGATATGATAATGAGAGGAATCGCATACGTCGCTTTAATCGATCGGACCAGGGGAATACCGGGTTTTCCCGGCAACACCAGGTCCATGATCACAATACTCGGCATGTCGTGGTGGATACGATCCATGACCTGAAGGCCATCGGGGGCGGTTGTTACGTTAAAACCCTTCTCTTCCAAAAAAACGGTTAACAATTCACGAATTTCCGGATCGTCATCGACGACGAGAATAGGCTTGACGTTAGTATTCATGTTTTTTCCTTATATATATTTTATAGTACTCGAGGAAAGACCAGGCAATGAAACAGGTACACAAGGGGACAAAGAAATTTTTTAAGACTTCAAGGTCAATGCTGACCGATAGGTCGAGAATGTAGATGAGCAGGAGCGCGCTGAGCAAACCGAAGGTAATCTTTCCCACCAGGATCGAGGAGAGAATGGTGTGCTTTCCCTTGAAAATCACGGCACCGGCAATGAGGATCAGGATATCCCTGGCCACAATGACGATTCCTAACCACAAGGGGAAATCCGCTTTCACGATCAAGGAAAAGACAAGCGCGAATACCATCAATTTATCGGCGATGGGGTCGAGGATTTTTCCCAATTCGGTTTCCTGGGATAATTTTCGGGCCAGGAAGCCGTCAAAAAAATCCAGGCATATCGAGAAAAAGTAAACCGTAATCAGAATAGGGAACGTCTGGGGGGTCGTATGGAAAATCAGATACATAATGACAGGAATTGTCATGATACGCATCGTGCTCAACGTATTCGGAATATTTACCCATTTCTTCATCCTATTAACAATATAATATTTTGGAGTAAAAATCAAGAATCCCTGCGGGCTTGAGAGAATTTTAAACCATCTCAAGGCTCAATTCATCGATTTAACCATTGAATCTCTTTCCGTCTTTTTATATTTTATTTATTTTCGATTTCGTTACTTTCGTCGGCTTCGGTGCCTTCGTCTGTAGATTGCTCAATCGCGGGTTCGGGTTCGGGCGGGTTATCGTTGATTTCGTAACGGTCTTCAATCCATTGAATTATACGGTAAATCTGCGCTTTATTTAATGGTTTGAGAATCTCACATACCTTGCTTAAATTTGAAATTTCCGGATCCTGTTGCATCATGCCTCCTGCAATACAATACTCCCCTATAATTTACCATAAATCGACGAAGATTTCAAATTATGAAAGAATTATCGTAATTTTTATTTACCGGTGGTATTTTATTTTTTTGATGATGGTAAAGGCACGGTACACTTGTTCGAGAAAGAGCAACCGGAAGATGTCGTGCCCAAACGTCAAATCGGAAAACGATAGTTTGACCTGAATCCGGTCATTGAGAAGCTCCGATAAACCGGCATGGCCGCCGATCAGAAACACGAGGCGGTGAGGATGATGCATCATCTTGTCTTCCAAAAAAGAGGCAAAGGCCAGAG
This sequence comes from Candidatus Omnitrophota bacterium, assembly GCA_050258455.1. GTDB lineage: Bacteria > Acidobacteriota > Aminicenantia > UBA2199 > UBA2199 > JAKAGC01. Next base: position 119,449 of record JBLMYT010000012.1, on the reverse strand, counting down.
AGTCCATTTTTTTCCCGTATTGATCCAGGGCAATGACAAAATCCCGTTTGTCCAGCAACTCCAGTATGGCCAGCCCCTCTTTCTTCTTCTTCATGGCATCGTCGTCGGATTTGATGTCCCGGATTCCCCGAACCTCAAAACCGGTAAAGAAATTGATTTTGTCAATGTATTGGCGTTCCAGCTCGACCAGCCCCTTGAATTTCAATTCCCCCACACAGATCAGTACGAGTTTCATCCGTTAAAATCGTTAAAATTCGATTCCAAACTTGTTTTTAAAGGCCAAAACCACGCCAAACACAACGATCAGGTTGAATACCAGCCAGTGCATGGGAATGCCGACCCTCAGGTCGTTTTCCGGATAATGGACCGAGATGCTTTCCACATCGCCCCGGTCCGGGAGCAAGGGCTCGGCGGGATAGAGGAAATGCGCCCAGCGGGATTCCCTCATTTTCCGATTCGAGACGGCACCGGGGACGTTTCCGATCACCAGATTCTTTTCATAGACTTTATCCTGAACCTGGATCCGTACCTGCGTGACCCCATTTTTCCGGGCTTCCAATTTCCAGTTCACTTCATTCAGCGGTTTGATGAATACGGGATTCATCAGCGGTTTAAAATGATCATCGCTCAACAGCCGGATTTCTTTGCCTTCGATGCCGCCGTTGGCGAAAGTGGCTTTGACCACGATTTCATCGCCAATGCGATACGGTTTCATACCGTAGCGGATATCCATCTGGACAAACAGGGGAAAGAGCAGGGGCAGGAGGATCAGAACCGGGCCAAAATTCAATCCAAAATACTTCAAGGTGTAATACAAGCTCTTAACAAACGACAACAGGATGACCTTCCACAAATCTTTGTATAACCGAATGGCCAGGATATTGGCTTTGATCCGGTCTTTGGTCCGTTTGATCAGATGGGGCGCCGATACCCATTTATATATATATAAAACGATAAACGCCATCAAGACGCTTAACGCGAATAACCCCCAGCGCGGATCGATGAATTGAAACGGAACCAGAAGGAAATCGAACGCCCGGGTGACCGCGACATTGACTGCGTGAATCATGGTGGTTTCGGAAGCGCGGATCAGGAAATATAACCCAGGCCGCTGAGGGCTTCGGCCTGTTCGTCTTTGTTGCCGCCGGTTTTGATCCGGTCGTATTCGTTTCCGATCAGGTTTTCAACCATTTCGTCCAGGGAGGAATACCCGTGGTATGCAATAATATGATCTGCCTTTTCGGCGGCTTCCTTGCTGAGTTTCACTTTTGTAGCCATATGTTTCTCCTTTTCATTGATGGTTTCATATTTAAGTGATATTGATTAATGATCAACATTCGTTTTTTCAAATTCCCAGATCCCGGCCGTCGATAAATGCCGGGGGCTTGATGCCCAGGGCGGACAGTACGGTCGGAGAGATATCCGCGAGCGTCGGATCCGTTTGGTTGATCTTCTTATTGGAAAAGAAGATACCGGGAACCGCGGCACGCGTAAACGCATGGTCGCCGCTCCACATCCGGGTATTGTCGGAGCATAAGGGGGCATCCGTCGGGTTCACATAATTGACGGCCGACTCCCAGGAGACGCGGTATCCCACGTTGTAGCCGACGACAATATCCGGCGCATTCACCGTGTAGGGACCGCGGTAGATCTCTTCGCGCTTGAATGCGGCTTGAATGGGGTTTCGCCCCGTTTCACTATCTTTGACTTCCGCACACTTTCGCTTGATTTCGTCTTTGAGGGCGTGTTCCTCCGGACCCGGTTCCACGATCCCGAATTTTTCCCGACCTTTCAGGTTTAAGAAAATCCCGTTTAACCCCTGCCCGTAGGCGCGCGATTTGGACCAGTCCACATCCGCGTACCATTTGCCGCTGGCGGTTTTTCCTTCGTTGAGGACCAGGTACCCTTCCCGGTGGAGCCAGGAATTGAGGTGAAAGCCCCGGTTAAACGCATTGAATCCGTGGTCGGACACAATCATCAACAGATCGTCTTTTTTCATGACTTTAAATAACTTTTCCAGGAAGCGGTCCATGGCCTGGTAGCAGTGGAGGATGGCCTCCTTGACCTGCGGTTCCCGGGACGGTTTATCCGAGCGGGAGCCCGAATCCGGAAAGTAGCGCCAGAACATGTGTTGGATTCGGTCCGTGGCTTCGAACACCTGAACGATCAGGCCGTTTTTATATTTTTTGAAGGTATCGAAAAACGCCTTTTCCCGTTCGTGGTGGTAGGTATAGACTTGCTCGATGAAAGCGTCTTCGGAAAGCACCCGTTCGCTCACGGCCCAGGTATCTTCGGCCATTCCCAGGGTTGCATAGGGACCGAGCAATTTGGAAAGATAGACCGAGAAGATTCGCGGGTGGGAAATCGGCATCGAGGGTTTTTCCGGGTCGATATGAATCGGCGACAGGTACAGGCGGATGGGACGATTCGGTTCCGCGCTTTCCAGCACCCATTGCGCGATCCCGGGAATCTTGACGATTCCGGCTTTAAACTCCAGCCTCATCCAGCCGGAGAGTTTCCCTTTTTCCAGTTTTACCGATTCTTTCCCCACCTTGACGGTGGCGGCTTGAGCGTCGGGAGTCACGGTTAGGGTGAATGGGGTTTCCAGTTGGGGGCCGTTTTTAATAAACGGATGCGTGGGGCCTTTTATTTTGCCTTTGTATACCGTATATTCAGCGGAAGACGGGGCCGGCGATGCCGCTTTTTCGAGTTTTCCGAATACCCCTTCGGAGATATCGTAATGGTCGCCGTTGGCGTTGGAGGAATCGGGGGATTGATCGGAAAAAAAACTAAAGGTTCCTTGCGTGCCGCGAAGATCGGGGGTTCCCAATCCTGCGACCATGAGACCGGGAAATTTTTCCGGCGGAAACGTGAACGGCACGCGCAGGACACTCGTAAAGATGCCTTTTTCGGAAGCGATTTTCCAGAAGCTCTGACTCTTTCGTTTCAATTCGATCTTGGGTTTGGAAATCGGAAACTCGTATTTTCCCAGTTTCATGTTCCGTTTGGGGGGAAGGATATCCGAACCGGCCATTTTCGGCATGTAGGTGTTGCGGTCCGTGGTTAAGAAATCGAAGATATTGTGTTTGCCCGGGTTGACGCCCGTGGAAAAGGTGGACCATGCGACGGGTGAGATCGGGGGTTCGGTGCTCCAGAGCGGAGCAAAGGTGCCTTGGTCTGCCAGTTTTTGGAAGTGGGGAAATTTTTTTCCTTCTTTCATGAAGCGGGAGAGCAGGCGGTAGTCCATGCCATCGAAGCCAATGATAATCACCCGTTTGTATTTGGCATTTTTTAAAGTTTTGAGGCGTTTTAAAAACTTAATCAGGGCGCGGACGGGAAAGGTCAGAAAGTTAAAGATAGCCAGAAAAAATGCAGCAAAAATGAAGAAAAACGATCCGGCAAAGGCAAAGCCTGCGCCCGGTCCCACGTAGCCCAGAGCCGGAAGCGCAAGACCCAGTAAAGCGGTTAACAGAAACGGTACGCGATTCGATTTCTTTTGGTATGTGTGTGTGAACATGCAATAATTTTACCACATTTTTCGGATTACCTCAATGGATGCGGAAACGCAACCGCAATATCGCTTCAATCGGGAAGCATTAAAGACACGTCAAAGAAACTTCGCCCATTCGACGGCATCCAGGTACAGGAGCGCCAATTTTTCCTCGTTCATTTCCATTTTCTTCACATACCGGGAAGTGGCTTCCCAATCGGCTTTCTCAAACGCTTTGACGAATTGCAGGGCATCGCCGGCCTGGCCGTCTTCGTTGAGGAGGACCGATTTGATATGGCGTTCGAGGGGGAGTTCGTCCAATATGTGATGGAGGGGGCGATCCAAAAAAGCTTCGGACATGGAAAACATACCGATCAGGAATAAATCTTCGGGCGAATACGCCAGGTTATACTCCTGGGCAATGAGTTCGCAGAATCGCGCGCGAATAACCGCCATTTTCATTAATTCGGACGGTTTATCTTTGGCGAGGCTGCTCATCACGATCAGGGTTAACCAGCGTTTCAGTTCGCGTTTTCCCAGGAGCAGCAGGGCGTGGCTGATCGAGCGAATCTCGACCTTGAACCCATGGGCGGCGGAGTTGATAAACCGCAATAACTTATAGGTCAGAGACACATCGCGTTTGATGGTTTCTTCGATTTCGCTGATTTGAGATTCCGGGTTAAAGATCATTCGGAGTATCGACAGGTAATTGAGTTTATAACCGGGCATTTCCGAAAATTGAATCAGAGTCGGTTTCTGAAAATAAAATCCCTGAAAGTAGGAGTAACCCAGGTGAAACGCTTCATCGAATTCGTCTTTGGTTTCGACTTTGGATGCCAGAAATTTAATCGAATTGTTAGCCATTTGTAAAATCGACAGGCGGTCCTTGCGCGGTGTGGTTTGAAAATTGATTTTGATAATGTCGGCAAATTCGAGAAAGGGGGCGGTTGACTCTTTTAAAACAAAGTTATCCAGGATGATCGGGTAGCCTAAATTTTTTATTCGGCTGCAGGCTTTAAGGATGTAGTCTTCGGGCGATACGGTTTCGATGATTTCAACGCCCAGCATTTGGTTGCTGTAGAGTAAGGGGACGTTTCCGATCAATAATTTATGATTGAAATTGATAAAGGCCCGTTTGCCTTCGGTGAGTTTTTGCAGACCGATCATCAAACTATTGGAGATCACTTTGATGGTTGCGTATTCTTCATCCCCGATCGATGCCCGGTTTTCCATGTTGGATCGGTACAGCAGTTCGTAGGCAAAGACATCGTTCTTGCGGTCAAAGATCGGTTGACGCGCAATAAAGAGGCCAACTTCACCCGGTCTGGATTCTTTTCTCTCGTTAAGCATATTTTTATCTGTACCTATATTACAGATACAATCATAAGTTTTTATTTCAATTTTGTCAAGGATTATTTTCATCAGGGGAAACTGGCGTGCAACGATTATTTTATTACTCATTGACTAATTATTTTGTGCGAAATGAGACGGGAGACGTCGCGCGCCAGGTTTCTAAGTCGCTAAATAACGGCAAAAGGAACGGAGAAATTTTTCCCAAACGATCCCCTCTATTCCTTTTTTAAAGAGAATGGTGTAAAATAGTTCATGAATTCAATTCGAATTTGGAGGGTTTTGCAATGAAAAAGCAGTTGTTTTTAATTTTCCTTTTGATGGGGATGGGAATCATGATGCTGGCTCAAGAGGCCCCGGTCACGATTAAGGAAGGTCAATCGTACACATGCGCGGTTCAGGAGTTCACGGGACCTTATACCGATATGGAGAAAAACATCGGTGCGTTTATAGGCGAATTTTTCAGGCAAGGCCTGACACCTGCCGGGCCAATGGTTGGGATTTATTATAATTCGCCCATGAACACCAAACCGGAAGATTTGAAATGGGCCATTGGATTCATTGTGCCCCATGATGCGGCGGTGAAAGCCCCGCTGAAAAAGATCGATTGGAAGTATCCAACCGTCGTATCCATGATGTATGTTGGGCCTTATGAAAAGTCCTCCGTAGCGTATGCGAAAATGAATGACTATATCAATAAAAACAATTACAAAATGGTCGGACCGATTCAGGAAAAGTACCTGGATAACCCTCAGCAGGTGAAACCCGAAAACCTGAGAACCGAAATTAGTATTCCTGTGGAGAAAATAAAATAACGAATGCATCCGATGAGATGAATGGAAATCAATGAGGAGGAAACCCGGAATGTCTGAAAGCATTTATTCGAAAGCCGGCGTGAATATCGATAAGGGAAATCAAGCCGTTTCAATGATTAAACAAATGGTAAAAAAAATGGGTGTAAAAGAAATCGGTAAGTTTAGCGGTTTCTTTCCGTTGAAAGAGAATATGAAGCAACCGGTGCTGGTTTCTTCCGCCGACGGCGTGGGCACGAAATTAAAAGTCGCGTTCATGATGGATAAACATGACACCGTCGGGAAGGACCTGGTCAATCACTGTGTGAACGATATTCTGGTGTATGGTGCCAAGCCGCTGTTTTTTCTGGATTATATTGCGTCGGGAAAAGTCGAACCCACTGCCATTTCGTCGATTGTCTCCGGAATCCTGGAAGGATGTCTGGAAAACGAATTTGTGTTGTTGGGCGGTGAGACGGCTGAAATGCCCGGCTTTTATCAGGATCGCGAATACGATGTGGCGGGTTTTATCGTGGGAATCATCGACCATGACGAGATCATTGACGGAAAAAATATCGAAGCCGGAGACCTGGTCATCGGATTACCATCCACCGGACTCCATACCAACGGCTACTCCCTGGCGCGCTACATCCTCTTCGATCAATTGCATTTATCGGTGAATGATACGCTTGAGGGATTCTCCAATTCCATCGGTGACGAACTGCTTGCCGTTCACCGGTCTTATTTAAAACCGGTCATGGCATTGGCGAAGGATCAGTTAATCAAGGGGATGGCGCATATTACCGGCGGGGGATTTCTGGATAATATCCCCCGGGTTTTACCGGATCACGTATCGATCCGGGTGGAAAAGGTCTGGCCCATTCCGCCGATTTTTGACTATCTGTGTGAAAAAGGTAATGTCAGCATGGAGGAGCGGTACCGCGTGTTTAATATGGGAATCGGAATGGTGTTGATCATCGATCGAAACCATCTGTCGAAGGTCGAGGACCATCTAAAAGCAATGAATGAAGCCTATTATTTAATCGGGCAGGTGATACCGAAGAAAGAAGAAGGCCGAGTTATTATTAAGTAAACAAGAGTAAGGGTTTGGTTTAGGTGTGGGATTATGTGTGTCGTAGAGACGTTGCGTGCAACGTCTCTACGATATAAAGCAATTAATCGTTTATTTGGTCGAGTAAATCCTTGGCCTGCGAAACATAGGGAGATGGGGAATTATTTTCGGTAATCTTCGTGAGGTTGGCCTTTGCTGTATCCTTTTGTCCGGTCTTGATCTGGATTCCGGCCATCTTGATGAGGATAAAATCTTTGGCAACCGATGATTTGGGGTCAGCCATCAGTTTATCCAGAATGTCGAGGGCTTCTTTGGGTTTATTGGACGCGTTCAGGATATCGGCTTCCAGAAGTTTCTTTTGATCGTCCAGGACTTTGATATCGGAAGAGGAATATTTGTCCAGGGCTTCCCGGGCTTTGTTGAGGTCGCCTTTTTCGAAATACAAGGACGCAAGGAATAATTTAACGGAAGAACAGATGCCGCCTTTGGTATCCAATTTACTCAGTTTCTCGATTTTCTGGTCAACGGTCAGGTTTTCATCCGCTTTGATTTGAATCACTTTGCTGTAGAGCGCATTTTCCGATTTGGCGGAATAGTATTGGTAAAGTTTCACACCGGCAACAATCACGATAATTCCGACAACACAGACGGCAACAATTTCGATCTGCCGTAAATAGGTTCGCATCAAATGGAGTGTCTTTTCAATAAACTGTTTAAACGGATCGACTTTTAAATGTTCTCGCTCATTCTTCTTCATTTCGCTACCTCGTTATAATAGTTATAATATTTATTAATGATCAATATAGAAAAATCATTTGTGGGATAATTGATTGTATCTCAATATTCGATATTAGCATTTAAACGGCTTCCTGTCAAGCACACATCGGGGGCATTATTGATTTCCTTCGCGAACCATGATAAGATTATCATATGGGAATCATCAAAACGCATTCGAATTCCCGATAATAAATCACTCTTCCCCAAGCAGAGTAAACAACGGATAACGAAATATAAGTATAATGAATATAATATAACGAATATAATATAACGTACAAAAGGAAATGATGTCCGGTAAAATAAAACAAATTGCTGTGGGTTCAGGCCTGATTGCGGTCGCTTACTTTATCAGCCGGTTTCTCGGCTTAATCCGCGATATTATCATCGCCCGAAAATTCGGTGCCGGCGGCTTGACCGATATCTATATCGCCTCTTTCTTTATCCCCGACGCATTAAGCTACATGCTGGCCGGCGGCGCGTTCAGCATCATCCTGATTCCCATGCTCGCCAAGCATGTCACGGAAACCGACCCGCCCCAAATCGATAACAAGGGCCAGGAAATCTTTACTGCTATTTTTACACCCATGACCCTGGTGATTCTTTTTCTCACCATCGTGGGAATCGTCCTGACCCCCTGGCTCTCGGCGGTGATTTTTCCAAAGTTTGCCAAAAATCCCGTTCAATTTGGTCAACTGGTTCAATTGACCCGAATCGTTTTACCCGCCCAAATCTTTTTCATGGTCGGCGGCATGATCAACGCCACGCTTCGCGCCCGCCAGGATTTCCGAGGTAATATCTGGGGCCCCAATATCTATAACCTCGGCATCATTCTGGGCGGCCTGGGCCTCGGGAGCGTCATCGGGATCGAAGGCCTGAGCATCGGTGTGCTTATCGGCGCTTTTTTCGGCCCATTTTTCATCTGCTACCTCATGGCCGGGAAAACCATCCGCTACCAATTGTCCTTTAATTTCAAATCACCCGAATTCAAAGAATACATCAAATTGACCCTGCCGCTAATGATCGGCGTCTCCCTCCTGACTGTCGACCAGCACTTTATCCGCTACTTTGGCGCCAAACAAGGAATCGCCGAAGGCACGATCTCCTGCCTCAATTTCAGCCGGACCATTATGCTCCTTCCCATTGCCCTGATCGGCCAGGCGGCCGGTCAGGTCTCCCTCACGTACCTCTCCCAATTGTGGAAGAGCGAAAACATCCAAGAGTTTTCCTCGGTATTGAGCCAGACCATGCGCGGCGTGGTTTTTCTTTCCATTGTTCTGGCCGGCGGCATCTTCCTGGTCGCCCAACCCCTCATTACCCTGATCTATTTCGGCGGTGCATTCACGCTTGAAAAAAACCATTACACGGCCATGCTCCTTCGCTATATCATCTTTGCCGTTCCGCCGTTTGCCGCACTCCAAATTCTCATGAACGGCTATTATTCGAGACACAATACCCTGCGCCCCATGGTCGTATCCTCCATCTGCACCGTTTTTTCGGCCTACATTTATTATAAATTCTGCGACCTCTGGAAAGGACCGGGAATCGCTGCCGCTTCGCTCACCAGTTTCTGGCTCATCTTTCTGGTTATTCTTTGGGATTACGTCCATAAGTATGGAAAAAAAGAAGAGTTAAATCTCTCTCCCCTTTATATCACTGCCTTCAAATCGTTCGTCGCGGTTTGTTTCAGCGTCATTGCGGCAGTCCTGGTTTTCGAATATCCGGGGATCATTCACTTTAACCCGGATCGACGGATCGGGGCACTCCTGCAAATCGGTGCCAGCGGCACCGTGTATGTCGTTTTGGTTTTTCTCTCCTTATTGCTCATGGGAGGAGACGAATCCGATATTCTTAAAAAATTATTCAAAAAAATTCAACGCCGATTCTTACCCCATCTTTAGAAAATACATTAGAGAAACCATTCTACGTTAAGTCTTGGAGGAAAAATGAACCCAAATTACCGAAAATTATGGATAATCACTTTATGCATCCTGATAAGTGTTATAACTGTTTCAACTGTTTCAACTGATTCAATTGTTTTTGGTCAATCGGAAAAACCCATGACCATTTATTGCAAACATTTCTTTTATGGGTACCCGCTGGGCGCACCCAAAGACAACGAATTGATTATCCGGGATATTTATGCGTTAAGCAACAACAATATCACGCGCTTTGCCGATTGGGTGGCTTACCGCTCAACCATTACCGATGTAATGGGCGAAAACGATCAAACCCGTATGTGGCGAACCGACCCGTGGTTAACCAAAACTCAAACCCTTGAAGCCGAACCCAACGATGCGTACAAGGATGCGTTCAAAACCTTGCAGTACGAGCGCGGCCACCAGGCCCCATTGGCGTCTTTTCGGGGTTCCATGTATTGGTATCAATCCAATTACTACAGTAATATTACACCCCAGAAAGCCGATTTGAACGAAGGGCCCTGGGTGCAATTGGAAAACATGGAACGCAATATCGTCAAAACCAATAAAACGGTTTATGCGATGACCGGCCCCTTGTATGAGCGGGAAATGCCCGGCCTGCCCAATGCCAAAGTCACCCACAAGGTGCCCAGCGGCTACTGGAAGATCATTATTGTTCCTCGAAGTTATAAAATCGATGCCAATTTCGACGCCGTGGCCTTTATTTTCGATCAGGCGACTAAAAAAGAAGAGAAAGTTTTGGACCACTTGACCACCATCCGGGAAATTGAAAACCGGACCTGTTTCAACTTTCTCTGGTTACTGGATAAATCCATCCAGGATAAAGTGGAAACCGCCAATAACCGCGCATTTGCCGAAGCATGGTTTAAAGAATAAAACAAATTGCTTTCTCTTTATGCCTATGATAGAATGATATTTAATGATATTGTCGGGTACAGCAAAGGAGTAAAATGAGACGCTTTAGTTCTTACGGGCCGTTAGATCCGGACCTGCATTTTTTTGCGCCGAGAAAGGCGTTGATCGAACAAGCGTGCACCCAATTGGTCGGCGAAAATCCCTCCAAAGGCGGTCACTACTTTACCGTCTGGGCTTCCCGCCAAACCGGCAAAACCTGGTTGATGCGAGAAGTACTTTTTCGCCTGCGCGGAGACGAGCGATTCGATACGATCAGCATCAGTATGGAATCTCTCAAAGATCAGAAGACCGCCGGTGATGTCATTGAAAACATTGCCGAATATATCGGGGAAGGGTTGGGAAAAACGTTTAAAGGCGTTAATTCCCAAAAGAAATTCCAGGACATTTTTAAAAAGGACGCCTTGAAAAAACCGCTTATTCTCATCCTGGACGAATTCGATTCCCTGATCGAAGAAGGAATTAACACGGTCGTGAGTGCGTTTCGGGATATTTATATTAAGCGGATGAATGAGTGGGATAAACCCACCGAACACAAAACCTACCTGCTTCACGGTGTCGCCTTAATCGGGGTGCGAAGCGTGCTGGGCATCGAAAATCAGAAGGGTTCCCCGTTTAATGTGCAGCGTAGTCTCCATATTCCCAATCTAACCAATGATGAGGTTCACGGTATGCTTAAATGGTATGAACGGGAAAGCGGGCAACCGGTCGAAGAAGCCGTTATTCGCGAGCTCTACGACGAAGTTCGCGGTCAACCCGGTCTCACCGGGTGGTTCGGGGAGCTGTTGACCGAAACCTACAACCCGGATAAAACCAAACCCATTGATATGACCCATTTTAAAGAAGCCTATGGGGCAGCCCTCCATCTCCTCCCCAATAACAACATCTTAAACCTGATCAGCAAGGTGAGTCAGCCGCCCTATGACCAAACCGTTATCGGACTCTTTGAAACCGGAGGAAAAGTCGAATTCAATTTTGACGACCCCAACATCAATTATTTATATATGAATGGTGTGATCACCGAGGAAAAGGTCGGCCTTAACGACTATTATGTAAAATTTTCCAGCCCGTTTGTTCAAAAACGAATATTCAATTATTTTGCCAGACAACTATTCGGAAAACTGGGCCAGTTGATCCATCCCCTGGATGCGATGAAAGACGCCATCACCGACGACACCCTTTATGTGCCCGGCATCATTCAACGCTACCGAGAATATGTCAAGAAAAACCGGAAAGATTTCTTTGAAAACGCCCCACGGCGTAAAACCGATTTGAGAATCTATGAGGCCATTTATCATTTTAATATCTACCGCTACCTCTACGATTTACTCAAACCCAGGGGTATTGAAGTGATCCCGCAGTTTCCAACGGGAAACGGCAAGATCGATCTGATTCTCAAATACCGCGGAAAAATCCACGCCCTGGAATTAAAAAGCTTTCGGGATATCTATACGTTTGAAAAAGGGATCGAACAGGCGGCCTCTTACGGCCGACAATTGGGACTGACGGAGATTACCTACCTGGTATTTGTGGAATTAAGCGAAGACGAAGCCAAACCGCTCGAACAAAAAATCGATCAATCCGGAATCCTGGTCACCGTGATTCCGGTTGGGATTTTGTAAGGCCGTATTTTAAAATTTTGATCATCTTTCCCGGTTATGATATAATCTCTTTTGCATTCACTTCGCAAAAGTTCACATATACACGATTAGGAGGAATTATGAAAAAATTTTTGATTTTAGCGATCCTGGTTACCTTTATACTCGGCGTTTCTCCATCTCTGAACGCGCAATCCCGAAACTGTGTTTCCAAAATTTCTTTAAGCGTGGGCGCCGGTATCCGCAACTTTTCTTCGTCGCTTTACAAAGACGTTTACGGGGATTCCCCGACGACCTATAACGCGGATCTGGGTTTCCGATTATCCAATATCTTTGAAGCCTTCGTCCACACGGATTACCTGAAAGTCGACGGACAAACCACCTACACCCACGACACCACGACCCTGAAAATCCTTCCGGCCGAAGTCGGCCTGCGACTGCTGTTACCCGTTACCAAAAGCTGCAAGTTTGTGATCCTGCCTTACCTGGGTGGCGGCGCCGGTTACTACATGATCAAGGAAGAAAGCGCCATCGGTACCGTGGATGAAAAACAAACCGGTTTCTTTTTTGAAGGCGGTCTTCGGATTTATATCATGAAACCGGTGTTTATCGACCTGAAAGCCAAAGATGTCATGCTTAAGTCGAAAAGCGATGTCAATCTGGGCGGTTTTACTTACCAGGGCGGTATCGGAATTTCCTTCTAAACCCCCCGCGGCAGCGCCAACGGATTAAAAGAGATTAAAAAAGAGAGATTAAAAGAAATACATGATCCAACTGACCACAATGACGCCGCCAACCATATATATCAATAACTTCAACCCATATTTAAAGATATCTTTTTTTTCGTCATATTTAATGAATGCCAACATCGTAGATACGATGACGGAAAAAATAAACATTGAAATAAAGTGACTCTTAAAGATCATTTTCGCCTTCCCATGGCCACATCGGCGGCGTTTAAGGCCGCCAGGTAATTGAGAAGCCCGGCGCTGACCATATAGGTCGTCCCATAATGGTACGTCAGGGCTTCGATATTTCCTTTTCCAAAACCCAGCCATTTAATGGCAAAAAAGAATAAACCGTTTCCCAAATCCCCAAGAAATCCCAGGATCATCAGCGGGTGCAGTTGACGGGTATCGTAAAATTTCCCCTCCATGATCACCCCACAAATCAGCAACAACAAGACCCCGGTAAAGAAAACGATTCCCTTGAAATATTTCCGCTGAGCCATATGTCCCATTCCCGGAACCAACCAACCCAGCAAAAACATGCCGATCGCCTTAACGCTGGAATTCGGATTCATTTCCACATTCATGTTCTCATTTATTCCTATATTATTTGTACTCATGCGTTCATTATACTAAAAATCACCGCAGGTGACAAGGTACTTTTATCGGTAAACCCCAGGTAAAAAAAAATTTCACCTTTCCCCTTGACTATATCAAGATATCTTGATATAGTCATATGCATGAAAATCGTTTCGGCTTTCAAAGCGTTATCCGATGAAACCCGCCTCCGTTTGCTTCACCTCTTTCTCCATTACGAACTGAACGTCAATGAAATCGTAGCGATCATGGATATGGGACAATCGCGGATCTCGCGTCACTTGAAAATACTGACCGATAACCAATTGCTCACCTTTCGCCGGGACGGACTCTGGACGCTGTATTCCGCAACCGTCGAAGGCGACGGTTTGACGTTTATTCAATCGATCAAATACCTCTTCGATAAGGAACCGATTTTTCGAACGGACCTCTCCCGGGCTCAGCATATGTTGCAAGAGCGGGAAATCGAATCCACGCTTTTTTTCGATTCGATCGCCGAAAATTGGGAAAAACTAAAACACGAAATTCTGGGGGATGCCCCGTTAAACGAGATGATTCTCGATGCCATTCCCCCGTGCGACGTGATTGCCGACCTGGGATGCGGAACCGGCGACCTGCTGGAGTTCCTGAAACCGAGCGCCCACTCGCTCATTGGGGTGGAAAAATCCTCGAAAATGCTGGAAACCGCCCGTAAACGGTTGACCGTGGAACCCAAAACCCTGGAGGTGGATTTACGGATCGGAGAATTGGAACACCTCCCGCTCCGGGAAGGCGAAGCCGATGCCGCAGTGATCAACATGGTCCTGCACCATATCGCCGAGCCGTTAAAAGCCATCAAAGAAGCCTATCGGGCAATCAAATCCCATGGGGTATTCATCCTCATGGACCTCGGATCGCACGACCAGGAGAACATGCGAAAGCGTTTCGGGGATCGATGGCTCGGGTTTTCGGAGGCGGATATCCGCAAGTATTTAGCCGCAGCCGGTTTTAAAATCGATCGTTTCGATTATTTTAACTTAAAGAAAGAATTAAAAGGTTTTATGGTCCGGGCCGTCAAACCCTGAACGCTGCCCGGTGTACCGGATTAACAAATTAATTAATATCAATATTAAACATAAAAGAGGAGTAACAGATGAAACCGTTGGAACTTGATTTATCTTTGAAGTATAAGGTTAGCGATATCTCATTGGCCGAATGGGGGTTGAAGGAAATGGTCCTGGCTGAAAACGAAATGCCCGGTTTAATGGCCGTTCGAGAAAAATACGGTCCGCAAAAACCCTTAAACGGACTGCGCGTCACCGGTAGTTTGCACATGACGATTCAAACCGCCATGTTGATTGAAACCCTGGCCATCCTGGGGGCCGATGTGCGGTGGTCGTCGTGTAATATTTTTTCCACGCAGGATCATGCGGCAGCCGCCATTGCCCAAAACGGTTCGGCCGCTGTTTTTGCCTGGAAAGGCGAATCGCTCGAAGAGTATTGGTGGTGTTTGGAACAGGCGCTGATCTGGCCCGATGGGTCGGGACCCGATCTGATCGTGGATGACGGCGGCGACGCCACGCTGTATATTCATCAGGGTGTACTGGTTGAAAACGATCCGTCGTTATTGGAGAAACATTACCCGGTTCACGAGTTCCAGATCCTGATCGACCGGTTAAAGGTCAGTTATGCCAACGATCCGAAGTTCTGGACCCGGGTTGCTTCCCGAGTGCGGGGGGTTTCCGAAGAAACCACCACGGGTGTGCATCGGCTGTATCAATTGGCCAAAGAAGAGAAACTGCTCTTTCCCGCGATCAATGTCAATGATTCGGTCACCAAATCCAAGTTCGATAACCTTTACGGCTGCCGGGAATCCCTGGTCGACGGGATTCGTCGGGCCACCGATATCATGCTCGCCGGTAAAAAAGTCGTCATCTGCGGTTACGGCGATGTGGGAAAGGGAAGCGTGCAATCGCTCAAAGGATCCGGAACCCGCGTGTATGTGACCGAGATCGATCCCATCTGTGCCCTTCAGGCCGCCATGGAAGGTTACGAAGTGGTCGCCATGGACGATATCGTCTCCGAAGGCGATATCTTTGTCACGGCTACCGGCAATTACCATGTCATTAACGGTCAACACATGGAACAGATGAAAGACGGTGCTATTGTTTGCAACATCGGACATTTTGATAGTGAAATCGACATGAACTACCTGGAAACGAATCCGAAATGCAAAAAGGAAACCATCAAACCGCAGGTCGATAAATGGACGCTGGAATCCGGCCGGTCCATTATCGTGCTGGCCGAAGGACGTCTGGTCAACCTGGGCTGTGCCATGGGGCATCCCAGTTTTGTCATGAGTGCCAGTTTTACCAACCAGTGTCTGGCGCAAATCGAGCTGGCCCAAAACACCTTCGAGAAAAAGGTGTACACGCTATCCAAGAAGTTGGACGAAGAAGTCGCCCGTCTCCATCTGGGACGCTTGAACGCGCGGTTAACGACCCTGAGTAAGGAACAGGCCGATTATATCGGCGTATGTGTGGATGGTCCGTATAAACCCGACCATTACCGGTATTAAGCGATTGTTCACCTGAATGATAGATAAATGATAAATAGATGATGGTATTGCCCCCATATTTTGAAACATCCTGAAAAAAAATGTGGGGGCAAAACTTCAAAATGCCGGTCAACCATTATTGCCATTACGTTAGATTTTGATATAATATAGGTATGATAAAATATTTAATAAAAAAAATTTTTGGAACGAGTAATGATCGCGAAATAAAAAAGCTTTGGCCGATCGTCGAACAGATCAACCGTTTTGAACCTACGATGGCCAAATTATCGGATGACGAATTAAAAGCTTACACGCCGCGCTTCAAGGAACGGGTGGCCAAAGGGGAGTCGCTCGACAGTCTCTTGCCCGAAGCGTTCGCCGTTGTGCGCGAAGCCGGCAAGCGTGCCCTGAACATGCGCCACTTCGACGTCCAGTTGATGGGCGGCATTGTCCTGCATCAGGGTAAAATCGCCGAAATGAAAACCGGTGAAGGAAAGACCCTGGTCGCAACCCTGGCCGCGTACCTCAATGCCCTGAGTGGAAAGGGCGTCCACGTGGTCACGGTCAACGATTACCTGGCCCGAAGAGACAACGCCTGGATGGGACAGATTTACCGGTTCCTGGGCCTGAGCGTGGGGGTCATCCAACACGAGATGAACGAAGAAGAGCGGCAGGTCGCCTACCGTTGCGATATCACGTACGGCACCAACAATGAATTCGGATTCGATTATCTCCGCGACAACATGAAGTTCGATATCCATGACCTCGTGCAGCGGGAGTTCAACTTTGCCATCGTCGACGAAGTCGACTCCATCCTCATCGACGAAGCCCGAACCCCGTTAATCATCTCCGGACCGTCCGAAGAGTCCACGTCCTTTTACTATTACGTCAACGACTTTGTCAAACGGGCCAAGCAGGACCCGGCCAACTATGACCTGGATCACAAATCCCGAACCGTGGTGCTGACCGAAAAAGGGATCAGCGAAGCGGAAAAATTCTTCCGCGTCGAAAACCTCTACGATCTGAAAAACATGGACATGTTGCAACAAACCCTGCAATCCCTTAAAGCCCATCTCTTGTTCGGTCGCGATGTCGATTACCTGGTGAAAGACAACCAGGTGGTGATCGTCGATGAATTTACCGGACGCATGATGGAAGGCCGGCGGTTTTCCGATGGCCTGCATCAGGCCCTCGAAGCCAAGGAAAATGTCAAAATCGAGCAGGAAACCCAAACGCATGCCACGATCACCTTTCAGAATTTATTTCGCATGTACAAAAAACTCGCCGGTATGACCGGTACGGCAGCCACCGAAGCCGCGGAATTCGGGTCGATTTATAACCTCGACGTCATTGAAATTCCCACCAATAAATCGCTCATTCGAAAAGAATTCCCGGACGTGATCTACGGCAGTTTGAAGGAAAAGTGGGATGCGGTGGTCACTGAGATCCGTGAATTAAATCAAAAGGGTCAACCCGTGCTGGTGGGTACCATTTCCATTGAAAATTCCGAACTGCTGAGCAAACGGTTGAAATCGGAAAAGATTCCCCACGTGGTTCTCAATGCCAAGTATCATGACATTGAAGCCGAAATCGTCGCGCAAGCCGGACGCGTGGGTGCCGTGACCATTGCCACCAACATGGCCGGTCGTGGAACCGATATCTTGTTGGGTGGAAACCCCGAAGCCATTTTGAAAGATAAATTAAAACGAAAAGGGTATACGCCCGAATCCGCACCTCCGGTGGTATTGGAGCAACTGAAAATCGAAGCCGAAGAAACGAGCAAAAACGAACACGAGGAAGTCATTCGACTCGGTGGACTTCATATTCTCGGTACCGAGCGCCACGAAGCCCGGCGGATCGACAACCAGTTGCGGGGACGTTCGGGCCGTCAGGGCGATCCCGGTTCATCGCGTTTTTATATCTCCCTGGAAGACGACCTGATGCGGATTCTGGGCAGCGACCGGGTAAGGGCCATGCTCGTTCGCGCCGGCATGAACAACGGTGTTCCCATCGAAAACAGGCTGGTAAGCCGGGCCATTGAAAATGCCCAAAAGCAGATCGAAAGCCAGAACTTCTCCATCCGAAAACATCTTCTCGAATACGACGACGTCATGAACAAGCAGCGGCAAACCATCTATGCCCAGCGCCGCAACATGCTCGAAGGAAAAGACATGAAAGGAGATATCCAGGCATTGATCGAAGATATCTTTGACAATCTTTTCGCGCAGCATCTCGAATCCAAAAAAGAGCCCGATGCCGAAGATTACAATGCGCTGCAAAAAGCCATCCTTGCGCAATTCAATATCGATATTTATTCCGAATTTACCTCCGACATCAAGGCCCTAACGCCTCGGGAGTTAAGAGACAAGCTCCTGACCCATATTGAAAAGATATACGGTGAAAAAGAGTTACTCATCGGATCCGAAACCATGCGCGAACTCGAACGCACCATCATGCTTCAGCAGATCGACACCCATTGGAAAGACCATTTGCTCAGCATCGATCATTTGAAAGAAGGCATCGGTCTTCGCGGGTATGCACAGAAAGATCCGTTGATCGAATATAAGAAAGAAAGTTTCGGGTTGTTTCAAACCCTGCAGGACCGAATCGAAGAGGATGTCATCCGGATTCTCTTCTGGTTGCGGCCGATTGTTGAAGACGAAATGGAGAGTTTAAAACAAAAAAAAGCAATGAAAATCTCCAAACCGACATCCAGGTTGCCGGGGGCAAAACATAAAAAGAAAGAACAAGTAAGAAAATGAAAAAACAGGTGAGACACATGGATTCAGAAACCATACCGATGGATATGAAAGACAAATTTATAGAGAATATAGGCTTAACCTTTGATGATGTGTTGTTGACTCCGGCGTATTCCGAAGTCTTACCCAATCAGGTGGACACGTCTACCTGGTTTACGCGCGGACTCCGGTTACGGATTCCCCTGGCCTCTGCGGCCATGGATACGGTTTCCGAAGGCGAAATGGGAATCTCCATGGCTCAGCTCGGAGGCATTGCCATTATTCATAAGAACTTAAGCATTCGGGACCAGGCGCAGGAAGTCTTAAAGGTCAAGCGTTACGAATCCGGGATGATTTCCAATCCCATCACATTGAAGCCCGAAAATAAAATATACGAAGCCTTGCAGTTGGTCAAGGAAAAAGGCATTTCCGGTTTACCCATCATCGATGATCAAGGAAAATTGGTCGGGATCTTAACCAACCGAGACATTCGGTTTACGACCGATGGGGACCGGGAGATCAAGGATTATATGACCTCCAAGCATCTGATCACCGTCAAAGAGAACATCGATATGGATGAAGCGCGCCGGTTGCTCCATGTCAATAAAATCGAAAAACTGCCGGTGGTGGATGATGGGAATACCTTAAAGGGATTGATCACCTTAAAAGATATCTTAAAATCCGAAAAGTATCCCAATGCGGCCAAGGATAACATGGGCCGGTTGTTGGTCGGTGCGGCGGTCGGTACAGCGCCCGATACCCTGGACCGGGTGGCGGCATTGGCAGACGTCAAGGTCGATGTCATTATCGTCGACACCTCGCACGGGCATTCCCGAAAAGTCATGGATACGGTCAAAGCCGTGCGCAACGCGTATCCGGAGATCCAGTTGGTGGCCGGAAACATTGCCACCGGTCGTGCGGCGTTGGAATTGATGGAATTGGGGGTGGATGCCGTGAAAGTCGGTATCGGTCCCGGTTCGATTTGTACCACGCGAGTGGTGACCGGAGCGGGAATGCCTCAGATTTCCGCCATTATGGATGTGGCCAAAGCCGTGAATGGAAAAATTCCCGTGATTGCCGACGGCGGCATCAAGTTTTCCGGTGATATTACCAAAGCGCTGGCCGCGGGTGCCAATTCGGTCATGTTGGGATCGCTTCTTGCCGGAACCGATGAAAGTCCCGGCGAGATGATCATTTATCAGGGGCGGTCGTACAAGAAGTACCGCGGCATGGGTTCGATTGGCGCCATGAAAGCCGGAAGCAAGGACCGCTATTTTCAGGAAGATGAACATTCCGAAGCCAAGCTCGTACCCGAAGGCATTGAAGGGCGCGTTCCGTATCGCGGAAGCGTCATGAGTCTGGTTCCGCTGTTGATTGGCGGCGTTCGGGCCGGGATGGGATTAACCGGATGCGGAACGATCGATGAATTAAGGAAGAAGGCCCGGTTTGTGCGGATCACGCCGGCATCGCTCAAAGAAAGTCATGTTCATGATGTGATCATCACCGAGGAATCGCCCAACTACCGTTTGGATTAAAACCGGACCCTCATCCGAAATATTTAAATAAAAGAAGAGACGTAGCACGCGTCGTCGCTACAAACCCAGACGCAACCATAAACATTTACACAAATTATGATACGCTCTCACCGGGGGAAGTATAAGGAGTCTCTTTTATTTATTTCTTCTTTGATTGAATGATGATATAATATCTTCATCAAATTTAAGGTGAAGAGCATGAAAAGGTTAGGGATCTTTTGGTTAATTCATTTGATCTATCTTTCCCTCTTTTTTCTCAACGCCGAAGACCAGCCATTAAAACTTTCAACCCTCATCAACGAAGCGGTATCGAGAAACCCAAAAATCAAAACTGCCGAACACGAATCTCTGGCCTATTCCCATCGCATCAAACCCGCCCACACCCTCCCTGATCCCATGATCGAACTCGGAATCCAAAACATGGGGCTGAATCGCTGGATGATTGGAAAAGATCCCAATAGCGGCATTGCTTTTTCCTTCTCGCAACTGTTTCCCCTGTTCGGCAAGCTGAAACTGTCCGGCGAAATGGCCCAAAAAGCCTATGAAGGCCGGCTTCAAGCGCTCGAAGCCGCCAAACGGGATATCATCCGAGACATTAAAACGACTTATGCGGATTTATTCTACGTATATCAATCCATCGAAACACTGGAAAAACAAAAAAACCTGATGCAAAAAACCCTGTCCATTACCGAGACGCGCTACACCGTGGGCAGCGGCACGCAGAATGATATTTTCAAAGCCCAATCGGAAATCTCACGCATGGACGAAATGATCATTCCCATGCGCGAAATGATTAAAATGAAAGAAAAAACCCTCAACCTGCTGCGAGATTTTCCGACAGACCGCCCTCTGGGAAAACCCGAAAGCCTCGAAATAGAAACCATACCGGTTTCATTGGAACAACTGGAAGGGGATTTGCGCCGACAATCACCGCGAATTAAAGAAGCCCAGGCCATGGAAGACGAACAATCTCTGATGGTCCGTTATTCGCGCAAAGAATTGATTCCCGATATCAATGTAAGGGCCGGATACGAATACAAGGGAAAAATGACCGGGATGGTTGAACTGATGCTGGGCGCCCAAATCCCCCTCTACGCGGGACGAAGACAAACCCAACGCCTCCTGGAAGCGCAGGCTGCTGCCACAAGCGCCGCCTGGGAGACTCGCTCCATGCAAAACGAGATGCTCATGGCACTCAACGATCATTTTCTGAAAGCCAAAACCGCCGAAAATATGATCCGATTATACAAAACCCGAATCCTCCCGCAAGCCCGACTGAGTACCGAATCTTCCTTTGCGGCTTATCCGACCAACAAAGCGGATTTTATGTCGCTGATCAACGACATTTCAACGCAATTCTCCGCGGAACGAGCCTACTTCCGCGAATTAACCGAACTGTGGAAAGCACTGGCTACCATCGAATCCCTAACCACGGTTCCGCTGCTTTCCCCAAAGGAGTAAAAACCATGAAAACAATGAAAACAACGGATAAAAAACAATATAGTAACGAGCCAGCCTCCGGCGGGTCAGAACCTTTTTATAAAAAGGTTCCGACACCTCCAAAAATTTTTATTTATTTCATCATTATCCCTGTCATTATCTCTCTTTCCTTTGCCGCCTGTCGTGGCGATAAACATCAATCGAGTCCTTCGGGTTCTTCGCAGGCTCCTGCAACGCATGAGCACAAAGAACCGGTGCTGCGTGTCCAGCGTTATCAATGCCCCATGCACCCGACTTACATATCGGATAAGCCGGGGAATTGTCCCATATGCGGCATGACGCTGGTGCCCATGAAAGAATCGCCGAAACCTCAGGAGAAACAGGATAAAAAAAAGCAACAAAGCGGTCCGCAACCCGGTGTTCAAGGCCTGGCAACGGTGACGGTTCCTCCGGCCGAAGCTCAACGTCTGGGACTTACCTATGGGACAGTAGACAGGAGGCACCTTTTCAAAGATATTCGCACATCCGCCCGGATTGTCGCGGATGAAACCCGCCAATACCGCGTCTCGTCCCGCATCGATGGCTGGGTCGAAAAACTCTATGTGAATGTCACGGGTCAACAGGTAAAAAAAAACACACCGCTGTTGTCGATTTATAGTCCTGAACTGGTGGAAGCCCAACAGGAACTACTCACGGCTGTCACCATGGCCCGCGAATTCACCCCAAACACCGATCGGTCGCTGTCTCAGCAGGCCCAACAGGTCCTCAATGCCGCCCGGCAACGGTTGAAGTTCTGGGATATTACCGATCGCCAAATCGCACAAATCGAGACGACCGGCCAGGTTCAACGAGCAGTCACCCTGTTCTCGCCGGCTTCGGGTTTTGTCAGCGAAAAAACCGTTTTACCCGGTCAGAAAATCATGGCCGGCGAATCGCTGATGCTGATTACCGACTTGTCGCATGTGTGGGGAGTCGCGGATATCTATGAATCCGATATGCCTGATGTGAAAGTGGGAATGGCAATGGCAATCACCATTCCCAACCAGCCGGGTGAACGGTATCCGGGAAAAATCGCGTTCCTCGATCCGTCCCTCAATCCCACAACCCGAACCGTTCAGGCCCGCATCGATATCGCCAATAAGAAATTAAACCTTAAACCGGGAATGTACGCCGATGCCACACTGAATGTCGATCTGGGCGAACAATTGACCATTCCCGCTTCCGCGGTCATGCGCAGCGGTCAGCAGGACTACGCCTTTGCTCTGGGCAAAGACGGCGAGTTGGTTCCGATCGAAGTTAAAATCGGAACCCGCAGCAATGACCTGTTCGAATTGGTTTCGGGTTTGGACCAGGGCGATCAAGTCGTGACGTCCGCCAACTTTCTCATCGACTCCGAGTCTTCCCTGAATGCTGCCCTTCAAGCCGCTGCACACCAGCATTGAGACATGAGATAACTTGAATAAAAATGATTAAACGCATCATTGAGTTTTCCGCTCATAACCGGTTACTCGTCATCTTCATGACAATCGGCATCGTCATTTATGCCGTATATGTGTTGCACCACATCCCGCTGGACGCGATCCCCGACCTGTCGGACACGCAGGTAATCATCTACACCCAATGGGACCGTTCCCCGGACATTATGGAAGACCAGGTCACGTATCCGATCATTACCTCATTACTGGGTGCGCCACGGGTCAAAGCCATTCGTGGGTTTTCCGATTTTGGGTTTTCGTACGTGTATGTCATTTTTCAGGATGGCACCGATATTTACTGGGCACGGAGTCGGGTTCTGGAGTATCTGGCAAAGATTCAGGGGACGTTACCCGAAGGCGCTCGAACCCAACTCGGTCCGGATGCCACGGGTGTGGGATGGGTATATCAATATGCTCTGGTCGACCGCAGCGGCAAGCATAACCTGGCTGAAATTCGGTCTTATCAGGATTGGTACCTCCGATATGCGTTGCAGAGTGTCCCGGGTGTGGCGGAAATAGCAGGAATTGGCGGTTTTCAGAAACAATACCAGGTGATCATCGATCCCAATCGGCTTCAAGGGTATCGGATTCCCATAACCGCCATCGTGGAAGCGATTCGGAAAAACAACAATGAAGTGGGCGGGCGGTTGATCGAGTGGACCGGCCGCGAATACATGGTCCGGGCACGGGGGTATATTAAAAGTACATCGGATCTTGAAAAAATCGTGATTCGAAGCGACATGAACGGCACACCGGTTCTGCTGCGCGATGTGGCGTCGGTGACCATCGGACCGCAGATCCGGCGGGGAATTGCCGATCTCGACGGGCAGGGCGATACGGTCGGCGGAATCGTGATCATGCGCCAGGGCGAAAATGCCCACACGGTCATCGCGCGCGTCAAGGAGAAATTGGAGAGCTTAAAATCGTCTCTTCCCGAAGGCGTTGAGGTCGTGACCACGTACGACCGCTCGGAACTGATCGATCGGTCCATCGATAATTTAAAAGAAGAACTGCTTCTGGAAATGATCATCGTGAGCCTGGTGATCCTTTTTTTCCTCTGGCATATCCCCTCGGCGTTAGTGCCCATTCTGACCATTCCCATTTCAGTGTTGCTGGCATTCATTCCCATGTTTGCTGCGCGTATTTCCTCCAATATCATGAGTCTGGCCGGTATTGCCATCTCCATCGGTGTACTGGTAGACGGGGCAATCGTGGAAGTGGAAAACGCGTATAAAAAACTCGAACTCTGGGAAGAAGGAGGACGAAAAGGCGATTTTCATGCGATTCGACTGGAAGCGCTGATGGAAGTCGGTCCCTCGGTCTTTTTTTCCCTCCTGGTGATTGCCGTTTCGTTTCTCCCGGTCTTTACCCTGGTCGATCAGGAAGGCCGGTTATTCAAACCGCTGGCTTATACCAAAACATTAACCATTGCCATGGCCGCCTTGTTGGCCGTGACCCTGGATCCGGCCGTGCGCATGTCCTTTACCCGGATGGACCCGTTCGGTTTTCGTCCCCGGTGGCTGGCCAAACTCACCAATACGGTGTTGGTCGGAAGGTATTACAAAGAAGACACGCATCCGGTGAGTCGGGTCTTGTTTCGCCTGTATGAAGGCCCCTGTCGGTTTGTATTGCGTCACCCATGGAAAGTCATTTTAATGGCTGTGCTGCTGGTTGCGGTTTCCCTTCCGGTTTATTTTCATCTGGGCCGGGAGTTCATGCCGCCATTGAATGAAGGAACCATCCTGTATATGCCGACCACGTTGCCCGGTATTTCCGTTACCGAAGCGCAGCGATTGATGGAGCTCGAAGACCGGGTGCTCAAGTCGTTTCCGGAAGTCGTGAGCGTATTCGGTAAAGCCGGGCGGGCCGATACCTCGACCGACCCTGCGCCGTTTTCCATGATGGAAACCACGATCATCCTGAAACCGCAGTCGCAATGGCGGCATCAGGAGCGCTGGTATTCGTCATGGGCGCCGGGAATTTTAAAAGCCATCCTCCGTCCGGTGTGGCCGGACCGAATATCCTGGGAAGAATTGATCAATGAGATGAACCGGGCGCTTCAAATTCCCGGTAACACCAATGCCTGGACAATGCCCATTAAAGCCCGAATCGATATGTTGACCACCGGGGTGCGCACGCCCGTGGGTATCAAAATCCTGGGGAGTGATCTCAATGAAATTCAGCGGTTGGGTGAAGCCATGGAAAAGGCATTAAAGGACGTTCCGGGTACCCGGAGTGTGTTTGCCGAGCGTGCAGCCGGAGGTTTTTTTATCGACTTCACGCCGCGGCGGGAAGATCTCGCGCGTTACGGGTTAACGGTCGATGATGTCCAGATGACGATCATGGCGGCCATTGGCGGGGAAACCGTAACCACCACCGTGGAAGGTCGGGAACGGTATTCCGTGAACGTGCGGTATGCGCGGGCGTTCCGGGAGACCATCGATGAATTGGAGCAGGTATTGGTTCCCACCATGACGGGGGCACAGGTCCGGATGTCCGAAATTGCAGACATTTCGATCTCAAGCGGACCGTCCATGATCCGGGATGAAAACGGCATGCTGGCCGGTTATGTGTTTGTGGATGTGGCGGACCGGGATGTGGGATCGTATGTGACCGACGCGCGGAAGGTCATTCAGGACCATGTCAAACTGCCGACCGGGTATTCGTTGATCTGGAGCGGGCAATATGAAAACATGCAGCGGGTCAAAGAACGGTTAAAGCTGGTCATTCCCATCACCGTAATATTGATTTTTCTTTTGCTCTACATGAACACGCGTTCGGCGTTTAAATCGTTTGTCGTCATGCTTGCCGTTCCGTTTTCGGTGGTGGGTGCGGTATGGTTGATGTTTATTCTCAATTATAATATTTCCATTGCCGCGTGGGTCGGGATGATTGCGCTTATGGGGTTGGATGCGGAAACCGGGGTATTTATGCTCCTTTTTCTCGAGCTCTCGTACGAAGACGCGAAACGCCGAAACCGGTTAAACACCAAAGAGGAGCTGCAGGATGCCGTGGTTCATGGTGCGGTCAAACGCATCCGACCGAAAATGATGACCGTCTGTGCCGCAGCTCTGGGTCTGATGCCCATCATGTGGAGTATGGGCACAGGGGCGGATGTGATGAAGCGAGTCGCAGCGCCCATGGTCGGCGGCTTATTCACCTCCTTCCTCATGGAGTTACTCGTTTATCCTCCCATTTATTATTTATGGAGGCTTACCTTTTTTGACACTCCCAATCAAAAGGCTGAAAATAGATTCGCCTTCAAAGAAAAAACCGGAAACCAAAAACCTTGACATTTTTTGTCCCGCTTGATATAACCAATCTTTCGTTCTTTTAAACCTTTCAACAATATTGACCAAAATTTTCATATCTGAACTTAAAATATTTAGATAAAAAATAAAAGGAGCAACGAATGCTTTTTAAACGAATCTTAATTATCACGCTAATTTGTGTGTTTTTACCTGTAACCGGTGCGGCATCCATCAAAATGAGCGGGCACTTTACCGCCAACGATACGTGTCCGGCGCTGAGTTCCATTAAAACCGGATCCAACCCCGGAAACATCATGCTGACCAAAGGTACGGTTTATGATGTCATCGGTGCCAATAAAACCAATCCGACCTACTACCAGATCCGAGTTCAGGGCGCCAATCCTGCCGAACGCTGGGTAGCGGTCACCTGCGGGAATCTGGATACCAACGGTTCGGGGAATTCCTCCAAAAAGCCGGTCGATCCGGGCGACGCACCGGAATATGTGTTTGCCGTGAGCTGGCAGCCGGCGTTTTGCGAATTCCACTCCGATAAGACCGAATGCCAAAACGAAGACCCCAACGCGTTTCAAGCCACCCATTTTACCCTTCACGGTCTCTGGCCCCAACCCCGAAGCAATTGTTATTGCGGCGTCAGTTCCAATATCCAGCAACTGGATAACAACGGCGCCTGGTGCCAAATGCCTCAGATCCCCAATTTGAGCACCGATACGCTCAATGCGCTCACCATTGTCATGCCCGGCGTTCTCTCCTGCTTGCAAAATCACGAATGGTATAAACACGGGGTGTGTTACGGCGAACCCGCAGATACGTATTTCACCGAAGCCATGAATTTACTTGCCCAACTGAACAATTCGGCGGTCCAACAGTTTTTTAAGGACAACATCGGCAAGACGGTTTCCTGCCAGGATATTCAAAATAAATTCGATGAAGCGTTCGGGACCGGGACCAGTTTGAAAATAAAGATCAGTTCCACCACGAAAAATGGTCAAAACTGGGTCACGGAAATCGACATGAACCTCAAGGGCACCATCAACCTCGATACCGCTCTGGGCGATTTGTTTAAAAACGCAGATAACTACAATAGTTCCTGCTCCACCGTGTATATCGACCCGATCGGAAACAATAATTGATTTTGAATTAAAAAAAACGCTTTCGGAGGTCCGGGGACCTCACCCGTGCGAGGCTCTTTCGCGACAGGATTCCCGGACCTCAAAGGCAACCGCAAAGTTGAAAACCAAAGGTTAAAGAGTTATAATACAACATGAAATTATCAAATCTGTTTAAAACATCATTGAAAAAAAAGCTGAGCCTCATTCTGGGTTCTAAAAAAAGCAAAGACGAAATCTTCGACGAATTGGAAGAGCAACTCATCCTTTCTGATATATCAATGGAATTGGTCGAAAAAATTCTCGCCAATGTGAGAAAAAACAGTAAGCTGACCTTCGAAAAAGAAGATTTTTTTCATGTGCTTCGAGAAGAAATCAAAGCCATTATGCTGGGTGTGACCAAACCGGAACCCCCACGCTCGGATGCCAAGACGATCATCATGCTGGTGGGAATCAACGGCAGCGGAAAAACCACCACGGCAGCGAAACTGGGTTACTATTATCAATCCCGGGGCAAGAAAACCCTGATGTCGGCCGCGGATACATTCCGGGCCGCCGGGAGTTCTCAGCTTTCGCTCTGGGGGGAACGCCTCGATATTCCGGTCATTGGCGCAGAAAGAGGCGCAGATCCGGGCTCGGTGATTTATAACAGCCTCAGTTCCTTCTTTTCCAAAGACTATGAGGTGTTGGTCATCGATACGGCCGGAAGAGTGCAAACCCGCGATAACCTCATGAAGGAACTGGAAAAGCTGAATAAGATCGTCACAAAATTCCAGCCCGACGGTCCCTCGGATACTCTGCTCGTGGTCGATGCCACGATGGGGCAAAATACGCTCGACCAGGCTCGGCGATTCAAAACCTTTAGCGGGATTACCGGCATGGTCCTTTCCAAACTCGACGGCAGCGCCAAGGGCGGGACGGTCCTCAATATCGTCAATGAAATGCATATTCCGGTGAAATTCATCGGTACCGGTGAAACCGAAAAAGATATCGAACCCTTCTCCATCGATGAATTCATCGATTCCTTATTGAGTGATTAACATTAAGCGATTAAAAAATTACCATCAAGCGATACGATATGCTATAATAAAAACAGGCATATAAATGATGTAAATGATGGACGATATCAAGTACATGAAGCTGGCCTTTCAGCTCAGTAAAAAAGGAGTCGGTTTTACCGAACCCAACCCGTTGGTGGGAGCTGTTCTGGTTAAAGATAACCGCCTCCTTGCCACCGGCTACCATGCCCGTTACGGCACCGCCCATGCGGAACAAGCCGCACTTCGACCGGTGAGCGAAACCGATACCACGCTCTACGTGACCCTCGAACCCTGTGCCCATTACGGCAAAACCCCGCCATGCTGCGATTTACTGACTCAAAAAAAAGTACGCCGCGTGGTCGTCGCCGTTCAGGACCCCAATCCCCTGGTCAACGGCAAGGGAATCGCCCATCTCAAGTCCCACGGGGTGCAGGTGGAGGTGGGCTTACTCCGCGATATGGCGTTAACCATCAACCGCCATTATTTCAAATACATTACATCCAATCTGCCCTATGTGACCATTCACGGCGGCGTATCCACGGATGGAAAACTCACGGACAAGGATCGACATTCCAAATGGATCACGGATGAATGGCTCCGTCAAATCAGTCACAGTGTCCGGGGCGAATTTTCCGCCATCCTCGTGGGGAGAAACACAGTGTTGGACGATAACCCTCACCTGACCCTGAGAGAACCAGCCTGGGGCAATAAAACGTTGATGCGGGTAGTTCTGGATGCCGAGAATGCCCTGACCGGCAATTGGAATATCTTTAAGAATCGGGAGGCGTTCCCCCTGGTGATTTTTTCTTCGTCGCAAACCAGCCATCAAACGCCTAACGCCAACGCCAACCACCACTTTTTTGTTTCTCCCGGTTCCAATCCGGGCGAACTCAACCTCGTCGAGGTTTTGGAGCAACTCCACCGCCTGGGGATTGCGTCGGTTCTCGTGGAAGGGGGTGGAAGAGTGATCGATTCGTTCCTGAAGTCAGGGCTGTACGATGAAGTCCTCCTCTTTACCGCCGATACGCTCATCGGCGGGAAAGCGTCGGTGGAACTCCTGGCCTCGGGCGTACCGGTGTCCAATCCCGTTTCCCTCGCCGGCCGCGAGATTACCGCTTTGGAAAGCGGATATATTCTCCGCGCGTATCGACAAAAACAATGACAGCACAAATTCAATCCGTTCACATAATTAAAGGAAAAAAATAAAGGAAAAAATCCGTATGTTTACCGGAATCGTATTAAAAATGGGGAAATGGGTGGGCCTTGAGATGAAACACCTCATCGCCCTCACCCTGGATCTGGGTCATTTGGACCGTGTTAAAATCGGCGATTCGATCGCCGTTAATGGGGCCTGCTTAACCGTCACCGCGATTGAGGATACCCGTTACCAATTCCATATCAGCAAGGAAACCTTAAAACTTTCGAATTTTGCCGACCTCAGCCGCGGCGCGCTCGTCAACATCGAGCTTCCGCTCACGTTAGCCGATTTTCTCGGCGGGCATCTGGTCAGCGGTCACCTGGACGGAACCGTACGGGTCAAATCGATTGCCAAACACCCGGAAAGCGCGACGTTTTCCTTCACCTACACAGACCGGGAATGGCGAAAATTCCTGATTCACAAAGGATCGGTCACCCTCAATGGGGTCAGTTTAACGCTTTCCGACGTTCGAGACTCGTTCTTTTCGGTCGAGATCATCCCGCATACACTGGCCGGGACCAACTTGCAGTACCTGAAAATCGGGGAAAGGGTCAATCTTGAACTTGATTTAATCGGTAAATACCTGTATAATTTAGGGATGACCGCCGTAGGTTTAAAATCGATGCGGTAGCCAACAATATAAAAATTTAGTGAAACATTCGTGAAACAATCGAACCAGGATACATAACATGGAAGATAAACCAAAACATTTAATAAACGTCCCCGAAGCATTGGAGCTGCTCCGACAGGGGAAGATGATTATCATTGTCGATGATGAAGACCGGGAAAACGAAGGCGATTTGATGATCGCATCCGAGAAAGTGACTCCCGAAGCCATTAACTTCATGGCCACGTACGGGCGGGGGTTGATCTGTGTGTCGTTAACGGAACAGCGCAGCGAAGAATTGGGGCTTCCGTTGATGGTCCATACCAATACCTCCCATTTTGAAACCCCGTTTACGGTTTCAGTGGATGCCTCCAAGGGAACCACGACCGGCATATCGGCGTTTGATCGGGCGGTAACCGTGAAATGCTTGATCGATCCGGAGTCCAAGCCGAGCGATTTGAGTCGTCCGGGCCATATCTTTCCGTTGAGGGCCAAAAACGGCGGCGTTCTGGTTCGAACCGGACAAACCGAAGCCTCCCTCGACCTGTCCCGAATGGCCGGTCTGGCCCCTTCGGGCGTGATCTGCGAAATCATGAACGATGACGGAACCATGGCCCGAATGAATGATCTTGAAAAATTTTATGAACGCTTCGGGATACCCATTATTACGATCGAGGAAATCATCAAGTACCGCATCCAGCAAGACATCCTGGTCGAATTGGAAGCCGAGGCCACGCTCCCCACGGCGTACGGGCAGTTTATCATCAAAGCTTACGTGGATCATATCAACAAAGAAACCCATATTGCCCTGGTCTATGGAACCGTGACCACGGACGAACCGGTATTGGTCCGGGTTCATTCGCAATGTTTGACGGGCGATACCCTGGGGTCCTTGAAATGCGATTGCGGCGGTCAACTGCGGATCGCCATGCAGATGATCGCCGAAGAGAAACGGGGCGTCATCCTTTATCTGTTGAATCAGGAAGGCAGGGGAATCGGTTTAATCAATAAAATTAAAGCGTATCGCTTGCAGGAACAGGGATTCGATACGGTCGAAGCCAATTTGAAGCTGGGATTTAAAGAGGATCACCGCGATTACGGGATCGGTGCCCAGATCTTGAGAACCCTGGGGTTGAAAAAACTCCGCTTGCTCACGAACAATCCCGCCAAGTTCATTGCCCTGTCGGGCTACGGCATGGAGATTGTGGAGCGGGTGCCCATGGAAGTCGAATACACCAAGGAATGCATCGACTACATGAAGACCAA
The DNA here is from genome assembly GCA_050258455.1 of Candidatus Omnitrophota bacterium. Classification (GTDB taxonomy): domain Bacteria; phylum Acidobacteriota; class Aminicenantia; order UBA2199; family UBA2199; genus JAKAGC01. The sequence continues at coordinate 87,984 of JBLMYT010000012.1, read as the reverse complement.
GAAAGAGAAGATGGGGCACTTACTCCATACGATTTGATCCGAATATCCGAATCCTCGGCGCTTACTTTTCTTTTTTATCCGGGAAGCGTTCATACACCTCGGCGCTTCCCTCTCCGCCATCGAGGAGTTGATCCAAATATTTTCCTTTCTTGATTTTAATCTCTCCGCTGGCACGAACCAGACTATTTTCCAATTCCACCAGTTTGGAATCCACATACACGTAATCGCCGGCGTCGATATACGTGCCGATAATCAGGCATTTAATCTCTTTAAATTCGTCTTTATCCTTTAAGTGTTCTTTTAAACGGGTAAGGTTCATCTCACCGGCTTTGGGATCAAAGTAAATCTTTTCTCCCATCCGGATCTCCACGATCCGAAACCCCCATCCGAACAGGGCATGCGACAACCGCTGCTGGAGCAATCGCCCCAATTTCTCGGCCTGATCCAGATGATTCAAATTGACAAAAGTCAATAACCCGATTTCCTGGTTCTTGAGCGACGGTTTTTCCAGGGTATCGTTGAGCATGCGGGATAACTTCTTGATATCGATATCTCGGGACGTATCGCGATGCAACAGGGGAACCGATGCGCACCCCGTCAGGAACCAAACCGTGACTATCAACAGAACGATTCTTCGCTTCATGTTCATCCGTTATTTCCTATACCGTTTATAAACGTTTATAACTTCGTTTTGTTTTTCATCGGTAAAATGTCATTGGGACTGGAATAAAAGAACGACACATTTCGCCGGGAATCCAGAAACAGACTATCTTCATAGCTGGTCATCATCAAATGATCCGTGTAATCGCCCAATTGCGGTTCCAATGTCTCGCCGCAGTATTCGCGAATGAGGAGCTCGGCAAAATTGGGGCCCGCAGCCGTGGACAATTGGATCCCGCCGGAAAACCGCGGGTTGATTTCAAAAAACGTGACTTTGCGTTTAAAGATTTTCCCCTGAATATTGACGGCGCCTTCGAGCCGCATTTTCTGACCGATGCGCTTCACCCATTCGGCCAGCGCCGCATTCTTAAACGTTCGGCCCCGGTCGGACACACCGGAGCGGATCACCATCCGGTATCGAGGAACGTAACTGATCAATTCCCCATCGGTCGAAAAAAAAGCATCCACGGTAAATTCCTTTCCATTCAAATAATCCTGGATCACCGGGTCATGGACATAATCCACAAAAAAATCCAGTTCGCGTTTATTGCGAACCACGTACGCCTGGACGCTGCCCCGTCCCATTCGGGGTTTGATAAACAGAGGAAAGGTCATGCGGTATTTCAGCATTTCCGGGAGGTAGGTTTCCGGAAACGGGATGCCGTTTTGCAGGAAGAACTGGTACGTTTGCCATTTGTCGTTGCACATCCGGACCGAGGCAGGCGGTGAAATCGATACATGCACCCCTTTTTCCTTGAATTCCTGTTTATGGTTTGCCCAGAGCATGAGTTCCTGATCGATGGTTGGGATGATAAGTTTGATTTTTTCTTTCCTGGCGATGTGACCGATGGTTTCCGGATATTTCGGATCGCTGACCAGGGGAACCTTGTAGTGCTTGTGGCCGAAAAAGAGGGCTGGGGAATTGATGTCGTAATCGACCGTGATGATGTTGCCGGAAAATCCGTTCGTGTTCAAGGCCTTCCGGAAATTCCTGACCAGCGCGACCCGACGTGATGCTGCCGTAATTAAAACGTTAATATTATCCAAGGCCATGTTATTCTGTTATTCCCGCGATGATACCGGTCCGTTGAAAAAAATCGATAATCCGGTAAACACCCCGGGCGTCTACCCATTCTTTGCCACAATTACCCATTGCCACCCGTTTGGAAAATGTCAGTGTGTTCATTTTCTCAGCCAGGTCGACGTGTATTAGATCGGCAATTTTGGCGATTTCTAAACCCGCTCCTTTCGTTTCAAATGCCTGGGCAATGGCTTTTTGTTCCTCGTTGTAATGGAAGTAAAGAGCCGGGGTTCCGACTGCTGCCGCTTCATACGCCGCAATACCGGCCGTAATTAAGGCGACATCCGCCTCAAAGAAGGCGCGGGCCAGACTGGATACATTCCCAACAAAGCGAATACCGGAGTAAATGCGGCGCAGGGTTTTGGGGCTGTTCTTCTTTAAGTAGTAACCGGGGGCAATCTTCACCTCCAGGTGGTGGCGGGTGAGCTGGTCGATCGCTTCCCGCAAATCGCGGTACGTGGCCCCGCCGCCAAAACAGATGAAGACCTTTCGGATCCGTTGCCTGTATTTCCGAACGGTCCCGTGAAAATGACGGTAGCGGGTATGGAGAATCGTGTAATCGGGCCCGGCGAGCAGATGGTTTTTTTTCTCGTCCCGGTAGGGGAAGAGGTTGACGATGGAGCCATCGATCGTAACGTCCACGGCTTGTTGACTCAGCCCCAGATCTGTGATCTGGACGGTTTTTTTTCCGTTTTTTTGGGCCAGGTGAAGGAGCCGGAGGTCTTCGGGGGAGAATTCCCTTAAATCAAAGACCACGCTTTGATACTCCGGCCCTTTCGGTTGCTCCAGATCTTTGACGGAGCAGCGGGAAAATTTTTTTTCTCCCAAAAACCGGGAAACGGCTTTATCTTTCATGGCGCTGTCGCTCATGCAAAACAGAACCTCGCTTTTGCTCTTGAGCAGCGACGCCAGGTACGTGCTCCGGTTTAAGTGGCCGAACCCGGTTTTTTGGGAAGCATCTGTCCGAAAAACGATCATTCCGTGTTAGGACAGCACCTGGGCAATGCGCTCCATGGCGTAATCGATATCTTCTTTACTAATCACCAGCGGCGGTGCAAAGCGGATGATCCAGTCATGGGTTTCTTTGCAGAGGATGCCCATTTCTTTCAAGCGGGTCGTGTACGTGCGGGCTTTTCCTGCGGATTTCTTAATGACCACACCGATCAGGAGGCCTTTGCCGCGGACCAGTTCGATTTTATCCGATTTTAAATCTTTCAATCTCGCCATGAAATAGTTTCCGAGCTCTTCGGATCGTTCGGCTAATTTTTCATCGAGTAACACATCGATCGACGCCATGGCAACCGCGCAGGCCAGCGGGTTTCCACCGAAGGTGGAGCCATGGGTACCGGGTTCGAAAACGCCCAGGATTTCCTTATCGGCCGCAATCGCGCTCACCGGGAACACGCCGCCGCCCAGAGCTTTACCCATGATCAGAATATCGGGCAGGATGCCTTCATGCATGTAAGCAAACAATTTACCCGTCCGGCAAAACCCGGTTTGGACTTCGTCGAGAGCCAGAAGCACCTTGTGTTGGTCGGCGATGTCGCGTAACCCTTTGAGGAAGCCGTCACTCGGAACGACCACGCCGGCTTCGCCCTGGATGGGTTCGACCATGATACCCACGGTATTGGGGGTAATGGCGTTGCGAACGGCGTCCAGGTTATTGTAAGGGACGACTTTAAAGCCCGGAGTAAAGGGACCATAGTGTTCCTGGGCAACGGGGTCGGTCGAGAAGGAGATGATCGTGGTGGTACGGCCGTGGAAATTTTCTTCGAACACAATGATTTCGGCTTTATTGGCTTCCACGCCTTTCACCCGGTATCCCCATTTTCGCATGGTTTTGATAGCGGTTTCAACGGCTTCGGCGCCGGTGTTCATGGGGAGAACCATGTCTTTGCCAGTGAGTTCGGCCAACTTTTTGGCAAAAATAGGCCATTTATCGTTGAAGAACGCCCGGGAAGTCAGCGTCAGTACGTCGGCCTGGTCTTTGAGGGCTTTGATGATTGCCGGATGGCGATGGCCCTGGTTTACCGCAGAATAAGCGGATAACATATCGATATAGCGTTTTCCTTCCGGATCTTCGACCCAGATACCTTCGGCTTTGGAAATCACCACTTCCAGGGGATGGTAGTTGTGGGCGCCGTAGGTGTGCTCCATTTCCATTAATTGTTGGGACGTATAATTGCTCGTTGTCATATAACACCTCATGTGATAAGTTTTAATTATCTTTATTCTTTTAATAAGATATTTTATCAGTTTAAAATTTTTGGTCAACCCCCTATTCGGGTTAAATCGGGATTTGGATCCACACAGGCACCGGATTGAGGCGTATGCCGAGCACGGTTCCCGGGTTCCTACACGCTCAGGAATTCAAAATTATATCGTAGAGACGTTGCGCGCAACGTCTCTACGATTCAATTTTTTTTCAATCTTTTTCAATCTTTTTAATTTACAAAAAATACGCGACATTCCCCTTACATCGAGGCGCAGTCTTTGCATGCCGCATAAATATTATTAAACAATTTCTCCAATTGCGCCGTGGGTGTGGAGGAAAAAGCGATCCGAAGGAGGTTCTGCTCGCTGTAATAAATCACGCCCGTGCTGTATTTTTCCAGTAAAACATTCCAGACCTTTTCGGCCTTTGCGTTTTTCAACTGCACACACATAAAGTATCCGGAATTAAATGGGAGTTCCTGAAAAAATTCCCGGTATTCGGGATGGGCATCCAGAATTTTCCGCACGTTTCGGTACCGCTCCTTAATCATTTCGGCGTTCCGGTCCTTTTCCTTCCGGTAATTTTCCGATTTTAACGCGTTTAAGAAAAGCGATTGGGAGAGATGCGGGGCATTGGAAATATTGCCTCTCACGGCTCCGGCTGTTTTTTCTTCCAGTGCCGCGTACAATTCCGCGGTTCCGTTCTTGATGCCATAGGTAATAAATCCCACTCGAAACCCCCAGGCGTATTCTTCCTTGGTAATGCCATCGACTTTCATGGCCAATAGGTTTTGATGAATATCTGCCAGTCGGGCAAAAAGCGACTCTTTCATGATGTCGTCTTCGAAGGCCAAACCGAAATACGCATCGTCCAGGATAACGGCAAGCCGGTTGCCGGCTTCGGCGGCTTGGGTGAGAATGGCAAGAATCTGTTCCCCGGCTTCCCGAGTCGGCGTATAACCCGACGGATTGTTGGGGAAATTGAGCAGGACGATCTTTTTTCCGACCGGGCCTTCGTTGATGGCGCGACGCAAGGCCTCGGTATCGAATTTGTTGTCTTTAAAGAAATTGAAATTCTTTATTTTGCCGCCGTATGCATTGATAAATACCAGATCGTAGTTTTCCCAGTTCAAATCCGCGATAATCAATTCATCGCCTTCATCGACAAACAAATACCCCAACATGCTTAACCCATGGGTTAAGGCACAGGTTACCACCGGGGTACTGATGGCTTTGGTGCCGAGCGACGGGTTTTTCTCCCGCATCAACTCTTTCCATTTATCGCGTAACGACTTGAGACCCTGACTGGGGGCATAAGGAAACGCGTCTTTTGTGGGGATCTTGAGGCCGGAGGAAACGCTGGGTAACACCATCGGGTCCTTGTTGTCTTCATAGGCGATACCGATCGTAGCGTTAATTTCCTTGTCTTTGGCCCGTTGGCCCTGTGTCAATATTCCCTCATTCGGAAAATAAATGGCTTTTCCCCGTTTGGACAATAAGTCGAAAACAACCGGGCTTGCGGCTTCAATCTTTCGGTTTAAAGTTTCGGCCTGAGAATTCCATTCGATCATGATCCATAACCTCCTATTTCATATAATAATTAAGTAATAATTAAGGTTTTAATTATACTGCTTATTCCTAGAATATCAAGCAAAAAAAATTATTGCTTTTTTGATTTGAATCTGATACAGTCAGTGTGAGAGAGGGGCGAGTGCTTGTGTGAGGAGGGGAACGATGAGCGGGGAAATGCGTTCGACAGAATCCATTTTAAAAAAATACGAACCGGTCAGCGAAAACATGCTGCTGATTCTTCACGACCTTCAGAACAACCATCCGCAGAACTATTTGAAACGCGAAGCCCTCGATGCTGTGGCCCGGTATTTAAACACCACGCGCAGCACCGTGTATGGCGTGGTGAGCTATTATTCCATGTTCAGCTTAAAACCGAGAGGGCGTCATGTGATCCGCCTGTGCATCTCCCCGGTTTGCCGACTCATGGGGGGAGTGGATATGATGGATATCTTAAAACAAATCCTGGGAATTCGGGAAGGGGAATCGACTCCCGATGGGCGCTTCACTCTGGAGCCGTGCGAATGCCTGGGTCAGTGCGACCGAGCCCCGGTTCTAATGCTGGACAACGACATTTATGGGAATTTAACGGAGGATAAACTCCGGACGCTGATCGATGGGGTGGAGGGGCATCATGAGCGAAATGAACGAAATGAACCAAACCGACAAAACGGATAGAATCCAAGAAGTACGAATCGGTTTACGCCATGCGGGACAAATCGATCCGTTCGATATCGACGATTATATTGCTGCCGGCGGATACCAGGGGTTCCAAAAAGCCCTGGAAGTTCTGCCGGAAACGGTTATTGAGGAGATCATGGCGTCGGGCCTGCGGGGCCGCGGGGGGGGCGGATTTCCAACGGGTTTAAAGTGGCAATTCACCCGGGCCGCTGAAGGTCAAACCAAATACGTGTGTTGCAACGCCGACGAAGGGGAACCCGGTACCTTTAAAGACCGGGAGATCATGGAACGCGATCCGCATGCGGTTCTTGAGGGGATGATGATTGCCGCTTATGCCCTGGGCGCTTCAACCGCGTATATTTACATTCGCGCGGAATATGGGGCATCCATTCGGGCCATCCGGGCCGCGCTGGCCAGTGCCCGCGCCCGGGGACTGCTCGGAAAAAAGATTCTGAGTACCCCGTTCTCCCTGGATATCCGGATTCGTATCGGAGGGGGTTCGTATCTGGCGGGCGAGGAATCGGCCCTCATCGAATCCATCGAAGGCAAGCGGGCGTATCCCCGCATCAAGCCGCCATACCCGGCACAACGCGGCATCTTTAATGCGCCGACACTGGTCAACAACGTGGAGACGCTGGCTCATGTCCCTGAAATCATCCGAAATGGCGCGGAATGGTACCGCGCCATGGGAACGCCTCGATCCCCCGGCACCAAAATATTCGCAATTTGCGGCGATGTCCAAATACCCGGATGTTATGAAACCGAAATGGGTATTCCCTTGAACCGGTTACTCGATCTGGCCGGGGGAATCCGGGATGGGAAAGCCCTGAAAACCGTCCTGGTCGGCGGCGCAGCCGGCACGTTCATTCCGCCGGACGCCATCGACATCCCCATGGATTTCGAGAGCCTGAGCGCCAACGGGTTTCTCCTGGGTTCCGGGGCCATCATCGTTCTGGCCCAAGACCGGTCCCTGAGCGATTTCCTGCAAGAACTCATCCGGTTCTTTGCCCACGAATCCTGCGGCAAATGCGTGCCCTGCCGGGTGGGGTGTATCCAGTTGCTGGAACGGCTCCGATCCGGTCCCACCCGCCTGGAACCGATCATCGATCTGGCGGAACTCATGACCCAAACATCGCTCTGCCCGTTGGGCCAATCCCCGCTCCTGCCCATTCGGACGGCTGCCCGTTACTTCGAGTCCGAATTACTCCACCCCCTAAAAGGAGAGAGCCAATGAAAATCAGGTACAATCGCTTAAATTCACCGGATGGGCAGGGAGCGCGCGCGCCGCGGGCCATGGTTTCTCTTCTCATCGATGGGAAAACCGTTTATGCGCCCGAGGGGGCCAATCTTCTCCGAACGGCCCGGGACAATGGGTTCGATATTCCCGGTCTTTGTTTTCATCACCGGATCAGCCCGACCGGTGCGTGTCGGTTATGCCTGGTCAAGATCGCCGGCGTTCCCGGTTTTCCGGCTGCTTGCGGCGTATCGATCGTACCGGGAATGGTGGTCACGGCATTTGACGCCGAGCTGGAATCCCTCCGCCGAAATGTCCTGGATCTGCTCCTGTCCGAGCACAATGAGGCGGACGACGGCAGCTATGAGGATGAATTCAAAACACTGATTCGGCGATACCACCTGGAGGACAAAAGCAAACGCACCTTTCCGTCGCTCCTGGGTTCCCTCGCCTACCCGATCGATGAGACCTCACCCGTGCTGGCTTACGATGGCACCAAATGCATCAAATGTTTCCGATGCGTGAAGGCATGCGACGAGATCCAGCAAAAAAATGTCCTTTCTTTTTCGGCCCGGGGCATTCGGTCTTACATCTCTGCCGGGTTCGACCATTGGCGGGAGTCCGAATGCGATGGGTGCGGCGAATGCATCCAGTTGTGCCCGACCGGCGCCCTTGTCGAAAAGCCTCAGACCGAGACGGTCGATATCGATCGGATTCAACGCAAGGTCAAAACCAGTTGCCCGTATTGTGGCGTCGGTTGCCAAATGGATTTATGGGTCCAGGATGAAACGGTTGTTCGCATCACCGGAAACGAATCCCTGCCCAATCAGGGGCGTTTGTGTGTCAAGGGCCGTTTCGGTTTTGAGTTCATTCACAGCCCGGAGCGGTTGACTCGGCCTCTGGTTCGAAAGAATGGACAATTGGTCGAAACCACCCGCGAGGCGGCATTGGATACGATCGCCGAGCAATTGGCGCGGATCAAATCCGCCTACGGGAGCCGGGCGTTGGCGGGGTATTCATCGGCCAAATGTCTCAATGAGGAAAATTATCTGTTCCAGAAATTCTTTCGGGCGGTTATCGGCACCAATAATGTCGAACACTGCGCGCGATTATGCCATGCGTCTACCGTGACGGCCATGCGTCAAACATTGGGAACCGGGGCTGCCGGAAACGCGCTGCCGGAATTCGAGGTCGCGGATTGCATCCTGGCCATCGGGTCCAATGTGATTGAAACGCATCCGGTCACTGCCACGTACGTCAAGCGTGCCGCAAGAAACGGCGCCAAAATCATTGTGATCGATCCCCGGTACACGGACCTGGTCAAACATGCCGCCCTCTGGCTCCGACAACGGCCCGGCTCCGATATTGCCGTCATCAACGGCCTCATCCATGTGCTCATCGCAGACAAAATGGTTGACCATGCGTTTATCCAAAACCGAATCCAGGGCGGCACCGCTGCTTTCCACCGGTTAAAGGAGGTTACCCGGGCTTACTCGCCGGCACGCGTCGAGGCGATTTCAGGGATACCGGCCGCGGATCTCGTGGCTGCCGCGCACCTCTACGGCAAAGCGGAACGGGCCTCGGTGATCACCGGTATGGGAATGAGTCAGAGCACGCACGGAACCCGCAATTGTCTGGCACTGATCGATATGGCTCTCATTACAGGAAACTTCGGCCGCATCGGTACGGGAATCAATCCGCTCCGGGGGCAGAATAATGTTCAGGGCGCATCGGATATGGGGGCGATGTGCGACTTTTATCCCGGTTATCAGTCGGTTTCCCATGACACCATTCGCAAAAAATTCGCGGATGCCTGGAAGGTACCGCCCAACCAGCTCGATCCCAACCCGGGACTCAGCGCCATTGAACTGATGCATGCGGCTGCCGAAGGAGCCGTTAAAGCGGTTTATATCATGGGGGAAAACCCGATGGTCAGCGATCCCAATCTCAATCACACCGAAGCGGCGTTGAAAAAACTGGAGTTTCTGGTGGTTCAGGATATCTTTTTAACCGAAACTGCTGCCCTGGCCCATGTGGTACTACCGGCCGCCTGTTTTGCAGAAAAAGACGGAACCGTGTGTAATTCCGATCGCCGAATTTTGCGGGTCCGAAAAGCCGTAGACCCGCCCGGGCAATGCCTGGAAGACTGGCGGTACATTGCCGCCATCTCCACCCGTCTCGGTTATCCCATGACCTATGAGTCAACGGCTGAAATCATGGACGAAATTGCCTCACTCACGCCCAGTTATGCCGGTGTGAATTACCAACGGCTCGAACACGAGGAGATTCAATGGCCATGCCCTGCCTGCGATCACCCGGGGACGCCCCTCCTGTACAGGGACGATTTCCCCATTGGTCTGGCCAAGCTGGTTCCCGTCGGTCATGAACAACTGCGCGAGGACGTCGACGGAGCGTTCCCCTTGATGCTGAATACCGGGCGTTCCCTGTACCAATACCTGACCGGGACCATGTCCCTCAAATCCGGACCGTTAAGCGCCTATGATCCCCAACCGGTACTGGACATCCATCCGGTCGATGCAGCCGCATTCGACGTGGAAGAGGGAGAGGCCGTTAAATTGGTGTCGCGCCGGGGCGAGATGACGGTCGCGATTCGGAAGAATCGATACGTGCACAAAGGCGAATTATTTATGAATTTTCATTTCCCCGAAGCCGCAGCGAATCGTCTCACCAACGACCGACTCGATCCCTATTCCCGGATTCCCGGTTATAAACAAACGGCCTGCCGCATCGAGAAGATGAGCCCCAAGGTGTGAGCCCGAATGAAACGCTAAAAGTTGTTGAGGTTAATATAGATCGGTTTGAATCCGGTAACCGTAATGTCGTCGCGTTGTTCTTCCGAGCCTTGATATTGGGTTAGTTCCTCGATAAGGGCTTCTTTTTGGCGCGCCATCTCGAGATGGGCATGATTCTGAAGAAACTCTTTCAGGCGAAGGGAGCCGTATTTTTTATTTTCGGCATTGTTTTGATCGGCAAATCCATCGGTCACCATATAAAAAATGATCTCCGAATCAAATGGAATCGTGTGGTTGGTAAATCGGCGTTCGGTCTCGCTTCGTTTCTGGTGGCCGCCAATGGATTTTTGATCGCCTTTAATTTCAAAAAATTGGGAATCTTTAATATAATAAAGGGGGCGTCGGGCACCGGCAAACATGATCAATTTTTTACTAAAATCAATCATGCACATACCGGCTTCCATCCCGTCGTTGGAGATGTGTTCGGTGTATTCCTGTTTTAACACGTTCTGAACGCCCTTATGCATATGGTAAAGAAATTGAGCGGGATCGGAAATAATTCGTGAATCGATGATATCGTTCAGGGTCATGCTGCCGATAATGGATAAAATCGCGCCAGGCACGCCGTGTCCCGTGCAATCCACCACGGCCATGAAGTACTTATCTTCGCTGCGATGAAACCAGTAGAAATCCCCGGACACGATATCTTTGGGTTTGAATAAGATAAAGTAATCGTCCATGATCATTTTGATGCGTTCATCGCCGGGAAGAACCGAATGTTGGATACGCCCGGCATAGGCAAAGCTGGACAGAATATTGCGATTTTTGGCTTCGATAATCCGGGCGGATTGTTGAAGATCGGTATTGGCCTCTTCCAGCTCCAGGGTTTTGCGGTTGAGTTCCTGGGTCCGCAATTGGACCAGGTTGGTTAATTTTTTTTCACTGGTTTTGAGGTGTTGGATCCGGATGCGATGAAGGGAAAGAATGATAAATAATGCCGTCAGGCTGATGAGGATATAAAACCAGACGGTCTGGTAAAAAAAGGGCTTTAAATAGAAGGATATCGATGCTTTGGTCACGCCTTGCGTCGGGTCTTCCGAAGCGATCATGACATTGAAGGTATAATATCCCGGGGTCAATTGCGTATAGGTAAAACTGCGTTCATGGTTGCGTTCGATCCAATCCGAATCGAAATCATCCAGTTTGACTTTAAACCTCAGATTCTGGGGCGAGACAAAGCTGGGGGAGGTGTAATAAAATTCAAACCGTTTTTTTCCGGATGGGAGTTGAATGGGTTGTTTCCCAAAGGTATCGATCGGTTCGCCATCGACCAAAAATTCTTCGATAATCACCGGCGGCGGGGGTCGGTTGGCGGTCATCCGGTGGGGGTCGATCAACACGGCGCCCATACTGGTGGCAAACCAAAGTTTCCCATCCCGGGTCTTGCAGGCGCCACCGGGCGTGCACCACCGGGATCGCATACCATCGTCTTCCTTGTACAGCATCACCGAACCCAGCTTTTCTCTTTTCTTTTCAGAAATCTCGTTTAGTTCTTTCTTCGAAACGCTCGAAATACCATTTCTTCCGGAAAGCCAAAGTTTCCCGAAATCATCCTCGAGCACGCCATAGACATAATTATCGATTAACCCATGATCGGTGGTAAAGGTATACATGCGGTCATTTTTTATCCGGACAAGACCATTCAACGACCCAAACCAGAGTGAACCGTCTCTGTCTTCGATTCCCCCTGTCGCCAAAGCATCGTTGGCCTCATTAAAGGCAAAAGTGGCGATCTTTCCGTTTTTGATCCGATTTAATCCGTGGTGGGTACATATCCATAAACTCTTTTCTTTATCTTCAAGAAGGCGAAAAATATAGTTACTTAACAGTCCGTCTTTCTTTGTAAACCGGCCGACCTTCCCTTTATTCATGTAAACCAGTCCCGAATTGGTTCCGACCCAGAGCGTGCCGTCGCTGGCCTGAAGCACGCAATTCGATGACTTGAAGGATAAACCGTTTAAGGCCCGGTACATGACATTTTTTTCACGGGATGAGAAAAAGAGGCCGGATATAGTAGCCACCCACATATTATCCGATTTATCCACGCATATCCCGTAAACTTTCTGGTTGATCAACTCATCTTTCACTTTAAATGTAGGGTCATATTGCGAATTCTTAAAACAGTCGATCCCCCGGCCGGTTCCAACCCAGATTCGGGCCTGGCTATCTTCGTAAATGCAATTGACGCTATCGTTCAACAGGCCTTCTCCGCTGGTATAAGTGGTTACCTTCGTATCCTTAAGCTGGCACAGGCCGCCATCCAGCGTTCCCAGCCAGAGGCTTTTCTCTTGATCTTCCATGATCGTGAACACATAGTTATAAGTCGTTGCTCCCGGATCGAGGGGGAGGGTTTCAAACCGATGGTTGCGTTCTCGGATGAGCCCTTTGCCATCGGTTCCAATCCATAAATTATTATCGCTGTCGCATAGCAGGGCAGTGATGGGATATCGCAGAAAATCCTCATTATTCCAGAGGATAGGTTTGTTGGACCGGTCCATCCGGAGCAATCCGCCTTCGGTACCGATCCAGATTGCATCGGCTTTTTCGCATAAGGTGATGGCCGGTGCGTCGAGAATGGGTGGGGTGGCTGAAATCGATGAAAACTTTCCGGGCGCGATGATTTGGATGATCCCCGCTGATGTGGCGGCCCACAGATCCCCACTGCGGGCCTGGTATAGGGCTCGAATCCGTTTGACCGGAAAACCGTTTTTTTCCGTGTATAACTTAAAGGTGCCGTTCGTCAAACACACGAGCCCCCGGGAGGTCCCCAACCATAGGTTGTTGCGCCGATCGGCATTGATGGCTTTGATCTCATTTAAAAAATCGAACCGCTTCGAGGAGTAATTCGTGAATTTTCCATTTTTATAAACGGTCAGTCCGCCGGAAGCGGTTCCGATCCAGAGCGTTCCCGCTCGATCGACAAATAGCGAAAGGATAATATTGGATTTCAATTCGCGGGTATTGCCCTTGTTGTAAGTCACAAACCGGATCCCATCGAACCGGACCAGGCCTTCCATGGTGGCGATCCACAGGTAACCGTTGGGCGTTTGGGCGATCCCATATACCGTTTGTTGGGGAAGCCCTTCCCGCTTCCCCCATAAGGTTAAGGAGTACTGGGAAACGGCTTTCCATGGCGCTAACCCCAACAAACCCGTGGTGCTACAGACAAGGAAAAAAATAAGAGCCGTCCCATACAACAGACGACGGTTGGGAGACTTACATTTCATTACATTTTCATTAAACGGTTTGAATAAACGATGCCCTTATACCCCGGAGCCATAGATCCGGTCACAGCATTCACCGGAAGCCCGGTCCAGCGGCTTGACGTTGCTGGTGGAAACACTTCCATTAACCCCGGAACCATAGATCCGATCACAGCATTCACCGGAAGCCCGGTCCAGCGGCTTGACGTTGCTGGTGGAAACACTTCCATTAACCCCGGAACCATAGATCCGATTGCAGCATTCACCGGAAGCCCGGTCCAGCGGTTTGACGTTGCTGGTGGAAACACTTCTATTAACCCCGGAACCATAGATCCGATTGCAGCACTCCCCGGAGGCCCGGTCCAGCGGTTTGACGTTGGTGGGAACACTCGCATTGGTCGGATCTTGCAAATCCGGGTGAACAAATTGATCAAAGGACCGGCCCAGGATGCGTTCAATGTGTTTCATGGCCTTCATGGCGTTCGCTTTCTTTTCCATTAATTCACCGGACAAGTCATTTTCGGGAAAGGCATCCAGAAAATCCTGAATGTGGACAACGGCTTCGTTAAAACTCGATTGTTGTAAAGTTTTCATTTTTCCTCCAAATTTTTTTGATTTTATCAATTATCCATGGGAATGGATTTGATTGGCGCTATATCTTGATAAAATTCTTTTATTACCCGTCTCCGGATTTTGGTCAGTTCGCAAACGCGGGAAGGAATCTTTCCCAGTTCGGAGCTGGCTTGAGCGGCGAAAATGGGGCAAGTCGCACATTCTTCCAGTTCGTCGCACATGAAACAATAGCCATGGTCCGTGCAGAAATAATCCTGGTTCAGTTCCTCGTAATGGAGTAAAATATTCGGATGAATGGTTTCATGGTGGGCGATAAATGTGTCCAAGTCTCCAAAGAAATATTTCCGATAATCCGGGGTATTTTCCTTGCCCTTGAAATAATCGTAAAAAAGAGGGCATCCCCAGAGCTTTCCATCCGGGGCAATGGCCATTCGGCCGCTCCCGGCGCCGCACCCGAACAGGCGGGTGCGTTTGTTTTCCTGGAAATTGCTCACCGGTATGACGCGATGCGTTTTATAGTAAGAAACCAAATATTCGCGGAGTTGCTCGAATTGCTCTTCAAAACTCGCGATTTCGGAGGCAGACCAGGGATCGATTGAAGACACATCCACCATGGCCGCGGTGCTTCCCTGTTCCACCATAAAACGCATGGATTCGCTAAGCATGGAAACCGATTGGGGATTAAATACACTGTTGGTCTCGAGGTAAATTCCCGGAAAATCCTGAATGCGCTTCAGGATCTTGACCATTTGGTCAAAGCTGCCCGGTTGGCGGTTCAGGTCTTGAGCCAGACCATCGAAGCTCAAGAGGACGGAAAATCGATGCTCGTCAAAAAACGCGAGGATGTCATCGTTCAGCAGGCTGCCGTTGGTCGAAATCCCAAACGTACATTCAATGTTCCGGTTTCCGATCAGTTCCCTGGTCATTTCAACGGCATAACGGATATAATCGTACGCCAGGAGCGGCTCCCCACCATAAAAGTTCATGACAAGGTCCTCCATAAAAAAGGGAGAAAAAAATTCCAGAGCATTTCGAATGATGGGATGGGTGATGCGAGTTCCGTTTTTTTCCTGGGAGCAGTAACGGCATCTGAAGTTGCAATCATCCGTGACGACAAATGTAAGTCGACCGATGTTCATGATCCTTCTCCTTTCGGAATCTAGTTCGGATAAGTATAGCGCGTTTAATTATATCATAATATCGAATGCTAGTATATATTTTTTTGTAAATATATTAAAAAAATAGGACTCATGCTCGGCCGGATTCGATTGCCGGAGAATCCACTCAACACGGTTATAACTTTTTCAAATATGCATGCAGGAAACCGCCGTTTCCTTTTTTATTTCTGATATCCGCGATCACTTCATCCTCAAGAAGAAGGAAATCCGAGGGTCTCAGCTTGATATTGCGGACCACTTTTTTTATTCTCCAATCCTGCCATATCCCGATATTCGGGTAAGTTTCACCCAGGACATGGATCATGGCATTATCGGCGGAAGCGATTCGGTATTTGATTCGGATGGGTGACTCCTGTTGCAGGCGAACGTATTTTTCCGTGAATGTGGAAATGAGGCGAGAGATTTCATTCATAATCGCAGAAAAATCGATCGGAGCGCTCCACCATTCTTTATTGAGGTAAGAGAGAAGCTCTTGAAGTTCTTTTCCCGGTGGCAGGAACGAATGGTTGAAGCACCTCAGGGTTTCCTGCATGATTTTATCCACATGAAAATAGGTATCGAATTTGTCGTCCTTGAATTTTGGAACCAGTTTTAAATCGCAGATGATGTCTCGGGTCTTGCCGCCGGGATCACGGGTAAAGGTCACGGCAGTTTTATCTTTGGTGGTGATCTCATAAGGATAAATTCCGGAAGAGGTGATGTATTTCGAGTAATAGGGGATTGTTTTTAAATAATTCTCAATTTCGCGGGCAAATGTGAGGTTGTGATGGATATCGTAATCTGCGTTCATGACACACATACTGCGTCCGCCGAATCCCAGCGTACGGGCCACGTAGGCATTTTTGGCCGTATCGTAATTAAATTGGTAAGTGTTGTCGTTTTGTCTTTCGGCAATGAGCTGAATCGACGCGGACGCTTCGTAATAAACCCGATAATGAAAAATAAGCAGGATGGTCCCTTTGGCATCCCCTTTGAAAACGTAATAATAATTGTATTTTAACGGTGTGATTTCGGGATCGGATGGGTTGGCTTCACCCTGAACAAGGCAGGATATCCCTGTAAATAAAAAAATAAAGAAAAAAACTATTTTTACGATCCTTGCCATTTGAGGTAATGATACCATATTTTTTTATTCGGATAAATAGTGTTTGAAATCTTCCGGTCAAGGGTGAATGATTGAAATCCGTTCTTTCGATTGATTATCGAATATTTTTTTTAATTCCAACCCGGGAATCTTCAAACCCGGTGTTCCTTGAAACAAAATCTTATCCCCATACGTTGAACGCATCCGTTCCAACGATTCCACCCGGTTGTAATCGAATCGCGTCAATCGCTGCGTCCAAATATCGTAAAAATAAACGTCTTTGTAGATCCGGTTCAAGGCTTCCGAATGGTAACTTCGCGACAGATCATCCCCGAATTTCAACGCATACTCCGGCGAAGACCCCGTATAATAATAAACCCTGGCAAAGTCTCTGTAAGTTTCCACCGCGTGTTGGTGAATCGCCAACGATGTTTCTTTCAAACGCGTGAACGCGTCGATTCGGGACTGAATCTGATTCCAGGGATTAATACCGATCACCAACGCGGCTAAAATCACCCACGATAATACACGGAAAGAAATTCCCAAATTTTTTAGATAAGAGTAAACAAAAGAGTAAACAAAAGAATAAACAAAAAATAACGCCAGGCCGGAGAGACTGAGCACCGGTAATAAATAATGATCCGAAGCGTGCTTGGATACTATCAACAAACCGATCACTTGCGCCATCACCACCGCAACCAGAAATTTAAAATAAAGGTTAGATTCCGGTACTTTTCGTAAGTTCCGAAACCGGGGAACCCCAAACCCGGCAACCAGGACCAAAAAACCGATCGATAACGAAATGGAAAAGAATGCATGATGAAGAATCAGGCTCTTCAAATTCTCCATCAACCGGCCGGTCGATATCAGCCCCGAAGGCCCATTCCCATAATGCCCCGAATGAGTCACCAACTGATGGATCCACCCGAAAAACCGATTGTACATTCGAATAATGGGAAGCGTAAAAACGACAAACCCCACGGTCGACGCAGCCAAATAAGAAATTTTGTTTTTAATACCCGGTAATACGATCAGGGGAATCACCATCAACGGCAAAAACGTCACTTTACACGCCATACCGAATCCGGTAATGAGGGCAAATAAAACGAGAAGACGTCCGGTTGGTTTCTCCTGCTTCAGGCAGGAAACCGCATATAAGACAGCACCGATCATCATCATACTTGCCAAAAAAAGAAGCGGCTCGGGCGTGACCCGCGTTAATCCGAATTGCAAAATCACGATCGATAAAAACATCGACGCCTGAAGCCAAAGACTGACCCCCAAACTCCCGGTTAATATCAGGGAAACAATTCCCAGAATAGAAAGCATGATCACATTGAGCGATACCAAAATCGTATTCATGGCATTTAAATAATATTCGGGCCGCTTCACCACGTCCGTGTGAACATCATCGGTTCCGCGACTGAAACAATGAAGGGCTCGGATCGTTAACGCCCCCATGACCTGCACGGGCGTTCCCGGATGATCGATGTGCCCGACGCCCCGCAACCCGGCCAAATTGTCGGCATTCAGCAAATACACGTACTCGGGATCCAGATTACTCCCCAACCAATACGGCCCCCGCGCACGATTCATCGGTATGGCAATGAATACCATCAGCAAGGGAAAGATGAACAAATAAGGATAATGCTTTCGTTTCATTTTTTCTTTTCTTTTTTTTTCTTTCTTTCTTTCTTTTCTTCTACTTTTTTGAAAAAAAGTAGCAAAAAACTTTTATTTTTGGTAAATACGCGACGGTTATTTAAACGCGAAGTTTTATTTAAATTGATTTTAATTTATTTAAAAAGAATATACGCCTTGACGTCTTTAACCATCAGCTTGTCCTGAAGTTTCCGGGGCGTAAACCGCCATCCGAAAAGCAGCTTGGCGCTTCCGGGACGAATTTTCTTCGACATGTAATACGTATACCAACCCGGCGCAGGAAAAAACACTTTTTCCCGTTCCCAATCCTTGCAAAAATCCTGGATAAACATGTGGTTTTCTTTATTCATCATATTGTCCGAGACATAGATCTTGGATACGAAATACACCCGATCCACGCGCGCGAGATCGATCGCCAGACCTTTGTTGTTGGCCATGTAACCCAAAAGCCAAAACGCGGGATCCACATCCGTTGAAGGCGCCGTGTTCCACACCGCAAAACAATTCCGCGCCCCATCGGATTGATAGGCACTCCCAAACTGCCCTTTCATATCCAACGATTCCATGGCAGGCGAAATATTGGCCGGATTTTTCTCGAGCGGTTGCCAGACGGCAAGCTCTTTGTATTTCAGGGAAGAGAAATCAAACGCACTCTTCTTTAATCGCCCGATGAAAAATCGAGGCTTTTCGTCATTGGGCAATAGGGCCTCTCTGTCGATAAAATACCGCATGGCGTCTAACCGTTCCTCAAATAGAGGGGGAAGCGTACTCTTCCCATAAAAAGATACGAACGGAACGAGAAAGTAGGGATTCTCCAAAAATACTCCCATGTTTAAAAACGCGGGTTTCTGCAAACGCTTGATATCCAAAAGCACAATGTTGTAATCCGCTTGAAGGGAGGTAATATAAATGGCCGCTTCTTTGGGTACCACCAGCGTTTGACCTTTGGGAATGTGCTGGACCACCCACTCCTGAATCAGATTAAACGCCTTGAACTCCTTTTGATCCAGAACCAAAATTCGCTCCATGAACTTCCCGCCCCGAACCGGTTTTAATTTTAATCCCGGAATCTCCAGCCATTCCGGTCCCTGAAACACGATCTTCGATCTGTAGGTTAACTGGAGTTTGGCAATCGGATTGGTCTCATTGTAATTGAAACCGTAAAACTCTTTATGAATGAAATCATAAAAATAAACGTCGGGATACAACCGCTGAAGCACATCCCGGTGATAATTCAGGGATAAATCGTTTCCGAACTTTAAGGCAAACGCCGGTGACGAACTGCCGTAATAATAAATCCTGGCGTAATCCTGATAGTTTTGTTGAACAAAATCATTGATTTCAATGGATTTATTTCGAACAATTTTCCATGCACCTGCCGTTTGTTTCATTTCGCGATACGGGTTTAGCCAGATGATCAGACCTGCCATCACCAGAATCGAAGCCATCGTCAGGTATTTGGTTTTGATCTTGAAGTGGTTCAGAGCCTCGTGAACATAGGCGTGGATCAGGTATAAGGAAAAGCAGGATAACGACAGAACCGGCAGCAGATAGTGTTGGCCCGTATGTTTGGAAATCATAAACATCGCCAGGAGGTCCGAGAGAATCACGGCACCGATGAGTTTAAAATAACGGCTGGAAGCGAACCGTTTTCGCAGCACTGGAACCAGGATTCCGGCAAGAAGAACCAGAATCGACAACCCGAGAACGAACGTAAAAAACCGGTTTTCGGTCAGCAGTTGCTGCGTATTTTTGAAGCAGGCGTCCCAGTCGATGAATTGTTCTTTCCCGGTTCCGTATCGACCCTCGCGCGTCATGAGCCGCATGATCCAGTCGAAAAATTTAGGGTACATATTGATGATGGGCAAAGTAAACATCACGAAACTCAGAATGGAGGAACCGAAATACACGGCCTTTGCCTTTATCTTCGGAAACACAACAAACGGGATAACAGCCAGGGGAAGGAACGTCATTTTGGTTGCAATACCGAGCCCCATGATCATGCCGCAGAGAATCGGTTCCTTGAACGTGAACGCGTGCGGGTCCGAACGGGTCCATTTGACCAGAAAGAAGACCAGGAGGAGACCCGTCAAAAACAGGAACGGCTCCGGGTTGACCTTGGTCAGGCAGCCGGTCGCTGCCGATTCGATCAGAAACGGGGTGAATTGAAGCAGCAGACTTTGGATCAGGCTTCCGGTCAATCGGTATACACCGATGCCAAGCAGCAGGATCATGAAAAAATTAAGTGCCAGAAGCACCCCGTTAATGGCATTCAAATAGAATTCAGGGCGTTTTAAGACATCCGTATGGAGATTATCTTTGGTGGAGCTGAACAGATGAACGACGCGTAAAACGCCGGCGCCCAGCATTTGAACCGGGGTTCCGGGGTGGTCGATATGGCCGACCTTCTTTAAATCCGCCATATTGGATGAATTGAGAAGGTAGACATAATCGGGATCCGAATTTGTGCCGAGCCAGTAAGGACCACGGGCATCTTTCAAATAAGAGACGGTGATAACCAATAAGACAGGTAATATAAATAGTAATATAAATAAAGGTATGTGTTTTTTCATGTATCATTCTATCAAATTTTGGATTTCAACACAAGAAAAGGATAGGATTGAGTTTCTTAACCGGCTGCCGGCCACCGGCAACTTATTTTGTTTCAATGGCGGCATCGCCATTTTCAAAATAAGACTTAATCCCCCAAACGTAACTCATTCCCTGCGGGTAATAGACCAGTTCGGTAGGATCAAAATACAAAATATTGTTTCTCACCATATGGCGAAGCACTCCCTCGGCGTCTTCGTTCATGGGTGTATTATAATATTCCCTTTTCTTTTTTTCAAGATCCAGTCACCGGCCTGCTGGCCCCAACTCCCGAATCCGCTGAAGCAGTCGGACCAGGTCTTCCCGAGACGTGAACGGATTCATCAGGGTCGATCGCAGATAAACCGCATCATGAACCAATGTCCGAACAATATAAAAATTCCCGTCCTCTTTCACCTTTTCCCGAACATCGATATTCAACTGGTTGATCACCCGTAAATCCGCCGATTGGACGAATGCCGGTACATACCGGAAACAAAGAATATTGGACGTCGGTTCCAACGCCAATTCAAAATCAGCGGAATCCCGAATCAACGCGGCAAACTCTGCCGCCATGTCATACACCCGGGTGATATACGCTTCAAATAACCGAACCCCATATATTTTTAATAACGCATACACCTTAATCCCCATCATTTTTTTCGTGCACTCCAGGGTCCGCTGGGCAATATCGAAGGCACTGGCGCGTTTATCCGCACTCAAAAGGTAGGACGCCTTCTGGGAAAAGGTTTCATACGCATTGTCCCCGTTTTTAAAGATCACGGCAGTGGTTAACGCCGGACACAACAACATCTTGTGAAAATCGACGACAACGGAATCGGCTTTTTCAATGCCTCTGACCAAATGCTTGTACTTGGACGTTAACACCGCCCCGCCACCATGCGCCCCATCCACATGCAACCAGAGATTTTTATCCCGACAAAAATCGGCAATCGCATCCAGCGGATCATACGACCCGGTCGAAGTCGAACACGCATTGGCCACCACGCCAATCACCTGCCGGCCTTGCCTGATCGCCTGGCGATACGTTTCTTCAAGCGCATCGGGGTCGATTTGCGAACGATCATTGACGGGAACCTTGACGATCCCTTTTTCTCCCCATCCCATAATCTTGACGGCCCGAGCAACACTGTAATGCGATTCGGACGAAACCATCACCGCCAGGGGCGGACGGTCCCAGTTGCCCTGTTCCCAGACGTCGTCGCCGGCTTTGTTCTGGCGCGCAGCCAAAAGCGCCGTCAAATTTCCGATCGAACCGCCGGAGGTCAACACACCCCCGGACCTCTTCCCCATTCCCAAAACCTCTCCCAACCAGTCCATCACCACTTTTTCGGCAACCGACGAAAACGGTCCGACTTCATAAATGGCCATGCTGTTATTCAACACATTGCCCATGAAGTCCACCAGCGATGCCATGGGCGCCGGAACCGCCACCTGATGCCCCATGTTTCCCGGATGATGGAAATGAAACGAATTTTCAATCACCTCGCTGCAAAACCGCGTAAACGCGGCTTCGGTATCGCCTGCACCGGAACCGTGAAAATCCTTTGTCAATCTGGCTTCCATTTCCTCGGGCGCCTTCCACGGCAACACCGGAAAATCCCCGCCATTTCGGGCCTTTAACAGATAATCCGCTAACAGGTCTACCAGTTGATGCCCATTTTTCCGAAAGGATTCGGGATCAAATACGTCGTTTAATAATTCATTCATTCCATGCCTCTACTTTACCAAAAGCTTTTTGCCTACTTTTTCTCGAAAAAGGAGGTAGTCATTGTTGCGTAATGGTATCCGTCCATTTAAATTTAATTGTCTGATGAATTCAAAGTAATCGGAAACGTCGATGCGGTGGTTTTTCAACATGTGCTTCAACGCGTCTCCGGCTGGCAGCGCATCGGAAAACAGATAAACCGGAACCCCTTTGGCGATTTCGTCCTCGATCCGGGACCGGATCCGGGCGAGTGAAAAACCTTTTCCCAGCATCCAATCCAGGATCAGGGTTTGCCGCATCGCAAAATAAGGGAGGTATATTTTATTGTACATGGAAACCCCGGGCCCGCTGCCGGCAATCACAATCACCGACTCCGGGGGCGTGACCTTTCGGATCGCTTCGGCCGCCAAGTAATTGGCATTATTTTCAAGTTGCGATGCCGGCTTCATATATGCATAAAAATTAAATATTCCGATAAACGAAACGAGGAGGACGACCGACAAGGGTACCAAGCGTTTTTTGGTTCCACGTGAAACCACGGCCAATGTGGATATCAGGAGGATCCAAAACGGCAGGATAACGTTGAGTTTAAACTCGGTGTTTCGATGATCCCAAAACGTGAAAAAAAGAAAGTACGGCATCATCCACAAACCGAACCGAGTGGCATTTATCCGGAAATCGGCGGGAACGCAACGGGAAACGGCATACACGATAACACTGACAGCCGTGAGCAATAGGATGACATTGACGATCGACCAAAAAGAGGATGCCGGAAATAAAATGGCATTGGCCGTGGCTTGAATCGATTCCCATACCGCAGCCGGTGTCCAATGGTTCCAGTAACTGATTTTGTAGCCGGCAAGCGCGTCGTTTCCCTGCAATTGATTTTGATAAAACGCCGGAAGATTGATGCGGCTCAAGAGATAGAACGCATAGAGTCCGGCCAGAAAGAAAAAAGTATAGCACGCGAAAAACAGAGCGATTTTTCGAAACGGTCGTTTTTCAACGATAAAGATCAGAAGTACGGAAACGGCGATGAGCCCGTTGGTCAGATGAAAACCCGCGGCCAGCACCAAACACAGCGACGCGAATATCATTCGGGTTAGATCGTTTCGGAAACCGCGATCCTGAGGCTGAAAGAACAGGAGATACATGCCTGCCGTGACAAAGAAAATCCCGGGCATGTGCACTTCCGCTTCCACCGTGTAGTACCAAAACGCATACGTGCCGGCTATCCCCCCCATGCCCAGCCATTGAAACATCCGGTTCTCGGTGAGGCGTTTAACGATCTTGTAACACACCCACAGGGTGAGCAACCCGAAAATAAAGGAGAACAATTGGAGATGATAATATTCCAATACCGAGTAACCGAACAGGTTCTTTAACCATTTGTAACTAACATAATTGACCGGGATATACAACGGATGCTGGGGTTGATGGACCAGGGTCAAATCGTTTTTCATCAGCGCATAGCGGAGAAAGTGGCCGAACACCGTGCCGTCAAAGTCGTAATTCACCGGAAAATAGGCGAAGTAGAAAATCCCGATCACCAGGATACAGATCCCGGCCGCCATCTATTTCAAATCCCTGATGATGAAATCATCGAAAAATATATACGAGTCTGCCCGTGTCCATAATCCGACCTTTCCCTGAGTCTGACCGTCGGTTGCCAC
This sequence comes from Candidatus Omnitrophota bacterium, assembly GCA_050258455.1. GTDB lineage: Bacteria > Acidobacteriota > Aminicenantia > UBA2199 > UBA2199 > JAKAGC01. The sequence goes on along the minus strand of JBLMYT010000012.1, from coordinate 64,041 downwards.
TTCGAACAATTTGGCTTTATTGAGGTAGACTTCAAACACGTTTCGGATGACCACGACTTTTAAGGTGAACCATTCGCCGATGGCCATCGGAATATAGAACCCCTTGACGCTTCCGGTTCCTTTGATGGGTAGAACCGTGGATTTGCCATTGGATACCCTGTAGAGCATCACGTTATTTTCAAACGCATTGGCACGAGCGGCATAATAGTTATGGCTGTCTTTAAACCCCCAGACCAGTCCGGCGGCGCGGTCGGTGTTTCCTCGGATAAATCGGAACTTGACACTCAGCGTGACATCCGTGTAGGTTCCGCCCGAATAGATCAGAAGCGGGACGCGGTTTCCATTGGGATCCAGATCGAATTGCACCACCACATTGGGTGCGCTCACGGCAAACGGGTCTTTGATCACCAGCCACAGCGCAGGATTGCCTTCGCCGGTTAATGCGGCAAAACAAGTGTTCGGCGGTTTTCCCGGCGTATCCGTATCGAAATTCAATACATTGACCTGCGCGGAGGCCCACGAGGCACTCAGAATCAGGCATAAGGCGAAGATTACAAACTTCCCAAACTTCATTGAGGCGATGGTTTGACCTTAAAAAAATGCGTTAATATTTCATTGAGAATCAGGAGCTTCTCGGGGTTAACCGAGATATTTCCTTCGTGACGGATCAGCATGTGATTATCCAGCAAAAAATCCAATTCCTCTTTGTAATCGTTGAAATACGCTTCGGGAATCCCCTCCAGCAGACGCAACCCCATGACGATTCGTCGTAAGGACGGATTCTGGCGTTTGACATCGACTTTGGGCAGAACCCCTTGATCGATTTTATCGAAGTACACTTTCAATTTCACGGTGTTTTTGTAATCCAGCCCATGTTCAAAGCCGGAGGCTGAAAGCCCCGTGCCGATATACGGTAGATTCTTCCAGTACTTGAGATTGTGCCTCGAGCGAAAACCCGGTTTACTGAAATTGGAGATTTCGTATTGATCGTACCCCAGGTTTCCCAGTTGTTCTCGGGTAAAAAAGTAAAATTCATGGTCCCGCTCTTCCCGGGCTTCGCCTTCCTCGACCTCTTCCAGGAGATAGGCGGAGACGTGAGGGATTTCGTAGTTTTTCATTGCGGAAAAGGTTTGAAGATTTGAAAAGTTTTTCGTTAAGGATTCTTTGGTTTGCGTGGGAAGGCTGATAATAAAATCGATGTTCAGGTTGGTAAAGCCATTGTCCAATGCGTTGTCAATGGCGTCCAGCGATTGCTGAACCGAGTGGGTGCGTTTCAGGTATCGGAGGTCTTCGGGCACGAACGATTGCACGCCAATGCTGAGGCGGTTAAAACCGTTTTCTTTAAGAATCCGCAATTGATCCCGGGTGACATCTTCCGGGTTCATCTCGAAGGTGCATTCCATGGAGGGGGTGGTTTGAAAATTTGCGCAAACCGCATCCATAATTTCGATGATCTGGCGTCCGTTGAGAAGCGAGGGGGACCCGCCCCCGATGTAGACGGTATCGACCAGGTAACACGGGTTGGTGTGGAGTTTGAGCTCCCGGACCAGGGCTTTGACATACCGTTCCGCCATATCGGTGCGGTAGGGTTTTTTAACGAAATGGCAGTAAAAGCACCCCCGCCGGCAAAACGGGATGTGAATATAAATCCCAATCGGTTCCATTGATTATCTTAATTATCGTTAAAATTATCTTATCTTAAATTATCTTAAAAAAGATCAACTTAAATCTTTTAAAAACAAAAAGTTTTTTGCCCACTTTTTTTCAAAAAAGTGGATCATATTTCCAGTTTCCAGCGGACGCCATCCGGCGTATCGATCAGCGTGATGCCTTTGGCCTTTAATTCGTCGCGGATCGCATCCGCCAATTTGAAATTCTTCTCTTTTCTCGCCTGTTGACGCTGCTCGATTTTGGCTTCGATTTCGGCGTCCAGCATCTTTTCTTCGGTTTTTTTCAAAACTCCCAGGACCGAGTCGATTCGATGCACAAAGTCTACCACGTGCTTAATATCTTGGGACTTCAATTCGTTCAGGCTCAGATTGACCTTGTAGATAAAATCGAAAAATACGCCCAGTGCTCCGGAGATATTAAAATCATTATCCATTTCTGCCTGGAATTTCGATTCGCTTTCGCGGATCAGGTCACGGATCGAATCGGTTTCGCCTTCGGCGGGTTTTAAGCCGTTGAGGGTAAACAGAAAATCATTGATTCGTTTCAATGCCTGGCGCGCCTGTTGCAGACCGTCGAACGAGAAATTCAACATTTTTCGGTAATGACTGGAAATCAGCAGGTAGCGGACTTCCATCGGGTCGTACCCTTTGGCAAAGATATCGCGGAGGGTATAGAAATTGCCCAGAGATTTGGACATTTTCTGACCGTCGACAATCAGGTGCTGGCAGTGGATCCAGTAATTGACGAATTTTTCGCCCGTGGCGCATTCGGATTGGGCAATCTCGTTTTCATGATGGGGGAAGATATTATCCACGCCGCCCATGTGCACATCGAAATGGTTTCCCAGATATTTCGCACTCATGGCAGAGCATTCGATATGCCAACCCGGTCTTCCGTCGCCGTATGTCTCGCTGGACCAGAACGGTTCGCCTTCTTTCTTTCCTTTCCACAGCACAAAATCCTGGACATCCTCTTTTTCGTATTCGTCCGAATCCACGCTCACGCCGGTTTTCAGATTGTCTTTGGAGATATTGGCCAGCTTTCCATAATCGGGAAATTTGGCAATGCTGAAATAAACCGAATTATCCTTTTGATACGCGTATCCTTTTTCCATCAACCGATCGATGAGGACCAGCATTTCGTCAATATGGTCCGTGGCCCGCGGATAAACATCGGCTTTGACGATATTGAGTGCTTCCACGTCTTCCATGAAGGCCTTGATATAGACGTCGGTTACCTCGTTTAATTTTACCCCCATCTGGTTTGATTTTCTGATGGTTTTATCGTCGATATCCGTGATATTCATCACGTGTTTGACCTCGTATCCCCGGTAGAGGAAATACCGTTTGATCAGGTCTTCGACGATGTAGGACCGGAAATTGCCGATATGGGCATAATCATAAACCGTGGGACCGCAAGTATACAAACCGATTTTTCCCGGGTTGATTTCTTCGAAGGTTTCCACCTTGTTGGTTAACGTATTGTAAAAGTTCACAGTTCCTCCTTTAACGGCGCTTCTTCTTTCATCGCGTCCAGATCATGTAACTCGTCTTTTTTATAATCGTCACGGGTTTTATTGGCAATAAACCAGCGGACCTGTTTGCACGCGCGGTCGAAAACAGCGAGATCGGCGGGGGTCCAGCGGGTTCGATTCAGGGCTCGCTTCAGTGAGCGGTGAAACAATCCCTTTTCCGGTTCGCGGAGCAGCAGGGATCTCATCAGGGCCCAGATATTGTCGTACAGGCGTTCGAATTCCTTTTGCGGGGCGATTTTGGGGTAGGGAAGCATGGGCATGGTACCGACTTTTTTGAAGACTTCGTACAGAACGACCAGAACGGCCTGAGATAAATTCAGGGACGGATATCCCTCGTACATGGGGATATGGATAAAATAATTGGCCATTTGGCTCTCATCGATGGTTACGCCTTTGTCTTCGCGGCCGAAAACCACGGCGATTTTTTCTTTCGGGGCGCGTTGAGCGACGATTTCTGCGGCATTTTCCGGCAGCAGGAAATCCCGTTTCCATTTTCCGCTCTTGCTGGTCGCCAGAAAGACCGCGTGAATATCGGCCAGGGCCTCTTCAAGCGTGCTAAATTCCTTGCTGTTGGCCGTGATTTCCTGGGCTCGGTAACCCATTTTGCGTTGGTCCATGTCTTCGCGATAGGGGACGGGGTTGACCAGGCGCAGATGAGAAACCCCCATGTTTTTCATAGCGCGAACCACCGAACCGATGTTCCCCGCGTTTTTCGGTTCAACCAATACCACATATACATTATTTAACGATGTCAACACATTCTCATTTTCCATGACGTGCGGTTCCTATTTTTTCTCCTATAAAAAGGAATTATATTACAAATCAGTGTATAGAGCAAATACCGGGTATTTTTTTTAGCGGTTCCCATTTTCGAAGGGCGCATACAATATTTACACAAATTGATACGCGCGCCCAATTTATTTGAGAGTGTCAGGAATTTTGGGTAGATCGTAGAGACGTAGCGCGTTACGTCTCTACAATATGGCCATCTATACAAGATCCCTGACACGCTCATTTATTTCGTCAGTGCGTCCAATTCTTCCCACCGTTGGTACGCGGACGCCAATTCGTTTTTGAGGTCTTCCAGGCGTTGATTCACGCGGGATACCGCGTTGCTATCGCTGCGGTAAAAGTCCGGATCGGCAATTTTCCGATACAATTCCTCCTGCTCGCTTTCCATGGCTTCGATCCGCTGCGGCAGAAGTTCAAGTTCTTGCTTTTCTTTATTGGATAGTTTCCGGGTTCGCCGTTCCGGGGCGCTCGTTTTTTTCTCGGCCGGAGGTTCGGCTTTTTTTATTTCTTTTTTTATTTTGGGTCGATGAAGCACCCAATCATCGTAACCGCCGATGTATTCGGTGACCTTCGCCTCGTCTTCAAAAACCAGTGCACTGGAAACGATGTTATTTAAAAACGCGCGGTCATGGCTCACCAAAAGAAGCGTTCCCGAATAATTGAGGAGTAATTCCTCAAGGAGTTCGAGGGTTTCGATATCGAGATCATTGGTGGGTTCATCCATGACCAGGCAGTTAAAGGGAAGCGCAAAGAGTTTGGCCAGGAGCAGGCGGTTGCGTTCCCCGCCGGACAGGAGTTTCACTGCCGTGCGTGCCCGGTCGGGCGAGAAGAGAAATTCTTCGAGGTAACCGATGAGGTGGCGGGTGGTGCCGTTGATCAATATGCGGTCGCTGCCTCCGGCGATGTTATCCATCACGGTTTTTTCCTCGTCCAATTGCCCCCGCAATTGGTCGTAGTAAGCAATCTCGAGGTTGGTGCCGAGCCGGATGGTGCCGTGCTGCGGCGTGAGTTCTCCGAGAAGCAGGCGGATCAACGTGGTTTTGCCGCACCCGTTGGGGCCAATGATTCCGATGTGGTCACCGCGAAGAATCAGGGTATTCAAATCGCGAACAATGGTTTTCTCCCCATAACCGAAGGTCACCTCTTCGGCGGCAATGACCATTTTTCCGGAGCGAAAGGACTCCATGATTCGAAGATGAACCGATCCGGATTGTTCCCGTCGGTCCATGCGTTCTTTTCGCATTTCGATCAGGTCATTGACGCGCCCTTCGTTGCGTCTGCGCCGGGCCTTGGTTCCCCGGCGGATCCATTCTTCTTCCTGGGCGAGTTTTTTATCAAAGACCTCCCATTGCCGTCGCTCGGCATCCAGGAGCGCGTCTTTGCGTTCGACATACGTGTCGTAATTGCAACTCCAACTGGTCAAACGGCCGCGGTCCAGTTCGACAATCCGGGTAGACAATTTGCGGGCCATCATCCGGTCATGGGTTACAAAAACCAGAGTGCCGGTGTACTTGAGTAAAAAGTCTTCCAGCCAATCGATGGCATCGATATCCAGATGATTGGTGGGTTCGTCGAGGAGGAGGATATCCGGTTCCCCGGCCAGGGCCCGGGCCAGCAGAACCCGGCGCTTCAAACCGGCGGAAAGCGATTGAAATACGGGTTGACCGTCCAGGTTCATCCGCGTGAGCACAATATCCACCCGCCGGTCCGCATCCCAATGATTGACCTTCTCATGGGAGGGAATTCCTCCGGATACGACGTCAAAGACCGTGCCCCCGATATGGACGGGAATTTCCTGCGTCAATATGGCGGATTTAAACCCCTGTTGCCGAATGATGAGGCCATGATCGGGCTCGAGCTCGCCATCGATCAGTTTCATGAGCGTTGTTTTTCCCGAACCGTTGCGGCCGATCAAACACACCCGCTCGCCCCGCTCGACCTGAAGCGTGGCATTGTCCAGAACCGGAGCGCTTCCGAATGCTATCGTTATATCTTGTAAACTAATGAGTGCCATTTATATTCTATTTAATTTTTCTCACGGAGTTGTGTCTCTCACGGAGCCCACAGGGTTCACGGTGTTGGTGCATCTTAGGGAGCCCACAGGGTTGACGGAGTTCACCTGACTTTTTTCTCACGAGGCTTACAGAGTTCACGGAGAAAGAAACTCTCATCTATCCCCGTGTCCTCCGTGCGCTCCGTGAGACACACCAATATTTAAATCCATAATTTAGATTCATGGTTAGGAGGAATGATCGAGGATAATCTTCCAATCGCTGCCGAAACGTCTGAGAATCAATGTAAACTCGCCTTCTTTGGCGGAATCTTTGGTCGTCACTTTCCAGTGACCCAGGACATAGGCATGGTCATCGGATATCGGCTTGATGTCGATCCGGGTAAAATCCAGTTGTCCCATTTTCTCACCGGAGTAACCGGTTTTATACTTATTGTATAACGTCTCCCAACCGCTCAATCGGGTCTTTCCCTGAAAGGTGAATTGATCGGACTTCCAATATGCGGCCATGAACCCATTGAGATCTCCGGCGTTCCATGCCTTCTTTTGGCGTTCCATCACGTCTCTGATCTTGGGGATGGCGTCGGATGATCGTTGACAAAGTCCGCACGATTCGAACGGTACGGTTAGCATCAGGGTAAAAAGGGTAAGCATTGCTATTATCACTGTTTTTTTCATTGGTTTTTTTATTTGAACTCCTGATTCGAAATTTTTGACGTTATTTTTGACGTTAATATATGATCTTCCCATTGGTCTGCAATTTTGAGGTAATCGCGGGCATACCCTTCGACGGTAAAACCCAATTTTTTTAAGAGGCGGCCGCTGCGTTCGTTTCTGGGCATGTAATTGGCCATGATTCGATGGAGATTGAAGGTTTTAAATACAAAATCGATCGCGGCGTCCAGGGCTTCCTTCATGACGCCCTGCCCCTGGTAGCGATGATGCATGCTGTAACCCAGAAAACAGGATTGGAAGACGCCGTACATGAAATTGGTGAAATTGCATACCCCGATAATTGGGTCGGACGGTTCGCTGCGCGGATCCTTCAAAAAAACGGCGAGGTTCAATGCTTCACCGAGATAGAATTCATTCTGGCGGTGCATGAGTTCTTTTTTCCAATAGTCGGTCGTATAGTACGCATCGCTTCGAGTGGGTTCCCATGGTTCCAGATGGAGACGGTTATCGGTGACATAGCGCACCATCCAATCGGCTTCATAGACCTCCACGAGCCTCAGCACCAGGTGCGGGGTAATGATCGGGAGATGCTCTTTTTTAAGATAATTCATTTAAATCGGGTTGGGAATTTCAATGTACTCGGTGTCCACACCAAAGGATTCGCTGATGAGTTTCATGAGGGCCAGGATCCCGGGTTTCTCGGAGAAGTAGTGTCCGAGATTGATAAAATTGGTGTGCGTTTCATAGGAGAGAGCCGGTATCTTTTCTTTGATGTCCCCGCCGATGAAGGTATCGGCGCCTTGTTCCACGGCTTGCTCATAATAACCGGACGAGCCTCCGGACATGATGACAACGGTTCTGGGAATCTCCGGGCCATTGCGAAGCACTTGAAACCCATGGCGACTCGAGAGGGGGAAAAACGAAAAAGGAACCGGCTCGCCCTGAACGCCGGGACTCGGCGGTTCCGGATGGGACGGATGAAGAAATTGATGAAACAAGTCCAATAGATGATCGAGGGTATAATTGTTGGTGTTTTCGCCCCGTGTTCCGAATTTTTCAAAAGGCATGATGTTTTTGGCACCGATTTTTTTGAGTAAAACGGCGCTGTGCCCCATGTCGGGATGGGCATCCATCGGCAAATGGATGCCGTAGAGCGAGATATCGTTGTCCAGGAGCATCTTCACGGTATGGCGAAGCGTTCCCCTGAGTTTGAAAACCCCTTGCTGAAAGATCCCGTGATGCACGATCACGGCATCGGCCTTTTGGTCAATGGCTTTCTCGATGAACGGGAGATTGAGGGAAACCCCGAACCGGATCCGTTCGATGTGACGTTTGCCTTCGATCTGGAGGCCGTTTTCGCAATAATCCGAAAAATCGCCGTAGCGATACAGATTGGCCAGAAATTGGTTTAATATCGATTGAACAATCATGGTATTACAAGCATGTTATTGTTATATGCATTATTATATTATTATATGCGTTATGATATGCGTTGATCTTCCGGTTTGTTTTCCTCAAACCAGGCAATGGTTGCGGAGTTGGTCAGTGCCCAGATGGAGTAGATTCCCAGGGCTGTTCCCAGGGGGAAATTGATGAGATTGATAAATCCCAGAATCAGGGCCAGCATTCGTCCCCAGGATTCGCGTTTCATCAATCCCAAACCGGCAAAGAAACCGGGAATCGAAATCACGACGAAGAACACGGAACTTGCCAGGGCAATCAGGCGAATAATCGCATTTGCGCCGGGGTTTCCGGTCAAGTAGCCGATGCTGGATAAAAAGCCAAAGAGAAGAACGGCAAAGATAATTCCCAATGAACTGAGTACCAGGTAAAGAATGCCGATTATTTTGACATGCTCGGCCATGCGTTCCTTATCCTCTTCCCGTTCATGGGGGTGAGGTGTGGGCGTCGGTGGCTCGAATTCCATGGATGGGGATGGATTTACTTTTTCCGAAGTTGCCCCGGAACTCACGTGTCCTTCGGGTTCCCGAGGGACAATGAAGATGGCCAGGATATACAAGATAAGGGGAATACCGGAAAGCAAGGTCAGTAAAACGGTAAGGACCCGGACCATGGCCGGATCGATATTAAAGTAGTCCCCCAATCCACCGCAAACCCCTGCAAATACTTTATTTTTGCGACTGCGATACAGATGTTTCATGATATCCTCCTTTTTTCATTCATTCATTCATACATTCATTATACGTTATACGTTATTTTTGTATCAATGATACCAGAAAGCTCTTTTTTTTTCATCTGCTTTTTACTTTTTCCTCAGGAGCACTGACCGTCAATCCGCCCTCGTAAACCAAATGCCGGTTGCAAAAGATGGCATACCGATACGCCCCCGGTTTCAACGTCTCCACTTCATCGAAAAACATGATGTATTCGTAATACTTTCCATCTGCGCCATATGCAAACTCTTTTTCCGCGCATTTTTTATACGTTTTACTCGTTTTCCCGTTTTCTTCCCGATCGATGCTCTCATAAAACGCGACCGCGACCGTGCCGTTGTTTTCGATTTCACTCAACTTCAGGAAAAAATAAAAGGGAGAAAACACCCGCTCGTCGGTAAATTTCTTCTTCCTGGCTTTTCCATCGATGTTCTTCACTTCTTTTAAAAATTCGAATTCCGATACAACCGGGTAATTAATCGCAGGAAACTCTTCGGTCTTCACGCCGCAACCGGCCCATGCCGCGATGCATCCGATAAGGACCAGAAGGGGGATCAACCGCCTAAAAATTTGATGAAAAAACGCTTGAGCGCTAATGAGTAACCTCCCTGAATTTTCAATTTTTTATTGAATGCTTTTTCGATAAATACTTCCATGGTCTGAAACCGGCTCTCCCTGTTGTAATACAGAATAAACGAAGAGAGCCGCAAATCGTACGGAAGCATGAGCTGCCCGTTAAACGATGTGTTTTCCAGAGCATAGCTGTTATTGAAATAAAACCGCAGAAGCATCGAATAGAGACGAAGATCTTTGAGTTCCAGGTTGACGTTCAGGGTTTTGCGATTGTTGCCTTCGATCCAGAAGTTTCGCGACCGGTACCGCGACGCCAACGCATAATCGATCGATGTACCGAATTTTCCAAACTGCCGCTGAAGCGAGAGAATGGTCCCGAAATCCGTGTAGTTTTCTTCGCGGTTGTCCCAGAGATGGTTCAGGGTAAAGGCCGGAACCAGCCGGAGCCCCAGCGGCAAGAGGATGCCGCCGGTTCGGACCGCGAGATTGACGCCCGGGGTAATGCGCGTGAGATTCTCATTTCCCAGGGGCATGGAGGAAAACATGTAAAACGACGAGACATCGACCCACACGCTGTCTTGCAAAAATTGCAGGGTTTTTAACTTCACATTGACCGTGAAATTCCTTCGAACCGATTCGTCGAGTAAATTCATCGAATAATTGTAATTCGAGGTCAGCGAGAAAAACGGAACCGTGAAATTAACCGAAGCCGTGAGCTCCGACGTGTCGGACCGGTAACTCTCATTTAAAATCTTGCGTTGCCACCCGAGGTTCACATTGAGGGGTTTCCATACCCGGATCGGGGTGGAAATTCGGTACGAATAACTCTTTCTCAGATCATGGGTGAATTGAAACCGGGGAATAATGACCTTGAGCGGGTTAATGGACACTTCGGACCCGAACTCAAAGTAAGCCGAACGCTTTTCCTGGGTATTGATGAGCTGAGAAATCGAATAACCGAAGAGTTTAAAGTCCTGGCGGTGGGTGAACCGCAGGTTTAACGATTCCTTTCCCGAATTGTACAATGCCGAATAGTTGAGGAGTTCGGTTTTTCCGGAAAACAACCGGCCCTGACCGGAAAGGAGCACGCCGCGTTTGGGGTCGTCCATCTTAAAAAACTGGCGCTCATAGAGTTTGATATCATAATCGCCGCTGAGAAATTTTTCCCGCAACCGCAACAGAACCGCCGCCGATAAACCGTCCAGGCCCGAGTAATTGAGGTTGTTAAACGCGAGCATGGTCTTTTCTTCCCAGTCCCCGCGTTTGATCGTGAACGACCGCAGGGGAACCGTGGGCACCCCCATCATGTAGGGGATCACATGTTTGGCCTTTATCTTTTTGTTCTTATCCAGTTGAAAGGTATTGCATTCGAAGTAGAGCGAGGCATTTTTCAATTCCTCCGGCGTTTTTTTCACAAAATTGGAAAAGGCGGGTTCCAGCTCCCGGTCTCCGGAAAAGGTCACGGTGTCCCCAAATGAAACCATGAGCCATTTGGGTGGGAACCCTTTGAAAAAGACCGCATCGTAGGTTGGTGCGTCGGTGTCATTGGTCTCATTCTCGCTCAGTCGCACCTGGCCGTAGATCACGCCGCAGATTTCCCCGGGTGCAACCGGAGCCCCAAGGGCCAGATACAGGGATTCGCCGGTTACGGTTTTGACCGGGGAACTGCCGTTGAGGGTCATGGTGATGTGTCCGCCGCCGTACACGTACTCGAGATCGCTGCTGTAGATGAAATAGTCGCCGTTGAAGGACCAGGCGGGATTGGCCGCATGAAGGGGCAATAGACACGAGACCAGGCCGAGGACCAGGTTAAGGCAGAGAAACTTTGTATACTTTTCCATCCATCATAAAGAGGTACACATAATCGCTATTATCCACGGCAATGCCGCCAATACCCGTTGCCGGAGACGAAAACACGTGGATCACGTCGCCGGTCATTGAAAAATGATAAATCGAGTGGGTATTCCCGTCTGAAATCAGCAGTCCGTTTTTATAAACCGCCATTCCCCCGACCGTGAGACCGGCCATTTCGAACAGGCGTACGGCGGTTCCGGTTTCCGGATCGTATCTGAAGATCCCGGAAGACCGAACATCGAAGACGATCAATTCGTTGTTGAATGCCGCGATATAACCGGGATACATATCCCGGGTCGAAATGCGGTTCACGATATCGCCGGATAGCGGATCAACGACATAGAGGGTATTTTCCCGCTGCCCGCTGCACAGGTAGAGGACGTTGTGGAGAAAGGCGATGCCGGTTCCGGGAACGATCTGGAAGGACCGGATCGTGATTCCCGATTCCATATCGAAGGCGGACACATCGCCCAATGCGTTGATTTTCCAGAATTTTTCGCCGTCGAAAGTGATGTCTCCGGCGCCGGTGAGGGCGGTATCGATGACCCGGATGACTTTGACCACGTCTTTGGAGGCGTTGGGGTCCAGCGGGTTATCGAATACGATATCCTTGCACGAGAAAGACGCGAAACTAAGGGTTATAATAAAAACCGATATGAAAATGCTGTGGATCCGCTTCACAGATTACTCCGGATTTTTCCGATTTAAAGAATTTCAAATCGATGAGATGAACGAGCCATACCGAAAAAATCCCGGCAATGCAGAGGTTTCGCTTTTTAAAACTCTTTTCGGTTTGACTGCGAAAATAGATGATGTCCTGAACATGGGTCGATTGTTGATAATCGTCGAACCAGTTGAGCCCCTGATGGTTATAGACGAACGCACCGACAATCGATGCGGTAAACGCACCCAAAAGCAGCGTGCCTTTGATGGTTTTCCCGGTTTTCAGTTGCTCGATACCGGGAATAAACAATGTGATGGAAACGGGTTGGGGTTTCTTTTCCATGGGATTTTGGGAGTCTGAGGGAAGATCCTGTCCGCCGCGAAGAAAAAGGGAGGGGAATAGACAGACGAGGAGAAGGAAAACAGCCCGTTGTTTTGGCAGCGTCATCCGTGTCGGTTACCTGTCACCCATTCGTTATTGTCATTCGTTATGATCGATTAGAATTTGGGGAGGATTGTATTTAACAGTTGAATAAAATCCCCTTTGACTCGCTCGGCGGTTTCCGTGACTTCGAGGTGGCTGAGCGGCGTTTTGGAGATTCCGGCAGCCATGTTGCTGATACAGGAAATCCCTCCGACCCGGACATGCATGTGACGTGCGGCAATGGCTTCCGGTACGGTGGACATGCCGACTGCATCCGCGCCCATGGCCGCAAACATCCGAATCTCGGCAGGCGTCTCGTACGACGGCCCGCTCAATGCCAGGTAAACGCCTTTTTGGGGCGTCAAACCGATTGCCGTCATGCTTTGGGCCATGATCTCGTTCATGCCTTCATCGTACAAGCCGGTCATGTCCGGAAATCGGGGACCCAGCCGGTCATCGTTTTCGCCCCGCAGGGGGCTCACGCCCATCAGGTTGATGTGATCACGAATGATCATCAAATCTCCGGCTTTCAAATCGGGATTAATTCCTCCGGCGGCATTGGTTAGTACCAATGTTTGGATTCCGAGACCGCAGAGCACCCGTACCGGAAACACCACATCCCGGATGTCGTGGCCTTCGTAGTAATGGTACCGTCCCTGCATGATGGCAGCGACTTTATCGCCGATTTTACCGATGATCAATTTTCCGGCGTGTCCCGAAACGCTGACCCGTTTGAAATGCGGGATGTCTTCATACGGGATCACGACCCGTTCCTTTAGGGTTTCGGCAAAATCTCCCAGACCGGATCCCAAGACCAGACCGACGTCAGGACGGGCGTTTATTTTTGTTTGGATCTCTGTTTTGATATGGGTTTTGATAGTAGTTTTGATCGCTGAAACGGCTTCCTGGATTTGATCGTAAATACTCATGGTTACATTCATCTTATATTCCTTCCTCCTTATAGTAAGCTGGATCCCGGAAATGAGTGGGAAATTCCGAACACTGATAGGATGGTGGCGCCGATATCGGCAAAGGTTTTTCGGGTACCGAGCGGCTGTGGCGTCAGGTGTTTATGGTAGACCAACAGGGGCACATATTCGCGCGTGTGGTCGGTTCCGGGGAATGTGGGGTCGCATCCGTGATCGGCGGTGATCAGGAGTAAATCATCGTCATTTAATCGGGGAAGTAAGACGCCCAGGTTTCGGTCAAATTCTTCCAATGCGTTCCCATACCCCTGCACATCGTTGCGGTGGCCATAGACCATGTCGAAATCCACGAGGTTGATAAAGATCAGTCCATTTTGGGTGATCGCCAATTCATCCATCAGGCAGTGCATGCCGTCGGCGTTGTTTTGGGTGTGGCGTCCGCGGGTGATTCCGTATCCGGCGTAAATATCCTCGATTTTTCCCAGACCCACAACCGGAAACCCCTGTTGTTTCAGGAGATCCAGAGCGGTTTCACCGGTCGGTACCATGGGGTAATCTCGTCGGTTCGAAGTGCGGGTGAAGTGTCCCGGTGTGCCGATGAACGGCCGGGCGATGACCCGTGCGATCTGGTGTCGGTCGCAGACTTCGCGGGTGTTGCGGCACATCGCGTACAGTTGGGGAAGGGGGATGATGTCTTCGTGCGCGGCAATTTGAAACACGCTATCTGCCGAGGTGTAAACGATAGGGAATCCGGTTCGGATATGGTCGGCGCCCAATTCGGCAATAATTTCCGTGCCGGAAGCGGTTTTGTTTCCCAGGACGTGAGTGACGCCGGACGCGTGGCAGAATTCGGCGATGATCTCCGGTGGAAACCCATGGGGAAAGGTTGGAAATGCTTTTTTGACGATGAGTCCCATCATTTCCCAATGTCCGGCCATGGTATCTTTTCCCCGGGAGAGTTCTTGCATGCCCCCGTACGACGCCTGGGGGTTGGGAACGGGCGGTACGCCTTTGATGGAAATAATGTTACCGAGTCCCAATTGCTGCATGTGGGGAAGGTTCAAGCCCCCGAGTGTTTCGGCAACGTGTCCCAGGGTATTGGCCCCTTCATCGCCAAAATCCGCTGCGTCGGGCAGCCAGCCGATGCCGACGCTGTCCAGCACAATTAAAATCACTCGATTAATCTTCATATGGATTCGCCTCTTGTTTTACTAGTATACCAGTTTACAGGTAAAAAATAAAGTGGCGGGTCCTCGAAGAAGCGAATCGGGCGCACACATGGGTGCGCCCCTACGGAAAAATTTCAGAATGTCAGGAATTTTGTATAGATCGTAGAGACGTAGCGCGCTACGTCTCTACAATATGGCTATCTACAAAAGATCCCTGACCCTCTCAAAAATTCCGAATGACTCCTGCTCGATGTGGTTTTTGTCTTCGACGACCAGGAACCCTTTCGAGAAAGGGTTCCTGGACCTCCCAAAGCTTTTATTTTTTAAATTTTTTAAACCAACGGCGACGCAATCTCTTTTCGTTTCCAAATCCAAAGACTTCGCCGATACAATAAAATCGCAAAGAGAAGGTTTATAATCACAAATCCGCCGTACCAAAACGCGATTTCCAGGAAGGGAATATCCTCGCGGATATACATGTGAAAATAATACAAAAATACCGGTCGAATAAAATACACCATGGCCAAAAGAATGTATCCCATACTCCATAACATAAACGCAATGCCTCCCCGCGACATCAGCAAATGCTGCGGCGTCAACGGAACCGAATCATCCACTTTCAAACTGAAATACAACGCCAAAATCGTGATCACCGGCAACACCGGAGCAAGAAACACAAAACCGGTCATCCGAAAAAACGGATCCAAACCAAGCGCCGCATCCCCCACCAAAAACAAAATGAACCCGATCAGCGTCTGCGGGATCAGGTAAAAAACAAATTTGAACCGGAAGACTTTCTCCTTTGAAAAAGGAGAAACAATCAGATGAATGACGCCGGGACTTTCCAGCGGAAGCGCCGGAAAGGTGAACCGCGAACTCAACCCCGCAACCACAAACGCCGCCATTCCCATGTTCAAATACGCAATCACATGCTTGACCGAAGGATGAGGCATCGGAATGCCCTTGATATTCAACACATACACAATCACAATCGCACCCACAATCAACAACTGCGACCACTGCGCCGGACTGCGTAAAAAGGTTTTGACCTCTTTCTTCCATAACGCACTGTAATCCCCATCCGATAAAAACGTTAAAAACGTTTTCTTCCAACTGGAATGATACCCGCCCGACGTATCCTTACTCAATTTATCAAACAACCGCAAATAGTATTTCTTCTGCAAAAAATAGATGAACGCACCAAATACCAAAATCACTCCCACAAAAGAAAGGAATTCTTTAAAAAAGTCCCCATAATTGCTTTCGGCCAGCATTCGAAGCGCTCTGGCAATCCAATAAAACGGAAACCACGCCGACCCCCGGACATTAAACCCGGCCATGTAATCCATAATATTGTGAATGGCCGCCGGATTCCCGAATTCCTCGGGCTTTAATAACCTCAGAAAAACGATGATCCCGGATATAAAGATAATGGAAACTACCGACAACACCGGCTGAAGCTTTTTGACCGATACATACGCCGGAACAATCAAACCGATGATCACGCCGATGCAAACGCCGCAAATCATGTACAATAAGAAAATGAACGCAATACCTAAAATATCGACCAATCGCGGAGCAAAATAATACGCATACGAAAAAAGAACCGGAAACGAAAAGAAAATCACCATGAGGGAACTGGATACGAGCACTTCAATGGATTTCCAGGCAAACACACTCCGGGCCGGAAGCGGTGAAGCCAACAGCACATGCAAGTCCTTGGAAAGAAAGAAGATATTCAACGTGGAAATGATGGCAGACAGTATCAACATCATCAACACGGTTAAAAAGGACATCATCAGAATTTTTTCGCAAAGAAAAAGCTTGAAATAATACGGAAATTCTTGCTGGTAATACAAAAAACCGAATAACTTGATGAAGACAAAGGTGATCAGGGAAATGAACCCGCCGGTCATGAGAAAAAAGATCAGAAACCTCGACAACGAGGTTCTCTTCAGGACATTTCGAAACTGATTCAAGCGTGCGTTAAACAGACTTCTCATGGCCCATGACCGTCTTGAAATAAAATTCCTCCAGGTCCGATTCGGTCGAACGCGTCAACAACTCCGCCACACTCCCTTCCACGATAATCCGACCATCGATGATAATGCCGATCCGCCGACTCACTTCCTGCGCCAATGACAAAATATGCGTGGCAAAAAGCACAATGGTACCCTGCTGCGCCGCAGTCTCCTTTAAAAGAATTTTAAACTTTCGACCCACCAAGGGGTCGATCGAGGTTAAGGGTTCATCCAATAACAAAATCAAAGGCTCAACCATCAGCGCTTGCGAAATTAATAACTTCTGCCGCGTTCCGGCCGAATACGTCTCCACCAACTCATGCCGATAACCCTCATATTCGAGGTAATGGAAGAAAAAATCAAACTTCTCTTTTCGCCTGGACGGCGGAAGCTTGTACAGGTCGGCATAAAAATGAAGATGCTCTTCTCCGGTCAACCGGGAATACACAAACGGTTGATCCGGTACATACGCAATGGTTCGCTTCAACCGAGAATGATCCCGGTGATACCGCTCGCCATTCACCGTGATTTCACCGCTGTCGGGCGAAATCAACCCCGCCAATATCTTCAACGTGGTGGTTTTTCCCGCCCCATTCGGTCCCAATAAACCGTAAATCTCGCCTTTCTCCAATCGAAGATCGATCCCCCGGAGCGCCGGCCGTTTGTGATACGTTTTTACCAGATCTTTTATTTCGAGCATGCGCGTCTCTTGCCTCCGAAAGGTCTTTAATACTCTCTTTTTAAATTACTATAACAGATTTTTGGTTAAAAATAAAGAAAATAAAAATTCCGGAGAATATCTTGCATGAGATAGGGACATCGAACGATTCCGCCTAGTTTGAGAAAAAGCTGCTCCACTGTTGACAAATGGTTTGGCATGCGTTATATTTTTCTCTTGGAGGCAACAATATGGAACAGTCCGGAATGGAAAATATAAAGTTATACTTCGATTATAACGCAACGACACCGACCGACCCGCGGGTCGTCGAGGCAATGATGCCATACTTCTTTGCGAATTTCCATAATCCTTCGTCGTTTTACCGGAAAGCCGGGGAAGCCAATGAGGCTGTTGAAGCCGCTCGAGAAAAAATTGCCAAACTCATTAACGCAGAGCCCCGCGAGATCTATTTTACGTCCGGAGGCACGGAATCCGATAACCTGGCAATCCAGGGCACGATTTCAAAACTGAAAGATAAAGGAAACCATCTCATCACCTCTGCCATCGAACATCCGGCAGTGTTACGGTGCTGCGAGTTTTTTGAGAAAAAAGGATTTGAGGTCACGTATCTCCCTGTCGATAAATTCGGAATCGTTAACCCCGATGATTTGAAGAAAAACATCAAGGATTCAACGATCCTGGTCACAATCATGCACGCCAACAATGAAATCGGGACGATCCAGCCCGTGAAAGAATTGGCAAAAATCGCGCATGAAAAAGGCGTTTACTTTCACTCGGATGCCGTTCAGGCATTGGGGAAACTCCCCATCGATGTGAAAGATTCGGATGTGGATATGTTGAGTTTCTCATCGCATAAAATATATGGCCCGAAAGGAATCGGCGTTTTTTATAAGAAGAGCAGGGTTAAAATCGACCCGCTGGCTTTCGGCGGGGGACATGAACGCGGCTTACGCGCCGGAACAGAAAATGTTCCGGGGATTGTGGGCATGGGCAAAGCCGCTGAATTCGCGCTCAACGAAATGCCGGAAAGAGAACGACGAATCCGACCCATCCGCGATTACATCCAGGAAGAGATCGTCAAACGAATCCCGGAAGTCTTTATCAATGGTCACACCGAGCAACGGCTCTACAATACGCTGAATGTTTCGATCCGATTTATCGAAGGCGAATCGATATTGGCGATGCTGGACCAGGACGGTTTTGCCCTCTCTTCAGGCTCGGCCTGCTCGTCCAAATCCATCGAACCGTCTCATGTTCTCTTGGCCCTCGGATTAAAACATGAAGATGCTCACGGCAGTTTGCGAATTAGCCTGGGAAAATACAACACCGAAGAAGACGCCAAACGGTTACTGGAAGCCTTACCGCCGGTGGTGGAACGCTTGCGCATGATCTCTCCCTTCTGGGATAAGAAATAAACGGAGTATGAAAAAGGAGAAATAAATGTTATACAGCCAAAAAGTCATGGAGAAGTTTCGGGATACGAAAAATTACGGAAAAATAGAGGATGCCGACGGTATCGGTAAAGTCGGAAATCCCCGGTGCGGGGATGTGATGTGGATTTACATCAAGGTGGACGATGGAATAATCATCAACGCCAAATACGAAACCTTTGGATGTGTGGCTGCCATTGCCACCAGTTCCACGGTGATCGATCTGATTATCGGAAAACCCATTGAAGAGGCATTGACCATTACCAACAAAGCCGTGGCCGAAGCACTCGACGGTCTTCCACCGGAAAAGATGCATTGCTCCGTTTTGGCCGAAGAAGGAATCAAAGCCGCTATCGAAGATTACAATAAACGTAAATTATCATAAATATAACGACAAATGACTCTCTCCGAAAGAGAGAGTAAGGGGGGAACTTATGGAAAAGAATCAACACATGTATACGTTTAAGGTTCCGGACATGTCATGTGCGCATTGCAAAATGCGAATCACCGATGCCCTGGAAGAAATACCCGGCGTTTTATCCGTGTCCATCGATCTCGATGCAAAAAAAGTGATGGTTGAAACGTCGGAAACCCTGACCAAAGAACAACTCATCGAACGGATGAACGACGAAGGTTACGAAGCCTTTGAGATTGAAGATCAATCGATGATATAATCGATTGATATCGGTTATATCATTATATAACCGAATCACGACGGGGCGGTTCGCGAACCGCCCTTATTTCAACGGTTCTATCGGTTGGTAGAGACGTCGCGTGCTACGTCTTTACAAACCAATCTATTTCATCCATTCCGTCACGCCGGTTTTATCAATCACATAACGGATGATTTTGTTTTCCGGCGTTTTTTCATTCGAAATGGTAATCGCACGCTGAAGCCGGGTCCTGGCTGTCTCGATCAGACCGGTATCATTCGCATAAATCGTTAAAATCGAATCGCCCTTATTCACCTTATGCCCGACTTTTTTATTAAACATAAACCCACAACTGTGATCCACATTTTCTTCCTTCTTTTTCCGGCCGGCACCGATATCAAGAGCCGCCATTCCCACTTCAAATGCATTGATCTTTGAAATAAAACCGTCCTTTTCGGCCAGAAATTCGGTCCGATATTGAACCTGAGGAAATAACAGGTAGTTTTCACATACCCGCTCATCGCCCCCCTGCGCGGCAATAAAGGTTTGGAAAATTTCCAACGGTTGATGGGTTTTCAATACTTTTTCCAGATGTTCGATCGCGCTGCGATAATCCGTTTCCACCCCGGCAGCCACCAGCATCGCTGCCCCCAATCCGAACGTAACTTCCATTACATCCGCAGGGCCATTGCCTTTTAATGCTTCGATCGATTCGATGATTTCCAGCGAATTTCCCACCGCATTACCCAACGGCTGATCCATTCCGGTAATCAGCCCGATGGTTTTCCGATTCGAATTTTCACCGATATCCACCATGGTTTTGCACAACTCGATCGAATCTTCGATCCGACGCATAAACGCCCCGCTCCCGGTTTTCACATCCAGCACAATCCCGTCCGTACCCAACGCCAGCTTTTTACTCATGATGCTGGCTGAAATTAACGGAATACTGGTCACGGTTGCCGTGACATCCCGCAGGGCATAGAGCTTTCGGTCTGCCGGAACGATGTTCTCGGTCTGCCCGCAAATCACCATGCCCACATTTTTGAGCGTTTCCTTGAACCGGGCCGGCTGAAGAAACACATTGAAACCCGGAATGGATTCCAATTTATCGAGAGTGCCACCCGTATGTCCCAACCCCCGCCCCGAAAGCATGGGAACCTTAACTCCACACGCCGCCACCAGCGGAGCCACAATAAAACTGATCTTATCCCCGACCCCTCCGGTGCTGTGCTTATCGATTTTGGTTCCGTCCACGCTCTCCAATGAAATCAGATCGCCGGATTGCATCATGATCCGGGTTAAGTCCGTTAACTCTCGGCTCGTCAGTCCCCGAATATAAATGGCCATCAGCAGCGCAGACGCCTGATAATCCGGAATGTCTCCGTTCACGTACCCATGAATAAAAAATTCGATTTCATCGGTGGTTAACGGATTCCCGTCCCTCTTTTTTGAAATAATCTCGTAAATGTTATGGATTACATTGGAATTTACATTCATTTTTTTTACCTCCATTCATCGATCGTGTTTAATTATGTTTTATATGTTATGTTTTATATTTTTAGTAGTGACCCATTAAAGAGAAAAAGCAAACGGCAGGACCTCTTCCATCCGAAGCTTTTTATAGTCACCGTTTTTATTGCACATGTAAACAGCCGTGTCCTTATCTGAAAATTCAGTCATCACCTGTCGGCAAGCGCCGCACGGAGGTAAAAAATCATCGCAATCCCCGATGATGGCGATTGCCGAAATTTTTCGTTCTCCATTGGCCGCCATTTGAAAAATGGCATTGCGTTCCGCACAAATGGTAAGCCCATAGGATGCATTTTCCACATTGCACCCCGAAAAGATCCGGCCATTTGATGTCAAAAGTGCAGCACCGACTCGAAAATGAGAATAAGGCGCATACGCATTCTCCCGCGCTTCCCTGGCTGCTTGTAACAACTGTTCGAATTCTGAATCCATGTTCCTCCTTATAGTATTTTCATATTCTAAAAGATTATAGAAATGAAGTCAACCTACTTTTTTGAAAAAAAGTAGGCAAAAAACTGCTGTTGCAGGCCTTCGGCCATCCGATAAGGGCACTTTTGGATTTCGGTTTTGGCCCTCCGTTCAGGAGCGTGTATTATATTTGTGTAAATGGGATGGTTGCATATTGATTAACCGGCATTTTTGGCTTTAATGGTAATGGTAACGTTCTTTTTCACATCACCGCCACGGTTGTCTCTTCCGATAAAGACCAGACGATACGCGCCGATAAATCCGGGACCCGGTTGCCAATAGAACACACCGTTGCGATCCAGGGTGGAACCAACGGGTAAGGGTTTGAATCGATCCCCAACCACCAGATACCCTTGAACCACCTCGTTGTTAAACAAATCGCCGAGATTGATTTTTACCCGCTCCAGCTCGCGGATGACGACGTTTACGGCGTCCCCTTCGTCAGGGTAAAACGCTTCAGGCTCTTGGTGTTGACTGAAGGATGCCAACTCGCTACCGCTGGATTCACTGGCAGTCCCGTTGTTTACTGAAAAATACCGGCTGCCGATTCCGGTGCTGTTTCCGGCACTGTCCGTCACGTTCCATGACAGGGTGTGAAGACCGTCGGTTAAGGTTCGGGTATCCAGAAAATAATACCCGATGGCTCCATCGGTGTTGGCGTACCCGGGAAATAAATCGGCGATATCCGAACGAAAGATATTGTAGACCGGATGGCCGACCACAACGCCATCCACGGCCACATCGATCGTGGACCCATCGACCGGAATGCTGTTGGGCTGCGGGGTTAAGGCCCACCCGAAATTGACAACCTCTTTTCCCGATACGGTTTCACCGGGTCCAGGGGTATCGATGGCGCCAAAGGGAGTCACGGCATGGGCATTATCCACCGTTAGGGTTTTGATTCCGATTGTGGCTTCTTTCCCCTGTTTATCGGTTGCAATCGCATGAAGATGATACACGCCATCGGGTAACAGAAAGGTTAATAACATGTACCCCCAACCGGCTTTGTAATTTCCCGGAATATCCGGGTAAGCCGTTTCAATATCGGGTCGGATCCCTTCGACAAATATCGCTTCTCCCAGATACGAAAGGTTACCGTTTTCTTCCTTATAGAGTTTGAGACTTTGGATTCCGGTATCGTCCAGCGCCCATCCGGTCAGGGCAATGCTCCCGCTGACGGTCGCGTTATCGGTGGGGGTCGAAAATTCGCCAAACGGTGGCGAGCTGTCTTCCAGTTGCTTCACCGTCAAGGCTAAACTCACGGTCACCGGCGAGTTGGTCGCACCGGTCGCCGAAATTTGACAGGTCGCCGTGTATTTACCGGCCTCGAGATTTTCCGGATCGATCGTGACCGTCACCGTGCCGGCTCCTGTTCCGGATGTCGGACTCAGGAGAAACGGTTGATCCACCGCGCTTAGGGTCCAGTTCAGGGTTCCGCCGCCTTTGTTGGATATGGTCATCGTTTCTGCGGGAAGGGTGTCGGATCCGAGAATATAACTCAAATTCAATGATTTTCGACTCACCGAAATTTCCGGCGGTGCTTGATATACTTCATAAACAGCGGTTGCATCGGTACTTGAGTTTAACGCAAACGTGACAGTGGGGGCTTTTGTGGTTTTATCACCGATCACCCAGTTTGAAAAATTGTAACCGTTAATGGTTGCCGGTGCCGTCAGCGTCACCGAGGTTCCCTTCTTGTAATAGCGGTAAAAATAGGTCGCGCCATTGTTATTCCCATTATTATCGTTTGGGCTGACCGTCATGTTTATCCCGGCGACGGGTCTGGATTTGACACGCAGAATACAGTCGGATGGCGACAAAATGGTAAACAGGCTATTACTTTCATCCGAAGCGGTTCCGGTGCCGGCGTCACTGACTCTGATCTTACATTCCGCAGACGTGGTATTGGGTGTAACCCACCAATACATGCCTCGATCAGAGGTCGAGGAAACAATCGTTATCCAATTTTTGCCGTTATCGACGGTGTACTCAAGCTTTACATTCGACACGTTTCCGACGGTTCCCCAACAAAGCGCAGCGTTATTGGCGGCAGGCCAAACTTCTCCGCCATTGGGAGAGATAACGGTAATTTCCGGTTTAGTATTGCATTGATCCTGGTCCTCCCAATCCGTCTCATGACTGTCGAGCCAGGCCCGAAGCGTGGAATCAACCTCGACCGAAAGGCAATTATGAATAATCGAGAAAACACCGATCTTTTTTAAATTTAACAAACTGGACGGGATGCTGCCCGTGAGAAGATTCGAGTACAGGGAAAATTCAGTCAACTTACTGAGGTTTCCCAATGCAGTCGGTATACTGCCGCTCAATTGGTTATGGCTTAAGAAAAGCACTTCCAAATTACTGAGATTGCCCAATTCGGAAGGAATGGTCCCGCTCAGCAGGTTGAAGCCCAGAGCAAGATCTTTCAACTTACTGAGATTGCCCAATTCGGGAGGGATGCTGCCGCTCAATCCATTGCACCACAATTCAAGCATTTCCAAATTAGGGAGATTTCCTAATTCAGGAGGAATACTGCCCGTGAGTTGGTTGCTATAAAGGAATATCTGTTTCAAATTAGTGAGGTTGCCCAATTGCTTTGGAATACTGCCGCTTATTTTGGTGGTCATGATCCAAAGCTGCTCCAAAGCATGAAGATTTCCGATTTCAGGTGGAATACTGCCGGTTAATCCGGTGCAGCCCAGGTCAAGATGATACAACTGGCTAAGATTTCCAAAACTCTTTGGAATGCTGCCACTTAATTTATTGCTGCACAGATTAATAAAGCCCAACTGGCTGAGGTTGCCCAATTCGGAAGGAATGGTCCCGCTCAGTTCCTCATTCCAGCCAAGACTCAGGCGTCTTAACTGGCCAAGATTACCCAATTGAGACGGAATGGTCCCGCTCAGATTATTCCATCCCAGGTCAAGAACTTGCAAATTGCTGAAATTGCCCAATTGGGTCGGAATGGTACCGCTCAAATGGTTGTTGTACAAATAAATTTGCACCACATAGTCATTCTCTACCGACACCCCATACCAGGTTCCCTCGGTTCCGGGCATGGCAAACCCGTCGGTATCAAGCGGTGGGGTTTTCCATCCCGTGTTATTTGTCCATGCGTTTCCGTTGGCGCTGTTGTACAAGGCAATCAAAGCGGCCCGCTCCTGTGCGGGTATGGCCCCGAAAAGAAATCCTGACAATTGTAATAATAGGATTATTGGGATGATTGAAATGCAAAAGGAAACCTTCTTCATGTTGACCTCCTATTTTAATTTAACCGCTTGGGAACATATGGGGCAGACACGCGGGTCTGCCCCTACAAAGAAAGATTTAACGGGCGTTTTGGGCTTTAATGGTAATGGTAACATTCTTTTTCACATCACCGCCATTGTTGTCTTTTCCGATAAATACCAGACGATACGCGCCGATAAATCCGGGCCCCGGTTGCCAATAAAACACACCGCTACGATCCAGCGTGGAACCAACGGGTAAGGGTTTGAGCCGATCACCAACCGCCAGATATCCTTGACTCACCTCCCGGTTAAAGAGATCCCGGAGATTGATTTCGACCCGCTCCAGTTCGCGAATCTCGATGGTTACGGCTTCCCCTTCTTCAGGGTAAGATCCTTCAAGCTCTTCCTGTTGACT
This sequence comes from Candidatus Omnitrophota bacterium, assembly GCA_050258455.1. Lineage (GTDB taxonomy): Bacteria > Acidobacteriota > Aminicenantia > UBA2199 > UBA2199 > JAKAGC01. Next base: position 39,146 of record JBLMYT010000012.1, on the reverse strand, counting down.
CAGGGAGAAGGATTCACGACTGCTGGATTCACTCGTCGTCCCATTGGTTACTGAAACATACCGGCTGCCGATTCCGGTGCAGTTTCCGGCACTGTCGGTCACGTTCCATGAAAGGGTATGAAGACCGTCGGTTAAGGCTCGGGTATCCAGATAAAAATACCCGATTGCCCCATCGGTGTTCGCATACCCGGGGAATAAATCGGCAATATCCGAACGAAATATATTGTAAACCGGATGCCCGATTACAACACCATCCACGGCCACATCGATCGTAGACCCATCGACCGGAATGCTGTTGGGTTGCGGGGTTAAGGCCCATCCGAAATTGACAACCTCTTTTCCCGATACGGTTTCACCGGGCCCGGGCGTATCGATGGCGCCAAAGGGAGTCACGGCATGGGCATTATCAACCGTAATGGTTTTGATTCCGACTGTGGTTTCTTTTCCGTGTTTATCGGTTGCAATCGCATGAAGATGATACACGCCATCGGGTAACAGAAACGTTAATAACATGTATCCCCAACCGGCGTTGTAATTTCCCGGAATATCCGGGTATGCGGTTTCAATATCGGGGCGGCTCCCTTCGACAAATATCGCTTCTCCCAGATACGAAAGGTTGCCGTTTTCTTCCTTATATAGTTTGAGGCTTTGGATTCCGGTATCGTCCAGCGCCCATCCGGTCAGGGCAATACTCCCGCTGAGGGTCGCGTTATCGGTGGGGGTTGAAAACTCGCCGAAAGGCGGCGAGCTGTCTTCCAGTTGCTTCACCGTCAAGGTTAAATTCACGGTTACCGGCGAATTGGTCGCACCGGTTGCCGAAATTTGACAGGTCGCCGTATATTTACCGGCCTCCAGATTCTCCGGATCGATCGTGACCGTCACCGTACCGGTACCTGTTCCGGATGTGGGAGTCACCGTAAATGGTGGATTCACCGTGCTTAGGGTCCAATTCAGGGTTCCGCCGCCTTTGTTGGATATGGTCATTGTTTCCGAAGGAAGGGTATCGGAACCGAGAATATAACTCAGAGCCAACGATTTTCGACTCACCGAAATTTCCGGCGGTACTTGATTCGCTTCATAAAGGGCTGTAACCTCGGTGTTGCCAGTTAGCGGGATCGATAGGGTTGCGTTCGTATCCACGTTACTACCCATCATCCATTTGACAAAATGGTAATTCTTAACGGTTGCAGGAGCAGTCAGCGTGACCGAAGTTCCCTTTTTGTAATAACGGATGAAATTTGTGAAGCCGTTATCCTTCCCATTGTTATCGCTCGGGCTGACCGTAATCGGCACCCCGGCCAAGCCTCTGGATTTGATAGTAAGGATACAGTCCAGTGAAGATAAAATGCTAAATGTGTGATCACTCTCATCCGACGCGGTACCGGTTCCGACTTGAGTGACTCTGAACTTACATTTCGAGGACGTGATATTAGGTATAATCCACCAATACAGCCCTCGATCAGGGGTCGAGGAAACAATCGTTATCCAGTTTGCGCCATTATCGGTGGTATACTCAAGCTTTACACTCCCCACGTTTCCGACCGATGCCCAGCCAAGCGCCGCGAATTCCCCACCGGGCCAATTTTCTCCCCCATTGGGCTGGGTAACGGTAATTTTCGACTCCAGACTGCATTGATCCTGTTGTTTCCAATCCTTTTCCTGGCTGTCGAGCCAGGCCCGAAGTGCGGCGTCAACATTGATCGAAAGGCAGTTATGGATAATCGACAGCCAACGGATATTTTTAAGATTTAAAAATTCGGAAGGGATACTGCCGGTGAGAAGGTTCGAGTACAGGGTAAGTTGAGTCAATTGACTAAGGTTACCCAGTTGGGTGGGGATACTGCCGCTCAATTGGTTATGGCCCAGGTGAAGCTCTGTCAAATTACTGAGATTACCCAATTCAGCGGGGATACTACCGCTCAGTTCATTGAAGGATAGATACAGATATCTCAAACTGTCGATATGGGTCAGTTCCTTTGGGATACTGCCTCTCAGTTGATTGAGCGAGAGGTCCAGGACTTGCAGATTAGGGAGATTTCCCAGTTCAGGCGGAATCGTGCCGCTCAGTTGGTTGGTCCCCAGACAGAGTTGTAGCAAGTTACTCAGGTTGGCCAATTCCTTGGGGATGGGTCCGCTGACTTTCGTGCTCGTAATCGTAAGTAATTGCAGGTTGCCGAGGTTTCCCAATTCAGGCGGAATGCTGCCGGTCAATTGGGAGCACCCCAGGTCGAGTCTGGTGAGATGGCTGAGGTTTCCTAAACTCGACGGAATGCTGCCGGTTAATCGATTGCAGCACAGATGGAAGTCCCGCAACTGGCTGAGGTTGCCCAATTCGGAAGGAATGGTTCCACTCAGTGACTCATTCCAGCCAAGTCTCAGGTTCAGCAATTGGCAAAGATTACCCAATTGGGGCGGAAGAGTACCGCTCAGATTATTCCATCCCAGATCGAGAGTTTGCAGATGGCTGAAGTTGCCGATTTGAGACGGGATGGTGCCGCTCAAATGATTGTCGAACATATAAATCATATTGACATAGTCATTCTCTACCGACACCCCATACCAGGTACCCTCGGTTCCGGGCATGGCAAACCCGTCGGTATCAAGCGGTGGGGTTTTCCATCCCGTGTTATTTGTCCAGCCGCCTCCGTTGGCGCTGTTGTACAAGGCAATCAGGGCGGCCCGTTCCTGTGCGGGTATGGCCCCGAAGAGAAAACCGATAGATTGAAAAGAAAGGATAATGAAAATTAAAATAGGGAGAGAAACCGTCTTCATGTTGGCCTCCTATTTTTAGCCGAATTTCAGCTAAACCAAACTATTTTAATGAAGCAAAATTTTTTTTGCAATACAATATGAATAAAAAAAAATAAAAATGGGGTATTTTGACCGATTCATTGTTTGGCGTTTGATGTTCTGTGGTATGGATCTCTTAGGAACAATTTGCGTAGGGGCGCCTCGCGACGAGGCGCCCCTCATTGAAGTTAAATATTGAAATCGGGGGGGCGGTGCGTTACTATGTTACTTTGTAAGGAAGAATCTTTTTCTCAAAGTCCATTAACACTTTCGATGGGGAAAGACCTGTTCAATGATGCGTTCATCCCGCCCCCATAAATCTTTATTGGATCTCCGTTATTCCGCGATTCATATAATGATGATAAGCGCTTTCATATATCAATCCTACTCGTTTCGACAAAAAAGTAACATAGTAACGCACCGCCCCCGGACCCTCCGGACCCTAAGGCTGTCTTGGTATTGTTGAAACCCGCGTGAAGGGGCCCCGATTCCCGCCCCCCGATTATCGAGGGAGGCAATTGCATGGCGATGGGCATCTTTTATCTATTCAGAGGCCTTTACGAATACCTTTTTGCCTAAAAAGGCAATGCCCAGTTTTTTGATATGCGTGATTCCCCGCTCGATTAACTCGGTTTCGTATTTCTTTTCTTCGATCTGCGTTAAGGCTGACTCCAACGCGGATTCAACGGTTTCATTATCGTCTTTGTCCACTGTTTTGAACTCAATCACATACCCGATCTTTGAAATATCTTTCGGGATAATCATGATATCATACCTTCCGTAACCGGATTCACGGTTGGATTTTACCTCATGCGTATGAGTGATCCAGATCAAGAGTCCCATGACCAACGCATGGTACACTTTCTCCGGTTCCCTGCTGAGATCATGATAACTGCATACCGCCCGCACCACTTCTTTCAGCATCTTTTCGAAAACGTTGATATCGCCATCGATCAACGCCTTAAGCATGAGCTGCATTTTCTTATTTTCAATCCTGGTTGAAAAATACCGGTCGATGATACTCATATAGGTTACCATGACCTCTTTATTGGGAATGGATAGCATATAATACATTTTGCCCGAAACGTCGTCCTGTCTTTCGGCCGTGGGTTTCAAGTATCCACCCATTAATAGAAAACTCCATAATACATCATCACGGATGAAGATTTCTTTCAACATAATGTTTTCATCGATGGGTTTTTCGATCGACTCGCCCTTGATGAGTTGCTCCAACTCTTCACGAAGCGCCGCTCCCTCGGAAGATAAAAGCGCCTCAACGATTTCATCTTCAAATGTATTGATCCAGTAAGGCGTAAATTCTTTTTTTTCACTGTTGATAAAATTGGAGATCGAATGGGGATTATAAATATCCCTATCGCCGAACCGGTAACCGTTATACCAGGAGCGAACCTTGTCGAGCCGGTCTGAAAGCTGGAAATCGTCGAGTATGGTTATCACTTCTTCTTCGGTAAAGCCGAAATATTCTTCGAATCGACTCGACAGGAGTGTGTATACTCCGGGATTATTAAATCCGGAGAAAATCGAATCGGGCGGTATTCGTCTAATTCCGGTTACAACACCTTTTTCAAGGTATTGGCTGGTATCTTTCAGGCCCGCGCCAAGGAAATTATCCATAAAATTACTGATGTCTTTATAATAACCGAAAGCAAAACCGCCATAAATCGGGGCATCGTAATCATCGATCAGAATAACGGCCCGTTTACTATGGAAACGGGTGACAAAGGTCAGTAAGCGTAGCAGGCTGTCTTCGAAGTCGGTTATATCTCCTTTTAACTCGATAATTTTTTTAAAGTAATCTCGCTCATGCGGTCTGAGTTTTGAGCTTTCGAGAAGATAGGCATGCCTTTTATATTCATCTCGGATTATCTGTTTGAGTTTATTGAAACAAGATTTCCTATCCTTTTCCTTGATATTCTCGAATGATAAAAAGATAACCGGATGTTTTCCCAATTTATCCAGATATTCCTGATCGGCTTTATCAATGGCCAGGGAATCGAATAGATATTTATAATTGTCGGGTATCTGGGGTTCCGGGCAGCATTCGTAAAAATATCGGAGCATGGAAAGATTGAGTGTTCTTCCAAATTTTCGGGGGCGCATCAAGAGCAAAACAATATCGCCGCTGTCGATAACCTCTTTGATAAGCAGAGTTTTATCAATGTAATAGTAATCATTTTCAATTATTTTTTTAAAATCCGATACGCCGATCGGTAATTTTTTCATATTCATCGTCGTTTCACCCATACAATTATAACATAGTGAGAAATTATAACATAGTGAAAAATCATTGACAATGAAAGATACCCTGGCACAGCTATTCGCGTCTTTTCCCCCAACAGGAAAACCACATCGAACACACGGGCAGACCGCAGGTCTGCCCCTACAAAAGGAGAACCTTTATTCACACCGGTATCAGCGTCTCGCCGATATCTCTGCTTTAATTATATCACGGTTCCTCTTATATAATGTCAAATCCGGATGGCCATCGGGAAAACGAGCTTCCATAATGGCGACGGTTTTTTGGACAAAGCGAAGGGCGTCATCCAATTGCCCCATAACCTGGTAAATCGTCGATATATTATTGTATGAATTGGCTAAATCGGGATGCTGGAGTTCCAATGCTGTTTCCCTGATTTCAATTGCATTCAATTGAAATTCCAATGCCCGGTCCAATTGACCCATAGCCTTGTAAATCGACGATATATTATTGTACGACGTAGCTAACAAGGGATGCTGGGAATCCAATACCGCTTCATATATATTATTAGCTTTCAATTGAAATTCCAATGCCCGGCCCAATTGTCCCATATCCTGGTAAATCCCCGATATATTATTGTACGACGTGGCTAAATCGGAATGTTGGGGATCCAATACCGTCTCCCTGATTCCAATTGCACTCAATTGAAATTCCAATGCCCGGTCCAATTGCCCCATAGCCTGGTAAATCGCCGATATATTACTGAATGAATTAGCTAAATCGGGATGCTGGAGTTCCAATGCTGTTTCCCTGATTTCAATTGCCTTCAATTGAAATTCCAATGCCCAGTCCAATTGACCCATAGCCTGGTAAATCGCCGATATATTGTTGTACGATGTGGCTAACAAGGGATGCTGGGAATCCAATTCCGCTTCATATATATTATGAGCTTTTAATTGAAATTCCAATGCCCGGTCCAATTGGCCCATAGCCTTATAAATCAATGATAAATTATTGTACGACGTAGCTAAATCGGAATGTTGGGGGTCCAATACCGTCTTCCTGATTTCAATTGCCTTCAATTGAAATTCCAATGCCCGGACCAATTGACCCATAGCCTTGTAAATCGTCGATAGGTTACTGTATGAAGTGGCTAAATCGGGATGCTGGGAATCCAATACCGCTTCCCGGATTTCGATTGCCTTTAATTGAAATTCCAATGCCCGGTCCAATTGGCCCATATCTTTGAAAATCGTCGATATATTATTGTACGACGTAGCTAACAAGGGATGCTGGGAATCCAATATCACTTCATATATATTATCAGCTTTTAGTTGAAATTCCAATGCCCGGTCCAATTGGCCCATATCCTTGTAAATCATCGATATATTATTTGCCAGGGTTGCGAGGTTTTTATCCGTTTCGTCATCCCCCATTCCCCGAACCACCGATTCGCCATAAATCATATACTCTTTTTTATGAGCCGGATTATGACGGGGTTCGAAATATAATCGCTTCAACGAATCGATTAACGCACTGCACTTTTGGACATCAGGTTTGGTTTTATACTTGACCACTTCCTGAATCACCGGGTGTATATAAATACGAAATTCGTCATCCTTCTTTAACCACCCTTTATTGATCAATGCATTGATGTCATTATTATCCGTCAAATTGAGCCATTTCGCAATCCATAGAATCGGAATATAAATGGACGGTAATACCGATAGATTGACCAATACAGATAATTCCTTCTCTCCTACGTTTGATATATCGAATACCTTGACCATATGATTGAAAAAAGTCTTCTTCTCTTTTTCATTATGCCAAGAAGTGGAAACCTTTTCTCCCCTGTTTAAATTAAACCCTTTGGATTTTAATGTCTGGTACAGATCTCCAATGGTCATGGCCGCATGGTATGCGGTTTTGGCCAATAACTCCACGGTCAAGGTATGATAGCCGCAAAGTTTTAATACCTTCTCTACCAAGACGTCATCCCCCTTTCCTTTGTAAAACTCATAAAACAAGGTTTTACAGTCTTCAGGGCTTAAAAAATCCAAATCCTGCAACTCATACCCTTCGATTTTGGAACGCGAATTAACCAATACTTTAATTGCCGCCGGAAGTGAGGTAAATATATCCAGATCCGGGTCTTCGGGGTCCTCGATGTTATCGAGGACCAATAAAAAAGGTTCCCGCATCTGAGAGAGCCTTTGCTTTATTTTTTTAAACCGATCATCCGGCTTATCGGTTTCTTTGATTTGAATGAAGGTAGACTCATCTTTTCCCAATGCATTCACAATGGATTCCTTGACTGAGGAGATCCAATCCACCCATGCGGCATACCGGTATTGTTCATAATGTTCCCAAAAAAACTCTTTGCATACTTCGGTTTTGCCAATGCCCCCCAATCCATTGACCAATACGACCCGTTTGGAAGTTTTTAACGTCTTTTCCAATCCCGCCAGATCCTTCCCACGACCGATGAGATGGACCTTGCGAGAGGGTAAAGGAGTGAATAATTCATTAGAAGATGTTTTATTCTCTTCCGTTTTATTAATATTTAAGTTTTCATTTATCCTTTTAATAAACTCCTTAAGGCAACGCATTCGCCCTGCATCATCCATTTCCATTAAGGTCTTATCATTCAGAGGAAATGCCTGAATTTCCTTTAACCAGGACACCGATTCCCATGAACAGGGTTCCACAAATAAAGGTAAAACGATTAATTCTTCTTTTTTCCGTCGTTCGAGAATTGGTGGAACTTCGTTGCTCAGAATAAAATTGGACGTGAGGAACCCTGAACTGATCATCAATACGGCGATATGCGCGTCGTTGATTGCGTTCTCGATTTCGGGAAACCAATCCGTGCCTGTTTTGATTCGGTCATCCACAAAAATTTTGATGTAACCTTCCTGTTCCAAAACCTTTAGTTGTTTAACCAGCATATCTTTAAAGACTGTATCTTCATGACTGTAACTGATAAAAATCTTTTTAACCATGGGCTTCGGTCTCCATAAAATGGATATCCTATACTATACGAGCACAAAAAAGAAAAGTCAAGGGATGAAACGTGATTGCGTTTCGCTGATTTAGAGGATATCGATTGGCAAAGAGGTCAGGTCTTTGAATTTATAAAAATGATTATCAAAGGTAATCAATCGAGTGCAATATTTTTCAGCGAATTTTACATGAATTGCATCATTTATAATTTTGAAATTTTTTGTTTGTTTACACAATTGTAGTGCGTTTTGAATCATATCATTATCTATGCCCGGGGTTGAAAAATATGACCATAAGTCCATATTTTCTTCTATTATCCTTCCATCAACACCAAGTTTACCTAAAGTAAATATCATCTCTTGTAATACCAGAGGGGAAATTAAAATAGAATTTTTTTCAAAAGCCTCATCGATTAAACGTTGGGAAACGCTTAACTTATTCTCATCCTGGTTAACAATAGAGTAAACAATAACATTGGTATCAAAGTATAGCATCATTCATCTCATTCATAAGGTTGTCAATGTCGATGTCTTTTGGGATCTTGATATCTCTTGCTTTTTTGAAAATTTCTTCAAACCTTCTTTTCAAATCACCCTTGGATATGTGTGGATGTGCCGGTGTAATAATCAACTCAAGCTCTTCATAACCTTTTAAGTCATCCGGTAATGGCGTAATTTTCTCGATTTGCGTTGTGCTTATCACTGTACGAAGCATGTTACACCTCCACGGTAACATCGTATAAAACCATGCTGCCCATTAATCATATGGTAGAACAAAACAGACGAAAAGTCAACAATCGCAATACTTATTACAGAATTGATGTGTATCCATTAGGAAATCGTACTTCAGAAAGATGGACAGATACGGGCATTGTCTTGCATTTTTCTTTTCTGTAATAGGGTCTTTTAGGAACAATTTCCGTAGGGGCGCCTCGCGAGGCGCCCCTCGTTTAACCGATGAGGGTTCTCGACTAAAAAATCAGGATTACCCTCATTGTCTTTTAAATCTGAATTTTCTGAATCATTGTTACCTATTGTTATTTTTATAAAGGATATATCTATCCCTTTTAATTTTACTTCCAAAATCGATTTCTCGAAACCCCCTTTCAACTAATAGGTCTTCCAACTTATTCTTTTTTACATCTTCTTCCTTTAAAGCCACGAATTCAATGCCCGGCTTATCGATTACCGATAGAAAGTATCCGGTATTCCCAATTTCATCAGGTGAAATATCGCTGATTCCCTGTTTCTGGGTAAAGTATAATTTTCCGCCCGCCCGCCATAACTGTTCAATGGCGATATTCCCATTACCGTTTTGACGATCGATCCACCGTGCTGCATCCACCGCCGATTCGGACCCCCGAAACCGAAACCGGTCCATCTCGAATAGAAACGACCCCATAAACGCAAATACGAGAAACGCGGCAAATATTTTCCGTTTATTCGGATTAAAATCGTTTTTCCCCACTATCATATCCAGGAACCGCACCGATACGGCGCCGGTCGTTAATGCCATAAAAGGAATAATGGGGATTAAATAACGCGGTTCTTTGTGGGGAAGAAGACTCAATAAAATTAGCGGAATAAGGACCCAGGAGATCAATCGCCACATCTTCAATCGTAAACCCCATAAAAAAGCAATGATGATAAAGAAATTCGTCCATTGATTCAATTGAAATAGGTAGGATAAACCGGATTGATAACCTCTTGAGGATTGTTTGTGAACCAGTGTGTAGTTCACAATATTTTTAAGGCTATAAAAAGGAGAACCCCAGTACAGTTGATCACTGATTCCAAGGATCGACAACGCTGAAGCCAAAGCCAATACCGAAACCCAAATAATATGAGAAAATCGTTTCTCAATAAATAAGTATACCAAGCAGGGAACAATAAAGATGGCCTCGCTAAAACGAATCGCGGAACCTATTCCCAGAAAAACACCCGCTAGCGCGACGCGCCAGGCACGGTGGGGGTTGACGATTAAAAACAAAAAGCAAAGCAAGATAAATGTAGACGACACACTCCGGGGCAGCGCACTACTTCCGAAGGTCATGCATAACTGACTGAACGCAAGGAGAAAAGAAGCAATAAGTCCTATTGAAAAACGTTTGAATAAATGGGTCGCGATTCGGAACACCAGGTATATATTAACCGATGAGAAGGCAATCACCACCAAGCGACCGGAAAAAATTAATATTTCCGGATCTTTCATACCCAAATAAAACACCAATGCCTGAATCGGATAAATAAAAAACATTGGATAAAAGGCGTTTCGCAGATCCCACGCCTTCCAGTCCTGCCATTTGAAAAGCGAGGCAAGTGTCATCTCATGGATTTCGACATCGTCACCGCTGAAAAAACCATAATAATGCCATGCGTTTAGTATCTTTATAATAGCCGAGATAGAAATGATGATAAAAAGAATTCTTAATGCTCTTTTTTTGTCGATATTTTCAATCCAGCTATAAACCCTTCGACAAAGATCAAGGGATTTTTGCGGAAGATCATGAAGATTGAATTGTTTTAAACCAAGGAAGGGGCCTTTATCTCGTAAGGCAAAACGAGCGGCCAACAGACTGAAGAGAAAAATCTGTAAATTTCGGGAAGAGTAAAATCGTATGAAATGATGGTTTACGCGTAATTCATTTCCGCCGGCCATTAAGATGTAGAAAATAATTATCGAAGTCAGGATAATCAATAAATCTATAATTAGCAATAGTGTATTAATCAAAAATTTTTTCAATGTCATTCATTAACCTCATGAATACCAAATATAAAGTAATCCGAATGTTCTGTCAAGAAAGGATGGATGAATGATAGAATAAGATCTGGGCATTGTTCGTCGTGCATTCAAGAGATCAATTTCCGTAGGGGCGCCTCGCGAGGCGCCCTTCATTTAATTTATTTATTAAAACTTGACGCCTGGAATCTCAATCTTTTCATCCTGCAACACCACCCTACTGACCGGGAGACTCAAACTTTTGACCTGCAACCACCAATCATGTGACCTTGAACCGAAAACGAGTGACCTGAAATCACCAATCATGTGACCTTGAACCGAAAACGAGCGGCCTGAAATCACCAACCATGTGACCTTGAACCGCAAACGAGTGACCTGAAATCACCAACCATGTGACCTTGAACCGGCAACGAGTGACCTGAAATCACCAACCATGTGACCTTGAACCGAAAACAAGTGACCTGAAATCACTAACCATGTGACCTGAAACCGCAAACGAGTAACCTGAAATCATCAATCATGTCACCTTGAACCGAAAACGAGCGGCCTGAAATCACCAACCATGTGACCTTGAACTGCAAACGAGTGACCTGAAATCACCAATCATGTGACCTGAAACCGCAAACGAGCGACCTGAAACGCTCAATCATGTGACCTGAAACCGACAACGAGTGACCTGAAACCTGCAATCTGTCACATGGAACGACCCACTCCGGGGAGGCAACCCCGCAACATGTGACCGGTCAACACCAACTTTTACCCGGAAAAGCTCCCACTTGGGGTGGACGCACCAAATGTAAAATGCAAATTTCCAATTTTTTAATTTTTATGTTGTAATTTTCATCGTTAAAGAGTAAAATAAGGCGCTGGTGGATGAATGGAAACATATGAAACCTTTTCAACAACCGCTGACGTGGGTATTCGGATCCAGGGAAATGGAACCGAGGAACTCTACCGAAGCGCCATTAAGGGACTAAACCTACTCTACTTCGGCGAGCACTCCCATTCATTCCATTCCCTAAGCCCCACTTCCCTTTACCCGTTTGAATATACCGGCGACAGTTGCGAAAACGTCCTGGTTAACCTCCTGTCGGAAATCGTTTTTCTGGTTCAACACCAGGGCAACGTCGTTATCGATATCCTCTTCCATCATGCGACCGATACCTGTTTAAAGGCCGACTTCAAAACGGCCCCCCTTCCTCTCACACCGGAACTCGATATCAAGTCCGTTACGTACCATAACCTCAAGGTCAACGACGATCATGGGCTTAAATCCACCGAAATTATTTTCGATATTTAACGGAGGGTTATTCTGCCCACTACACTCACGGCCGAATAAATAAAAACAATGGATATAGAAAATTTTATTCAACTGTCACCCTATCGCTGGCTCCTGAAAAAAGATGCCATCCGAACAAAAGAGAAAATGAACGTGGACGCGGAAATCTTCGGAACCGAAGCGATCGTCCGAACCGCGATCGAAGATAAATCCATCGAACAAGTCATCAATGTGGCCACGCTTCCGGGTATTGTGTCCCGGTCCCTGGCCATGCCGGATATTCACTACGGCTACGGGTTCAGCATCGGCGGCGTGGCTGCTTTTCCCGCAGACTCGGGAATCGTGTCGCCCGGCGGCGTGGGATACGATATCAATTGCGGCGTCCGACTGCTCACCACCCATATTCCCGTCGAAGATCTGGAGAAAAACAACTACCGCGAACTCCTGGGAAACGCCATGCTACGAGACATTCCCACAGGCATGAGCGACAAGGGAAGCATCAAATTAAATAAAAAAGAGTTTCTCAAGGTCCTGGAAAACGGCGCCGAAGAAATCGTCAACCATTACACCGAAAGCTCCGGCGAAAACACGCTGAATGCGTCGAACACGCTGAATTTCATCGAATCCGGAGGCAAACTGGACTTTCATATGCCCGAACTCCTCAGCGACCGCGCCATTGACCGCGGCCACTCCCAGGTCGGCTCGCTGGGCGGCGGCAACCATTTCATGGAAATCCAGGCCATCGAAGACGTTTACGACGACCACACGGCAGCGGTTTTCGGTCTAAAGAAAGGGTTTATTTCCATCATGATCCACACCGGCTCCCGCGGCTTCGGTCACCAGGTGGCGTCGGATTTTATCGAACGACTCCGGAAAAAAAATCTGTCCCGGGTCAACCTGATCGACCCCCAATTGATCTACGCCGAGATCGATTCGCCGGAAGGAAAACACTACTTGCAAGCCATGAATGCCGCCTCGAATTTCGCCTGGGCAAACCGCCAATTACTGATGAACGATATCATTCGCATCTTCGAACGGATCTTTAAAAACTCGGCCCAAAACCTGGGCATTCGGTTACTGTATGACCAGGCCCACAACATCGCGAAGTTTGAGACGCATGAGATCGACGGAAAAAAGCAAAAAGTGCTGGTCCACCGAAAAGGCGCCACCCGGGCGTTTCCGCCCGGAAGCCCGGACATTCCCAAAGCGTACCGCCCCGTGGGCCAACCGGTCCTGATCCCCGGAAGCATGGGCACCGCCTCATACGTTTTGCGGGGAACCGAACAAGCCATGGGAATTTCACTGGGCTCCTCGGCGCATGGCGCCGGAAGACATTTCAGCCGCCACCAGGCCATCAAATTCGCAGAAAACGTCAATGTCCGCGACCAACTGAAAAAGAAAAACATTCTGGCATTCACCCATTCGCTGAAAGGACTCAAGGAAGAAATCGCCGAAGCCTACAAAAACATCGACGAAGTGGTTGAAGTCACGGTCGGCGCGGGAATCTCCGACAAAGTGGCGAGAATGGTTCCCCTGATTGTCGTCAAAGGCTGAAGCGGGATCCCCCCCCACGGAGGTATAAATTAAATTAATATGAACACCGAACTTGAAGTCAAAATAGAAAACATCAGAACCCATTTCAGACGGTTGCAAAAGGTGCTGGTCGCTTTTTCCGGAGGAAAGGACTCCTTTTTCCTGTTAAAGATTGCGCTGGAAACCCTGGGCAAGGAGAACGTTTTGGCGTGTAACGTCCGAACGGGTTTTTCCACGGTGAATGACCGAAAACGAGTCGATTATTTTATTTCCAAATCGGATTTCAAACTGGAAATCATGTTCGTCAACGTGTACGAAGACGAAATCGTCATGCTTAACCCGAAAGATCGGTGTTACTTTTGCAAAAAAAAGATCTTTACCGCATTGAAAGAAAAAGCCGCCGCGTTACAGTTAAACGCTGTGGTCGACGGTTCCACGGCATCGGACCTGAACCAATACCGCCCCGGCCTAAAAGCCTTGCACGAATTGCAAATCATTTCCCCGTTATTGGACGCGGGAATCACCTCCGGTGAAATCATTTCCTACCTCAAGGAAACGTTGAACATCGAGCCCTATTACCTCACGTCATCGGCGTGTCTGGCCACCCGGTTTCCGTACGATTTCCAGTTGGACGACAAAACCCTTCGCATCTTCGATGAAATTGAAGCGACTCTCGTTGCCGAGGGCATCTATCCGGTTAAAGTGCGCTTTATTCCCGAGGGGATTCGCATCGAAACACCGGAATCCAATTTCGCCGCGCTCATGACCAACCGGGAACGCACCATCCGGTTCTGCCAGGAAAGGGGATTGAAATTCGTGACACTGGACCTCGAAGGACTAAAAACCGGAGTGTGGGATTGACAAATCATGCTTTTTTTTGTATGATACAATTTAACTTTTGGAGGAAAAAAGCGAAATGGCAAATCACATATCAGCAATTAAGCAGCACAAACGTGATGAGAAGAAACGGCAAGTCAACCGGATGAACCGTTCCAAGATGAAAACCAAGATCAAAATGTTCTTAAAATATTTATCCACCAAGCAAGTGGACAAAGCAAAAGAACTGTTTCCCGATGTTATCTCTATTATCGATAAAACGATCCGAAAAGGAACCATCCATTTTAAAACCGGTTCTCGATATAAATCGCGGTTAACGCTCCGAGCCAGAAAAGTAGGTTTGGAAGTTTAATTGCGTTCCCTTTAGTTTTTTTTTAATGGATCTCCCCAGGGAGTATATCTCGTACAGTCAAGTACGCCTGTACCAAACCTGTCCCAGGAAATATTATTACGTCTATATCAAAAATTTGGCGGTTCCGATTAATGATAAGATATTTCTTGGGGTCGTTTTTCATAAAGTCATTGAAGAATATTTCAAAAAAAAAATAGAGAGTGCGGAACCCACGGTTGAACGCTCCGGTGAGATGTTCAACCGGACGTTCGAATCCCTTCAAAACAACCAACCGATCAATTGGGAAAATACCATTCAGGAAACCCGGAGACGGGGAAATGCATTTGTCTCGTACTTTGTCCGAAAGGTGGCGCCGGCCATCAAACCCCTGATGGTGGAGAAGGAACTGTGGGCCGATCTGCCCGGACTGGATATCAAACTCAAAGGCGTTCTCGACCTGGTAGAAACGGATTTCAGTATCACGGATTTCAAGACCACGACCGCAAAATGGTCGAAAAGCCGAATCAAAAACACGTACTTGCAAGTCGTGATCTACCGTTACCTCTTCGAGCAGTCATTCGGCGATGTGATCTCCCGGCTCCAATTCAAAATCATCTACGCCAAAAACACCGCTCCGATCAAATCCCAGGAAATATCGATCAAACCCAAAGACGTTGATTTCAATTACGCCAAAATGCTGGACATCATCGCCTATGTCGTCAACAACATCAAGCAGGGCGTGTTTTACAAAAATGAAAACTACTTTTGCGGGTTTTGCGAGTACAAAGACCGGTGCCGATCCGGCGAGGAACCGGAGTGCGAGCCCTCCGCTCCGGCTACCGTTACTCCGGAAACCAACGGACGGAACCCCTTGAATTGATATCAATTTGACATCCATTGATATCGGATTTGACATCCGTTCCAAAAAAGATTATTATTTATATGAGACAGATGAAGAGATACATTAAACTATTTTTCATACTTTCGGTAATCGCGATACTATTCTTTTGGTTTCTCAACAATGTGAATTTTAAGGAAGTATTTCGGATTATTTCGTCGGTTAATGTCATTTACCCGGTCATTTTCGTCCTGGGCGTTTATTCCCAATACTACATTCGGGCGTTCCGGTGGCGAATGATTCTTCACCCGCACAAAAAGGGGATTTCGATCCTGAGCCTGTACTGTTACACGTCCATCGGTTTTTTACTCAGCGCGATTATTCCGGGAAAAGTCGGCGAACCGGCCAAAGGCATCCTGATGGCCCGCGAAGAACACATCAACCCGAGTTACGGACTGGCTTCCGTGGTTCTCGAACGGCTGATCGATACGCTCATGATGTTTGTCCTGCTGCTGCTCTCCTTCTTCGTTATCCCGACCGATAGCAATCCGTTACTCCAAAAATTAAAAACCATTGCCTTGTTTATCTTTCCGCTGTTAATCGGACTATTTTTCTTGTTTTATTATCTGAATTCGGAGAAAGCCTTTGCCCGAGTCGAGCGCTTCATCCGGTTTGCCTGTAAAATCATACCGGCGCGGGCTCGCGACAAAGCCATCTCCTTTTCCCTTCATTTCGTCAAGGGATTAAAGTTAGACCTCCCCTTGAGCGGTTACCTCAAACTGTTGGTGACCTCGTTTATCGTGTGGCTGTACCTGATTCCGTTTTACTGGATATTGATGAAGGGCTTTGATTTTGGCGGGAGAATCGGATTTACCGAGACCATCCCGTATTTTTGTACGATTGTGGCATCGGCTGCGATTCCCTCGCCCGGAATGGCCGGGAGTTTTGACGCCGTATCGCGGCATGCACTGGAAGGCTTGTATCGCGTGGACACCAATCACGCGGCCGCTTATACCATCCTCACCCACTTCCTGATCCTCATCGTCATGACCATCCCCGGAATGATCTCCTTCTGGATCAAAGGATTGCATTTCAAAACCATCCGCAATCTGAAAGGCGAACCCGGGGATGAAAGGAATAACAAGGAATAACCCATGAAATGTCCGAATTGTACCAATTTTGAAGATAAAGTCGTTGAAACCCGAGAGAGCAAAGAGGGCGACTATATTCGACGGAGACGCGAATGCCTCAAGTGCGGGAAGCGGTTTACCACGTATGAGAAACTCGAAAACATTCCCCTAATGGTCGTCAAAAAAGATGGCCGCCGGGAAGCATTCGATCTCGATAAAATCCGGAAAGGTCTGTACCGAGCCGTTGAAAAACGACCGGTTCAATCCAAACAAATCGAACAGATTGCTCTTCAGGTCGAAGAGATGGTTTCCGGTTCCGAAAAGGAAACGACCACGCATCAAATCGGTGCGTTGATCATGGAACGACTGAAGGCATTGGATAAAGTAGCTTACGTGAGGTTTGCGTCCGTTTATCTTGAATTCAAAAGTCTTGAAGAATTTTTGTCCGAACTTCACAGGCTCTTGTCCTTTGAAAAGGGAGGCATAGATGGCGAAGAAAAATCTAAGATTTACTGAGGTGGAAGTCAGCCGGAATTTTCCGACCGGCATCAGTACCCATGTGGATTGGGAACCCCGAACCAATGTGGTGGAAACCGAAGATGGGAAGTTGTGGATTATCGAGGTGGAACTACCGGGAGTGGACAAAAACGATATTTCGATCTGCATCGAAGAGTCGAGTCATTTGGTGGTCCGAGGAATCAAGCATAAACCCCGGATTGAAAATTGCAGCAGTGTCACGTATTTTCTGTTTGAACGTGAATTCGGAACTTTCTACAAGCGGGTGAACATCGATCCCCAAGTGGATGAGGCCCATATCCATTCCTCCATGGAGAATGGGGTGTTAACGATTCGCATTCCCCGAAAGAAAGAGGAACCCGCCGCCGACAAACCAGAAAGCGGGGAACGCATCAAGAGGTGAACCATGAATGATGAAAAGAAAGAAGAGAAAAAAAATGATAAAAATACAATAGAAGAGGATAAAAGCCAGCAGAACGAGACCGGAACTCCGGAACAGGGCGACATGCTGGCGCTGACCAAGGCCGCTCAGAACGAGGAAGGCGTCAAGATACCGGAGACGGTTCCGGTGCTGATCCTTCGAGACATCGTGGTATTTCCGTACATGATCGTCCCCCTGTATGTCGGTCGACAGAAATCCAAGTACGCAGTTGATAAAGTCCTGAATACCGACCGGATGATCCTGCTCCTGACCCAGCGCGACCCCAGTAACGAAGACCCCACGGGTTCCCAGTTGTATCAGACCGGAACCGTCGGCATGATCGTCCGAATGTTAAAGCTCCCGGATGGCCGGATGCGCGTGCTGGTGCAGGGCATTTCCCGGGTGAAGGTGCTGGCCATGCACGACGACGGCAAGATTCTGGACGCCGATGTGCGCGTGAGCGAAGACAAGGAACCCAAACGCCTGTCCATGAAAGACAAAGCCTTGATTAAAAACGTCCGAGAGAAATTCGAACAAACCGCGCGCATGGGAAAACCGGTTCCCAATGAAATCTTTGTGATCCTCGACAACATCGAGGAACCCGGAAAACTCGCGGATATCATTGCGTCGAATCTGGATTTGAAGATTTCGGATTCAGCCAAAATTCTGTGCGAAGAAAATTCCATGAAACGGCTCTCCAAAGTCTACGATTACCTGAACTACGAATTGGAGATGCTCAACATTCAGAATCAGATCAACATCAAAGCCCAGGGCGAAATGGACAAAAACCAGCGCGAGTATTTCCTCCGTCAGCAGCTCAAAGCCATCCAGAAAGAATTGGGCGAAGAAGTGGACAGCACCGAAGAGATCGGTAATTACGCCAAAAAAGCCAAAGAGATCCAATTCCCCGAAGAAGCGCGAAAAGAAGTCGATCGAAACATCGATCGGTTAAAAAAGATGCATCCCGAGTCGGCGGAAAGCACCGTGGTACGCAATTACCTCGATTGGATGATGGAACTTCCCTGGGCCGAATCGACCCGGGATAACCTCAACCTCAAGCGGGCCAAAACCATTTTGAACCAGGATCACTTCGGCCTGGAAAAGGTCAAAGAACGGATCCTCGAATATTTGAGTGTGCGCAAGCTCACCAGCAAAACGCACGGACCGATCCTTTGTTTCGTGGGCCCTCCCGGAGTCGGAAAAACCTCGTTGGGGCGATCGATTGCCCGAGCCATGAACAAAAAATTTGTCCGCGTGTCATTGGGCGGCGTGCGGGATGAAGCCGAAATTCGCGGTCACCGCCGAACCTACGTGGGCGCGTTACCGGGAAAAATTATTCAGGAGATCAAGCGGGCCGGCGCCAATAATCCGGTTTTCATGATGGATGAAGTCGACAAAATCGGACAGGATTTTCGCGGCGATCCCTCTTCCGCCTTACTCGAGGTCCTGGACCCGGAGCAGAACAACGCCTTTGTCGATCATTACCTGGGCGTCTCCTTCGATCTGTCCCGGGTGCTCTTCATCACCACCGCCAACATGCTCGAACCCATTCAACCCGCGTTTCGGGACCGGATGGAAGTCATCCATTTGCATGGGTATACCGAAGAAGAGAAGATTGAAATTTCCAAACGTCATTTGATTCCCCGGCAGCTCGAAGCCAATGGGTTAAACGATAAACTCATCGAATTTACGCCGGGAGCGATTAAAGATATCATCGCGTTGTTTACGCGAGAGGCGGGTGTTCGAAACCTGGAACGCGAGATCGGAAACATCTGTCGAAAAGTAGCGCATAAAGTGGCGCTGGGCGACAAGAAGATTCACAAGATTACGGTTCGAAACCTCGAAAAATACACCGGTCCGGCCAAATTGTTCCGGGATCAACTCCTGGAAGAAGATACGGTGGGTGTGGCCACGGGAATGGCCTGGACCCAGTTTGGCGGGGACATTTTATTCATTGAAGTCAAGTTGATGCCCGGAAAAGGCAAGTTGATACTCACCGGTTCGCTGGGGGATGTCATGAAAGAATCGGCCACGGCCGCATTAACGTTTTTAAAGTCCAAGAGTTACAAGTTATCGCTTTCTCAGGAAACCTTTGAAAAGAATGACATTCACATCCATGTTCCCGAAGGGGGAACGCCCAAGGACGGACCGTCGGCCGGAGTCTCCATTACCACTGCGTTGTGTTCCGCGCTGGTGGATGTACCGGTGAACCGCCGGGTTGCCATGACCGGGGAGATTACATTACGCGGCAAGGTGATTCCCGTCGGAGGCGTCAAAGAGAAAGTATTGGCGGCCAAACGGGCGGGCATTACCCGGATCGTCTTACCCGAAAAAAACAAAAAAGATTTACTCGATATCAATCAGGAGTACCTGGACGGCATCGAGTTTTTCTTTGCCAAAAATATTACCGACGTGGTGGATTACGCGTTAATCCGCAAAGTTTTCAATGAAAAATAACAACAACAGTCATAACAGTCATAAACAGTCATCATGAGTGAGAGGGAATTTGTCGACTATTTGAAGCGGACATTTCCTTTCGATTACGGTGTGGGGATTGGGGACGACGCGTCGGTCGTTCCCATTGACGGGTCGGTTCAATTAATTACCAAAGATATCCTGATTGAAAACGAGCATTTCCGACTGGAGGATTGCACGCTTCATCAATTGGCGCTCAAAGCGTTGGCTGTCAATATCAGCGACATTGCCGCCATGGGCGGCAAGTCTCAGTACTTTTATTTGGGATTGGGGTATCCCCGGCGACTGGCGCGGGAGCGGGTCATCGAGTTTTTCAACGGATTGGCAGACGGGTGTCGGCGCTGGACGGTGCAGTTAGCGGGGGGGGATTATTCGGCGTCGCGCGACATGTTTATTTCCATAACGCTCGTGGGCATGATGGACGAAGGCGTCAAACCCGTGCAGCGAAACGGGGCAAAAGTCGGAGACCTCGTGGGTATCACGGCAGTTACCGGCGAGTCGGCGATCGGGTTGAAGCTCTTATTTGAAGGCATTGGTTCCGGGTATTTTGTGGACAGACATTTTCTGGTGGAACCGGAAGTGGAGAAAGGGCCGGTTTTGGCGCGGTATGTCAATGCCATGATCGATGTGTCCGATGGGTTACTGTTGGATTTGAGTCGGGTGTTGGACGCGTCTCAAAAGGGCGCGCGAATCGATTACGGCGCGATTCCCGTGACAACCGAAATGAAAACCATGTGTCGGGAGAAAGGGTGGCGGGAGGTGGATCTCGTGCTTTCCGGCGGCGAAGATTACCGGTTGTTGTTTACGATTTCACCGGAAAGCGAAGCGCGGATGAAGGGTGAAAATAAAAATTTGGAATATTACATCATTGGGGAGATTAACGATCAAAACGGGAGTTTGATCGTTGAAGACAGGGGGAAGGTCATTGAAATCCCCCGTCTCGGTTACGATCATTTTGTAAGTTAGATGGTTTAAGTTAGACAATAGATTCACTTCCCCTATCACTTCCCCCCAACAATTCCCGGGTGCGATTCAGACTCTTTTTAGGCCTTCCTTTCCCTGAGTTCTTTCACCGTTGGTGAAAGAAACTCCAGGGACGCCCGTTACGGGCGTCCCTGGTCGTTACAATCAATTGGAAATTTATCTTTATAATTTATTGTGTACGCGATCAAATGGAACGCAATTACTTTCCATGCATTTGCAACATGCGCTGACGCGCATACGGAATCAACCCACCGGCATCCACGATCGCCTGACGCGCTTTGGGCAACGGCTGGACTTCAAACCGCTTCCCGGTTGTCCGGTTGATGATTTCATTCTGGGTAATTTCCAGTTCATCACCTTCGGATGCATCAATCATGGGACAAATGATGGTCTGAAGTCCCAAATTGATGGCATTCTGCAAGAAAATCCGGGCAAAATGCCGGGCAATGACGATCAGCTCATGACCTTTCAACGTGGACGCCGCCTGCTCTCGCGAGGACCCACAGCCGAAATTCTTCCCACCAAGCAACACGCTGTTGGGCGGTACGACTTTGGCGTTCAATTTTTTGTTGAACTCCTCATGATCCGCAAACGCATACTGGGGGGTTTCGGTCGGCAAGACCGTGGCCATGAACCGGCCGGGATAAATAATATCGGTAGAAATGTCGTCACCGACTTTATAGATAACGTTGGATACAATGCTCATTGTTTAACCTCCTGTCCTGGGATCGGTAATCACACCGGTAATGGCACTGACGGCAGCCGCTTCCGGTGAACATAAATACACCTCACCCTTGGGATTTCCCATGCGACCTTTGAAGTTGCGGTTGGTAGTGGCAAGCGCCACATCGCCATCGGCCAATGCGCCCTGGTGAACACCGAGGCACGATCCGCATCCGGGATTCATGACCACGGCACCGGCATCCATAAAGGTTTCGAGATAGCCGCGCTTCAAGGCTTCGCGGTAAATCCGCGCCGAAGCCGGGAAAATAATCATGCGGACATTCTGAGCCACTTTTTTGCCGGCAAGAACCCGGGCGACAATTTCCAGGTCATCCAGTCGGCCATTGGTGCACGAACCGACCACGATCTGGTTTAACCGGGTACCCACGAGCTCGGAAATGGGTTTCACGTTGTCCACGGTATGCGGACAGGCCACAAAGGGAACCAATTGGGAGGCATCGATGTGGATGACTTGATCGTAAACCGCATCCGCATCCGGTTGCATCATATCGATTTCATCGGTCACGCCCGCTTCTTCTCTCAAATACCGAACGGTTTCTGCATCCGGAGGAACAATACCGGACGTGGCACCGGCTTCAACGGACATGTTGCAAATCACGAGTCGTCCGGAAGTCGACATGTTTTTGATGGTGGAGCCGTGAAATTCGATGACTTTGAAATTGGCGCCTTCGGCGGAAATCAATCCGATCAAATGCAGAATGAGGTCTTTGGGATACACGTGTTCGGGAAATTCACCGTCGACCACGACTTTGATGGTGCCGGGAACTTCGACATTCAACGCATGGCCCAGGGACCAAACGGCTGCCATTTCGGTGCCACCGATACCGAACGAAAACGCACCGAGTGCGCCGTGACTCGTGGTGTGACTGTCGGTTCCGACTACCACATAACCGGGACGCACGTACCCGTTTTCCGGTAAAATCTGGTGACAGATGCCGCCTTTATCGCCGCGGATATCATGGAATTTGGCGATTCCCTGAGCTGCCGCGAACTTGCGAATCTTTTCCTGGTTGGTGGCCGTTTTGGATGTTTCGGCAGGAACCCGATGATCAAAAATAATGGCAATTCGAGAGGGATCCCATACTTTGGCCTCGATGCCCGTTCCTTTGTAAATCTCTTGAAACTGGTTAATTACGATTGCAGCATTTTCATGAGACATGGCAAGACTGACCCGCGGCTCAACAACATCGTCCACTTTGACGCTGTTTTGGCCGGTGGCTTTTGCCAATATCTTTTCTACCATTGTCATTCCCATGGTTTTTACTCCTTTACTCCTTTATATTTAAAATTAAATAACGCCCTTTTCTTTAAAGGTTTTGATGTCTTCGACGGAATAGCCGATTGCGGTCAATATCTCTTCGGTATGCGCGGAAAGACGCGGCGGCGGGGCATCCACAGCGCCGGGGGTTTTGGAGAACTTGGCGCTGAGGTTAAAAAGCTTGATGTCGCCGATTCCCGGTTCGTTCACGGTGGCAATCGCCTCACGGTGCGTGACCTGCTCGGCCTTTAAGGCCTCTTCCAAGGACAGGATATCGCCGGAAGGAATTCCTTTTTTATTCAACGCATCGACCCAGAACAAGGTTTCTTTTTCTTTGAGTTTCTCTTCCAGAAGCGGGGTCAATGCTTTGCGGTTGGCTTTTCGGGTATCGCGTTCCTTGAATCGCGGATCTTCTTTGAGTTCGGGAACGCCCAGTTCGTCGCAGAGGTCTTGCCACTGTTCCTGTTTGTTGGCGGCAATATTGATGTACCCGTTCTGGGTGGCGAAGGTGCCGGACGGTGCAGCGGTGAAATTATCGTTTCCCATGGGAACCGGAGGTTTGCCGCCGATCAGAAGATTGGCGGCGACCCATCCCATGAGGGGCATGATGGAATCGAGGAGGGCCACATCGATGCATTGGCCTTCGCCGGTGCGTTCCCGGTGAAACAACGCGGCCATAATCGCAAACGCGGCATTGAGACCGCCGACCGTATCGCAGACGGGGAAACCGGCGCGCAGCGGGTGAAGCCGTTCGTCGCCATTGACATCCATGACGCCGCTGACGCCCTGGATGATCTGGTCGTAGGCGGGTTTAAACGCATCGGGTCCGGTCTGTCCGAATCCGGAAATACCACAATAAATGAGTCGGGGATTCAGCTTGCACAGTTCTGCGTAAGGAAACCCGAGTCTGGACATGACATCGGGCCGGAAATTTTCAACCAATACGTCTGCGGTCTCCACCAATTTTCGAAAGATTTCTTTCCCTTCAGGTGTTTTGAGGTTTAAGGTCAGGGATTTTTTGTTGGCGTTTTGGGCCAGGAAGCTGGTTCCCATAAACTCTTTGTTGAGTTTGGGGACATTGCCGAGGCATCGGGCCAGGTCTCCGCCGACCGGGTTTTCGATCTTGATAACTTCCGCACCCAATAAGGCCAGGTGCATGGTGGCAAAGGGGCCGGAAAGCACGTTGGTCATATCGAGTACTCGAATTTTCTCCAATAATTTCATGTGATACTCCTTATCATCTCCTGTATTATGATTCTTTCTTTTTAAAGTTCACGATGGATCCGGACTTCATGACAAATCCGGGAAGGTCGCGACCAAAAAATTGAGACACGTTTTTCGCCAGTTCGATGAGCGGATCCAGTTGAAGTCCCATGGAGAGGCCGGAGCGCAGCATGGAATGCACGAGGTCTTCGGTGCTGACGTTTCCTGCGGGAACTTTGGTAAACGGGCAACCGCCGAGGCCGCCGAATGCGGATTCGAAATATTTGACACCGGCGTGTAATGCCGCAAAGCAGTTGGCCAGACCGAGGCCGTAGGTATTGTGGAAGTGGCAGGCCAGTTCCACGGAGGGATCCATTTGACGAATGCGGTTGTAAAGTCGGATAACCTGGAACGGGTATGCATGACCGGCGGTATCGGCCAGGCTGATGTTTTTCACACCGGCTTGGAGGTAGGTTTCAATGATTTTGAGGACGTTTTCTTCCGGGATCGGGCCTTCAAAACCGCATCCGAAGGCCGATTGAACGGAGACCTGGATGCGTTTTCCGGCGTTCATGGCGTTTTTGGCCATGGCGGTAATGCGGGTGACGGCTTCGGAAACCGGCATGCCGGTATTTTTGAGGCTGTGGGTTTCGCTGGCGGAAGCGCCCATGCAGAACAGATCCACGCCGCAGGCCATGCCGCGTTCCAGTCCTTTTTCATTGAGAACCAGACCGGAGAGGATCACGTCTTTCGGTTTTTTATCGTTTTGGGAGAAATGTGAAAAGAGGGCGTCGGTATCAGCCATTTGGGGAACTTTTTGCGGATTGACAAAAGAGCCCAATTGGATCATTTTGACGTCGGCGTGGATTAACGCGTCGACCCATTTGATTTTTTCTTCGATGGGTACCACGGTTTTTTCGACCTGGAGGCCGTCGCGAAGGCCCACTTCATGGATCACGATTTCTTTTGGCATTTCGAAGGTTGTCATATCGTTGTTTGTCACGTTCAAGGTTCACCTCTATACGTTTTGAAATAAGTTACAATATAACATAAAATGTAAAAGAAAAAAAGTGAGTGATATAAATTTTTAACAAAGAGAATCAAAAGTGTCCCATTTGGTTCACGTTCGATAGATAAACCGTGTTTTGCCGACATCATCGATCGATTTATGATACGGGGGCGCATCCATGGATGCGCCGCTGTAATTGTCAAATTCGAGAGTGTCAGGAATTTTGTGTCGATCGTAGAGACGTAGCGCGCTACGTTTCTACAATAGGGCTATCTACACAAGATCCCTGACACTCTCGAAAAATCGGCCATTGGGCGTAAACCCCTGCTCACGTACCATCACCCGGTACGATTTTCATCATGTGACACAGGATTGATAGTTGACGGGACCCGCATTGGACGATTTTCATAGAAAATTGACCCGAGATTGATGGATTTTAATTTCTGAAAATGGCATAATAGAAATCTACCGCTCGATCTCCCATCCGACTCAAATGATCGAAAGATTATGAATCGACGTGTGGACGATTAACGGTAAGTTTTTTAAGTGCGTTCTTCAAAAATTCAAGTATATCAATTAGGAGAAAACGATGAGTAATGAAAAAAAAGTAAGGATGGATCGCTTCGCCTGTACCATCATGATTGTGGGAAAAGAAGCAAGTACGGATGGCTCGGTCATTATCTCCCATACCGACGACGGTTTAACCGATGGCCGCGTGATCTATGTGCCCGCAAGAAAGTGGGATCTGAGTCTCCCGGACGAAAACAAACGGCCCGTATACTACGATAACGCCAGTCTGGGCTCTAACCTGACTTACAATTCCACGGATATCCGCCGCTACATCGGTAACTATCGCGGACCGGGATACCAAACCCAAAGCGAAGGGTATGCGGAAAGCCGACCGATCGGTTATATCGACCAGGTCGCGGAAACTTACGCTTATTTCGATTCGAGTTACGGGATCATGAATGAACATAACTTGATGATCAGCGAATGTACCTGCGGCGCCAAGGTTCACCCCGAACCGGACAAAAAACGCCTCTTCTATTCCGCCGAACTGTCCCGCGTGGCCCTGGAACGGTGTCAAACCGCTCCGGAGGCACTCAAACTGATCGCGGAACTGATTCGCGACTACGGGTTTTACGGCACGGGCGAAACCCTGCTCATCGGCGACCACAACGAAGCCTGGGTCATGGAAATGTGCGGATACGATGCCGACGGCTCCAATGGCATATGGGTCGCCCAACGCGTTCCGGATAATCATTACTTCATCGCTGCCAATGAATTCCGCATTCGCGATATCTACATGAGCGACGAAGAAAAAAATATGACCGCTGCCCAACGAAAAAAAGCCGAAACCCAAGGCCTGCCTTATTATGTTTCCAACGATAAAGAAAATACCGTGTTATATTCCAAGAACCTGTTTTCCATCTGCAAGGAAAAAGGTTGGATCGACCCAACCGCCACGCAACTCGATTGGCTCCCCACGGTCAGCTACGGCGAATACAGCCATCCGTACTATTCCTTGCGACGCGTATGGCGCGGATTTTCAAAAGCCGCTCCCCTGTCTCATCTCTCTCCCAAAGTGGAAGACGGTTATACCCGCAATTACCCGTTTTCCCTTCAACCGGATAAAAAACTGAGTGTCGCGGATATCGCCGCGATATACCGGGACGAATACGAAGGCACGGAATTTGATCTCACGGTCGGACCGGCCGCCGGTCCGTTCGCTAATCCGGTCCGCTATTATGTCAATCCGGATCATGGCAATACCTGGAACCTGAACACCTATACGCCTCAGGGCGCCTGGGAACGCCCAATCTCCGTTTACAACTGCGGTTTTTTGTGGATCAACCAAGCCAAGAAAGTCAAAGACGAGGTCATCGGTATCTCCTGGATCGGTCTGGATCGCCCGCTGGCCAATTGCTTGATGCCGTTTTACACCAAAATGCCGGAATTACCCAAATCCATGCAAATCATGAACCTGCTCGAGTTCGAATTCAAAGGACCGAGCGCGTTTTGGGCGTTTAACTTCGTGGCCAATTATGTGAATTTGAACTACGCTTACATGATGAAAGACCTGGCCCATGTTCAGAACGAATGGGAATCCAAAGCCTTCAAGCGAATCAACGAGGTGCTGGCAACCGGTAACACCAAAGGGCTGGTCAATTTTTGCACGCGCCACGTCAAAGACGTCCTGGCTGCCTGGTGGGACCTGGCCACCCGGCTCATCGTTCAATACAACGACGGCGCCCTAACCACCGGTCCCAACAGTGTCATGGAAAAAATCGATTACCCGCGAAAGTGGCTCCGCGAGGTCGGGTATTATGACGGTCCGACCAAATACTAAGCACCAGGAGAATAAACGATGAAAAAATTTGACCTCTCCTCATGGCCGGTTCTTATTGTTTCCGGTCAAATCAACGAAAAAAACGACGAAGGCACGAGGCTGCGCGAACTGATCGCCAACCTGGAAACCCAACAGGGATGCTCGGTTACCCTTTCGTTAACCTACCACGATGCCCTGGAAGTGTTTCAGTCCCGAACCGACCTGGGCGCCGTGCTGGTCGATTGGGATATCGACGAGAAATTCATGATGGCGTCCAAACTCGATGGCGAGGAACTCATCGATACCATGCGAAAAAGGAATAAGACCATTCCGATATGGCTCTTAACCGAGCGGCTGATTATCGAAAAGATTCCGGTCAATGTGCTGGAGAAAATTAACGGTTATTTATGGAAAACCGCTGATACACCCGATTACCTGGCGGGTCGGGTTCGGATGCAGGTATGGGAATATGCAGTCAAGGTATTGCCCGACTTTTTTGAAAAGCTCGTGGATTACGTCAACGAGTATAAATATGCGTGGCACACGCCGGGTCACATGGGCGGGGAAGGATTCTTGCGCAGTCCCGCGGGCGTGGCCTTCTATAAATTCTTCGGCGAAGACGTGATGCGCGCCGATCTCTCGATCTCGGTTCCCGAACTGGGGTCGCTCCTGGACCACAGCGGCCCCACGGGCGATGCGGAAAAAGCATCCGCCCGGACTTTTGGCGCCGACTACACCTATTATGTGCTGAACGGCACCTCCACGGCCAACCAGATCATCTGGCGCAGTCAGGTTTGCAAGGATGAACCGGCGCTGGTAGATCGCAATTGCCATAAATCCTTAAACTATGCCATGATCATTACCGAAGCCCGGCCGACGTATATGAAACCGAGGCGAAACAAGTTGGGAATCATCGGACCCGTGCGTCTAAGCGAATTTGGCCCGGAGACCGAAAGCAATGAGAATGGCGAGCCATCCCGAATCGGTCTGGCCCGAAAGGTCAAGATGTCGGCGTTAACCAATTCGACCTACGACGGGGTCTGTTACAATGTCATGGAAATCAAGCGGCGGCTGGAGAAACGGGCCGAAAACCTCCACTTTGATGAAGCCTGGTATGCATATGCCAAATTTCATCCGATTTACAAAAACCACTTCGGAATGTCGACTGCCGATATTCCCTGTTATACCAATATCGACCATCCGCCCGTGTTTTGTTCCCAGTCCACGCATAAACTGTTGACGGCGTTTTCCCAGGCGTCGATGATTCATATTAAAAACGGCAATGAAGTGAAAATCGATCCGGATTTGTTCAACGAATCGTATATGATGCATGGCTCCACCTCGCCGCAATACAATATGATCGCGTCCCTGGATGTGGCGACCAAGATGATGGCCGATAACGGTGAAATCATTCTGGAAGACATCCTGATCGAAGCCATTCAATTGAGAAAAAAAGTCGCGGCTATTTTCAATGGTCTCAAAGAAAACGACTGGTTTTTCCACATGTGGCAACCGGAAAAATTGGGCGTTTCCGATGTTTCCATGGCGGAACTGCTGGATCAGAAAACGTGGACCATGAAACACAACCAGCAATGGCACGGTTTTGATCTCGATAAAAACGGAGACGAAGACAATTATGTCATGCTGGATCCGATCAAGCTGACGTTTGTGTGTCCCGGAATCGATAGCGACGGAAACCTGGAGGACGAGACCCAAACCCCCTGTATTCCGGCCGCCGTGGTGACGAATTACCTGATCGGTCGAGGCATTGTCTGTGAAAAAACCGATTACTATTCATGGTTAATGCTCAATTCATTGGGAACCACCAAGGGCAGACAAGGGACCTTGTTGGCCGAGCTGTTCAAGTTCAAAGAATTATACAACGCCAATACGCCGCTGGTCGAGGTGTTCCCGGAGATGGTGGCTCAATACCCTCAGTATCGGACCGTGGGGTTGAAAGACCACTGCAACGCGATTCACCATTATTTTAGAGAGTATAACATCTTGGATAAAATGAATAACGCGTTTGAAAGCATTCCCGATCAGGTTATGAAACCGTCCGAAGCGTTCCAAAATATTGTGCAGAAGAATGTCGAGTCTGTTCGATTGGAAAATATCGTGGGACGCGTTCCCGCGGTCATGATTGTTCCTTATCCTCCCGGAATCCCCATCATGATGGGAGGGGAAAAGATGGATAGAAAGGTCCGCGAATACCTCAAAATCAGGCAGGATTTTGAAAATCAATTCCCCGGTTATGAGAGCGACATTCACGGGGTCGAACGGGTCACCGCCGCGGACGGGAAAAAATATTTTGAAATTTATTGCATCATCAAAGATTAATCGGATAATCGAGTAAGAAAATCAGGCGGCAGGCGAAACAGCCTGCCGCCTATTTTTGTTTATATACTCTTTTTTTATGATTTTCACAAAACTTTGGAAAGGGGTTGATATTCACTCCGAATCATACCATAATATAAGCATACCATTTGACCGGCATTGAGATTTGAAAATCGGAATGGTCAAATGATGAAAAAAGGAGGGAATATGGCAAATACAAATTGGTCTACCGGAGTCGAATTAAAGGACCGGACAACGCGGAGTCGTCCGGCGATCGCCAACAGTAATGGGGTGCTCTGTATGGCATGGCGGGAAATGGGCAAAGCCACGATCTGGGTTTCCACTTCCTCGGATGACGGAGCGACCTGGCCGTCGAAAAAGGAATTAACCGACCGTAATAGCCCCAATGGCCCTGCGCTGGGTGTCTTGAATGGGAAATTCATCATGGTGTGGCGAGGATCGGATACCAACACCATCTTTGTTTCCGACTCGGCTGATGGCGCGATCTGGTCGGCGCCCAAAGAGTTGACTGATCGGACCACGGGTTCTGCTCCGGCAATTGGGGTTACCGGAAATTTGGCGGTGATGGCATGGAAAGGGATGGATCAGGACAATATTTGGGTTTCCACCTCATCGGATGGGCTCAATTGGTCGGCGCCCCAACAGCTTGAGGATCGGACCACGGGAACCGGGCCGTCGGTGTGTGCGGCAACGGGCAAATACCTGATGGCATGGTTGGGGGTAGACGTTGGCGACATCTGGGTTTCCATGTCGGATGACGGTATCAATTGGACCGTGCCCAAAGAGTTAACCGATCGGATATCGAATGACAGTCCGGGGATTGCGTATTCGGACAAGTTGAAGATTTGGTATATGGCCTGGGGTGATAGCGATGACGCCAATATCTGGGTTTCCACATCGGCCGACGGATTGGATTGGACCGCGCAAGTGATGCTTGAGGATCGGTCGACTCGTATCGGGCCGGGGTTATCCCCTTCGGGGAACACGTTATATATGGTTTGGCGAGGAACCGGAAAGAATACCATCCGGACGTCCCGTTTGGTGAGTTAAAACACCGAGTTCGGGACCGGTGCGTTACTATGTTACTATGTGCGACTCGATGAGGTTGCGTGCAACGTCTCCGCGTTGGTCTTGCTCTGCCGGAAGTTGAACGTTCCCTCATGTACGTTGGTTATTCCCCGGCATTGGTTGGGCATGCTCTCCCGGTAGTTGGCGATGCCATGCGACTGGTTGGTGGTGCCATCTCAAAAGTTGGTGATGCCAGGTGACTGGTTGGTGATGCCAACTCAAAAGTTGGAGGTGCCAGGTGACTGGTTGGTGACGCCACCCCAAAAGTTGGAGGTGCCAGGTGACTGGTTGGTGATGCCAACTCAAAAGTTGGAGGTGCCAGGTCACATGATTGGTGCCGTCGCCCCAAAAGTTGGTGATGCCAGGTGACCTGATTGGTGATGTCAACTCAAAAGTTAGTGGTGCCATGCTAAAAGTTTGTGCTTCCCGGCGTCTGGTTAGTGATGCCAAGTCAAAAGTTGGAGATGCCATGCCAAAAGTTGGAGCTTCCCTGCGAAAAATTTTGTGTGGGGAGTATCAAGTATTTTGTGTAAATTGAAAAAGTGTTACCACAAATTTTTTGATTTTCGGTTCATCTAAATAATAGAGACCTTGCGTGCAACTCTCTGGTATAGCACGCTAATAAGATTATAGTAAAAGAAGAGGCGTAGCACGCTACGTTTCTACAGACCAACAAGTCTCTATGACATTTACATATATTACAAATACATATTCTTGAAGCAATTCAATAATTACACACATAAATAGAATGAAAAATACAATTGTCTGTGTATTTTTGTATACTTTTTTGATATAATATTCGATGCAAAATAGAAGAATGGCTCCAGCCAATAAATTTAGCCTATTTAGCCAAGCGGAATATCAATCAAGGAAGTAGAACGATGTCTAGCCAAATGGCAAACTTTATCTGGAGCATCTGTAACCTGCTCCGGGGACCGTATAAACGGAATGAATATCGAAAGGTGATTCTTCCGCTGACGGTGTTGCGTCGATTCGATTGCATTCTCGCTCACACCAAAGAAAAAGCATTGGAAGAATACAAGGACATAAAAGGAAAGTCGGAAAACATCATCGCTGAAAAACTTAAACAAATTACCGGCGTGAGTTTCTATAATCTTTCAAAACTATACTTCACCAATTTGACCGATGACCCGAATCAAATTGCTCCCAACCTCAACAGTTACATCAATGCTTTTTCTCCCAATGTCCGGGAAATTTTCGAGCATTTCGATTTCAATGATCAGATAAAACGAATGAATGAGAAAAACCTGCTTTTTGAGGTCATCAAAAAGTTTGCCTCTCCCGAGCTCGATTTATCTCCGGAGAAAATCGACAACATGCAAATGGGATATATTTTTGAGGAGCTCATCCGGATCGGCGCTGAGCAATCCAATGAAGAAGCCGGGGAGCATTTTACGCCCCGGGAGGTCATTAAACTCATGGTTAATCTTCTTCTTTCGACGGAAACAGAGTTAAGCAAGAGTCATGTGGTTCGGACGATTTATGATCCTGCTTGTGGAACCGGGGGCATGCTTTCCGTGGCGGAGCAATACATCCGTGACCTTAACCCGGCCGCCAAACCCCTGTTACATGGGCAAGACTTTAATGACGAAGCCTGGGCGATTTGTCGTTCGGATATGCTGATCAAGAATGAGGATGCGGAAAATATCAAGGCCGGCGATATTTTTACCCATGATGGGTTCGCTAAGGAGACGTTCCATTACATGTTGGCCAATCCGCCGTTTGGGGTGGAATGGAAGCAGCAGGAGCGGGTCATTAAAGATGAGCATGAGCGGTTGGCATCCAGTGGCCGATTTGGTCCGGGTCTTCCTCGGATCAGTGATGGTTCGCTGTTGTTTTTAATGCATATGATTTCGAAGATGCGGGAGCCGGAAAAAGGCGGCAGTCGCATTGCCATTGTCTTTAATGGATCGCCGTTGTTTAGCGGGGATGCGGGGAGTGGCGAGTCCAATATTCGGCAGTGGATGATTGAAAATGATTGGCTGGAGGCAATCATTGCGTTGCCGGACCAGTTGTTTTACAACACGGGTATATCCACTTACATTTGGGTGGTCACGAATCGAAAGATCGAACAGCGGCGGGGAAAAGTCCAGTTGATCGATGCCCGTGAGTTTTATGTAAAGATGCGAAAGAGTCTCGGCAACAAGCGAAACATGATTGCCGATGGTGACAATTCGATCGATCAGATTTCTGAGATTACCAAAATATATGAACGTTTCACGCATAATGAAACCGTGAAGTTCGAGGTGGAGGGGGTTGAAAAGGAGCTGGTCAGCAAAATATTTGATAATGCTGATTTCGGATACAATAAAATTACGGTTGAGCGTCCCTTGCGGCTCAATTTTCAAGCGAGTTTCAAGCGGGTGTCCCGGTTGGATGAGATCCGGGCATTTCAGAAGATAGCGGAAAGTGATAAAAAGAATGAAACGGTTCGGCAGCAGCAGATTGCCGAAGGAAGGGAGCGGCAGGAAGTAATTAGAACGTTTTTGAATGCGTTTGCCGAACATACGGGACAGAACGTGTTTAAGGACCGACGCATTTTTATTAAAGAGTTGGAAGGATTTGCTAAAACATCCGGAGTTAATTTATCTGCGGCTGAGTTTAAAGCGATTTTGGAAGCATTAAGTGAGAAGGATGAAACTGCGGAAATTTGTCGGGATAGCAAGGGCAATCCCGAAGCGGATACAGACTTGAGGGATACGGAGAATGTTCCGTTAACGGAAGATATCGATGAGTATTTCAAGCGGGAAGTGTTGCCGCATGTTCCCGATGCATGGATCGATCGAAATAAAACGAAGGTCGGATATGAGATTCCGTTTAATCGGTATTTCTATCGGTATGAAGCGCCACGTGAATTGGAAGCGATTGAGGCGGATATTCAGGGATTGGAGTCGGAGATTGTCCGCTTGTTAAGGGAAGTGAGTGGTAGTGGGGAAACAGGGATGAAGCATAAACCTTATCCGAAATATAAAACCAATGGAGTTAAATGGTTAAATGAGGTGCCAGATCATTGGGAAATAAAGAGGCTAAAATATAACTTTCTACTTTTGACGAATAAAATCGAGAGCCCAAAAAATCCCATTGCGCTTGAGAATATTGAAAGTTGGACGGGCCGTTTTCTTGAGACAGAAACAGAATTTAATGGAGATGGTGTCGCGTTTGTAAAAGATGATATTCTATTTGGGAAGCTAAGACCATATCTTGCCAAGGTTTTGAAAGCAATTAACTCTGGGGAAGCGGTTGGAGATTTTTTTGTCCTGCGCCCTAAAAAAACAATCGGCCCGGAATTTGCCGCATACTATTTGCGTTCGGAAAATTTTATTAATGTTATTACAGGGGCGACTTTTGGCTCGAAAATGCCTCGTGTGAGTTGGGAATTCATGGCGGATTTGAGCACCCCTCTTCCACCTCTTCCCGAACAACAAAATATCGCCGCCTATCTCGATCGCGAAACCGCTAAAATCGATGCACTGATCAACAAAGTCGAAACCGCCATCGAAAAACTCAAAGAATACCGCACGTCACTGATTTCCGCAACAGTGACCGGAAAAATCGATGTGAGAGAACAAAATTAGAGAACAAAATTAATGAATCTCAAAATAAAAGGAGTGAACTTCAATGAAAGTCCCGTCCGAAAAAACATTCGAAGCCTATATCCAGGAAACCATGTCAACCAACGGCTGGATTCCAGGTTCCAACACACTCTGGGATAAACAAAACGCCCTCTTCCCCCACTACATCACCGCCTTCGTCAAAGATACCCAACCCACTGAATGGTCCCGAATGGAAAAAGACCTCGGAACGGAACTCCCGGATAAATTCATCGATACCCTGATCAAAGAACGCAACCTCAAAGGCACCCTCCATATCCTCCGCCATGGCTTCAAATTCTACGGCAAAATGTTTTACCTCGCCTTCTTTAAACCCGCCCATAACAAAGTTGAAGAAACCCTTCAACAATGCACCCAAAATACCCTCCACGTCACCCGCCAGGTTCCCTGCCACCCCAAAAATAACAGCACCGTGGATATGGTCCTCTCCATCAACGGCCTCCCCATCGCAACCATCGAACTCAAAAACCCCGCTTCTTCCCTCGAAACCTGGAAAGACGCCATCAACCAATACCGAACCGACCGCGATCCCCGCACGCCCCTATTCCAATTCACCAAAGGCGCCATCGTTCACTTCGCCATCGACCCCAATGAAATCTACATGACCACCCAACTCAACAACGATCAAACCTTCTTCCTCCCCTTCAACCGCGGCAGCAACCCCGGAGAAACCGAATGCGGCCAGGGAAACCCCCAACACCCCTCCGGCCACCGCACCGCATACTTCTGGGAACATACCCTCCAACGCGATCACTTCCTCGATATCGTCCAAAATTTTATTTTCCTGGAAGAAACCTTCGAAATCACCATGGATAACTCCGGGAAACGTCACAAAGTCTCCCAAAAAACCGTGATATTTCCCCGCTTCCACCAACTCGACGCCGTCTCTAAACTCATCGCCACTATTCGAAACGAAAAAAGCGGTCACAACTACCTCATTCAACACTCTGCCGGAAGCGGAAAAACCAACAGCATCTCCTGGCTCGCTCACCGCCTCTCCAGCCTCCATACCAACGATAACAAAATCTTCGACTGCGTGATCGTCATCTCCGACCGCCGCGTCCTCGATAAACAACTCCAGGACGCCGTCTACCAAATCGAACACGCAAAAGGCGTCGTTAAAGTCATCGACAAAAAATCCGACCAACTCGCCAACGCCCTCATCGACGGCACCAAAATCATCGTCACCACCCTGCAAAAGTTCCCCTTCATCCTGCGAAACCTCCTCCACATCGCCGGAGCACCCAATCCCGATGACCCGGACGAAACCGCCATCCAAAAGTCAGAAGAATGGTTAAACCAAATCGCCTCCCGCAAATACGCCCTCATCGTCGACGAAGCCCACTCCAGCCAATCCGGCGAAGCCGCCCGCGAACTCAAAAGAATCCTGGGCGCCGGTTCCGGTCAAGACACCGAAGACACCGAACCCGATTGGGAAGATAACCTCAATAAAGTCATGGAATCCAGAAAACAACAAAAAAACCTCAGCTTCTTTGCCTTTACCGCTACCCCCAAAGGCAAAACCCTCGAAATATTCGGGCACCCCGATTCTTCCGGAACCTATCGTGCCTTCCACTCCTATTCCATGAGACAAGCCATCGAAGAAGGCTTCATCCTCGATGTCCTCCGAAATTATACAACATATGAGGTCTTTTACAAGTTGGCAAAAACCATCGACGAGGACCCGGAAATGTCGAAGAAAAAAGCCGTCAAAAAACTCTTCGGATACCTGTCAATACACCCTCACAACATCGAAGAAAAAACCCGAATTATGGTTGAACACTTCCGCGAACATGTTAAAAATAAACTCAACGGCCGCGCCAAAGCCATGGTCGTCACCACGTCCCGCCTCCACGCCGTTCGCTACATGCAGGCTTTCACCCAATACATCAACAAAAACAACTACACCGATATCCGCCCCCTCGTTGCCTTCAGCGGCACCGTAACCGATCCGGAAACCCGCATCGAATACACCGAATCATCCATGAATATCGACGTGATCTCCGGGAAACCCATTTCCGAACTCCAATTGCCCGATCGATTCGATTCTTCCGATTACCAAATTTTAATTGTGGCCAACAAATACCAGACCGGTTTTGATCAACCCCTGCTGTGCGCCATGTACGTGGATAAACGACTCGACGGCGTCCAGGCCATCCAAACCCTCTCACGGTTAAACCGCATCCATGCCGGAAAAGAACCCCCATTGGTTGTGGATTTTGTCAATGACGCCGAAAACATCCAACGCGCCTTCAAACCGTACTACAACACCACCACCCTTTTGGAACCCGCCGATCCCCATCACCTGGTCCAACTGGAATATGAATTGAGAGAGACGCTTGTGTTCGAATGGGTCGAAGTCACTGATTTTTGTCAGATCTTTTATAAACCGCAATACAGGCAAAATCCGGCGGATCATGCCAAATTGGAAAGCTGCATTCAACCGGCTGCAGATCGATTTAATGCCCTCGATAGCGAACACCGCAGAGACTTCTACGATAAAATGACCGCCTTTGTTCGGTTTTATGCATTTATCAGCCAGATCCTTCCTTACAGCGACCCGGACCATGAAATGCTCTATGCATTCGGCCGCTATCTCCTCACCCATATTTCAATCGGCGATGGCGGAATCGATCCGCATCCCGAACGAAACGTTTACCTCAATTACTACCGGATCGAAAAACAAACCACGACCTCGATTGTGATGGAACCGGGCGAACAATACGGGGTCAAGAGCCCGACGGCCGTAGGCACCGGTATGCTAAAAGACGAAGAGAAACCCCTCTCGGAAATTATTCAGGTTGTGAATGACCGCTTTGGTACAGATTTTACCGAAGAAGACCGGCTCTTTTTTGAGCAAATCAAAGAGAAAGCTTGCAGGAATGATCAAGTCATCAAAACCGCCAGAGCCAACTCGCTTGATCTGTTTGAACGGGGAATCGAAAAATTAATTGATCGTCTCATGGTCCAGCGAATGGCAGAGAACGATAAAATCGTCACGAAATTTATGGATGATACGGAATTCAGGAATACCATCCTCCCCATACTGGCCAAAGACATTTACCAGTCTGTCCTGGCGCAGCAAGAATAAGAAATCAGGGAACCTTTTATAAAAAGGTTCCCTGTATCCTCCCAAAAATAGAATGGAAAATACAATTGTCTGTGTATTATTGTATACTTTTTTGATATAATATTCGATGCAAAGTAGAAGATCGGCTCCCGTCCCGGGGGCGGTGCGTTACTTTGTTACTTTCTTTGCCGATTGGGTATCATAATGAAACGAGTAAGATTAACATATGAAAGTGCTTATCATCATTGTATGAATCGCGGAATAAACGGATCGACTATTTTTTCCGGCCATAAGTTGAAGGCCCAATTTCTGGATTACCTTGCCGAGAGTTTAAAAAGATATAAGATACGATTATTCGCCTATTGTATAATGGATAACCATTATCATTTGGTCTTGGAAAATTCTACCGGTAAATTATCGGATTTCTTTCGCCACCTCAACGGTCAATACGGGATGTATTATCGAAAAACATCATCGGAAAAAGGGTATGTTTTCCAAAATCGATTTAAATCCACAATCATTCAGGACGATTCATATTTGAAAATATCTCTGGGATATTTACTTTCAAATCCTATCAGAGCCGGGATTGTTCAAACTTTTGATCACTACTTATGGAGTAGCGGTAGGTATTATTTTTCAGAAGATAAATCAGACATAGTGGATGTTGAATTCGTAAACGAATTATTTGGGAGTAAACCTCAACTATTGGACTTCTTGTTAACATTGAGAGGAGGAAATGAGAACTTGCCGATTTTGCAAACACGAATTGGCGAAATCTTAGGAGAAAGTAAGTATATCGAGGAAGCCTTGGGTCGATTCAATCGTCGGGAACGATTGTATGGGGATGGAATGAAACGCATCGATGAACCGTTCTTTTCCCCAATCGAAAAAGTGTTAATGGATTTCGAGAAAAAGATAGGCATGAAATTAGACGATATCAATTTAGATACCTGGGAAGGAAAACGGATAAGAGGTGAACTTTTGACTTGGTTAAAAGATTATGCAGGGCTACGATATTCAGAGATAAATAAACTTCCTCTTTTCTTTGGGTATCGATTGACCTCTATGGCCAAATTGTATAAAGACACGAAAATTCGATTGAAGGAAGATTCTTCCCACGTCGGGTAGCACGTCCCGTCCCCGTCTCGGGGGCGGTGCGTTACTTTGTTACTTTCTTTGTCGATTGGGTATTTTTGAAACAAAGTAACAAAGTAACGCACCGCCCCCAAAATGAAAAATACAATTGTCTCCCACTGATAAACAGCAATTCTTCTTTTGAAAATTTTCTTCAATAAATCTCTTTAATGTTAAGATAATTTACCGAGTATAAATGATCTCGAATTGGACGAGTCCGCAAATCCTTTTTGAATAAGCGATTCGG
>JBLMYT010000011.1:0-7282 GCA_050258455.1 Candidatus Omnitrophota bacterium | reverse complement strand
ATAAAAATAAACCTGTATGGACTTCCGCCATTATATCAGCGGAATTAAACCATGCCTTTCCGTAGGGCCGTTTCGCGAAACGCCCTTTCAATAATTCAGCAAATCGAACACACGGGCAGACACGCAGGTCTGCCCCTACAGAAAATAAACCCAATTATTGGTTTTATCTCGGGAGCGGCCATTCGGAATTTTACCGTAGAGGCGCACCTATGTGTGCGCCCTTATCTGTTCATGTACTTCTACCTTTCCAATGCGAAATTGGAATGATCATTAAATATACCGGATTAATCGAAGAGGAAATAAGGAAGCTTTAGAACGCTTTTTGGTAAGGCGCACGTCCATGCGCGCGCCCGGTTTCATCATCCTGAATAACGGTAACACAATATTGTCTAAAATATTAGTCATCGCAAGGCGTGTCACGCATGAATTGACTAAAATTACTTCAAACTTATCGACAAATTCTGCTTCCAATCGCCATGCACCAGTAAATTGTCTAAAATCTCCACATTTTTGACTAATATCGACAGTTACTTGACTAATATTAGTTGATCTTCTCATGCGTTAGCACGATTTTGTCTAAAATCCGGGCATTCCTCGATCCGGTTTTCTATCTTTTGACTAACTTTACTCTGAAATTTGTTGCCATCCCTTCATTTTTGACTAACTTTACTCGAAACTTATGGGCAGGAACCACCAACTTTTGGTCATGCACCATGAAAATGTAATTGATCACTCGAAAATTGACTAAAATTACTAACATTTTGACTAACTTTACTCAAAACAAATCGTCGCGATCGAACGTTTTGACTAACTTTACTCAAAACAAATGGTCGTTCTCAAACTTTTTGACTAACTTTACGGAAAAACAATCCGCCTTCACGCTAAAATTGTCTTAAAATGGTCACTTTTTATCCCAATGTCCTTCCCTCAAGCACGGTCGATTCATTATCCAATCGTCCCGATCGAGAAACTTTGATGATTTCAGGATTGAAAAAACCATGAAAATCTGATAATATGAGGCGTAATGAATAAATCGGTACGATACAGACATTACATTCTCACCGAGTCCAATAAACCGATGCAAAATCTTTCAAATGTTTTGACACCCGGTACTTAATTTTTTACCTCATCCCCGTTTCGGGATGACGCTTAATCAATTTTCAGGAGTTAAACATGGAAAAAATATTTCAATTGTGGCTAAACGATTGCTTTCATCAATTCAACTCCCATATCGCACTGGAATACGGAACCGAACAAAAGACCTACCTCGACCTCCAACGTCAATCCAACTATATCGGGAATTGGATTGTCCATCAAGGAATTCCCAAAGAAACCTTCATCGGGATCTATACCCCAAACCGAACCCGTCTGATCGAATCCATTATCGGTATTTTATATGCCGGATGCGTGTTCGTTCCCCTGGACCCCGCTCATCCGGACAGCCGTCTGGAAACCATGATCGAAAAAGCGGAAATCAAATGGGTTCTCTGCGATTCCCCACAAACTCATCCCCTGTGCCAATCCCCATTCCTCCAAAACCTCGGCGTCACATTCATTTCATTCGACGCGATATTCGATCCCTCGGCTTCCGGCTCCGATCCCCGATGGTTCCTGGAACCGCCTCCGGTCACGTATACGCCGGAAGACAAAATCTATATTTATTTTACCTCGGGCACCACCGGAACCCCCAAAGCCATCATCGGTAAAAACAAAAGCCTGTTCCACTTCATCGAATGGGAAATCGAAACCTTCTCGATTCCCCAGGGTTTTCGCATCAGCCAATGGACCACCCCCGGTTTCGACGCCTTCTTACGCGATGTGTTCGTGGCCCTCTGCTCCGGCGGGACGTCCTGCATTCCTCCCGCAGACGATACCTTGCTAAACGCCGACAAACTCATCGAATGGACCGACCGTCAACACATCAACCTGATTCACTGCGTTCCCAGTATCTTCCGGGGCTTGAATTCCAACACCTTAACGGCCGATCATTTTTCATCCCTGAAATATATCATGCTCTCCGGCGAAAAAGTCACCCCTTCGATGCTGGAACACTGGTATCATATTTTCGGAGACCGCATCCAACTGGTGAATTACTACGGTCCTTCGGAAACGACCATGATCAAAACATTTTACCTGATCCAACCGGAGGATTTGGCCCGAGAACGCATTCCGGTGGGAAAACCGATGAAAGGCTGCCGCGTGGCGATTCTCGACGACGAGATGAAAATCTGCGACGAACGCATCACCGGCGAAATTTACATCCGAACCCCTTATCGCACCCATGGGTATTATAAAGAAGACGACTTAAACCGCGAAAAATTCATCGCCAATCCGTTAAATAACGATCCCAATGATATTGTGTTTCGAACCGGCGACCTGGGACGATTCCTACCCGACGGTTCGATCGAATTTCTGGGACGAAAAGACCGGCAGGTCAAAATCCGCGGGGTGCGCGTGGAACTGGAAGAGATCGAAATGACCCTGCTGAGTCACCCATTGGTTGCCGAAGCCGCAGTAATTAAAAAAGAGTCGGGCAACAATGAACTCGTGTGCGCTTATATTACCCAAAAACCGGGAGAAACCATGGGCAGCGACACGCTGATCGATCGTTTGACCGATTATTTGAAAACGAAACTCCCGCCGTACATGATTCCCAATCCCATTCGCGTGCTGGACCACATTCAGAAAAAACCGAACGGAAAGATCGACTATGATTCGCTGCCCGATCCGATCCGGGATGAAGCCGTGACCCTGGTTCCACCGCAAAACGAAGTCCAACGCAAACTGGCCCGCATTTGGACGGAAATCCTGGGAATCGATTCCATCGGGATCACCCACAATTTCTTTCAACTGGGCGGAAACTCACTCAATGTGATTTCCCTGATTTCCTTCATTCAACGCGATTTCGATATCAAACCGACCCTGGCGGAAATCTTTCAACACGATACGATCGAAAAACAAGAGGCCCTGCTTCGCACCGCGGGTCTCGACCCGTTTGCCTCGATCGAACCCGCTCCGATCAAGGAGTATTACGCCGTGTCATCGGTCCAACGGCGGTTGTTTTTCCTCCAATTTTTCGATGCCCACAACATGAGTTACAACATGCCGCAAGTGTTCACGCTGGAAGGGGAATACAACCGGGAAAAAATCGAAGAGGTTTTCCGAAAATTAATCGAACGCCACGAGAGTTTACGGACCTCCTTTCATGTGATCGACGAAGAAGCCAAACAAAAGATCCATGATGATGTGGCATTTCACATCGAATTCGTTGATTTGTCCTCACAGACCGCCCCGGATGCGCAAACCGAGGCGATCATCACCTCATTTATTCGCCCGTTTGACCTCTCGCAGGCGCCGCTGTTTCGGGTGGGGATCATTGTTCTGAATCCGACGCGGTCGGTTTTCATGATCGATACCCACCACATTGTTTCCGACGGCGTGTCTCAGGGCATTTTCAACCGGGAATTCCTGGCATTATATCAAGGCGAGGAACTGCCGCCCCTTCGCATCCAATACAAAGATGTTGCCGAATGGCTGAACAGCGACGACCAGGTCCAACGCAGCCGGCAGCAAGAAGCCTACTGGCTCAATCGGTTCGAAGGCGAACTGCCGCTCCTCACGCTTCCCGCAGACGTTGAACGACCGGCAACGCAAACCTTCGAAGGCAGCGAGGTGGTATTCGAATTGGGTGAATCGCTCACCACATCCTTAAAATCCTACGCCATCCGAGAAGACGTGACCCTTTACATGGCCCTGCTAGCCCTGTTCAACCTCGTGCTCTCCCGATTATCCGGTCAGGAGGATATTATTGTCGGTACATCCCTGGCCGGACGTCGACATGCCGACCTGGAAGGGATCATCGGCATGTTTGTCAATGCGCTGGCGCTTCGCAATTATCCCCATGGTCACCAATCCTTCCGGGACTTTCTCCGGGAGGTGAAACAAAACACGCTGGAGGCATTCGAAAACCAGGATTACCCGTTTGAAAACCTGGTGGAAAAGGTACTGGAAGAACGCGTTCCGGGCCGAAACCCGCTGTTTGATGTGATGATGGTACTGAATAACGAAGAATACCCGGAAATCCGGATCGCGGGATTAAAATTAGGGGCCTATCCGTATCACCGTCAATCCGCGCAAATGGATTTGAAGTTTCGCATGGTGGAAATCGGCGGGGATTTATCCTGCACACTGGAATACAGCACCGGTCTTTTCAACGAAGAAACCATCCGGCGCCTGGCAAACTATTTTAAAACCGCAGTTTCTGCAGTTCTTTCAGATCCCTCCCAAACGCTTTCGGCAATCGATCTTTTACCGGAAGACGAAAAACAAAAACTGCTGGTCGATTTCAATAACGTCGAAACGGACTATCCGGTGGATCGTCCCATTCATCGGTTTTTTGAAGATCAGGTCCGGCGCACGCCGGACCGTATTGCGGTTGTCGATCCCTCCGGAGCGACCCTAACTTACGACGCCTTGAACCGAAAAGCAAATGGTTTGGCCCGGCTGCTTCAAAAAAATGGAGTCGGGAAGGAGAGCGTGGTGGGGATCATGATGGAGCCGTCGATCGATATGATTGCCGGTTTACTGGCTATCCTGAAAGCCGGCGGTGCTTACCTTCCGATCGATGTGGGCGTTCCGGCCCACCGCGCACTCTTTATGCTGGAAAACGCGCAGTCTACCGCCTTACTCACGCACGGTCCCGCATTGACCCATTCAACGATTTCTTTTACTGCGCTTCAAAACTTCGAATCCAAACAGGATGTGTCCATTATTAAAACGCCGCCGCGTTCCCATATTCAGGCGTTTGATTCGCTTCCCATGCCGGACCGTTCGCTCATCGACCTTTCGCGTTACCCGGATAAAATCGGAATGGCCAGTGTGACGCCATGCATGTCGCTTCAAGCCACGCGCGGATGCCCGTACGAATGTTTGTTCTGTCATAAAGTCTGGTCCAAAAAGCATGTGTTTCGCAGTGCCGAAAATATCTTCAATGAAGTGAACTACTATTATAAACGCGGGGTGCGTCATTTTGCAATCATCGACGATTGCTTCAATCTGAACCGGGAAAATAGCACGCGGTTTTTCAAACTCGTGATCCAAAACAAACTCGCCATTCGACTCTTCTTTCCTAATGGGTTGCGGGGCGACCTGTTGACCCCGGATGATATCGATTTGATGGTGGAAGCCGGAACCCGCGGCATCAACCTGTCGCTGGAAACCGCATCGCCCCGGCTTCAAAAACTGATTAAGAAAAACCTGGACATCGATAAATTCAAAAAGGTGATGGATGTCATTGCGACCCGGCATCCGGAGGTCATTCTTGAAATCGCCACCATGCACGGATTCCCGACCGAAACCGAAGACGAAGCCCTGATGACTCTGGACTTTATTAAAAGCATTCGATGGATTCATTTCCCTTACATTCATATTCTGAAA
Source organism: Candidatus Omnitrophota bacterium (assembly GCA_050258455.1). GTDB lineage: Bacteria > Acidobacteriota > Aminicenantia > UBA2199 > UBA2199 > JAKAGC01. Next base: position 1,846 of record JBLMYT010000011.1, on the reverse strand, counting down.
ATCTACCCGAATACGGAAATGGAAGCCCTGGCACTGGAACATGGCGTTTCCAAAGAAGACATCATGGCCTCCAAAGATCTGGCCTTTCATCAACTGCCTGAAACGCTGCCCTTTTCCAAGAGTTTCACTCGCGAATACCAATCGGATTTCATGAACAACTATTTCCTCTCCAGAGAACGATTGAAACAGGTGATGCCGGTTCAACTGCGCGTCATGGGTCAACAGGCGATGGTGCAAAAATACGATACGTATTTACCCATTGAGATTCAATCCATTCAGGATGTCATCGATTTTGCCAAATTGGATGACGTCCATCTTCCGGTCGAAGACGAAGACGATAAACCGATTCCGGAAGCCTTTCAACAGAAGGCAGATTATCCTTCCGAATCCGAATACCCGGCCTCGGCCAAGAAAATTTTATTACTCGATTTGTCGCAGCATTTCAGTAGTCGCAACATGTTGTATAATGTGGTGGAGCAGCCCCTCGGCCTGATTTCGTTACTGACTTATATCCGTCAGGAATTCGGAGACCGAATCGTGGGTCGAATCTATAAATCCGGTGTGGATTTTGATTCCTACGAAGAACTGCATGCCCTTCTCGAGTCCTATCATCCGGATGTGATCGGTATCCGCACGCTTACGTTATTCAAGGAATTCTTCCATGAAACCGTTTCCTTTTTGCGGCAATGGGGAATCACGGCGCCGATTATTGCGGGTGGACCGTATGCAACCAGCGATTACGATACGATTCTCAAAGACCGAAACATCGATCTGGTCGTGTTCGGAGAAGGCGAATACACGTTTAAGGAACTTCTTCAACGCATGTTCGAAACCGATTCTACCGATTTTAAGCTTCCGTCGCATGAGGTGTTGCAAACCATTTGCGGTATTGCGTATGCGAAACCTCAACCGGTTTTGATGAGATCCCGGGCGGTTTTGCCGGTGGATGATCTGGCACCCATTATCGCTCAACAAGACGACGGAAATTGTGACCTTGAACTGACGGGACGCAACTTGGCGTATGTGATGTACACATCCGGTTCGACCGGCATTCCCAAAGGGGTGATGGTGGAGCATCGTCACGCCAATAATTGTATCTGGTGGATGGATGACACCTTTGGTCTGAAGGAAACCGATGCGGTGGTGCAGCGCACGAATCTCAGTTTTGATCCGTCGGTATGGGAGATTTTCTGGCCGCTTTATCGAGGAGCGGCAATCAAACTCCTGACGACGTATCAGCGCAAGGATGCCGAATTTCTGGCAAACCTCATGGCCAACCCCGGCGATGCGGTCATGATGTATTGCCCGGCCACACTGGTCAGCGCCATTACATACTACCTTGACAGCAAAACCGACAAACCGACGTTGACGCTTCCCTGGTTGATTATCGGGGCGGAGCCGATCAGCATGGAAACTGTCAAGCATTTCTACCATTATTATAAAGGAACCATCGTCAACACGTATGGTCCCACGGAATGTGCCATTAACAACACCTATTATCGACTCGATCCCGACGATTCGCGTCCCATTGTACCTATCGGGCGTCCGGTGACCAACAACCGACTCTACATCCTGTCACCGGATCTGCAACCCATGGCAATGAATGCCGTGGGTGAAATCCATATCGCAGGAAACGGAGTTGTCCGCGGATATTTAAACAACCCCCAACTCACATCCGACAAATTTTTAACTCCTCCCCCAACAAACCATCCCCAAACCAAAAGTTTTTGGAAGTCCAGAAACCTTTTTTCAAAAAGGTTTCTGGCCTCCGGAGGCAGTACTCTTTACCAAACCGGAGATGTGGGGCGTGTGTGTGAGGATGGGGTTATTGTCATTATGGGGCGGC
>JBLMYT010000010.1:0-3264 GCA_050258455.1 Candidatus Omnitrophota bacterium | reverse complement strand
TTTTTACGGCCCCTTCGGTGAACGGCTGATTGGTTTCTTCCGTATATTGGGCATAAAGATCGTGTACATTTTTTAAAGAGAACCGGGGAAAATCAATATGATCGGCGATATTAAACGGGGACACACCGCCAACCACAAGTTTGGTGATGTTTCGAATTCCGATTAACCCCACGGAATAAAGGGCTTTTTGTTTGACTGCCTTATAAGCCTGGTATAATGCTCGTAAAGAGTTAAGATACCCGGCCAATTCGTTTAATGGAATGCCGTCGAATTCATCGATAAAAACAACTATTTTTTTAAATTGAAGGATCCGGTTTAATTCCACGAAAAATAGTTTGAATGCGATATGGTCGGTTAAATGATGTTGGTGCATAAATTGCCGGACGGTTTCCGCTTTCTCACAGTTTACTTCTTCCAGCCTGTCCATTAATTGTTTGTAAAGAGATGCCTCAATTAGGGAATAAAAACGTGTTCGGTCCAGATCATTGCAGTCTTCGAAATTTAAAAGAATAACCGCATATGTAGGATCCTTGTGCAATTGGCGGCGGGTTTCTTCCAGGAAGGATGTTTTCCCGCTTTGTCTCGGGGCGAATATGGAAAAATACCGGCCCAGATCCACCATGGTTTTCAAATCTTGACGATCGGCATTGACCACATTGTCGATCCTGACATAATAGGATTTTTCAGGGTCGACGAACCCCAATCGTTCGAATGTGCGTTTGGGTTTTCGATACCCGTTATTGTTTACGCGGTCATCGTTCAAGTGCATGATATCCGATGGTTTTGGGTTTGTTCCATTCATGAATAAATCTTATTTTATTTGTTGAGATTTGTCAAGTTATCCCAATTCCCAATCATTAAGATTCGGAAATGGGTATATTTAATTTCTCAGTCTCTTCCGCCAAGATTTGATTAAGCTTCAATTTTAATTCTGGGATATCCTCCTTGACCGTTTTCCATACTTCTTCTTGATCGGAATTGAAATAATTATGCGTGAGGAAATTCCTCATCCCATAAATATCTTGCCAAGGAATATCAGCATATTTTTTCTTAATCTCGTCCGGGATATGCTTTAATATCTCTCCTATAATTTCAATAGCCTTGGAAACAGCAAACATTGTTTTTTCGTCTTCAATGAAACCGTCATAATCCATGTCTCCTATAAAACAATCTATTTTATCAATTGTTTCTATAGCGTTCTTTAAATCCTCAATTACAGAACGTCTTTTAAACATAGATAACCTCATTTAAAATGTTTTCCCCAATATGAGGCTGAAGCGATTTTTTGAGTACGAGATCAACAGGGATTCCTATCAGGTTAGAGAGATAATTTTGCAAATTGGCGAGTTTTATTAGGCCGATTGCACTATCCTTATCGATAAGGATATCGATGTCACTCGTTGTGTTTTGCTCACCCCGAACATAAGAACCAAAAATACCTATTTCTTTTATTTTATACATATTCATCAGGAAGTTTTTTTGGCCTTTTAGCAAAGAAATAATTTCTTCCAAACTATTACAAGTTGACATCATATCCTCACGCTTATATTATGGAATGAATGAGTCATAATGTCAATAATCTAGGAAAGATCCATCAACCGCTTTGCCTCGGGGTAATAAGAGACAAAATATCCAATAGGGTTTTTAAGTATCCATCAAGAAGTTCGAGAAGATCGATTTTAATTAATTTCCTTCTTTTGGCTCAGAGTTGGCCTTCTCCCAGTCACGCTCTTGGTGCGCTACATTGCCCAATTGATGGCAGACTTCAACGCTTCCCAGGGGAAGGCGGAGGCGTAAAAGCAGGAGACGAGTTCTAACCCATCGCCCCTTATTTTTATTCCGGGTTCCAGGTATTTCTCCAATGCCAGCGGGAGCTTTAATTTACCGAGAAATTCCATTACCTGTTTATCCCCTTTTTCTCCCACCGGGGTACAATGGACCAGACTTGGCCCCGTACGGAGACCCGAACAACGAAATAGATCGAAATAAAAATAATCAACGGAAAATTTTTTCTTGACATGTTACATAATATTGATTATACTCAAAATATGAGAACCGCAGTATACATACCAGATGATATATTTAACCTGGCTGAAAAAATTGCCCGGCATATGAAAATAACCAGGAGCGAATTTTATTCCAGGGCTATAAAAGACTATCTTGAAAGCGTGGAAGATGGGCATATAACTCAAAAGTTAAATTCTGTTTATGAGGATAAAAATAATCCTTCTAAAATCGATAGAAGGATAAATCGGGCACAGTTAAATATATTAGAAAAAGAGGTATTGGAAGGAAATTCCATCAAACTTCCGCAGCGCATTTTAAATAAATTCAAAGGCAAAAAACTTGAATTACTGGAGACGGACGACGGTATATTGATAAAAACGGGGAATGATATAATAAAAGAAGCAAGGGGAATATTGAAAGGTTGCCGTTTCAATACAGCGACATACTTGGAACAGAAAGAAAGGGACAAAGAACTTGAAAAATGAAGGATTTATTTATTCTTGATGCATGCGGTATGGTTGCGTAACTTCAGATCATCATGATTCGACGTAATTGAAAAAAAAGAGAGTATTCGTTTTTATTGGATTAGATAAAAAATTCCCGCTTTTAACCGGTTCTTTCGGCGCAGAAGTGGCGTGCTCTAAAATTGGGGACGGCCAATGCCGATAATGAAAACCATTACCTGTTTATCCCCTTTATCTCCCGCCGGGTAAGACTGCGGGTCACCGGATTCTCCCACCGGGGTTTTGGTATCGAAAATTACCAGATATCCCACACGGCAAGATTCGGAACTGAGATACTTCTTCGCTACCTGATCGATCCCCTGGTTTAAGATCCGGGTCATCTTCTTCTGATGATTGACTTTGGTTTCAATGATGTATTTCATCCCTTTATAAGATAACATAATATCCATGATCCCCAACCCGGACTTCAATTCATACCGAAGTTCGCCATTTCCATCCTTTATAAAACGGTAAAGCCACGCGGTTAGCAGAAACTGCCCGGTCTTTTCATACGGTTTATCTTTTTCATAAAACGCCCGAACCCCAATTTGTGCAATATATTGCCCAAAATCCAATAGGATACTTTCCATATCCAACCGGTTCCCCGGAAGTATATATTCGGATGCAGAAGTTTCCTCCGGTGCTTTCGCCTCTTTGAAGAATGCCTTAACATGAACGGCTTTATATATATTGTTGGCGATAACGGCATGGCCATCTTTATTTTTTATAAGGCCATATTGTTCCAACCACGATT
>JBLMYT010000009.1:0-4380 GCA_050258455.1 Candidatus Omnitrophota bacterium | reverse complement strand
CCAATTCGGCATCAGTCATATCCAAATTTAAATCCCGCAGGATTTCCTCGCGGGTGACTTCGTGGTCTCGATTCTTGCAGATATACAAGACGATGTTTTTGGCATTGCGGTCATTGATCTGCGGGAATGCACTGGCAATGTATTCCATCCAGGTTCCTTTGATGATTCCCCGGTTATCCAGAGTCTCGAATTCCAGAGTATCGGTTAACCCTTCGATCGTGGTCAAATCTTTATTCCTGGACCGGGAACGAAAGATGGAACTGATATAAAACGGGCTCCCTTCTGATATTTTTGCCAGCAGATAAGCGGTTTGTTCCGTCACCGGTACATCAAAGAACTGGGAGTATTTGTAAACCATTTCAATGGCTTCATCTTCCGGCATGTTTTCAAGGTATTCATACCTGAAACGCGAGGGAAGCATCTCTTGCAAGAGATTCATCAACCAGCCGACCCAGCTCCCCGAAACCAGAAGCGGCGCGATTTTACTCTCGGCCGTACTCAAATACCCGGCAGCCATATCTTCTTGAAGAATATTTAATGCTTTATCTCGATAGAATTTCGCATTCAAAAACGGAAATTCATCGATCAGTTGAACGATATACTCCTTTTGCATAAACGCGATATCTTTTGGGGTATTGCGTACGATTTCCCACAACATATCCACGTGTTCATGCGTATATGCATATGAAGCACTCTCAATTATACCGGTCAGATATTCCAGTCCTTCGTTTTGGACAGTATCTATTGCTATTTTAAAATTGCATTTTCCTGCAAGGGCAAGGTATTGCGGATTTCGGGTCTTAAACGCGATGTATTGATAAATGAAGGTAAGAAAAAAATCCTGGCAAAAATCCCCAATCCACATCTTTTTTTCTTTCACTTCATAATAAAACGGGATGACCCCATTGTTCTTGAAGAACATAATGTTGAACAGCCGTTCCATAATGGCTGTTTTTCCCATCTTTCGTCGGGCCAACATCGCGGTGCTCTGGGAGCGCTCTTCTTTAATGTCGTCGATCCACTGAAGAAAATAAGACATTTCTTCCTTACGACCTGTAAATAATTCCGGTTTGCCGATTCGTTCTTTTAATGCGTATTCCATGGGGTTTATATACCATAAATAAGCAAGAATATCAATTTGATCTTATTGACGATTTTGGCATCGATGTTCCAGTTTAAAAAAGTTCCAACGAATGGCCCTTGATTTTTTTATTATTTGCATATACAATTTTAAACTATGAACGAGAGCACACTGGAACGACTTGAATTTTATTTCACACCGATCGATATAAAAAAAGTCCACCCCAATTCCATGATCAATTTCGATCTCTATATCAAATCCGGTAACCGTTTTGTCTTATATAAGAATCGTCGGTTGGAAATGAAGCAAGACGATATCAGCCGACTGGTGGACCGAGAACTGGAGTCCTTTTATATCCACGTCAAGGATAAAAAGAATTTTCGAGTTTACCTGGAAGACAATATCGAAGACTTACTTAAGTCCGAACAAGTACCCATTGAAAAAAAAGCCGAAGTGCTTCATGAATCTGCCATTAATGTCGTGGAAGATATTTTTGAAAATCCCCGGTCCGGAGAAGCCATTCAGCGCTCCAAAGAAGTCATCGGTCATACGGTGGATTTCATTTTGGGTTCTCCGCAATCCTTCGCCAATTTACTCAAAATCCGGAAACACGATTATTATACCTACACACATTCGGTGAATGTCTGTACGTTCCTGGTATCGTTGGCTCGCGAAATCGGCGTTTCGGACAAAAAGGAGTTGAAAGCCATCGGCGAGGGAGGCCTTCTTCATGACCTGGGAAAAAGCCAGGTTCCGCCTTCGATTATCAACAAACCCGGAAAACTGGTCAAATCCGAGTGGGAAGTCATGCAAATGCATCCGGCGTATGGGGTTGAAATTGCCAAAACCACCCGGGAAATTCATAAAGTGAGTCTTTCCATTATCGGTCAGCATCATGAAAAACCGACCGGAGCCGGTTACCCTCATGGACTGATGGACCAGGAGATGAGCATGTTTGCCAAAATGGCCACGATCGTGGATGTGTATGACGCCATTACCACCAACCGGTCGTATTCGCAAGCCAAATCCCCGATGGAAGCCGCGCAGTACCTTCTGGAACATCGCGAGGAATTCAACGAAAAACTACTATTAACCTTTATCAAAATGTTAGCGGTTAAATAAGGAGCAATGGATGAGTTTAACAACCAAACAAGCATTAATCAGTGTATTTTATAAAGACGGAATCGATATATTGGCTCGACAATTAAGAGAAAACGGATGGGGGATTCTCTCAACCGGAGGAACGTCGAAATTTTTAAAAGAGAAAGGCATCGATGTGATAGAGATTTCCGAAGTGACCCAGTTTCCCGAAATATTGGATGGCCGGGTCAAGACGCTTCATCCATTGGTATTTGGTCCCATTCTGGCCAAAAACACGCCGGAACATCTGGAGCAACTGGCAAAATTTTCGGTACCCAAGATCGGGCTGGTCATAGTCAATTTTTATCCCTTTGAAGAAGCACTGCTCCATAAAGAGAAAGGGATTTCATATATGGTCGAAAACATCGATATCGGGGGACCGTCGATGGTTCGGGCTGCCTCGAAAAACTTTATGGATACGGTGGTGATCGTGGACCGGAATGACTATGCGCCGGTTGTGGACAAACTGATCGAACAGGGAGATATCGATATTCATGAACGCCGGGCTCTGGCTGCCAAGGCGTTTTCTTATACCTCGTTTTATGATTCATTGATTGCCGAATATTTCCATGAAGGACTCGAAACGAAAACAAATCCGGCGTTTATGAATCCTGCGGGGCGCAAAGCCATGGATTTGCGGTATGGAGAGAATCCGCATCAGCGCGCGGCGCTGTATATTCGGGATCAACAATCGCCGATGAACCATTTTGAAAAGCTTCAGGGAAAAGAACTTTCCTTTAACAATATCCTGGATTTTTCGATGGTCTATGAAGTCTTGAATCTGTTTCATCAAGCAACGGAAGATTTTTCGGTTATCGTCAAGCATCAGAACCCGTGTGGGGCAGGGATCGGCGATTCGCAACAAGAAGCGTTTAAAAAAGCGTTTGCCGGAGACCCGAAGTCGGCTTATGGCGGGATTGTCGGATTTAATAAACCGTTAGACAAAGAAGCGGCCGAGGAGATGAAGAAAATCTTTTTTGAAGTGATCGTGGCTCCGGATTATACGGAAGAAGCGCTTCAATTACTTCGAAAGAAAAAAGACTTACGAATTATTAAAATTCCGTTGGGATATATGGAGAAATCGGATTTCAAAACGATCCCCGGTGGTTTTGTGTTTCAGGATCGGGATAACCAGTCAAAGGAATACGAGGAATTCGAATTAAAAACCTCGCGGCCGTTGACCGAGAGTGAAATTCGGGACGTGCGGTTCGGTTGGAAACTGGTTAAGTTTGTGAAATCCAATGCGATCATTTTGGTGAAAGACGGAACCTTGATTGGGGTAGGGGCTGGACAGATGAGCCGGGTGGATTCCGTAGAGATTGCGATTCGGAAGAGTCAGTTTCCAGTGGAAGGGGCGGTGTTGATATCCGATGCGTTTTTTCCGTTTTTCGATTCGGTTGAAATTGCGGCACAACATAAGATTCCGGTATTGGTGGAGCCCGGTGGGTCGGTGCGGGATGAGGATGTCATTGCCAAAGCGCAGGAATTGGGGCTTTCGCTTTTATTTACCGGTATGAGGCATTTCAGGCATTAGAAGAATTAAAATATGAATGAAACACCGGAGAATATAAACGACAAACCGGACAAAAGCCGGTTTTTACGCATTGGTCTTATCCGGTAGGGGATAAGAACGTGACCGGGTTCATTATTGCCATCGGGCGAGACGATTCCAATTGTCCCTATTAATTCGGGATCAACCTCTTATATCAGGAAGAAAATCAAAGATTTTCGATCACGTCTTTTGACAGACCTGTACAACTTATAATAAAACCGATATCGGCGCCGTTTTTTTTCATTGCCGCAGCAGTTCTGAGAATACCTTCTTCTATACCTTCTTCTTTTCCGATTTCGATTCCCTCTTCTCTTCCGATTTCTCTTCCTTCTTCTCGGCCTTCTTCTATACCCTCTTCATAAATACTCTGTTCCAATTGAGTGACTTCTTCCCAAAATTTTTTCTCATTCTCGATATAGACGATATCATCGGGTTTTAATGCATTACGGTTCAACCGGCGAATAATTTCACTAAATATCCGATCGCTTTTGTATTCTTCGAAATCCTGCTCATTGTTTTTATCGTTTCGCGTTCTCTCGGCAAACGTAAACCATCGCTCATACCGCGTATGCGGTTTATTCTTTACAATATTTCCCTGAAGCAAAAA
>JBLMYT010000008.1:0-32523 GCA_050258455.1 Candidatus Omnitrophota bacterium | reverse complement strand
GAATCAAAAAAACAAAAAAAGCGTTGCCGCGAAGCGGTTTTGTTCATCAGTTTTTGCGTCGGCTCGCAACCCTTCGGTATTCTTTTTTAAAGAATACACCGACCCTCAATCCTTCCGGATTGGATTTCGGGCACTCTTCCGTTTCAGGTTACTTGGGTTACTCGTTTGTGCTCGCTCGCAAAAACTTATAATGTTGAAACCACCAGTCACCGGGAGAGCACACGCAAACCAACGCCGGAGAACGACCAACTTCCGGGAGGGACCGCCCAACAGAGAATCGAATCGCTGAAAAAAGAATCCAAATTTTTAATTTGTTCCCAAATGTTCCCAAATAGTGGTATAATGTTCTCTCTTTCTAAAATAAAACGAGGAAAACTCACGTGGTCAAATTAAAAGAATTCAGTCTGGCTCTTGGGGTTATCAATAATATTTTGATCTGCGATCGCCAAAACCGTATTCTTTTTGCCGGCGATGACGCACTCAAACGATTGTTTACCCTCAACGACAGTCAGGGAATGAACACCTCCCTCATGGAGAACATCCCTGACCCGGAAGAACGCGCGGAACTCATGGCTAAAATCGAAGAGGTCCGACGAAACAAAAATACCTGCTATTTTAAGTTTAAAAATCAATCCTGCAACCTCTTTATCTTTCCCGCCAACTACCAATGCGGCGAAAACATCATTCTCGCCATCGAAGACCAAATCCTCCACGCCAATAACATCGAATTCGAATTGACCGAACGCGTCAAAGAACTCGGATGCCTGTATGGGATCAGTAATGAACTGGAATCCACCCGAAACCTCGAAAAAGCATTGAAAAATTCGCTGAATATCCTCGCCAAAGGATTCCAATACCCCGAACTCCTGGCCTCAAGTATCATTCTGGACGACAAATTTTACGGAGATATCCCATACACGTCCGATCCGTCCAGAGACATCATTCGCGAAGACCTGGTCGTCAATGATAAAGTCCGAGGAAACATCACCGTTTGCTATAAGATGAAGGAACGTTTCCTCAATGAAGAATATAAACTCCTGCGCGAAGTGGCACTCATGCTCTCCCGGGCAATCGATAAAGAAGAAATCCGTAAAAACCTGGAATCCCAGCAAGCCCTGCTGGTTTCCAAAAACACCGAACTCACCCAACTCACCGAAGACCTCAAACGGATGAACAACAACCTCGAAGCCTTCTTAAAAGCCATGACCGATACGCTGGTGGTCATCGATTCGGACTTTAATATCACCCTCTCCAATAAAGAGGAAATCGGTACTTCCGGGAAATGTTATCAAAAGATCTTCAATTCCGATACGGTCTGCGACAATTGTCCGGCTGAATTTTCATTTCGCGACGGGCGTCCGTCATCGATGGAAAAAAAACACCTCAACCGGTTCTATTCGGTTCAAAGCTATCCCATTCTGGATGGGAAAAACAGCCGGCCGGCCACTGTTCTTGAAATTTGCAGCGACGTGAGCGAAGCAGAGCACATTAAAAACCAACTGATTCAATCCTATAAACTGGCCTCATTGGGAAAACTCGTGGCCGGGGTCGCGCATGAAATCAATAACCCCAATACCTTCATCCGCGGCAACATCAAAATCGTCGACGAGGCCTTTCGCGATATCCTCCCCTTCCTCGATCGGCTTTACGACGCGAATAAAGAATTGAAAATCGCCCGTCTCAACTACGAACTATTCCGTGAACACATTCCCGTCCTGCTGGAAGATATGATGGGCGGCGCCAACCGCATCAAAAAGATCGTCGACGGCCTGAGAAACTTTGCCAAAAAAGACGAAGGCCTCCTGACCGACGACGTCGATCTCAATTCCCTGATCCAAAATAACCTGCGAATTACCGAGAAAGAAGTACGAAAACACGCCCGAATGGTGGTTAACCTCGATCCCACGCTCCCTATTTTTAAAGGCAATTCCCAAAAAATGGAACAGGTCCTGATGAACCTGCTCATCAATGCCTCCCAGGCCATCGAACGGGAAGACGGGTTGATCATTGTCGAAACCGGAGTCGAAAAAAATCATAAAAATATCGTTCTTAAAATAACCGATAATGGAAAAGGAATGGATGAAAATACCCGAAAACATATTTTCGATCCCTTTTTCACGACCAAACGCGATAAAGGCGGAACCGGACTCGGACTTTCCATTACCTACGGAATTATCCAGGAACACCACGGGAAAATCCTTGCCGATTCCCAAATCAATGTCGGAACAACTTTTACGATTACTATTCCGCTTGAAATACCCACCCAAAACCAGGAGAAACCATGATTAAGGTACTCGTAATCGATGACGATCAAGCCATCTTAAATTTTATGAGGATATTCCTACTCCAATCCGGGGAATTCGAGGTCCAGATTTTGCAGGACAGCACCCGCGCGTATGAAAAACTGGAAAAAGAACACTTCGACGTGCTGTTACTCGATATGGACATGCCCAATGTCACAGGCATGGATGTGCTCCGGTTCATTAAAGATAATAATTTCTCGATTGTGACGATTGTTCTCACCGGTGTCGAAGACATCGACATGGCCATATCGGCCATGAAACTGGGGACAGTCGACTACATGTTAAAACCCATCGACGAAGAAAAGTTATTGGATACCCTGCATTCGGCGATCGATAAAAATAAAATTTCCCGCCCGCCTGCCGAACCCCATCAGTCCGTGTCTCTCGAGGGATTGACCAATAAAGATATTTTTAAACAGATCATCACCCAGGATGAGCAGATGGTGAAAATCTTCCATTTCGTCGAAAAATTTTCGTCCACGGATAACAGTGTCCTCATCTGGGGAGAAAGCGGGACCGGCAAAGAATTGATCGCCAAGGCCATTCACAAGCTCAGTCCCCGAAAGGACAAACAATTCGTGGCCGTCAATGCCGGCGCGTTTGCCAATGAGCTGTTTGCCTCCGAGTTCTTCGGCCATGACAAGGGCTCGTTTACCGGAGCGGTCGCCGATAAGAAAGGATTCATCGAAGAAGCCGACGGCGGAACGCTGTTTCTGGATGAAATCGGCGAACTCACCCTGCCCATTCAGGTCAAACTCCTGCGCGTGCTCCAGGAAGAAGAATTTTACCGCCTCGGTTCCACCCGGAACCGAAAAGCCAATGTCCGCATCATCGCTGCCACCAATAAGAATTTATTCGACGAAATTAAAAAAGGAAACTTTCGAAAAGACTTATTCTTCCGGTTGAATATCAACTCGATCAACCTGCCGCCGCTTCGGGAACGCAAAGACGATATCGACCTGCTGGCCTACCACTTCTTAAATGAATTCAGTCATAAATACAAAAAAGATATTACCAAAATATCGCCCACGGTCATGAATCTCCTGAGAGGATACGGCTTTCCCGGAAACGTCCGGGAAATGATGAATATCATCAACAGTGCCATTATCGTGGAACCGACCCAGGAACTGCAAAAGAAGTCCTTACCCAATTATTTCCTGGAAAACAGCCAGATGCCCCAGGAAGGCACCTTTAACGGCCAACTGCTCCTGTCATTAAGCGAAGTGGAAAAACGTCATATTATGAAAATCCTGAACCACACCCGGATGAATAAAACACGCGCGTCGAAAATTTTGGGAATTTCCAGAGTAAACCTGATTGCCAAAATCAAAAAGTATAACCTGGAATAAACGGAGCGTGTCCGACATCTTGTGTAAATAACGATAACGTAGATATTGTAGATATCGTAGAGACGTAGCACGCTACGTCTCTACAAGTTTATTTACACAAAATTTAAAGAAATGAACAGTTTTTCGGCGAATCATCCGATTCATCGTTTCCCTCTTCATCATCATCTTCGCCATCGCCAAATCCCGTTTCGTCATCGTCTTCGTCGTCGTCATCCTCAACCTCGAAATCAAATTCGGAAGATTCCAAAATCCCTTTCCGGAATTGGAGATCGCTTCGTTCCAATTCCTCCAGACCTTGAGGGGATACCTTATGATAGGCATAAACCGGAATCAAGCGGTCGAATAGATTTAAAACAAACGGATCGTATCGTCTCTTGCGAATGGTATCGACGATCCATTCGCTGCCTTTGAGGGAAAACAAATTGCATAACGAACCGGCAAAATACGTTTTGAGAAACGTGTCGTTTTCCTTTTCCAATAATTTGATGCAGAGATCTTCGGAATACGAATGCGGAATCTGACCCAGTATTTCCGCAAGCTCGGCTCTCAATTCTTCATCCATGATGTAAAGCCGCTCGATCGTTTTTACCAGTTCAACAGTCCCTAACATTCCGATATACCGGATACAATCCTGATGGATAATATCCAGTGGATCGCTATCTCTAAGAATCGCAAAGAGAAACGGCGTGGCTTCGATGAGCTTGAGTCGTCCGGCCATCTCGACCAGGAATAAATCCATATTTTCATCGTCGATATAACGGTTCTTCAGATGACTCAACACATGGGGCTTGATGGCGTCCCCTTGCTGAACCAATAAATTGACCAGCATATGAACAAATTCATGCCGATCCGCTTCACCTTCTTTAAACGAGTGCTCAAACTGCCGCTCGAAGAGTTGCCACAAGTCATCGGGGGGCATTAACCGAAACTTGTCCCACATCCGCGCTTTCTCATAGATATTCATTAATTTGCGATTCGAGGCGAACAATCGTCGGTGTTTCTCCAGTAAAAGAAAAGGCGTTTCCAGAAGTTTAATCTCCAGGTTCCATGCCAGTTCCTCGGATTCATCATCCTCCTCTTTATCCTGCAAATTAACCAATAACGATGGGATGAATTGAACCTCTTCTTCGGTCGCCGAAAACGATCGGATCCGATGCGCAAAGGCTAATTCACGCGGATGCTCCCGTTGATTTTCCTTTTCCAAAATAGCTAAAAAAATGGCGATGATACCCTCAGAGTCGTAAAAAAACCTCTCTAATGCTTCGGCCGCGATATTGACGACTCGTTCGTCCTCGTCATTTAGTAATTCAATTAATCTACTTTTGCACACTAGCATGATTACTCCATTATACATTGTGTAAATCATTATACCTTCATACTCGTCAAAACACAAGACCAAAAGAAAAAGGAATGATAACGGCCAAATAAGGGATGAAGAACGCGACGCCTCCCGCTCGCCCGACGGGAAATCGTTATCGGAATTGGGACCGCAGCAATAACTACCGGTTAATTAAATTTCGCCATTAACGAAAAAAGATAGTTTTCCCCCTTCGGCCAATTCACATATTTTTATTTTTTTCAAAATCTTTTATCTTTCAATGGAACATGGTAAAATTAAGAATTAAAATTTATGCGATAGGATATCAGGAAATAGATGATGACAGCTTCGGAATCCGACTCAGTCAAACGGGAGTTTGAACGAGAGACCATCTCCCTCGAAAACCTTTTTCAAAAATTCCAAAAAAAAGACATGGACTACAAGATTTACCTCGTCCGGGAAAATCAATACCGCGAAAATGAAGTCTTTGAAATCGTGGGCATCCTGGGCAGCGGGCGATCGTGTTTTGTCTTTCTCGCCCTGGTCGATAAAAAACTCGTATCCCTCCGGATGAGTTACGAACAGGCTGATTTTAAGGATAAGTTTGATAGCGTTCGGGTCGAAATGGAAGATCAGTACGACGAATATTTCCTCAACATCCTGTACCCGTCCGTACCCATCGATTACCTGTGCGTCGGCAGCATCGTGAAGAAAAACAAACTCTTCTTTGATCGAAAGGTTTACGCCAGTTTTTGGGAAAAAGCCGATGCGACCCTGCTCACGAAACGAAATGCCCCGATCGATAAAAAGATCCGATGGTTCACGGAGTTTCTCGAAGGCCTCCAAATCATTCATTCCCGAAAGCGTGCGCACTTCGATATCAAACTGGATAACCTCTTCCTGGTGGGCGGCCGGCTGAAAATCGGGGACTTTGAATATTACCTCAAAATCGAGGATTTCGTCAATTCCAACATTCATTACTGCGGCACCCCCGGACACATGGCGCCGGAAATCTTCTCCGATAAGCGGAATATCTCCGAACGCATCGATATCTTTTCGGCGGGCGTGACCTTTGCCCGGCTGTTTTGCGGCGTTCCTTACCCCGGAGAAACCGTCCCGGACCAACCCGTCTCCCTTTCCCCGGAAGAAGAACACGCATTTCATGCGTTATTTAAACCCGAAATACTCGACGCCTTTCAGGTTCCCATTGTTCGGCATTCCTTCCTCAACAATTTCAAGATTTTCAATTTCTATCGGAACACCATCCGCCAGGAACTCGAACGGGCCGATCTGGTCGATGATCTGGCAAAGATTTATCCCATTCTTCTGGAGATGATGACGGTCGACCCGTTGCACCGACCCGATGTGCAGGGCGTTCACCGCATGATCAATACCGCGTTGGGACGGATCGGCGTGGAAGTCAAATCCGATGATCAACTCATCCGGTTTCCGGTCTTTCGACTCCACCGCACCTCGCTGGTGGTCGTCAATCTGAATAAAAAGACCGCGATTGAAATCGGCAACATCAAACGAAAGGATAACAAGGATAATCCGACCGACCCCAGCGGTAACGACGTGAATTTGCGATTTGTGGATATCTCCCGGCGGCATCTTTCCTTGCATTTCGTCGAAGTGGAAAACGGGGAAGAGGACGACGACCGGTTCGAGCGCATCGAAGTGCGCGATCTTCAGAGTAAGCACGGCGTGTCCATCAACGATCAGCGGATCGATCCGACCCAACCCGCACCATTAAAACACGGGGATATCCTTCAACTGGGAAACCTTCTGTCGTTTAAATTTACCGATGAAGTCGGTTATTACATGTTAAAGCATATCACCCATGAGAAAAAGGGCGGAAACCTCCTCTGGCTGGATAAGAACCAACTCAATGAAATCCCGGACCGTCAGGCCGCCATTATTTTTACGAAGAATTCCTTACCCCTTTCCGCTCTGGGGGTTGAGGAAAACGCCGCGCTTCACCGCGTGGAGAATGGAAATTTCGAATTTACGGGCAATCCGTCCAATGCCCCGGTGAGTGGAGACATCATTCTATGATTACCGGTGTACCCAAGTACATTCCCGAGGCCCTGACCGGTCGCACATTGGGAAAGTACAAGGTCATGGAGATCATCGGACGGGGAGGCATGGGCGTGGTCTACAAGGTATGGGACACCCTTGAAGACAAAGCCAAAGCCATTAAAATGGTGCCCCCGGAACTGGCCTCTTCCCATCTCGCCTTCGAAGACCTCAAACGCGAAATCTCCCTCGCCTCAGGCATCTCCCATCCCAATGTCGTCAAAGTCCTCAGCCTCGAAGCGCAAAACGGGCAGTATTTTATCGTCATGGAGTACATCGAGGGCGACAGTCTGGAAAAGAAGCTGGCCGAAGCCCCGGACCGAAAGCTCAATGAACAGGATATTTTGCGCATCATGAAAAAAACTGCGGTGGGGATCATTGAAGCGCATGCCCAACGGATCATTCACCGGGATTTGAAGCCCCGAAACATCATGGAATCCAAAGACGGGCAGGTGAAGATCCTCGATTTCGGCGTCTCCCACCGCATGACCCGTTCCCTCACCGAATTGACCGGGCAGGACAACATCGGCACCTGGCCCTACATGGCGCCCGAGCAATTGAGCAACAAATTCGGCAGGGAAAACGAACAGGTCGATGTCTGGGCTTTTGGCGTGACCATGTACCAGCTCTTATCCGGGGAAGTTCCCTTCCGGAATCGGGATCAGATCGTCGATCCCACTGAAAAACCGTTTCCCATCGAACACATCTCGCGTAAAACGCACCGGGTCGTCATGAAATGCCTGGAGAAGGACCGGGAAAAACGGTACCGGAACATGCAGGACGTTCTCCGAGACCTGGATGAGATTTCCTCCGCTTCCTCGACCCCGAATAAGGTGAAACATGACCGGCGAGTCGAGGGCAATGAGATCCGGATCCCCGGAAAGGAGAAGAAAAAATCTCCGGATTTTGCTCGCATAAATGCGGTTGTTTGGGTTATTGTCGCCTTCTTATTTTTATACTATTCATGGAATCAGAATCATTCGTTTGGGTACGACCCGGAATCATGGAACCGGACGGGCGAAAAAACGTCGTTTAAAGAAGAATACGATCATTATATTCGGCAGGCAGAAGACGCTTTACAAAAAAGCGACTACAAGACCGCGCGTCTTATCGTGGAAAAAGCCAAAAACATGCAGGACTCGACGCGTTTGGCGCATCTCCGGTCTCAAATCGATGCTCGAAGCCGGTTAATATCGATTAAAACCGAAATCGACCGGATCCTCGCGGTAAT
Source organism: Candidatus Omnitrophota bacterium (assembly GCA_050258455.1). GTDB lineage: Bacteria > Acidobacteriota > Aminicenantia > UBA2199 > UBA2199 > JAKAGC01. The sequence goes on along the minus strand of JBLMYT010000008.1, from coordinate 24,246 downwards.
GAAGGGCGAGGCGTCCGACGAAGACAAGGCGTCCCAATGTCGTCGGTTTCTCAACTCCTATACCGCGATCGAAGCGTCGCTCAATCCCGACAATCGGACCCGGACCCGTGTCGCGCAGATTCGGTCCTTTCTCGAAGAGTCCCGGATCAAACGTATCGCCTTTACCGAACTCGCTGTGGGGACTGCCACTGATTATTCCGAAAAGCTGCGGCGCATTGAAATCAGCGGTTTACCGCCCGGCGTATCCGTTTTTGGAAAGATCAAAATCAGTATCCGGGTGTCGGATAAAGGGCGAATCGACGTCCAACATATCGATACCACCGGTTTAAGTGTCTCCGATCCCGGCCTGGTCCAATCCATCAAAGCGTCGCTCATTAAAAAGATCCATGCGATTTCGTTATCGGCACCCAAAAACAAGAGCGGCGTTTCGGTTCATGTCGATGCGTGGGAAATTAAATACAAAGCAGGTGCTTTTCAGAACAAAATGTTTTTAACAGTCGAGGGTTAAATAAAAATGTTTAATATCATCACGGTCAAGCGCACGGCCATTTGGGTATTGTTTTTTTTCGCCGTATTTTGCATGGCTCCCCAGTCTGCTTTTTCGCAGGCTCCGGACAAACCGGATGCCATCGATAAACTCGCCCAGGGGAAAGAACGGTATGATTTGGGGGATTACGATAAGTCCGTTCAATTATTGGAAGCATACACGTCCGATAGTCAAAATCCCAGGGAAAAACGGGCCGAAGCCTATTATTATCTGGCTAAAAACTATTACGTGGTCAAACCCGGAGACGTCCGGCGCGTGTTGGAGAAGGCCCTGGAGGCCGATTGGTTTTTGAGTGTCGATGAAAAGGATGCTCATTTTAAAAAGGTGGTCGATACCGTTCGGAACTCTTATCTGGAAAAAATCCGGACCGATCAATACCTGGATCTTGCCAAAGCCTCATTTTTGCGCGGGCAATACAGCGATGCCAAATATTATTACCGGGTCGCTGCCCAGAAAACGCCCTCGGAAACCATTGAAACGTATATCAAAAATTGTGACGATACGGTTCTCAAAAAACAACACGCAATAGAGCAATATCGCAAGGGCGAGGGGGAGACCGTATATCCGATATTGAGTGAGTTGATCGTTTCCAGTCCCGAGGATGAAGAGGTCAAAACCGCGTTTAATGAGATCAAGGTCCAATTGGAAACGGAAAAGAAGGACAGAGAAGAAAAAGAAAAAGCAGAAAAAGCAGAAAAAGAAAAAAATGATCGAATCCAAAAGGAAGCGGCGAACACGATCAAGAAAGAAGGCGTAAAGTCGCCGGCTTTAAAAAAGAAGTTTCCCATCCTTTGGGTGGCGCTCGGCGGCGTGGCCGTGGTGGCCCTGATTCTATTGATGAAAAAGAAAGCGGCAACCACCGGAACCATTCGGGTCGAATCGGTTCCCACCGGAGCCAAAATCTGGCTCGATGGCGCCGATACCGAGCAGGTCACCACAGCCATATTGACCAATGTCTCCAGCGGCACGCACGCCGTCAAAGTCACCAAAGACGAATACGTCGATTATGACGTCAACATCACCGTGGAAGCCGGGAAGCAGACCCTGGTCACCGCCAATTTAAGCAAAGCGCCCAAACCCAATTTCCTTACCAACACCGAGTCGGTCGGTGTCCCCGAAGGCGGGCAGAACACGTTTATGGTCAAACTGTCCGAGCAGCCGCTGTCGGATATTGCCGCCACCGTGACACGGCAGAGTGGGGATACGGATATTACCGTTTTTTCCGGCGGAAATTTAACCTTTACCTCATCGAATTGGAACACCTATCAAACCGTGACCTTGAAAGCGGCGGCCGATGATGATGCGACCAATGGTCAGACCATTGTCCGAATCAGTGCCACCAATGTTCCCGACAAAGACATCATTGCCACCGAGCAGGATTCCAGTGCGTTGAGTACCCTGGCGGTGACGCCGAATGCGGATTTTACGCCATCCGGAACCGTTGGCGGGCCGTTTAATCCCACGAGTAAAACCTATACCTTGCAAAACAATGGAACCGGCAGTATTCGTTGGACCGCATCCAAGAATGAGAATTGGATTAATCTATCCGGGACCGAAGGCAGTTTGGGACCCAATGCGTCCACCACCGTTATCGTATCGATCAATAGCAATGCCAATATCTTAAGCGTCGGGAATCACACCGATACCGTGACCTTTGTCAATGCTACGAATGGAAATGGGAATACCACGCGACAGGTGACCCTGGGAATTACGACCGTTCCCAAGTACAATTTGCAGGTCACGCGGGGAGATGGTGTGGATGGGTATCCGGAAACCGGAACCTTTTCCTACAATCAGGGAGCCACGGTCAATTACAATTACACGTTGAAGCAGGGGTATAAGAACCTGGTGGTGACATTGGATGGGTTGGTGGCGTCGGCCAGTGGGACGATCTCCATGGAAGCGGACCATGTGCTTTCGGCCAGTGCCACAGCGGTGGACGATCCGCCCGATGTCAATATCTCCACGCCTGCAGATGGCAGTGAAGTTTCGGGAACCGTCACGGTGCAGGCGGATGCTACGGATGACAAAGGCATCAATAAAGTGGAGATTTACATTGATAATGCGTTGGCCACAGCCGTTTTAGCCGCGCCTTATACCTATCAGTGGAACACGTTAAACGTAGCCGACGGATCGCACACGATCCGAGCCATCGCTTACGACACCACGAATCAAACCAATTTTGCCTTGATTACGGTAACGGTCAAGAACCAATAGATAAATCAAGATAAATCAACAATACGCTTGTGGTTTCCATAAAAATTTGGTATATTTTATAGTACATGTATATATTGGGTATCGAATCCTCTTGTGACGAAACCGCCGCGGCCATCGTCGAACGCTCCGGCAACCATCGTGTCATTGACGAGCAAATCAAATCCCAGATACCGCTGCACGCCAAATACGGCGGCATTGTTCCCGAAATCGCCTCGCGAGATCATTACGAAGTCATCGACCATTTAACCTCAACAGCGTTAAAAAAATCCGGATTAACCGTTCACCATCTCGACCTGATCGCCTTTACGCAAGGTCCGGGGTTAATGGGTTCCCTGCTCATCGGTCTCTCCTTTGCCAAGGCCCTGGCTTACGCCAATAAGATCCCGCTCGTGGCCGTGGATCACATCCTGGCTCACATCGAATCGGCATTCATCGATCATCCGGATATCGAATACCCCCTGCTGGCCCTGGTGATCTCCGGAGGGCACACCACCCTGTTTTACCAGCCATCCAAATTCGATACGGTCATTCTTTCCAAAACCCGGGACGATGCCGTGGGCGAAGTCCTCGACAAAGTCGCGAAGTTTTTCGGCCTGGGTTATCCCGGCGGTCCCATCCTGGATCAACTCCAAAAAGACGGCGACCGAACGCGCTTTAATTTTACCTTCCCCAAAATGAGTGACGGCTCCGATGATTTCTCGTTCTCCGGATACAAAACCGCAGCCATTCGTCATCCGGACGTGATCCCCGGACAGATCGACACCCAGGATCCCTTGTTTAAAGATTTTATTGCCTCATTTCTCAACTCGATCATCGATTACCTGTTGAGTAAAACCCGGATCGCTGCCGAAACCCTCGCCCCCAAATCCCTGATTATTGCAGGCGGTGTGAGCCGAAACGCCCTGTTGAGAGAAAAGTTCGCGGATGCGTTTGACGGTTCACCGGTTAAACTCTATCTGACCGCGCCCCGGTATTGCACGGACAATGCGTCCATGATTGCCTGGCTGGGTTACGAACGGTACAAACACTTCCCCAACATTAACTACTTCGATTACCGCCTCAACTCCTATTCCCGCGCCTTCTTTAAAACCGCCGGCTCCAAATATCGCTAAACACGAGGAACGTTACATAAATAAACAAGGAGTAAAATCGATGTCTAAATCAACAACGAAGTACACGATCATATCGACCCTCTTATTCATTTTTGTTTTTGTTCAATTTGATTTCGATGGAAGTGCAAAGGAATCAAAAAATTTGAATTTAAAAAAGGAAGCCTTCCAAAAAGTGGATCAACTATCCGAAACGCTAAATGATGCGGCTAAAAAAATCTGGGAATTTGCAGAAATTCATCTGGCCGAATATAAATCCTCGAAATTATTGGCGGATCTTCTCGAACAGAACGGATTCAACATCCAGCCCAATGCCGGCGGACTTCCCACCGCGTTTGTGGCCACTTACGGAACCGGACAACCGGTCATCGGTATCTTGGGTGAATTCGATGCGCTTCCCGGTTTATCGCAGAAAGACTATACCCTGATTCAGGAACCGGTTACCCCCAAAGCACCGGGTCATGGATGCGGGCACAACCTCTTTGGCGTGGGCAGTGCCGGAGCCGCGATTGCCATTAAAACCGTCATGGAACAGCATCACCTGAAAGGCACGGTTAAATTCTTCGGTTGTCCGAGCGAAGAAACCGCCGAAGGCAAGATCTACATGGCCCGGGACGGCGTTTTTTTGGGTTTGGATATTTGCCTGGACTGGCATCCGTCCGATGAAAATGATGTCAGCATGGAAACCAGCAATGCATTAAATAACTTTGAAGTGATTTTTCATGGTAAAACCGCACATGCTGCCGGAGATCCCTGGAATGGGCGAGGCGCGCTGGATGCGGTCGAACTGATGGATATCGGCGTGAATTATATGAGAGAGCATGTACCGGTTACCGTACGCATGCACTATGTGATCGCGGACGGTGGGCGCGCGCCCAATATTGTCCCGGACACCGCGCGCGCCTGGTATTTTGTGCGCGGCAAAGATCGCCATGAAGTCGAGGACGTGTACGCCCGCGTATTAAAAATTGCAGAAGGTGCCGCATTAATGACCGATACCACCCACGAGATCCGTTTCATTACCGGGATTTACAATTATTTAAAGAATAATGCAATCGGTTCGGTGATGCACCAAAACCTCCAGTTGGTCAATGTTCCCGCGTATACCCCGGAAGAACAGGAATTTGCCAAACAATTGCAGAAGAAATTGGGGAAGAAAGAACAGGGAATGAGCACCAAAATCAAACCGTTTACCGGTCCCAAGGAATACATGGGCGGCGGATCGACCGATGCCGCGGACGTCAGTTGGCTGGTCCCGACCGTTTCTCTCGGAACCGCCTGCATGCCGATGGAAATTCCGGGGCACCATTGGGGCGTCGTTGCCTGCGTGGCCTCGTCGCTCGGATACAAAGGCATGCAGACCGCATCCAAAGTGCTGGCTGCCACAGCGATCGATGCACTCACCGATCCGTCCGTCATTAAAAAAGCCCGCGAGGAATTCAAAGAGAAAACCAAGGATTTTGTTTATAAATCCGCTCTTCCGGCCGGTCAAAAACCGCCGGTTGTTGAAAATAAATAAAAATAAAGACAGGGACAGACCTCAGGTCTGTCCCTGATTGATTTCTTTTTCAGCATGTGTTATATTGGGTAAGGTGAGAGAGCCGGGGAACCAGATCCTCTGTTGGAAAAAATAGATATTTCAACAATTTCTCTTCGGCCTTTTTTTGAGAAAACTTTAAAGGAAGTTGATTTATCTTGCAAAATTTGCTATATTAGGTGTATGAGACTAAATAAAGTACAGATTGAACATATGGCCTTTATGATTGTGAAAGGTCTAATAAAAGAGCACATGATCCTCACCGAGGATAAAGAAAAGCTTGTTAAACAACTCGAGGACCTGATCGAGAAAGAATTGGCAAAAGAAGATGTTCTGGACGAACAGGTCAAAGAAATTCTCAAAACAAAATTGGAAGACATCCGTACCACCAATATCGATTACTATGAAATGTTCAAGATGGTTAAAACCAAATTGGCTGAAAAGGAGAATGTCGTCATATGAGCCTGAAATTATCGCGAAATAAAATCAATTATTTGGCCTCCCTTATTTCACAGCATATCGAAAAAAGTGAAGAAATAGATTACCCGGTGAATATCGGTAATATCAGGTTAAAAGTGTTTCACTTAATCATGGATGAACTTCGGATGTTCGAAGGTATCGAAGAAACGGCCAAAGAAAAAATGAGAACCCAAAAACGAAATATCCCGGACGGCTCCAGAGAATGGGAGATTTTATTTCGAAAATACGTCACGGACGATCTGGCAAAACTGACCCGATTCTGGGAATAATTTGGGAATACTCGTGTGATTGCTTTTCTTTATCATGACAAAGCAAAGGATAGATTTGTACTTTTTTAGTAAAGCCGATTTTTAATCGAGTTGGAAGGTGGTCCTGTTAAAGAATGAAAATTTTTAAAGACATCGAGGCATTGAACCGGGAACTGGTAAAATTGGCGGGTAAAACGATTGTATTTACCAATGGGGTATTCGATATCATTCACGCCGGTCATATCGACCTGTTGGAATTTTCGAAAAATAGCGGGGATGTACTGATTGTCGGCATTAACGACGATCGGTCGGTCAAACGACTCAAAGGGGACACGCGTCCGGTTTACCCCCTGGAGGAGCGCATGGAAGTCCTGGAAGCGATCATGTACGTGGATTTCATTATTCCGTTTGGCGAAGATACCCCGCTCCGATTGATTCGGGCGCTCCATCGCATCGATATCCTGGTAAAGGGCGGCGATTATCGACCCGAAGACGTCGTGGGACGAGTCGAGGTGGAACAATCCGGTGGCCGACTCCTGTTATTTGATTTTAAAACCCATTCGTCCACATCCTCGATTTTAAAAAAAATCCGGGGATGCCCGTGAAACATTTGACAAAAAAAAGACGATATGTTAAAAAAGTAGCAGCCGAATTTTTATTCTTTTTGATTTACGCTGATTGACTCTCTTGCGGCTGAAATAAACCTTGAAAATGGATTTCATCAATGAAGATCGATTATTTTGGTAAAACGGATAAAGGCAAGATCCGAAAAATCAACGAAGACTACTTCATGGCCAAAAAGGTAGGAAAGGAAGATTATTTATTCATTGTCGCCGATGGCATGGGTGGGCATCGCGCCGGGAACGTGGCTTCAAAGTTGGGTACCACCTCCTTTGCCAAAGAGTACAAGACGTTGAGGCGAAAGGGCATTCCGGTCACGGATGCCATGAACCGCGCTATGATGAAAGCCAATTCGGCCATCCAGAAAAAAGCCGCCGGGGATCAGCAGAAACAGGGAATGGGAACCACGTTCAGTGCCGCGGCTATCCTGGGGATGAACGTCTACCTGGCCCATGTGGGCGATTCGAGAATCTATTTGATCCGCGATGATCGGCTCACGCGTCTGACCACCGATCATACCTTTGTGGGGAAAATGGTTCAGGAAGGGCGGTTGACCGAAGACGAAGCCCGGGATCATCCCCAACGGAACATCCTATACATGTCGTTGGGGGCAAGCCAGCATTTCGAGCCGGAATTGGGCGTGCAAGTGGAACTCCGAAACAACGACATCCTCATCATGTGTTCCGATGGCCTCAACACCATGGTGGAAGAAAGCGTGATTAAAGAGTATGCGCTTTCCTATGACGTGAAAAATGCCGTCGAACAATTGATCGACCTGGCCAATCGCAACGGGGGCGTGGATAATGTCACGATCCAGATGATCCAAATCAACCAGAAACGGGTGACCTCAAAAACCGAGCCGATTCCCATTATGAAAATGAAACGCGATCGGTTTTCCTTCCTCAAGCAACTCTTCGGTAAAACGGCAAATGGGATCAACTGTTAGTGATATAATGTCATCATACATCGTGTAAGGGAATGTATAAGGATCAGATACAATGAGTTTAACCTCTTTTTTTAAGAAAGTGAAACCGGAAAAAACGTCTGTTACGGATCACGGAAGTTCCGAAACGGAAACCGCGGAGCCGCCCAAGGTCCTGTTTGAGAAATTGGATACCGGTCTCAAAATACCTGGGGCTTGCGCCGAATTGACGATCTATGCCAATGGTAGAAAAATCAGTATTTATTCTCTGGGGGTCGATGTCGAAGAGACCAGAATCGGCCGGGATCCGTCCCAGTGCGATATTGCCATCCCCGAGTTGATTGTTTCCAAATACCATTGTTCCATTATGGTCCGGGACCGTCAGTTTTTTATCCTGGATCACCACTCCACCAATGGCGTGTATGTGAACAACGAAAAAATAACGGCCGAGCACCGGCTTGAAAACGGCGATGTCATTCTCCTGGGAAAAAAGGGAACCGTTAAAATCATTTTTCAAAGCGTCAAAGACGATTTCCATTTCCCGGAAACCGACAAAAACGACGAAATTGACGAAATTGACGATATCGACGATATCGACGATATCGATGAAATCGAAGAAAACGAAGAAACCGATGAAAACGACCAACCTGACAAAAAGGATGAAATCCAAATGGAGGATTGAACATATGAAAATCACATATTTGCTGATGTTTGTTTTGATTGTCTTTTTTTCCCTCTTCCTGAATGGGGCGGAAAAAATCGATAAGGAAAAGATACTTGCCACGGATAAAGAATGGCAGAATAATTATAATAATTACACCCCGGATTCTCAGATCATGGATCAAATCAAATCCAAAATCGGAGAAAACCTCAAAATCGACGTGTACCTCGGGCTTTGGTGTTCCGATTCCCAGGCCAACGTCCCCCCGTTTATCAAGATCCTCGATGGTCTGGATCAGGGCAAAATCACCGTCAACTATTACACGGTCGAACGCAAAGCCAACAAAGACGTCAAATATTTTGCGGAAGAAGCCAAAGTGGAACGGGTTCCCACCTTTATTTTTTACAGGGACGGTAAAGAGATTGGGCGCATTGTGGAAAATCCCCGGAAAAGTCTGGCCGAAGATTTTCTGGAAATCGTGTTTTAATCACCTTTTACCTATTTTGATCGTCTGAAATTTTAAGAACCGATTCCACGGTGAGAGGGAGGGCCTCATGCAGTTCCCGGATTGTTTTTTTCAAGATCGGGTGAAGGGCATGGGGCGCGATCTCGTTTAACGGAACCAACACAAAGGCGCGTTTTTCCATTTCCGGATGGGGAATCGTCAGATGTTCCGTCGCGATGATCCGGTCATCCGCCAGGAGGATATCGATATCGATCGTGCGCGGGTGGTTGTGGGAACGCGTAAGATCCCTTCCCATTTCTTTCTCAAATGCTTTGATCGCATTCAGCAAATCATGGGGCGACCGTAAACTTTTAAGGCCGACGGCCATGTTAAGAAAGGCGTGGGTTTCGGGGCTCATCCCGACCGGTTCGGTTTCGTAGATCGACGAAATCCTTTCAATGGTTCCAAGGGTGCGGAGAAAGTCCACGGCGTTTTTTAAATAAGCGGACCGGTTTCCCACATTGGATCCCAGCGATAAATAATAGAAACAATCGAAAGAAAATGACGAGGCCGTATTCATGGTTCGTATCGTTATGATATCGTTATGATATTTATGATACCGTGTTTTTCCTTTCAAGACAAGAACTTTTTCGTCTCATTTTCGTTTTAATAATAGAGTGAACAGTAAACAGTGAACACATGGATCGACAGGAGGAACGAATGAAGTACAAAGTGATCGTGTTTAGCGTGATGGTGTTGATGTCCGTCAGTCTGGTCATGGGCAGTGAATATAAGAAAAAACTGGATTGGTCGTATACCGTGAGCTCTGAGACGGCGATTCGGTTGGTCACCGTTCGCGGCGATGTGGAACTTTCCACCGGTTCGGGGAAAGAGGTAAAAATCGGCGTGGCGTTTACCACCACGGAAAAGTCCGACCTTGATAAAGCGGATGTGAAAGTTGAAAATAATGCCGCCGGTTTGACCATTCGAGACGGCGACGTCCTCGCCAAAATGGGAAGAGTGAAGGTACAGTACACCCTAACGGTTCCGGAAGGGCAAAAAGACGTGAAGATCACGACCGTCACAGGTGCGATCAATGCCAGGGGAGACTACAAGCGGATCGAATGCGTTTCGGTGACCGGGGAGATCGATTTCCAGGGAAATTTTACCAAGGGCATCTTAACGTCCGCGAATGGCGATATTGGCGTAAAGGTCAAATCCGTTCTTAACGGGAACCTGTCCATTCAGGCGGTAAACGGATCGGTATCACTGGAATTGAAAAAAGGATCCGCGTTTACCCTTCAGGCTCAGACGGTCACCGGTCAGATCAGCAATGAGTTTGATCTCCCGGTCAAGGAATCGTTAACCGGTGCATCGATCAATGGCTCGGTGGATAAAGGAAGCAACACGATTCGCATTGCCGTAGTGAACGGCGATATTTCGATTGAGACGGATTAAGCGATTTCATCAGAGGCGACGGAGACGTAGCGCGCTACGTCTCTCGTAATTATTTTTTCAACACCATCAAAGACGTCGTATCCGCCACGATCAGATGGTCTCCTTCCACCAGGACATTTACGGCTTCGCCCGGGGTATCGAACGTCCCTTCCGGTTTCGGAGACGACGGATCGGACACATCGAATTTCAACACGCCTTTTTTTTCATCGGCCACGTACACAACGTTTCCATCCACGGCCGTATCATGCGCAAAGCCGGGTGTTTGGCAGCTTCCCACGATTTTCGGGGCATCGGGTTTACGGATATTGAGGATCTGCAATCCCTCGTCGCCATCCGCGATATAGGCAAAGTCTCCCTTGACCGAAATGCCATAGGCGGCACCGGGTATCTTTAATGACCCGGCCAGAGTCGGTGTTTGGGGATCGTGAATATCGATAATCATCAATTTCCCGTTATCGCTTTTGGCGACATAGGCATAATTTCCCTCCACGGCAAGACCATAGGCATACCCGCCGATTGGAAAGGAACCCTTGAGCACAGGGTTTTCCGGGTTACTCACATTCAACACATGCAAACCGAAATTATCGGCGGTCACATACATGTAATCGCCATTGATCACGATCTTTTGAATCGAGCCGGGAAGTGAAAGCGATTTGATCGGTTTGGGGCTTGAGGGATTGGATACATCAAACACCATCAGGCCCTGGGCTCGGTCTGCCATGAACACATAATTTCCCTTGATGGCAAAGCTGTGCGAGCGCCTGATTTTATCATAATTTCCCTTGATTTTGAGTGCCGAGGGATTGGAGGTATCGATGACATTGAACCCGGAATAATCGCCCCCGGTGTATACCAGGGCTTTTGCTGTGGCGGCACAGGTAATGGACACAGGGGTTATGTAGGAACCCATGAGTTTGGGGGCGGTGAATTGGCCGATATCAAAGATCCAGAGCCCGATAAATTCATCGGATAGGTAAAGGTAGTTGTCCTGAAGGGTCACACCCGAGGCTTCATTGCCTTCAGCGTTGCCGCAAAGACCCACAAAGACGGGGGTTTTGGGGTTGGTGATATCGAGGATCTGGACCGCGCCCTCGAATCGATTGGACACAAAGGCGTATTTTCCGTCCGCACTCACGGATACCGCGCGGGCACTCCCGTTGGGGGGATAGGTCCCGATCAGGGTAGGGGATTGCGGAAGACGGATATCGATGCACTGCAAACCCGAGACTTCATCTGCCACCAACGCATAATCTCCGGTCAGCGCCACACCCGATGCGGAACCGGGAGTATCGCATTTCCCGATTAATGTCGGGGATGCCGGATCCTTGATGTTGAGGATCAATAACCCGGTTTCTCCGTCTGCGACATAGGCATAGGAACCGCGAACCGCAACGGCGGATGCCCGGTCCGGTGTATCGTAGGTGGCGATGGAGCGGGGCGCATCGGGTTTATGGATATCGATGATGTGAAGGCCGGCTTCACCGGAAGCCACGTAGGCAACATCGACATCCAGCGCCAGGCCCGAGCCGGTTCCCTCGAGCGGAAGCGCGGTTTTGAGTTCCGGCTTTTTGGGGTTGGCGATATCCACCACGGCCAACCCCTTGTCGCCGCAGGTAATATACGCGAGATTGTCTTTCAACACGATGCCGCCGCCTCCGCCCAAGTACAGTTGAGCCACGGATTTAATCCTGGATTTCGTGGTCATATCAAGGACCATCAGACCGTTTTCAAAGGAGCAATACGCGTAATTGCCTCGGGCCTGAACCTGATAAATCTTGGTCCATAAAATACTGTCCATGTAGTCCATTGGGTTCGGCGCCGCGCTGATCGATAGACCGAGCGCGCAAAAAATTCCAATAATAAGGGATGTGTAGAGTAAGTTTCGATTCATCGTAGTCTACGTTCAGATGAGAATCCCATCTTGCCAGCCCAGTTTGACCAGGTCGATCTTAGTGATATCGCAGGTTCCCAATCGATGTTTGACGTCCGCCGCTTCGATGCTGTGAGGGTAGGGCATGACCCGGGATTCCCGTTGACCGAAGACTTCGGCCCGTTTGGCCGTTACCAGTTTGAGGCCCAGGGCATCGATGGCGACCGGGTCGGTTCCGACCAGCAGGCCATTATAGTTCCACACATATCGACGGTCGAAATGATGGGGACCTTTGCCGTGAAATTGGGGCGTTAGGACACTCAACACATGGAGACGGGTTTTGCCTTTGACCTGGGGCAGTTGGAACAGGAGGGCCAGGTTTTCGCAATTATTGGGATGATAATCGGGAATATTTTCCGCGAAAGTAACGTAGTTTTTCATGCACCCGCTGATCCCGGCAATGTAATGGGTGCGAAGCGGCCGGGTATTGATCAGGACCGTGGCCTTTTGAAACACCGGCCGTTGCCGGACCTCTCGATCGTTGATATCGATATTTTCGGCTTTAACGCCGGCATCCATGACCCGGCGCTTGATGGCTTGTTCCAGTTCCGGAGGCGTGGGCAGGTAATTCCATACGTTGGTCTTAATGCCCACCATATCCGTTGGTTTGATAATGGATTTAAAGGCTTTCACCGGGTCGGGTTGGTTGAACAGGGCGGAAACCGCTTCATCCAGCATTTGCTGGACGATCGACGCGTCGATTTTAAGGTTTTCGTCCAATGCCCTGGGATGTCGGATCAAAACCACGCGGGATTTTGGATCCTGGGCCATCACGGGCTGGGAAGAGGATCCGGAGAGACCGATTGCTGTTCCGATAACAGCCATTGTGCTTTGACGCATAAAATCGCGCCTTGTGATGACGTTTTTCATCAAACAACCTCCTGTACGAAAAGTTTTTTGCCTACTTTTTTTCAAAAAAGCAGATTTATCGTTTATCGTTTACCGTTTCACTGCGGTTTGTAAATCCATGGCTTGCCGTTGATTGTCCGCTTCGAACACCACTCGGATGAACTGACGGTCGAGAACGGCCATGGTCCATTTTTTATTTTCCATTTGGGCGATGCCCTCTTTGGCTTCGGGCATATAAACCTTGATAAATTGATCGTAGGCGGCCTTGGCTTGGTCGAAATTTTCAAAGCGGATCAGAAGGAGAACGATCGGTTCTTTGGGGGTTAGGGGATATTCGGCCAGGACGCAGTCGGTTTTGGAATTGAGATTGAAAATGTTTTGATTGGCGACGAAATAGTGTTTGTCCAGGATCAGGGCATGGTGGAAATAGCGGATCCTGGTTTTGTCCAGGTTTTGGTCGGGGAGGTATTTGAGCAGGTTGGGTTCGGGGCCCTGGAGAGGCAGGGCGTCATCGACCGCTTTTCCCAGTTCGAGAACCGCTTGATCGGCTTTTTCATTGCCGCCGTTATTCAGGATGGACACAAATACGCTGCCCTTCCAGAAACGGAGTAAACCGCCGCCGAATTCGGAGCCTTGCCCGATGCCCACATCCTTATCTTCGCGTTCGCTGGTAAAGATGCCGAACGCGTCCGAGGACGTACCCATGTCGTAGATATCCAGAATGATTTCGCTGTTATTCGGCCCGATGTATTTTCGCGACAACACCTGACGAAAGTCGTAGGTCAGGTAGAGTTCGGCGCCGCCGTCAATGTAGCGGTAGATGGTTTTTCGGTCAAAAACCTGGTCTTTGCCATCGGCTTTCCATTCCCGGACTTGCCGGGGAATGGCATGGGATTCCGCGTTTAAGGTGTTCATGGATCCTCCAATGCAGGGTATGATACTCGTCAGTAACAGAAAGAAAAGCATTCCTAATGTGTTTGTCTTCATATTTTGCCTCTTATAAAAGAATGAATATTATAAGAAAAGCGAGAATAATGCAACAGGAGGAACGGAATTTTTTTACAAACCGGGGTATTTATGATAAAATAATCATTTCATACGGAAGTGATAGTCTAAATTACAATTCGCATAGTCCTTTCGAGGAGAGCATCGAATGAAAATAGAAGACGGCTTGACCGAACCGGTCCCCTCATACGAGTCCCTGTCGAATCAGGTGAATGTGTTGAGCCGGACATTGGCGGAGTTGGAAAAAAAAGATAGCCTTCGGGTCCATACGGAAAAGGCTCTGATTAAGAGCAAAGCCACGGCTTATGCATTTATGAATGCCACATCCGATTTGGCGGTTTTACTGGATACGCGGGGCATCATTTTGGAAGTCAATGAAGCCGCGGTTCGGCGGGTCGAAAAAACCGTAGCGGAGTTAACCGGGAAATGTATTTTCGATTTTTTTCCCAAGGAATTCAAAGAGTTTCGGAAAGTCTACATCAACATCGTTCAACAGACCAAGGAGCCGCTGCGTTTTCAGGATGAATACAAGGGGTTGACCTTTAATGTTTGTATTTATCCGATATTGGACATCGATGCCGACGACGTGGACCGGTTGGCGGTTTTTGTAAGCGATGATACCGAGCATCGGCGGAACGAAGAATTGTTGTTTCGGTATTCCCAGATCCTTTCCACCGTGCATGACCCCATGGCTTCGATCGATAAGAATTACATCTTTCGCACGGTCAATGAGGCGTATACCCGGATCTATAAAAAATCGAGCGACGAGCTGGTCGGCCATACGGTCGAAGACATCCTGGGCAAGGAATTTTTTGAAGAAAAGATGAAAGGGAATATCGACATTTGTTTTCAGGGAGAAACCGTGCAGCAGCAGGAGTGGTTCGATTTCCCCGATAATCAGCGTCGCTTCATGTATTTGAGTTATTATCCGCTTTGGGGCAAAGACGACCGGGTCAATGGGGTGGTCCTCAATTCGGTCGATATCACCAAGAATAAAGAATTGGAAGACGAATTGAAACGCCTCTCGGTCACTGACCGGTTGACCCAGATCTTCAACCGGGAAAAATTCGATCAAGCGTTCAAAGAAGAAGTGAAGCGGCTGAAACGTTACGGAACCGAGCTATCCCTGATCATGTTCGATATCGATCACTTTAAGCAGATCAACGATCGTTGCGGTCACGATGGCGGGGATCGGGTGCTGGTTACTCTGGTTCAATTGGTCAAGAAATGTATCCGGGAAACCGATATTTTTTCCCGGTGGGGCGGCGAAGAATTCATGCTTCTTCTGCCCCACACCAATCTGGAAAATGCATCCAAGCTTGCCGAACGGATCCGGATCCGGATGATGAACGCACCGTTGGACGGGATCGGTTCGGTCACCTGCAGTTTCGGGGTGGCCACATTTGCCGCCGAAGATACCGAGGAAACCTTACTTAAGCGGGTGGATAATGCGCTTTACGATTCCAAGCGAAGCGGGAGAAATCGGGTCACGGTAGGATAATCGTCATCCTCCCTCCGAATTTTTTTTTCTTTTTTTAAAACTTTTTTTAGTTGAAAAAGGTTTTTTCTTGTGTTACTATATTTTTGTCTTGGAGGGAAAGATTTAAGACAAGATTAGAGAGAGAACGATGGGGGAAACGATGGGATGGAGAAAAAAATGGAGAAAGAATTTTCTCAGAAATGAATGGGCTCCGCTTTTAACATCATCTAAATCATTAAAATCATCAGAATCATCAATCTATCCTTTTTTTTTTAAAACGGATGAGGCATTTTCCCCCTATTGGTTTATTCGCTAAATAAAAAATCTTTAAAATACACCATAGGAGGAAAAAAAATGAGATGGAAACTCATTGTAAGTATGTTAATTGTCACGTTGTTTTTTATGGCAGCGACAAGCTCCTTGCATGGAGACATATCCAAAAAGGAGCGGGCGGGCTTGATTGCCTTGTACAATTCGACTCATGACCCCATTACGGGGTACACGGTTTGGAAAAATGAATCCGGGTGGAGAGATTCGACAACATCGGACGGATTTGGCAAGCCCGGAACCGAAGGTACCTGGTATGGGGTGACGGTCGACTCGGATATGGTCACCAAAATCGATCTGCACGATAACAATCTTTCCGGTAAGATTCCGGATCAAATCGGATATCTCGAAAACCTGGTCTCCCTGAAACTGGACCATAATTACTTAACCGGGGCTATCCCGTACGGGTTGATACTGTTGAGAAACATACCCCTTAATGGACTCGATATCAGTTATAACTGCGGATTGTATATCCCAGAGGGTTGCAAGGATTTGGAGGAGTATTTAAAATGTGTGGCTCCGGATTGGAATGATCATCAGGATCATTGTCCGGGAGTGGGAGGAGAGCAAGTTCAACTTTTGATATGCGGCCAGAGTTGGGTCATGGGGCATACGGTCAATATTACCTGGAGTACGGTGAATATTCCACCCGAGGGCACCTTCTCGATCGAGTATTCGCTGGACAACGGCGTAACCTGGAACATAATTACGGCGTCAACCAACAATGCGACCCATACTTTTCCCTGGACCGTTCCCGATATCCCGTCGATTACCACGTATAAGTGTGGCATCCTCATTCGGATCATTTATCTGACGCTGCCCGTCACCGTGAGACATCAATGTACGGTTTGTTTTAGCCGAGATGTTCCGCCTGCCGAGCGTAAGGCGTTGATTGCGTTATACAACGCCACCCATGGCGATGGCTGGGCCACCAATACCGGTTGGAAAACCCCCCCCTTGGCACCGGATGGCTTTTCCATGCCCGGGACCGAGGAACATTGGTATGGAATTACGGTATTGGCCGATCGGGTAACCCGGATTAATCTGGATCACAACAACCTGGCCGGGTCCATTCCCGAGGTATTGAGTGAATTTACGGAACTTCAGCATCTTTATTTGGATAGTAACAGCCTTAAAGGGGAAGTACCGGTTTCAATCACCCAATTAAAGAAATTAACCACCGTCGATATCGGGTATAACTGTTTGCAAGCCAGCGATACCGCGGTAATGAACTGGTTAAACAGCAAATCGCCGAACTGGCAGGCCCACCAGGATCAGTGCGACGGGCAAAAACCCAAGATCGAGTTGAATCGAAACATGTTAAACTTTGCCGCCCTGGATTCGGGGGGAGTTTGTACCGATTCTCAGGAGATACTGATATCCAATCCTGCCGGCGGATCCTATAAGTTCCCGGCCCCCATGAAATTTTTCGGCCGGGGCAAATGTGTGTTCCCGACCGTCGACGAGGAAAGCGGTTCGACCGGTTCGCCATTGAATTGGCAGGCCACCCCCGATGCCGCATGGCTCAAGTGCACGCCCGAAATCGGAATCAACGATGGCGTGATCTCGGTATCGGTCGATCCGACCGGGCTGGCTGTAGGAGACTATGTCGGTCATATCGTGATTTCCGATTCCAATGCCGTCAATTCCCCTCAAACCATTTCCGTTGGATTAAAAGTCAAATCCGCTTCTGAGGAAGCCGCGCCAATCGGTGAATTCTCTACCCCATTGGATGGCGCCAGTGTCAATGGGTGCGTGGCCATTACCGGTTGGGCGCTGGATGACATTGGAATTCGTAGCGTCAAAATTTATCGAGAAGAAGACGAAAATAATAAGGTTTTTATCGGCGATGCCGTGCTTGTTGACGGCGCCCGCCCCGATGTCGAGCAGGCCTATCCGGGATTCCCGGCCAATTCCAAAGCCGGTTGGGGCTATATGATGCTTACCAATACCCTTCCCAACAACGGAAACGGGACATTTAAAATTAAAGCCGTGGCCACCGATCTCAACAACCATATGGTAACCCTGGGGGTTCGAACCATTGTCGTGGATAATCTGCATTCCACCAAACCCTTCGGTAACATCGATGCACCGACTCAGGGCGGAACAGTCAATGGTTCGGATTTCGCTATTACCGGTTGGGTGTTGACTCCCCAGTATAAAACCATTCCGGCTGATGGCTCAACCATCGATGTCTGGATCGACGGCGTCAATGTCGGTCACCCGGTTTACAATATGTTCCGGGAAGATGTCGCTGTTTTATTCCCCAATTATAACAACAGTCAAGGTGCGGGCGGCTCTTTCCATTTTGATACCACCAAGTACCAGAATGGCACTCACACCATTCAATGGACGGTTACTGATGACCTGGGGATTACCGAAGGCATCGGGAGCCGATACTTTACGATCTTGAACAGCGGATCGCCCAACGCTCAGGGGGGATTACTGAATGTGGACCCGGCCACCCTTCCGGTTAATAAAAATTATTCGGTTCAGCTCAAGAGGGGGTACAACAAGAATGCAGTGGCCCAGAGAATACGGTCTGACAGCAAAGGCATCATCAATATTGAAACCAAAGAGATGGAACGGATTGAACTCAATCTCTCGAACGACAATCAAAGCCGGGGTATTGTTCTTGAACGGTTACCCATCGGTTCGACGTTTGACCGCAATACGGGAATATTTAACTGGCAACCGGGCTCCGCATTTATCGGAAGTTACCGGTTGGCATTTGCCTTCAAGAATGATAACGGGCAGCTCGAACGCAAAGACATCGTCATCGCGATTGAGCCGGCAATGTCGAAAAAGTAGGCGATAGATGTAACGTTTTGGAATAGGGGGCGACCCCTATTCCAAAGCTCTTTATTTCCGCGACAGATTTAAAAAGTAAGGTTTAAAAAATAAGGAGGGAAAGATGAGGGGGAAACTCATTTTAAATATGCTTTTGGGCGCATTTTGTCTTTTTTTGATTTGTGGTTTCGTAAGCGGGGAAACCAATAAATCCGATTCGTCTCAAACGTTTCGGAGCGCGACTATTTCTCCCCCCGCAGAGGGACCGTGCGTGCAAGGAAAAACATCGGAGCCGAATCAGGAATCCCAGTGTGTCATCATTTCACCCACCCGAGGTGTCAGTTGGGTGATCGATCGTGTTTATCCCATCAGTTGGTCTTCCCCGGCTCCCGGGGGGACCGTTTCGATTAGTTATTCAATCGACAATGGGATGACCTGGGGCCTCATTCAATCCAATTTGCCCAACACAGGCAGTTACAATTGGACCGTTCCCGATCCGGCCTCACTGTGCAACGGCCCGGTCGGATGGGTTTGCCGGGTCAGGATCATGATCGTGATCGCTTACCCGGGCGGAAGCATTGGGCAGTGTATTTCAGATTCATTTTGTATCAGTTGCGATGTTCCGGGGCCGGAGCGGGCGGCGTTAACCGCTCTCTACAAATCCACAAACGGCGATCACTGGACCAATAATTCCGGGTGGAAAACAGAGCCCCTCGACACCGATGGATTTGGCATCATCGGCTCTGAGGGCAAGTGGTATGGCATTACCGTGGATGGAGACCGGGTCACAGCCATTGATCTCCACAACAACAACCTGGCCGGTAAACTGCCGGATCAATTGGGGGATATCGGTAACTTACAGCATCTTCGTCTTGAGCACAACAAACTCAGCGGAGAAGTTCCGATGTCTTTGGTTAAATTAATGAGGTTATACGATTTGAATATCGATTACAATTGTTTGTATGCGGTATGCCCGAATATACTCTTATTACTAAGCTGCCTGGACCCGGAATGGCAAAACCGCCAGGACAATTGCCTGGAAGTCCCGCCATCCATTACCGTTATTGCCCCCGGCTGCGGGGTCAGTTGGGTCATGAGCAACAAATATTTTATCCGATGGAATTCCAGTGGTTCATTGGGAAATCTAG
Organism: Candidatus Omnitrophota bacterium; assembly: GCA_050258455.1. GTDB lineage: Bacteria > Acidobacteriota > Aminicenantia > UBA2199 > UBA2199 > JAKAGC01. The sequence goes on along the minus strand of JBLMYT010000008.1, from coordinate 4,472 downwards.
CGATCGACTATTCGATCGATAATAAAACGACCTGGACCCCCATTGTAACCAATATTCCCGATACGCATGCCTATGAATGGACGATTCCCGATATTCCGGCAATCACGAGTTACCTCTGTCCCGTTTACATTCGGGTCAGAACCGTTAATGGCGCCATATTCGGGGATTCATGCCGCTTCTGTTTAAGCCGGGATGTTCCCCCCATTGAACGCAACGCTCTGATTGCATTGTACAAGGCCACCAACGGGGATGGTTGGTTATCGAATTCCGGATGGAAAACCCCGCCCCTTCATACCGATGGTTTTGCCCTCCCCGGAACCGAAGGCAATTGGTTCGGCATTACGACCCTGGCCGACCATGTGGCGCGAATTAACCTCAATCACAACAACCTGACCGGTTCCATTCCTGCCGCACTCAAAGACTTTAACAAATTGGAGTATTTGTACCTGGAGGATAATCATTTAAACGGAGACATCCCCACCGCTCTGACTCAACTGTCTCAAATCAAGGGGGTGGATATCGGTTCCAACTGTTTGAAAACATCGGATCCGACTCTCCGATCGTGGTTAAACACCCATAACTCCGGCTGGGAGGCGCATCAGGATCAATGCAGCGGAGGAAGCCCCAAAATCAATTTAAGTCAAACCGTCTTGAACTTTGTCGCAATCGCCGATTCCACAGAACTTGTCACCGATCCTCAGGTGATTTGGATTTCCAATTCCGGCAGCGACACCCTGAATTGGAAAACCGCGATCGATGTGCCCTGGTTGAGTTGCACGCCCACCTCCGGTGGCAGTGGGCAGGCCCTGACCGTGTCGGTGAATCCCGGCGGCGTTGCTCTCGGCGATTATGTGGGGCATATTGTCATCACCGACCCCAAAGCCATCAATTCGCCCCAGGTGATTGGGGTGACCTTGAAGATCAAGGCCGCATCGTCGGAAGCTCCCCCTTTTGGTGAGTTTTCGACCCCAATGGATGGTGCGGAGGTCAGCGGCAGCATTGCCGTCACCGGCTGGGCTCTGGATGATCTGGGAATCCGTAGCGTGAAGATCTACCGGGAATCGGGAAATACGCCGGTATTTATCGGCGATGCCGTGTTGATTGAAGGGGCACGCCCCGATATTCAGGCCACTTATCCCTCGTCTCCCATGAACGACAAAGCCGGGTGGGGATACATGCTGCTCACCAATACCTTGCCCTACAGCGCCGACGGCAAATACAAACTCAATGCCATTGCCACCGATATCAATGGTCATGAAACGTCGCTCGGAGTTAAAACCATCACGGTCAATAATTTTGCGTCTCCCAAACCCTTTGGAACGATCGATACCCCGACTCAGGGCGGAACCGCGTCCGGGTACCGGTACGTCAATTTCGGATGGGCACTCACCCCGCAACCCAATGCGATCCCGACCGATGGTTCCACAATCGAGGTATGGGTCGATGGCATGACTGTCGGTAAACCGGTTTATAACCTTTACCGGGACGACGTGGCCGCGCTTTTTCCCAATCTCGCCAACACCAATGGGGCCGGCGGTTATTTTTATCTGGATACCGCCAAATACCGAAACGGCCTTCATACCATTGCGTGGACCGTGACCGACAATTCGGGAAATACCGACGGCATCGGCAGTCGGTATTTTAATGTGATCAATAGCAATGAATACCGGGTTTCACCCCCCATATTTTCGATCGATACCGGTAAGCTAGCGCTAAATCAATATAGCCCCGTTGGCATTCGCAAAGGGTACAAGAAAGACAGTGCGCTTCAAACCCTCCAGCCGGATGATCAGGGGCTCATCCGCATTGACCTCCGAGAAATGGAACGGGTGGAAATCGATTTCTTGCAGAAGAATCGAGGCGGCTCGATGAATGTCAGTGAACTTCCCATTGGTTCCACCTTTGACCGGAATCGCGGGGTATTTTGTTGGCAGATCGGCCCCGGGTTTTTGGGCGATTACCGGATGACCTTTGTGGTCAAGAATGAATCCGGCCACCTGGAACGACGAGACCTCTTGATTCGGGTCGGGAAGAACTAAAAACATCTAAATATAACTATAATACATGATCGGGAGCGGAACTCCTTAAGGATTAAGGTGTTTCGCTCCTACTTTTTGTTATTTTCAGTTACGCTAAACAGGAGGTTCGGTGTCCAACATGCAACGGCAATTCATCACCCGCATGATGCGAACCCTTTTCGGGTTATGTTTCGTCATCTTAAGCGCATCGTTTATTTACGGAAATATTTCCGTTCAGGAACGCGCCGCCTTAATTGCCCTATATAAAGCAACCAATGGGGATGGGTGGCAAAACAATTCCGGCTGGAAGGATCCCCCGTTAAGCGGTGATGGATTTTCGATACCCGGAACCGAAGACGGCTGGAATGGCATTTTAATTTTAGACGATAGCATCACGGAAATCAACCTGAACAGCAACAATCTTTTCGGTTCTATTCCTTCGGAAATCGAGACTCTCGGCAACTTGCAGGTGCTTGATTTGGGGTGGAACATGCTGAGCGGCGAAATCCCCAAAAGCTTGGGAAAGCTCACCCAGTTGCAGCGTCTGGACTTGAGCTGGAATCAATTGAGTGGACGTCTTCCATCCGAAATCGGGGATCTTTCAAGTCTGGAGTTTCTTTACCTTGAGAACAACCGCTTTACCGGCAGTCTGCCGCCGAGGCTAGGAAACCTTCTCAGCTTGAGAATTTTTTCCGCTTGCGGTAACCGGTTTAGTGACAATCTCCCTTCTTCTCTGGGAAACCTGGTCAACCTGGAAATCCTTGAGTTGAGTAATAATAATTTGACGGGTAGTTTACCGGGTGAACTCGGTAAACTGGGACGGTTGCGGATCTTGTCGCTGTATCTGAATCAAATCAGCGGAACCATTCCCCTCGAATTCGGGAATCTAAAAAATTTAGAGAGTCTGGATTTTTGGAATAACCGCCTGACCGGTACCATCCCTTCATCATTCGGAAATCTCCGAAATTTGGAAACGCTTGACCTCCGGGATAATCGGCTCAGCGGCGCCCTCCCCTCCGCGTTGGCGTTGTTGGGAAACTTAAAGGTCCTCAAACTGGGTAACAATGCGTTCACCGGTGCGATTCCCTATCAGTTGGGGTATCTCGGAAATTTGAAAAGGCTTTATTTGAATAACAATCGACTCACCGGAGTTATTCCATCGACCCTGGGAAATTTGGGTAATCTGGAATGGCTCTGTCTTCAGAACAACCAACTGGATGGAAGTATACCGGTTGAACTGGGGAACCTTAAGAATTTGTTAAGGCTTTATCTCGATCACAACAATCTGAATGGCACCGTTCCGTATTTATTCGGGTATCTGACCAATTTGCGTATGCTTCATCTAAACAACAATCGGTTCAGCGGTGCGGTCCCCTTCACGTTGAGTAAGCTCACAAAAATCCGGTCGATTAAAATCGGATTTAATTGTTTGAATAAAACCGAGATGAATTCGATATTAAAAACATGGTTGGATCGTCACGAACCGAATTGGGATGCCGATCAGAATCAGTGCAATGAACCGAGAAAATGATTAAATGAAAGTCAGGACAGATTCGGTAGGATATTTTTGTCTCCCTGTTGCCCTGAAATTGAGCTCCTTCTTTTGCCGGTTCGTCTCTTGGTTCCGGAAGTTGGCTCCTTCTGCATACAGATTGGGCTCTTTGTGCTCGAAGTAAGTCTATCGATTGCAAAAGTGAGTCTATTTGTGCCCGAAGTAAGTCGATCGATTGCAAAAGTGAGTCGCTTGGTGCCCAAAGTAAGTCTATCGATTGCAAAAGTGAGTCGCTTGGTACCCGAAGTCAGTCGATCGATTGCAAAAGTGAGTGTCTTTGTTCCAAAAGTAAGTCGATCGATTGCAAAAGTGAGTCGCTTTGTGCCCGAAGTCAGTCGATCGATTGCAAAAGTGAGTCGCTTTGTGCCCGAAGTCAGTCGATCGATTGCAAAAGTGAGTCTCTTTGTGCCCGAAGTCAGTCGATCGATTGCAAAAGTAAGCCGCCTTGTGTCCAGATTCGGCTCATTTATCGGCGCGGTGCGAGCCATCGGCCAACAAATCGGCCTCGATTGTCGGGTACAATCGATCGATCGCCTCCTGATAAGAAATGGTCAACCGAATGGCTTCTACGGTTCGCATCAACCGAAGACACTCCCTGGGCGTGAGACGGTTTCCTTTCCTCGATGTCTGATACACGGCCCATTTATCCATAATCCGGTATCCGTTTAACATGTATCCCCATTCCTGTTTGGTTATTTTGGAAATAAAAGGTTCCGGATCCATGGTTGCCTGCTCGAAATATTGCGGTTTAATTTGGAGTTCCGGATTGACCCGGTCCAGCTCCCCGGATGTCATCAGATGAATCTCCGCTAACCGCTGTCCCAGGTCGCTGAGTCGAATGAAAAGCTCGTAATTGGTGGTAAACGGTACCGCCGGAAAATCGCTCACCAGGTAAGGGTGAT
>JBLMYT010000007.1:0-10756 GCA_050258455.1 Candidatus Omnitrophota bacterium | reverse complement strand
TGGTTTTGATGTGGGAGAATTTTTTCGGTGTGGGAAAAATAGGAATCATCGACGACTTTTTTGAACTGGGTGGGGATTCCTTGAAAGCCATGACCCTTTCGGGAAAAATTCACCGGCAGTTTGATGTGGAGATTCAATTAACCGATTTCTTCGGTCATCCGACCATTAAAGACCTGGCGACTTTGATCGATTCCTCGACAAAGAACGAATTTCGTTCGATTCCCAAAGCACCCAAAAAGGATCATTATCTCTTATCCGCTGCCCAAAAGCGTTTGTTTTTTATTCAGCACATGGCACCGGAAGGAACGGCTTACAATTTACCCCAGGTCCTGATGCTGCCGGATGCTCCGGATAACGACCAATTGGAACGCATCTTTAACACGTTAATCGAGCGCCATGAAAGCTTTCGCACGTCGTTTGAATTAACCGAAGAGGGCCCGGTTCAACGGATTCATGATCCCGAACAGGTCCCATTCTCGATCCATTACCCCGATTATCCAATAAATCCCAAAGACTTGAATACCGAACTATTAAAATTTGTGGTACCGTTTGATTTATCCGCGGCACCGCTTCTGCGTGCCGCTGTGATCAAAACCACTGAAAATACGTGGATGCTTTTTACCGATATGCACCATATTATTTCGGATGGAGTTTCCATGACCCGGTTGGAAACGGAATTTACGGATCTGGTTGCAGGACGAACATTACCGCCGCTTCCCATTCAGTATCGCGATTTTTCCGAATGGCAAAACAGTGAGGAACAGCAACAAAAGACAACTGATAAAGCTCAGTATTGGTTGAATCAATTCGGTGATTCGGTTCCCACACTCGAATTGCCTTATGATTTTCCCCGTCCGCCCGTTACAAGTTTTGAGGGAAACACGACTCGATTTGGTCTTGAAAAAGAAATCGTGGACCGGTTAAAAGAGATTGGTGCGCCATCGGATGCCACACTCTATATGGTTTTGATGGCCATATATTTTGTATTTCTTTCCAAGCTAAGCGGACAGGACGATATTGTGGTAGGAATACCCGTTGCCGGACGAAACCATCCGGATTTGCAGCCAATCATCGGTATGTTTGTCAATACGCTGGCGATTCGAAATTATCCGGTTGCCGAACAAACGTTTTTAAACTTTTTGGAAGAAGTGAAAGCGAGTGCACTCGGTGCTTATGAAAACCAGGATTATCCGTTTGAAGAACTGGTCGAAAAGCTGAACCTGGATCGAAATACCGCTCGAAACCCGGTATTTGATGTGGTCTTTAACATGTTAAATCAGGCCGAGTTCAAAGGTGAGTTGCCTTCTTTCAATCAAGAGTATGTGCATACGCCGGGGATTTCCAAGTATGATTTGAATATGTATTTTGTCGAAATCGAAGGTGGGCGAGGGTTAATCTTTAATGTCGAATATGGTTCGAAACTCTTTAAACCCGAAACCATTAACCGGTTTATCGGTTATTTTAAATATATCGTTTCTCAAGTTTTGATGCAACCCGATATCGAGTTAAAAGCCATCGATATTCTGGGTGAAGACGAACGGCATCAGATTGTATCGGAATTCAGTCAATCCGGTGAGACATTCGCTATCGATAACACATTGCATGGGTTGTTTGACGAACAGGTTGTGAGAACGCCTGACAATATTGCTCTCATTGGTAACTTTTACCAGGGGGCTTTTTTGAAAAATCGCCCCCTGGACCCCCAAAAAACTTTTTGTTTTTTGACTTACCATCGATTAAATGAACAATCTGAGCACCTGGCATGCGTTTTAAGGGATAAAGGAGTAAATTCCAATGTGATTGTGGGAATTCAAATCGAGCGCTCGATTGAAATGATCATCGGGATATTGGGAATATTGAAAGCAGGGGGCGCATATTTACCCATTGATACGGATTACCCGCAAGAGCGTATCGATTATATGTTAAAGGATAGCGGCGTTCAGGTATTCATTACCGAGAGAGAGTTTGAGGCCTTCCGTAGGGGCGCACCCGCGTGTGCGCCCGGTTCTAATTCGGAGATCATTACAATCGGGCAGACACGCGGGTCTGCCCCTACAGAAAATTTACCGGAAGAAGCATCTTACCTTCTTAATGCCTTTCCTTTACCGGCCACCGGCCACCGGCTACCGGTTACTTCGCTCGCTTACGTGATTTACACCTCCGGTTCAACCGGCAGACCCAAAGGCGTTATGGTCGAGCATCGGAGTATTTCCAACACCATTTACTGGCGTATGAACGAATACAAAATGAAACCGAACGACAGAGCCTTGCAGTTATTTTCATTTGCTTTTGACGGGTTTATCACCTCGTTTTTTACGCCTGTGGTTTCCGGGGCCGCAGTCATCCAGTTAAGTGCGGAAGACGTCAAAGATACCGGCCGGATAAAAGAGGTTATTGCGCGTATGGGGATTACCCATTTGATTGCAGTGCCATCGCTTTACCGGATGATATTGGAAACCGGTACGGAAAAAGAGTTATCCGGATTAAAGATCATTACATTGGCGGGTGAGCAAGTCCAAACCGATATCATTGAGAAAAGCCGGACAATGAATCCGTCGTTGGAAATCGTCAACGAATACGGACCGACCGAAGGCAGTGTCGTTGTTTCGTATTACCGAAATCTCAACCGGGGTGGTGGCATATCGATTGGAAAACCGATTGCCAATATGTCTATCATCATCATTGACAGACAGATGAATTTAGTTCCGGTTGGAATCGCGGGAGAAATCGCGTTAAAAGGCAAAGGTTTAGCCAGAGGCTATTTGAACAATCCGGAATTAACCGCAGAAAGGTTTCTCTCTGTGGACTCTGTGTCCTCTGTGGCTAACAAATTTTACAAAACCGGCGATATGGGAAAATGGTCAGAAGATGGAAACATCCAATTTTTGGGACGAATGGATCAGCAGGTCAAGATCCGGGGGTTCCGGATCGAATTGGGAGAGATTGAAAATCGATTATTGACGTATAAAGATATAAAAGAAGCGGTTGTGTTATGCGGCGAAGAACATGGCGATAAATATTTATGCGCGTATATCGTATCCGATAGCGAGTATGACGTCGCGGAGTTACGGAATTATTTATCCGGCCAATTGCCGCAGGTCATGGTTCCATCCTATTTTGTAAAGATGGATCGAATTCCATTGACCTCCAATGGAAAAATAAACCGTAGCGCGTTGCCCAAACCGGTTTTAACCGGTGGTGCAAGTTATGTGGCGCCCGGAGATGACGTTGAAAAAACATTGATCGAAATATGGGGAACTGTTTTGAATACACAGACGCCCATTGGTATCGATGACAACTTTTTTCATTTGGGCGGCCATTCGTTAAAAGCAGCGATTCTCGCGGGACGCATCCGCCGACAGTTTCAAATTGATTTCTCTTTGCTGGAATTATTTAAAACCCCGACCGTTCGGGAAATCGCTTCTTTAATCAAATTTATCCTATGGGCAAAAGAAAAACCGGCGGATATTACCGAGACCGAAAACCACATTCAACAAGAAGAAGATAACGAGGAGATTTTCATATGAGTGTTCATCCGGAATTATTCAATCTATTTTCGAAGCTTAGACGTTTGGGTATAAAGATTCATTTAACCGACGATGATAATCTAAAAATCAATGCGCCGAAAGGAAGCATGGATTCGGTATTAATGGAAGAATTGAAAGTCAATAAAAGTCATATCATCGCTTTTTTGAAGGAAGCAAAAAAGAACAGCGCGGATGCATTCACCCATGCGGAAGAGAGAGAATATTATATCTTATCTTCGGCTCAAAAACGATTATACTTCTTTTACCGGTTAAATAACCAGGGTATTGAATATAATATTTCCACCGTATTGAAGCTCGATGGCCGATTGGATAAAACCCTGATCGCGAACGTGTTTAAACATCTGGTTCAGCGCCATGACAGTTTTCGAACCTCGTTTCAAATGATCGGAGACGAACCGGTTCAGGTCATTTGTGACAGGGTGGAGTTGGACCTCGAGTGGCATGATTTGTTTACGGAAGGTAAACGCGGAACAACGCCTGAGGCTGTTATCAAGTCGTTTGTTCGACCGTTTGATCTTTCGCAGGCGCCGTTGATTCGCGTCGGGATGATCCGTGTTTCGGAATCCACGTATTTCTTAATGGTTGACATGCATCACATTATTTCGGATGGAACCTCCACCGGCATACTCATCAAAGAATTTTCCGAGTTATACATGGCTTCGGATATGGATAGGGCGTTACCGCCGGTAAATTTTCAGTATAAAGATTATGCCGTATGGCAGAAAAGTGCCGCATATCGAAAGCGATTGCAGGATCAGGAGGCGTTTTGGCTTGATTATTTTGAAGGGGAAATGCCGGTCTTGCAATTGCCCACCGATTATCCCAGGCCGGTCTTTCAGAGTTTCGAAGGCGTAGGCACAGGGTTCGAGATCGGGGAAGAGGAAACCGCGCGTTTGCATCATTTGGAAAAAAAAGGCGGCCTTACTTTATTTATTGTTCTACTTTCCATTTACAATGTCTTGCTTCATAAATTGAGTGGGCAGGAAGATATCATCGTGGGTTCGCCTGTCGCGGGTCGGAGTGAAGATGATTGGCAAAGTATCATCGGAATGTTTGTCAATACCGTGGCATTGCGCAATTTTCCTGTCGGAGATCAGTCTTTCCTTGCGTTCCTTGAGGAAGTAAAAAAACGAACGCTCGGCGTTTTTGAAAATCAGGATTACCCGTTTGAGGACATCGTTGAAAAGCTTGTAATCAATCGGGATATATCCCGCAACCCTGTGTTTGACGTCATGTTTACGCTTCAAAACTTTGATTGGCCGGAATCCAATATATCCGGTTTGAAGCTTCGGCCGTATGAGTATGATCCCGGCACATCGAAAGTGGATTTAATGTTAAGTGGGGGAGAAGTCGACGGAAAGCTTTTTTGTGGATTTCAATATTGCATCAAACTTTTCAATGAACGAACCATTTTGCGGTTTATCGATTATTACAAACAGTTGGTCACGGAAATATGTGCGGATCCGTCGAAGAAGATTTGCGAATTGGAAATCATGTCATCTCAGGAAAAGACGCGCATTCTGTATGAGTTTAACGAAGCGAGTATGGGTTATCCGGCAGAGAAAACCCTTCATGAATTAGTTGAGGAACAGGTTCGACAGATCCCGGATCATATTGCTGTTATCGGGACTTTCGACCAGGGGGCTTTTTTGAAAAATCGCCCCCTGGACCCCCAAAAAACTTTTGGTCATTTAACTTATCACGAATTAAATAAACAATCCGATCTTTTGGCGAATTTATTAATTCAACGGAGGGTGCAAGCTGACACCATTGTGGGGATAAAAATTGAGCGATCTATTGAGATGATCATCGGCATTTTGGGGATATTGAAAGCAGGCGGTGCGTATTTACCGATCGATGTGGATTATCCGCAGGAACGTATCGATTACATGTTAAAGGATAGCGGCGTTCAGGTATTGATTACCGAGAGAGAGTTTGAGGCATTCCGTAGGGGCGCACCCGCGTGTGCGCCCGGTTCCAATTCGGAAAACATTAAAATCGGGCAGACACACGGGTCTGCCCCTACTGAAAATTTGTCGGAAGATCTACTGAGTCCTTTACCGGCTACCGGCCACCGGAAACTGGCCACCTCGCTCGCTTATGTGATTTACACCTCCGGTTCTACGGGTAAACCCAAGGGTGTATTAACCGTGCATTCCAATGTCCCGCGGGTGGTTAAGGATACGAATTACATTCAACTCACGTCGCAGGACCGCATACTTCAATTATCCAATTATGCGTTTGACGGATCGGTATTTGATATTTGTGGGGCATTGCTTAATGGTGCCGCCTTAGTTATGATCGGTAAAAAAGATCTATTAGAAATCGAAAAATTAGGTGATTTGATCCGGCGGGAATGTGTGACCGTGTTTTTTGCGACCACTGCGTTGTTTAACATGTTGGTGGAGCTTCGGGTAGAATCTTTAAATAACGTTCGGAAGGTCATATTTGGTGGTGAGCGGGCCTCGTTGGCGCATTCGCGGAAAGCATTGGAATATTTGGGGAAGGGGAGGATCATGAATGCGTATGGACCGACCGAGACAACGGTTTTTGCGTCGATGTATGCAATCGATCATATCGATAAAACAGCGTCAGCGGTTCCCATTGGCAAACCGTTGACGAATACTGTGGTTTACATATTGGATAAATATATGAATCCGGTTCCGGTGGGAATCAGCGGCGAGGTCTATATTGGTGGTGAAGGAACCGCGCGTGGGTATTTAAATAACCCCGAATTAACTGCACAAAGATTCATCTCTGTGACCTCTGTGTCCTCTGTGGCAAACAAAGCTAGCCAACTTTACAAAACCGGAGATTTGGGGAAGTGGACGGAAGATGGGAACATCGAATTCTTAGGGCGTATGGATAGTCAGATAAAGATGAGGGGTTTTCGGATTGAAATCGGCGAAATTGAAAATCACATCCTCAGGCAGGATGGAATCAGCGATGCGGTTGTGATCATGCGGCAGGATGCTTCGGGGGATAAGTACCTGTGTGCTTATATTGTGCATCAGGGCCAGACTTCTATTGACGTCTTGCGGGAATCGCTGGGGCGAGTCATGCCGTCGTATATGGTTCCTGCGCATTTTGTGGAAATGGAAACCATTCCCTTGACCGCCAATGGAAAAGTAGACCGACGGTCTTTGCCTGAGCCGGTGTTCAATGCGGATGAGCGTTATGATGCGCCGGGTAGTGAACTTGAAGAGAAGCTTGCCGGGATTTGGTCGGAGGTTTTGGGAGTGAAGGGGCGGGTTGGCGTGGATGATGATTTTTTCAGACTTGGGGGGCATTCCTTAAAAGCCACGGTATTGGTTTCGCACATATACAGGGAATTAAATGTCAAGATTCCTCTTGTGACCGTATTTCAGGCGCCAACCGTTCGTCAGTTGGCAGTGGTGATATCGCAATCGCAGTGTTCTGCGTTTATCGATATCCCCAAGATTGAAAATGCCGATTGTTATCCCTTGTCGTTCAATCAGCGTCGGCTTTATGTTTTGCATCAGATGCAGCCCGAGAGTCCGGCGTTTAACATGCCCATGTCGTTTGATTTGAATCATGATGTGGATCCTGTGGCAGCCGGTCGTATATTCGAATATCTTTCGAATCGTCATGAAAGTTTACGAACGGCGTTTAAGCTTGTGGATGATTGTCCCTTTCAGTTTATTGTGGAAGCCATTAAACTCCCGTTCGAATTCATTGATTTATCGATGATGGCGGAAACCGAAAAACAGGACCATCTCATGGCGATCCATAACCGAATCGCGGCAGCGCCTTTTGATTTATTTCAGCCGCCTCTTTTTCGGGTAGCGCTTATCAAAACCGAGCCTTCGAAGTGCCGGTTACTATTCAATATTCATCACATTGTTTCGGATGGATGGTCATTGGATGTATTGAAGTCCGAGTTTAATCAATTGTATACCGGATATTTGCAAAGCGGTAATATAGTAGAAATCCCGCCTCATACCATTGAATACAAAGATTTTGCCGTATGGCATAATACCTGGTTGGAGAGTTCCGAGAGTGAGCCGTCGCGGAGTTATTGGAGAGAGAAATTAAAAGATGGCGTACCTTTTCTTCAATTGCCTGCGGATTTTGAGATTGGGAGAAATGATCTTGCCGGTGCAGCGTGGTCGTATCCGATTGACGGTGAGTTCACTGATCGATTGAAGCATCTTGCGGAAGAAAATAATGTCACCTTGTTTACCGTCATGTTTAGCGTGTATCTTATGTTATTGTCTGGGGTTTCCAATCAGAAAGATGTTTCTTGTTCGATGATATCTGCCGGTCGGGATCATCCCTCGTTGCATCACATTGTGGGATTCTTTGTGAATAGCATTATCCTTAAAGTCCAGGTGGATGATCAAAAGCCGTTCAACCTATTTTTGCAGGACGTGAATAAGGAAGTCATGGACGTGTTTCAGCATCAGCGATATCCGTTGGAGATGATATTTGAAGAAATGGGAATAAAATATCCGGATATTTCAGCGTCGTTTAACATGTTTAATGTGGGGAGTGCCAGTGAAGCCGGAATGATGGAATCGTTTGAGCCGGTTCATCGTGGGGATGCGCAGGATGTCAAGTTTGATCTTGAAGTATATGCAACGGAGATGGCCAATGGTATTAGTATGTCATGGGTTTACAAGCGAAACATGTTTCAGCCGGAGACGATGCGTTATATGATCAGTCGATACGTGAAGCAGTTGGATTTTTTCTGTAAAAATCCTTCCGGGAGTTTAAAGGAGTATTCATTGGAAGGAAGCGGAAGCGCCCAGAAAGCAGGACGGTTTAAAAAGAACCGATGAATCTTTTTGGAATTAATAGTTGCCTTGCAACAAAGGTAAAAGCGCGAATTATAATTTCTATATCATTAAAGAGGGGACTTTGTACTTTTGGATTGTTAGTCCTTTAATTAGTCCAAGTTAGCCCAAGGAAATTTCTTTCCACATTTTTCACAATAATTAGGCACATCGGTGCCCCCAGCAATGACAGCATTTGGAATATACTCGTAGCCACTTATTGGCTCTTGGCATTCTGGACATTTATAGATAGCCTCTTTACCACATTGACTACAAAATTGTGCTCCTCCAGAAATATTGGAATCATACCGATCGGTTATTTGATGACCCTTTAAACATATTAATTGATAATATTTGTTCATATTAATACTCCTTTTCTAATTTAAATAAACATTAATATTATAGCATAAAAACAATTGAATTTCAACTTTTTTAATACTTAGAATATTTAGTTTCCCAAGAATTTTCTTGTGAGAAATTTCAGATTTTTCTCAATTTGTGTTACTCTTTTTCTAAAATGTGATTTTAGGAAGTCGCATAAAAATGAATGAATCTGAATTAAAAGAGCTTTTAGGCTTTTTTCAAGCTGGCTGTATTTATTATGAACAGACACCTGTTCATCGTGCAAATTTAAAAGATCTCGACCTGGATACCTTCGACGAATATTTGCGAAGATACATGGACATCAAAGCCTATGAATCCGAATTGAACAGTTACCTCAAAAACCTCCATCTTCTGGACGACAATAACATACCCACAGTAACCGGTATCTTATTTTTCGGTAAAAAACCCCAATTCTTCTTTCAAAGTGCCCAGGTGATCTGCGCTTATATCAAAGGAAATGATTTGTCAATTCCTCCATTCGATAAGAAAGATATAACGGGACGCATTCCCGATATCCTCGAAAATACGGAAAAGTTTATTAACCTGTATTTGAGAGAAGAACATGTGATTGAAGGCTTTAAACCGGAAATCAGAAGAGAGGTTCCGCCTGCCGCATTGCGAGAAGCTGTCGTAAATGCCATTTCGCATAAGGATTATACGATCGGCGCTCCGATTCGTATTTTTATTTATGAAAACAGGCTTGAAATCAGAACCCCTGGTAAACTGCCTAATTCGGTTACTCCGGAAAGCATGAGAATCGGCGGTTCACATATATTGCGAAATCCGACAATCTATAACTTACTATACAAAATGGGAATGGTTACGGCCATCGGAAGCGGTGTGCGCCGCATCATCAGTCTGGTTAAAAACAATTCTCCAAAAAGACGTTCTGCTCGAAGAAATCGGGAACGAGTTCATTTTAACGATTCCCAGGCCCTAAACCTGAAATCTCCGCATTGCCATTCCCTGCGTTCATCTGCCGTTTGTTGGTAATGGGCCACCAGTTTCCGAGCCTGCTGTTTCATGATTTTGCGTCGGTCGGACAAAGGAAGTTTAATAAAATCGAGCTGCAATGCTCGATTATCCCTTTCTTTCTTAATGGACTTCATCTTCATAATGGTATTATAGTTGAAATTCTCAGGGGTTTCAATATGAAAATATTTATTTTAATTCACGTTTTGGGATTTACTCTTGCGATAGGGGATGGTTATGGTGCCACCCTGTAGGGCAGACCTGCGTGCCTGCTCCAAGGCTGGTTATTAATGGCCTGTCGCCAATTTTTCTATTTTTTCTTTACTAAACCCTGTTACTTCTTTGATTGTTTCTATATCAAAACCCCGCTTCAATAATTCTTTTGCCGTTTTCATTATTCCTATTTCGATTCCCTCTTTTTTTCCTTCTTTTTTACCATCTTCAATCCATCTTTGGGCTAATGTTTGCATAATATCACCTCCGTCTATTTGACTTTCTTCTAACATTGTAATTAATTTTCCCGGTTCTATATCCTGGGTGGCCGAGATATACCGCAAAAAAAAGATAATTTTCCCGGTTTCTTTAATAAACCCCTTTCGCTGCCAGAACTTAAATATTTCCTTGATGCTTTCCAAATCATTATTGAATGCACATTTCATCAATACCAATGATGTGAAAAGATAGACGTTATTTTTTAAACCCTCATTGCATTCTTCCAAAAAATTCCATTTATTCGTATCGAACAGGATGTACCGGAAATTCAGCATGAATTTTTTCAGATCGTCATCGACATCAAATTCATCCACAAAAGAAGGATTCACATTCCAATTATCCGGGCCATGATAAAAGACAAGGGGAAGGATTATTCGAAGGGGATTATTTTGAGAGACATCTTTTTGCCATTCCATGCTCATATAATGTAGAATTTGCACGAAAATTTTATCTTCACCCCGAGTTTTATGTTCCAAAAGAAAATAAATATCCGTAGGAATTTTTTCTTTTCCCGTTTTGATGTTTGTCTTGATCACGACGTCCGAGAAAAACTCTTTGTATTCT
>JBLMYT010000006.1:0-11510 GCA_050258455.1 Candidatus Omnitrophota bacterium | reverse complement strand
CGTGGGTTTATTTGGAATACTAAAAGCCGGAGGCGCATATCTTCCAATCGACCCGGATTTCCCGCAAGAACGCATCGATTATATGTTAACAGACAGCGGCGCATCGAATTTAATTACAGATCGAGATGTTAAAGAATTCCGTAGGGGCGCACCCATGTGTGCGCCCGATGCTTTTCAGGAGAAAGCCGGATTGGGGCAGACACGCGGGTCTGCCCCTACGAGAGTTTCTCAATATTCTTCAGCGCTTGCTTACATTATTTACACCTCCGGTTCCACGGGAAAACCCAAAGGCGTCTTAACCATGCATTTCAATGTCACGCGGGTAGTAAAAAATACCAATTACATTGACATTACCCCGCTTGATCGCCTTTTGCAATTATCCAATTATGCGTTTGATGGTTCGGTATTCGATATTTACGGCGCCTTATTAAATGGCGCGTCGCTGGTGTTAATCGGTAAAGAAACCGGTTCATCCATGGATTATCTGACCCGAGAAATCGGTAGACATCAAATCACTGTATTTTTTGTCACGACTGCGTTGTTTAACGCGTTGACGGACTTCGAAAAAGAGAGTCTGAAATCCATTCGCAGGATCCTTTTCGGCGGCGAGCGGGTCTCGGTGGACCATTGCCAAAAAGCGCTCGCATTCTTTGGAAAAGGAAAAATCATTCATGTCTATGGTCCCACAGAAACCACGGTGTATGCGACTTATTATCCGGTGGATTCCATTGCCGATAAGGCAATGAACGTTCCCATCGGCTATCCGTTATCCAATACGGCTATTTACCTATTGAATAAATATATGAACCTTGTACCTGTAGGTGTTGCGGGTGAGATTTACATTGGCGGACAGGGTACGGCGCGAGGCTATTTAAACAATCCGGAATTGACGTCGGAAAAGTTTATCGGTTACCGGTTGCCGAATGCGGAATACCTTAATCGTTCCCATACCAAAAGTTTTTGCCCCGCTTTTTACAAAAAGCGGGACGACGGAGGCATTCTTTATAAAACAGGCGATCTCGGAAAGTGGCTGGAAAATGGAGCGATTGAGTTTATCGGGCGAATCGATCATCAGGTCAAATTAAGAGGATTCCGCATCGAATTGGGAGAAATCGAAGAAAAGATCAGTCGTCACCCGGAGGTCAATGATGCCATTGTTCTTTTAAAAGAAGATCTTGGCGGCGATAAATACTTGTGCGCGTATGTGGTCTCCGATACTCGCGATGATGTGGAACGTCAATTGCGGGAGTTTTTATCGCAGTCACTCCCGGACTACATGATCCCTTCCTACTTTGTGCGATTGGATGCCTTTCCGCTCAATTCATCGGGAAAAATCAACCGCGCTGCGCTTCCCGAACCCGGAACCTGCAATCGGGAAACGCCATACGCGGCACCGCGGGATCAAATCGATGAACAATTGATCGCGATATGGTCCAAAGTCCTGGGAAAAAAGACGAATAAAGTATCGGATTCCGGCATCGGCATCGATGATAATTTTTTCAATCTGGGCGGTCACTCGTTAAAAGCATCCCGTCTGGTCACTCAGATTCATAAAGAAATGAATGCCAAAATTCCGCTGTCCGAAGTATTTAAAAATCCCACGATTCGCAGTATGTCCACCTATCTCACTCAAGCATCGGGCGACCGGTACCGTTCCATCGAACCGACAGAAGAAAAAGAATATTACCCGGTATCCCGCGCGCAACAGCGGTTTTATTTCCTTCAGCAAATGGCGCCGACAAGCACCGCTTATAACCTGATTCAGGTCCTTCATCCCCGGATGAAAATCGAAACGGAAAAATTGGAAGCGACATTCAAACGATTGATCGATATCCATGACAGTTTGAGAACCTCGTTCTCTCTTTTGGACAACCAATTGATTCAGATTATTCATCCCAAACCCGACATTCGAACTCGATTTTCAATCGAAATCCATGATTTGAGTCTTAACGCTGTCAATCGAGACCAGCGTTCGCCCCGGGATATTATCAACCGCTTTGTCCAACCGTTCGACCTGGCGCAAGCCCCGCTTTTTCGGGTCGGGTTGATCAAAACTTCCGATTCTCGTTATGTTCTCCTGGTCGATATGCATCATATCGTATCGGATGGAACCTCCCATCACGTATTGGCGCGAGATTTTTTAACCCTTTATTCGGGTAAGCATTTATCTTCCAAACGGCTGCAATACAGCGATTATTGTCAATGGCAGGAGCGTTTGCTTCAATCCGGAAGCATGACGTCGCATGAAACATATTGGGCCCAACGGCTGGCCGCACCTTTACCGGAAGCGATCCGATTGCCGGTCGATTATCCGGCGACGAGAGGCAGTCAGACCTTTGAAGGGCGAAGCCTCAATATCACGCTTGACAATATCATGACCCATGAATTGCACGCCCTGACGCGCTGCACCGGAACGACATTGTACATGGTTTTGTTGACTGTTTTCAATATACTATTATTTAAATATACCGGGAAACGCGATATCATCATCGGCTCACCTACAGCGGCCCGCAGTCATGCGGACCTGGAGAATATCATCGGGTTGATTATCGAATCGCTGATGATGCGAAATTTCCCTACCGGGGAAAAAACCTTCCTGAAATTCCTGGATGAGGTAAAAACGTGCACCCTGGAAGCCTATGAACATCAGGGGTACCCGTATGCCGAACTATTAAACGCAATCGGGCTTAAACACGACACGCCTTCGACCATGATTACCAATGTGGGGTTAATGGTCCAGAATATTTTTGATCCGAAGATCATGTCTATGCTGGGACTCGAAGAGGATCGGGAACCATTAACTTCGAATTCCGATCGGGAAAACGAGTCGTATGTTCATCATACGTCCAAACTTGACCTGACGCTTGTGGCCTGGGAATCGAAGGACACGATATTTCTTGCCTTTGAATACAGTTCTCGTTTGTTCAAACCTGAAACGATCAAGCAATTGGCCGGGCATTTCATCCGAATCCTACACGAAACGCTTAAAAATCCTCATGTGTGTCTTTCGGATATCGATATGATTACCGCTGATGAGAAGCGGATCATGGGCGGCAATTATCCGTGCTTTTCGTTAAGTCATCCGCAAAAACGGATCTATTACACGGAAAAGGTATACCCTGACACGACGAGCAATAACCTTGCGGTTACGGTTCGATATCCGGGTCAGGTTTTGGATAAACAATTACTGGAAGAAGCCGTTAACCATATTCTTCGCGAGCAAGACGGCCTGCGGTTGCGAATCGTGGAATTCGATAAGCAACTCGAGCCCTGCCAATATGTGATGCCTTATCGATATTATTCGATCGCGGTTTTCGATTTCCGTTCGTCTCCCGAAGGCAGTGAAAACGCATTTCGCCGCTGGTTGGATGGGGAACTTCATACGTCTTTCCGCATACTGAATAACGAACTTTTTTATTTTGCATTTATGTTATGGAACGAAACGGAAAGCGGTTTTTACATGAAGATGAACCATTTGGTTTCAGACGGATGGACCGTATTTCTATTGGCCCGGAGAATCAATGACGTTTACCGGAAACTGGAACAACGAAAAGAGATTGTCACCCCGGAGGTTTATTCGTATCAACGTTTTATAAGCGATGAGCAAGCGTATTTGAGATCCCCCCGGGTTTTGACCGATCGGGAATTTTGGCATCATACCCTGTTACCGCTTCCGGAAGAGGTTGATCTTTCCACAAGGGGAAAACGGACAAGCGGAAGTCCGGATAGCCGTTTGAAAATATTGGCGATTCCCGGTCATTTACGCGACGCCATGCGTCATTATTCCCGTGTTCATAAGGCGTCGATGTTTAAATTGGTATTGGCGGCATTGTCGGTTTATATATCACGTGTAACAGGCTCCACGGACTTTGTGATTGGCAGTGCGAATCACGGCCGGTCCACCGAATATCATCAACGCACTGCCGGAATGACGGTGAGTACTTTTCCCTTGCGCATGAATCTGAAACCCGAATCGTGCGGTTTCCCGAAATTCTCCGAATTTGTTTCGAGAATCTCCGGGCAGGTCAATGATATATTAAAAAATCATCAGCGGTATCCGTTTGACTGTCTGATGGAGGAAATGCGTGAGAAAACCGGAGTCGATATCAATTATTTTTTAAACATCAACCTTATCGGTCATCCGGATTTGGAAGAAGATGGATTCCATGTTCACTGCTGGTTTTGTGTACATGATCCCAGTCCGCTCACGATTAATATTAATTCGGGAAACCTGGACATTCATGGGATTCTTGAATTGTTTTGGATCTACCAGATCAGCCGCTACTCACTGGAAGATATTGAGCGTCACCACCGGTGTCTGGTTCACATTCTGGATAATGCGGTAACCGATCCCGAAAAACGATTATCGGAAATCGAATTGATTTCCCATACCGAAAAAGAACAACTCCTTTATGAGTTCAATAAATCTTCTGAAATTGAACGTACGGTTAATGAATTCAAACCTGTTCATCGGCAATTCGAAGATCAGGTTCACCAAACGCCGGATCGTATCATCAGTGTTTGTGGGCGGTTCCAGGTTTCATACAAGGAATTGAATCGGGAAGCCGATGCGTTGGCATTGAAATTAAAAGAAAAAGGAATCGGGGAGGATATGATCGTTGCGTTGACGATCGATCGTTCCATTGAAATGATTGTTGGGATTTTTGCGATATTAAAATCCGGTGGGGCCTACCTTCCCATTGATCCGTCATACCCTCAGGAACGCATGGATTATATGTTAAAAGACAGTGGGGCCTTGATTTTAATTACCGAGAGGGATTTGAAAGAATTTTGTAGGGGCGCATCCGCGTATGCGCCCGATGTTAGTTTAGAGCCAATTGAAATTGGGCAGACACACGGGTCTGCCCCTACATTGGATTCTCCTTGCGAGGGGCATGAGAATTCCACTTCCCTCGCTTATATTATTTACACTTCCGGGTCAACGGGAAAGCCGAAAGGCGTGGCAGTGGATCATCGAAATCTTTCCGCTTATATTGATGCCTTTGACCGGGAGTTTCATTTTACCGAATCGGATGTCGTTCTTCAGCAGGCATCCTTCTCGTTTGATACCTTTGGTGAAGAGCTGTATCCCATTGTATTAAAAGGAGGAAAACTCGCCATACCGTTCAAAGATGAACTCCGAGACCTGGATTTATTATCCGAATTTATCCAAAAGCATCGGGTAACGGTTATCGATTGTTCGCCGTTAATGCTTGAACAGCTCAATGAGTTACCGGATACGGGTTGCGTTCATACCTTTATCAGTGGCGGCGATGTATTGAAAAAAGAATACATCGGTGAATTAATCAAAAAGGCCAGGGTATACAATACCTATGGTCCGACGGAAACCACCATATGTGCGGCCTATTATCGATGCAGCGATAATGGCGCGGATTCTATTAATGGAACAGATAATGAAACAGATCATGGAACAGACTCTGTTCTCATTGGGAAACCCATTGCCGGTTATGCGATTTATATTATGGACCGATATGGTCATTTGCAACCGGTTGGCCTTCCCGGCGAACTCTGTGTTGCCGGTAACGGTGTCACCCGCGGGTATCTCAATCGCCCCGAATTAACGTTTGAAACGTTTTCCGGTTGCTGGTTGCCGGTGGCCAGTAATCTTTTTCACAATAAAACCAACCTTAACCCTTCTCAAAATAAAAGTTTTTGGTCCCACCTTTTTTCAAAAAGGTGGGCTGCCGGAGGCAGGCTTTACAAAACCGGAGATTTGGCGTGTTGGTTACCGGATGGAAACATCGCGTTTCTGGGGCGTATCGATCAGCAGGTAAAGATCAGGGGATTTCGCATTGAGCCCGGTGAAATCCGTTCGTTGATCCTGGAACAATCCGACATAAAAGATGCCATTATTATTGCCGTTGAAAATCAAAACGATAAATACTTATGTGCTTACATTCTACCGGTCGATATTCAGCATTCGATCGATACGACAGAATTAAAGAAAAAACTTTCCCATCGGTTACCGGCTTACATGGTGCCGGCATTTTTTATGATCATCCCGCAGATTCCTCTTACCGTCAATGGAAAGATCGATTTTCACGCGCTCCCGGTTCCCGGCGCAGAAAGTGAAAACTCAAAAAATTCGTCACTGGTGCCGCAACGTCGAATCGAAAAACGCCTGGCCGCCATCTGGTCGGACATTCTTTCAATCGGTAAAGACGCAATCCATTCGGACAGCAACTTTTTCGATTTGGGTGGTCATTCATTAAAAGCGACGTTAATGCTTTCCAGGATTCAGCGTGAATTAAATATCAAAATATCATTCGAAGATGTGTTTGTGCATCCGACCCTCAGGGAACTGGCGCATTGTATTGAACGCTCGGCTAAAGATTATCTCACTCCCATTGCGCCGGTGGAAGAAAAAGAATACTATCCTCTTTCGTCCGCTCAAAAGCGGTTATACATCATTCATCAACTCGATCCGCAGAGCACTCATTATAATATTCCGTCCGTTATTGCCCTGGAAGGAACCCTGGATATCAGTCGGATCGATGGCGCTTTTCGGTCGTTGGTTCAACGGCACGACAGTTTCCGAACGTCATTTTGTGAAATCAACGATGTACCTATGCAGCGGATTCACCGGGACGCACCGTTTGTGGTCGAATACTTCGAATTAATCAAACCGGAAACCGCAACATCCCATGAGGCGCCATTGACAGTCAAAACCATCATCGATCGTTTCATTCGTCCGTTTAAACTTTTCCGTTCGCCGTTACTGCGTGTGGGCATTATCAAAACAACCGAAAATGGTTACATTCTGATGGCGGATATGCATCATATTATATCCGATGGGTTTTCGATCGATATCTTTATCGGCGAGTTTGTCCGTGTTTACAGCAACAGGGAACTTCCGCGACTGCATCTCCAATACAAAGATTATGTCTCCTGGCAAATTCGTGAACAAAAAGGATGGGTATTTGGCAAACGTGAAGAGTATTGGGTTCAAATGTTTGAAGGTAAAATTCCCAAATTAAATTTGCCGGCGGATTATCCCACGCCGTCCTCCATGAGTTTCGAAGGAAAGCGTCATCTTTTTGAAATCGGAAAAGAATTGACGCTTAACATTAAAGCATGCGCCAAAAAAACCGGAACCACGCTCAATCAATTTTTATTGGCGGTATTTACGATATTGTTATCCAGGTATACTCGAAATGAAGATATTGTGGTGGGGTGTCCGGTTAGCGGAAGAACGCATGCGGATCTGTATCCGGTTATCGGAATGTTTGTCAACATGTTGGCCATGCGAAACCGTCCCGAAGGGCATAAACCCTTTCGGCAATTCCTGGCTGAAGTAAAACACCATGCACTTGACGCCTATGAGAATCAGGATTATCCGTTTGAAGAATTAATCGTGAAACTCAAATTGCAGGGCGATTCCACAGGGAACCCGTTGTTTGATGCGGCCTTTGCGTTGAATACCGTCGAGCCAAATGCCGAACGGGATGTGATCAAAGCAACACCCATTGCGTTTGATAAAAAAGCGTCGATTTTTGATATTACGCTTCAGGTTGAAGAGTACCCCGAAAGATTCGCCATGTCCTTTGAATACAAAACCGCTATCTTCAAACCATCCACAATGGAAAAATACGCGGGGCGTTATATTGCTATTCTGGAGCAAGTGGTCGGGAATCCGGATATTTTACTCAAAGACATTGCTGTTACTCATCAATTGTTATCTCTTAAAAAAGATATATTTAAGGAAGAAGGAAAAGAATTCAGATTTTAATGAACATCGGGCAGGCACTTAAGGAGAATCGATATGGCATATCGGCAAATTTCAGATGAAATGATTTTGGCTTCCGGTCTTTATGAGAAAGAAGAAAACTATTGGTTCAATCAATTATCGGGCAGATTGGAACGAACGCATTTTCCGACCGATTACTCGATTTATAAACAGGAAACCCTTTCTTCAAAAAGAGACGATCGGCGGATGGAGACCGTGGATTTCCAATTGAACGGAGAATTGTTTTCCAGGTTGATGTGGTTGAGTAACGAATCTCATCCCAGGCTGCACATGATTCTTGTTGCCGGAATATTAGCGTTATTGGTAAAATATTCTTACAATGGCGAGATGGATGCCATGGTGGGCGCGCCGGTGTATGATCAGGGAATCGAAGGTGACTTTATCAATACCATGGTGATCTTAAGAAATCATCTGCGTGGGGATATGACATTTAAAGAACTTCTGGTCAATGTAAAGCAAACCATATTGGAGGCCATGGAGAATCAGAATTACCCATTTGAAATACTGCTGGATCGGCTTAATCATTCGGAGAGCTCGTCCGATTTCGTGTTTATCGACATCTTTATTTTATTGGAAAACATTCATGATATTCATTATATCCAAAATGCTCGCCCCAATACGCTTTTTGTTTTCTCGTGTCAGGAATCGGAAGAGCGAATTACTGGAAGAGTCGAATACAATGCTCTAGTATATAATGGAAAATCCGTTGAACGTTTAATCGGTTATTTTCAAAATCTTTTAAACATCACACTCGCGGATCCGGATATCCTGTTACGGGATATCGATATCATATCCAAAGAAGAAAAGGAACAATTGATAGATGCGTTTAATGATACGGATTGTTCCTGGCCCAACAATAAAACAATTCATGAATTGTTCGAGGAACAGGTCATAAAAGGAGGCGATCGGATTGCTGTTACAGGGGCGTTTCGCGAAACGCCCCTACAAATAACTTATCGTCAATTGAATGACCAATCCAATCGGATTGCATCGATATTAAGAGATAAAGGAGTTCAATCCAACAGCATTGTTGCTCTCATGCTGGAACGTTCGGTGGAGATGATTCCCGCGATGCTTGGCGTATTAAAAGCTGGCGGCGCGTATTTACCTCTGGACCCGGATCATCCGCAATCCCGAATCTCCGGCACATTGGAAGACAGTCGGGCAAAGGTTCTTTTAACCCAACAAAACGTTTTAAAAACGCATTCGTTTACTGCGTTAAAAGGACTTCAACATACGAGGATAAAACCTTGTGTCACTTCACCTTGTCCGCCGATTGCATCCATGGATGATCTTCCGTTTCCGGATCGAAGCCTGGTGAGTGTTGAACGGTATAATCATTATATCGGTCAGGCCATGGTTAAACACAGCATGGCACTTCAAGGCACACGGGGATGTCCGTATCATTGTGCGTACTGTCATAAAATATGGCCCAAAAAACATGTGGCCCGATCAGCCGAAAACCTCTATTCGGAAGTCAAACTCTATTACGATATGGGCGTTCGACGATTCGTTCTGATCGACGATATCTTTAATCTGGATATTAAAAACAGTACGGAATTCTTTCAAAAGATTATCAATAATCATCTGGATATCAAACTCTTTTTCCCCAATGGACTGCGGGGCGATATCCTCACACCTGAGTATATCGATTTAATGGTTGAAGCCGGAACGATCAATGTGGCTCTCGCATTGGAAACCGCATCGCCAAGGCTTCAAAAATTAATTAAAAAGAATCTCAACCTGGACAGATTACAGGATAGCCTCTCGTATTTTGAAGAAAAGTATCCGCAGGTGATTTTGGAGCTATTTACCATGCATGGTTTTCCAACCGAAACAGAAGAAGAAGCCATGATGACGCTGGACTTTATCAAGAGGCAAAAGTGGCTTCATTTTCCCTATGTTCATATCTTAAAAATATATCCCAATACCGAAATGGCAGACCTTGCCATCGCGCATGGCATCCGAAAAGAAGCGATTGCTGCATCCACGACTTTAGCGTATCATGAGTTACCCGAAACGCTTCCCTTTGATAAAGGATTTACCCTCAATTACCAGGCGGATTTCTTTAATAATTATTTTCTCAATAACGAACGCTTAAGACATGTGTTACCGTATCAGGCCAGGACATTAACCGAAGATGAACTGGTTAAAAAGTATGACAGTTACTTACCGCAAAAAATCGATAGTTTTGATAGCCTATTAACCTTTACAGGAATCGGTCGAGATGAAATAAATATCTCGAATTTTCTGGATGAGAATAACGTATCGGTTCCGGATATCGACCAAAAGATCCGCGCTCATTTTCCGGTTCACTCGTTCAAACCAGAAGCGTTGCGGATCCTGTTTCTGGATTTATCCAAATATTTTAATCATGATGAGCATATGCTTTACGATGTGGTCGAGCCGCCATTGGGTTTGATATATGTATTAACATATCTTAACCGGGAATTGGGCGATCGCGTCAATGGAAAAATTGCCAAATCCGGGATCGATTTTAACACTTACGACGAACTAAAGAAATTAATCGAAGGATTCCAACCCGATGTGATTGGAATCCGAACCTTGAGTCTTTTTAAAGATTTCTTTCATCACACCGTTTCCATGATTCGTCAATGGGGAATCGATGTTCCCATCATTGCCGGAGGGCCTTATGCGACCAGCGATTATTCAAGCGTGTTACAAGATGCACATATCGATGTGATTGTTTTGGGAGAAGGGGAAATCATCACTTCCCGTTTAATCGAAACGATCATTGAAAACGGCAACCGATTACCCGGAGAAGAGATATTACAAACCATTCCCGGAATTGCGTTTATACCGAAAAGTAAAAAAAGTAAAAAAGAGCAGGGAGCTCTTTCACCCGAAATCATCATCATCGATGATGAGTCATTTTTCTCTTCATCCCAATCCGATCATTCAATGAATCCCGTTGCTGTTTCACATCCCCATCGCAGTGCGTATGTAATTTACACTTCCGGTTCAACGGGAAAACCCAAAGGCGTAGTGCTGGAGCATCGAAACGTGGTCCGGTTGTTGTTTAACGATCAATTTCAATTTGAATTTAGTAATCGTGACATCTGGACGATGTTTCATTCATATTGTTTTGATTTTTCCGTATGGGAGATGTATGGGGCATTGCTTTATGGGGGAAAATTAATGGTTGTTCCTCTCCTAATCGCGAAAGATACCGGACGATTTTTGGAATTAATAAAAAGAGAAAACGTCACTGTATTGAATCAAACCCCTTCGGCGTTTTATAACTTAATTGAGCTGGAATTAAACGAACGCTCTCTATCGTTGACTATCCGGTATGTGATTTTCGGAGGTGAGGCGTTGCATCCCGCCAGATTAAAGGAATGGCGGACGAAATATCCTGACACCATTCTTGTCAATATGTATGGAATAACAGAGACGACCGTGCATGTCACGTATAAGAGAATCGAAAATCATGATATTGAAACCGGAATCAGCAATATCGGTAAACCGATTCCCACATTACGCGTATATATCATCGACAAAAATGCCAATTTTCTTCCGGTTGGTGTAAGCGGCGAGCTGGTTGTGGGTGGAGAAGGCGTGGGAAGAGGATATTTAAATCGTCCCGAGTTAACGTTTGAAATGTTTTCCGGTAGCCGGTTGCCGGTTGCCGGTAACAATAAAAACAACCTTAATCCATCCCAAAATAAAAGTTTTTGGTCCCACCTTTTTTCAAAAAGGTGGGCCGCCGGAGGCATTCTTT
>JBLMYT010000005.1:0-17229 GCA_050258455.1 Candidatus Omnitrophota bacterium | reverse complement strand
TGGACCATGAGCGGGATTACTTTCAAAAGATCATCAATTTAAAAGGCCATTTAATCGATTATGAAAACAGCCTGGAAAAATTGCTGATTTTCTTAAGTCGGCACTATAAAAAGCGGGCGGTTGTTTTAATCGATGAATATGATGCCCCGGTTCATGCCGGTCTTACCGGCAAGTATTACGATAAGATCATCAATTTTATGAGAAATTTTTTGGGTGGTGGATTAAAAGACACTGATCCATATCTGGAAAAAGGTGTTGTAACAGGGATTATGCGAATCGCCAAAGAATCGATTTTCTCCGGGTTTAATAATGCCGGTGTCTATACGATGTTGTCGCCAAAATTTAGCGATTCTTTTGGTTTCACTGAAGAAGAAGTCAAAAAAATGCTCCACGATTTTCAGGTCTCGCATATGTTGGACCAGGTCCAGTTTTGGTATAACGGTTACCGTTTCGGTAAGAAAGTGATTTACAATCCCTGGTCGATCATCAATTTCCTCAACGCTGAGGAAAAGGAATTTATTCCTTATTGGGTCAATACCTCCGATAATGAGATTATCGAAACGCTTTTATCCAATGAGGGCAAGGAACTCCGGGAAGAATTGGAGCAGCTCATTCGCGGTGAGTCCATTGAAAAACCAATTGAAGAAAATATTATACTCACCGATGTCAACCGGCGGGAAGATCTACTATGGAGTTTTTTGTTGATGGGGGGATATCTGAAACAGACAGCCAAAAGATGGGATCCGGCTCCCGGAAAATTTTATTTTACATTATCGATTCCCAATGAAGAAGTTAGAACCACGTATACCGGTATCATCGATCGTTATTTTTCCACCAAGATTAAAAATGAAAAAATGGAGCTCATGCTCAAAGCTTTGATCGATGGTGATGTGACGCTTTTTGAAATGATGCTGAAAGAAATTGTCCGGGCCATATTTAGTTACCACGATTTAAGCGGGGAACCGGAGAAAGTGTACCATGCGTTTGTCATGGGGCTGCTGATCTGGATCACCAATACGCATGAGGTGAAATCCAACCGCGAATCCGGTTACGGCAGGTATGATATCATGATCATTCCCAAGGAGGTTTCCAAAGTCGGGTATGTGATCGAATTCAAAACCGTGAACAAAGGGAACAATGAAACCGTGGAATCGGCCCTGGACGCGGCGCTGAAACAAATCGAAGAGAAGAAATACGAGACGGAATTGGTGGAACGGGGAATCAAACATATCAAAAAGCTGGGGATTGCTTTCTTGGGAAAAGAAGTATTTTTAAAATCCTTTTAAAAAATAGAGGAGAGTGACCGGCAATTCGAAGTAAATGAGCTCCGCTTTGTAAATTCGGACACTATTTCTTTGATTTTGCCTGCGGACCTTTGACCTTTTTTCCCTGCTTTATTTCAATTATGGCATAATCGGCAATGTTTCGTTTCTCGGCGCTGAAACCGATCCCTACCAATATCAACCTTTTCGGTTGCCCCAGAAATTGTTCATAATACGCTCGGTCATTGATCTGCTTGAGTGCTTTTTGGGCGCTGTGCATTTTGAATTCCATGATATAGATGTATTTGTCGGTTTCGAGAACCACATCCGCCCGGCCGCGATTACTGAAATGCTCCGGGTTCACTTTCTCCATGCACAATTTCAAAACCAGATAAAAAACCAGATGATAATACTTCTCGACTTCGCCCACCACCAGGGGGTAGGGGATGGCTGCCAAAAAAACTTGCATTTTAGCAATAAAGTCCTTTAAGTCGTTTTCTTGAAGGGATTTTACGATATCAAGAATAAGGCTGCTGGATAAGGCCTGACGTTGCCCTGAAAATTCTTCCAATAAATTGAAGAGAAATGCATTCTCCACTTCCCGATTGGGATAAGACAAGGTATAGGTATCTCCCTCATGTTTCTTGATGGTTAAATACCCGGTCTGAAAAAGTAGAAGATCGGTATCGATACTTGTTATATCAAATTTATTAAAGAACTGTTCGTTTACGGTCAGCGATTCCCAGGCTCGGATATCGATGCCTTTTAACTTTACCAGTTTGGCAAGAAAGGTGGGAGTTCCGGTGGCAAACCAAAAATCCCTGAATTCCTGGTGTTCGAAAAAATTAATGACTGAAACCGGATTGTAAACAAACGTTTCGCCGTCCCAGGAATACCCGTTGTAATTTTCTTTCAATTTTTTAAATAACTCTTCCCGCGAATACCCCGGAACCGTATCGATATATTTCTCAATATACGAATCGAAATTAGCCTTGATTTCTTCCTCGGTGTAACCGAGTAATTTGACGTATCCGGGATGAAAGGTGAGGTCCATCAAATGATTGAGATCGCTGAAAATCGAGAGGCGGTTAAACCGCGAAACCCCGGTCATAAACAAGAGCCGGATATATTCTTCCTGGCTTTTGAGGACCGCATAAAAACCTTTGAGCGTTTCGCGATTCTCTTCGGCTTTTTCCAAATTATCGACATGATCGGTAAGCGGTTTATCGTATTCATCGATTAGAACGATCACCGGTTTCTCTTTTCCCAATTGATGAATGAGGTCGGCGAATTTTTCCGCAATACTATC
Source organism: Candidatus Omnitrophota bacterium (assembly GCA_050258455.1). Taxonomy (GTDB): domain Bacteria; phylum Acidobacteriota; class Aminicenantia; order UBA2199; family UBA2199; genus JAKAGC01. Next base: position 14,658 of record JBLMYT010000005.1, on the reverse strand, counting down.
TCCCTGAATCCGGATGCCGAATTCTCCGGCAATTCGGTTCAATGCATTGGTCAGGGCTTTATCCAGTCCCAATTTTTTGTGATCGACTTGCAAAAAATCCAGATGGATAACCGGATATTTTTCCCATGGTATGCGGTCATAAATCCAGTAATCGTGAAACAACTCACGGTTCCCCTGGCCAATCTCTTTTAGGATGGAAATCAACAAGGATTTTCCGAATCGCCGCGGGCGGGATAAAAAGTACGCGCCTCCTTTTACGACCAGATTATAGATGTATTGGGTCTTATCCACATATATGAAGCCTTCATTAATTAATTTCGAAAAGGAAGCGATACTGATGGGTAATGATTTCCTTTTTAAAATATCGACCCTTTCCTTGGGCGCTTCACTCAATCCTAGGAGAATAGCGGGATAATTCATTTCAAATTTTTCAGCGGAAGAAACATCGATATATAGAATAGGTGTAAGGAAATAGGGAAGTTCACATTCTTTTAACAAGAGGGGCCGAATTTCCTTTTTAAACTCCGTTTGATCTTCGTTCATAATGGCGGCTAGTTCCTCTCGGATCCATTTAGAGTGGAAGTAATCCGGGGTCATGATGGGGACAATGTAATCGCTTTCCTCGATTCCCTTTTTCAATACTTGCACCCAATTGTCACCCCAATGAAGGAGCTCCTTTGCGAAAAAGCATTGAATCCCATCGCGCGTCAGGCGGTGGTATAACTCACTGGCGAACTCTTCATCTTTTGTGCTATAGCTCAAATATACCTTACTCATTGTACGCGTTCAATTCCCTTGGCTTCATTAATATAGTATACCATACCCATACTTAATTTCCAAATTGATGCTTCCCCTCATTCCCCTCAACACATAGAATTTATCATTGAAAAGAGAATCTTTCTTAGAAATCCCAATTTTTTTGAAACTCTTATTGATATTAAACGCCAGTATTGTTATGATTTCTTTTTTAGAACGTAAGGAGAATTCCCATGGATCATTGTGACGGTATTCCATTAACAAAACCGAAATCGATTTGGGCCAAACCGGTTAAATTCAAACTGCCAATTTTTAAACATATATTCAATATTTTTACAGGTGTCGCCCGGGGGAATTTACCTAAAATAGCAGACCATGTGATGGATACCATTTCGGATCTGGAATTAAAAACCGAAATCGGCGAACGGGGCTGGCTCCTGATCACCCGCGCCTTAATGAACGCCATGATCAATCTGACAGATGAACATAAACATCGTATTCATATCAAAGATTTTGTTTCGGATCACCTGGATAATCAACTCAATGTGATTCTTGAAAACGAACAGCATTACATCGGTTTTGATTTTTTTGAAAACCCAAAAAAACTGAGATTACTGGAAATGATTCAACCGGTTTACGGGGAATTTCTATCGGATGTGGGGTTTGAGCCTGCCATGGCCGATAATCTCTGCAATCGCCTCACCAGTTATTTTATCTTCGCCCTGACGGATGAATGGAGGAGAAAATCCGATTATTACCAGTCTCTGGAAAAACAAATCCGAACACCTTTCGATCGCGCGGGCAAAGAAGAGACGGAGTGGCTTCATTACCGGGCCTGGTTAAAGAAACAACCGGATGAACCGATCTTTGACGAATCGTTCAGCCTGCGTCAAATTTACGTTCCGCTGCGCGGCTATTATCAGGAAAAGATAACAGGGGAGGGACAAAACTCCTCCAACGGCTTTAAGGAAGAGGCCGGCATTCCCAGATATCAAAAAATCGTCTTTGATCTGGGAGATAAATTAAGGGCATGGGTGGATAAAGCAGATAAAAACGATGCCTTCCGGATTGTTGTCGGCGGGCCCGGTTATGGTAAATCCTCGTTCTTGAAAGTTTTTGCTTCCCAATTAGCGGAAGATCACAAACGGGTGCTATTTATCCCGTTACACCGTTTTGAAATCAAAGATGATTTGATCGATGCCTTGCAAAAGTTTATCCACTTTGGCGGGTATTTTACCCATGATCCGTTGGGGGACGAGCCATTGGTCGTGATTTTCGATGGACTGGACGAATTGGCCATGCAAGGAAAGGTTCTGGCAGATGCCGCGAACCACTTTATTCGGGAAATCAAAATAAAACTGGGGTATTTAAATACCCAAAAAATCCGACTCCAGGTTATCGTGAGCAGTCGCGATATCATCATTCAGGCCAATGAGATGGAATTCAGGAATGAATATCAACTCCTGCACATCCTGCCTTATTATATTGAGGAAAGAAAGCGGGTTGACTATCTCGATCCTGAGAATCTTCTGGCCAATGACCTGAGGCATTTCTGGTGGGAAAATTATGGCAAAATCAAAGGGAGAACTTACCCCGGTTTGCCCGGAGAATTGAAAAATCCGGATCTGGATAAACTGACCGCTCAACCTTTACTCAATTATTTGGTCGCTTTAAGTTACGAACGGGGGAGCATTCAATTTTCTAAACATCCCCATTTAAATGAAATTTACGACGATTTACTGAAAGCGATTCACCGCCGCAGTTATGAGGAGAGCCGCGTGCATCGGGCCGTGGATCGCTTGGAATACCACCATTTTGTCCGTGTTCTTGAGGAAATTGCCTTATGCGCCTGGCATGGGGATGGCCGAACCACGACCGTTAGGGAAATTGAGCGGCATTGCCGGGGGTGTGGAATGGAGCATATACTGAAATCATTTACCGAAAGCGCCAAAGAAGGAATCATTTCTTTTATGACCGCCTTTTATTTTCGAAAATCGGGGCAGCCCTTCACCGGAGAAGAGACCTTTGAGTTCACCCACAAAAGTTTTGGCGAATTCCTGGCCGCACGACGGATCATTCAAAAGATTCGGCAAATGCATCATAAGCGCCGAGCCAGAGAAACGAATTTCGATGAAGGATGGGGAGATAAAGAATGCCTGACCGAATGGATCAAACTCTTTGGTCCCAAACAGTTGGATCGGGATTTACTCAAATTCATTACCAATGAAATCCAGGCTCTGGGTCAAACGGATAAAGACGACGTAAATGGGATGCAGCGAACCGTGACCCGGATGATGAATGACATGTTAACGAATGGAATGCCCATGGAAACCGTGGGCAATGCTCAGGGCATGCGGTACGCCTATTTTATAGAAAACCTTCGGGCCATAAACGCAGAGAAAGCATTGCTTATTATTTTAAGTACGCTTTCGGATTGCACCGGCGAAATCTCTCCTATCATCTGGCCCAGTCATACGGCCTTTGGGGAGTTCATCTCCCGGTTACAGGGGCAACGAACCGGGGGAAAGAATTTCATCTTGAGATTTTTAAATCGATTGAATCTTGAAAACGCCGTTCTGGTTCTTAAAGATCTTTACATGGCCAATCTTCGAGAGGCCAATTTAAGTAAAGCTCAACTGCAATCGGTGAATTTACGGTTCGCGGATTTAAGGGGTGCTGATTTGCGGTTGGCGGATTTGAGTGGTGCGATTTTAATCGGAGCCGATTTGAGCGGCGCGGATTTAAGGGAAGCGGATTTGAGACGGGCCGACCTAAGCGGAGCGAATTTAACCGGAGCGGATCAGCGAGGGGCGAAGATCTGAACGTGTCAAGAATCCCAAATTTAAGAGTTATTTTTGAAAGCAATATCATCTATTTAAAAAAAATAAAAATATCTCTTGACAAACAATGTGGGCTTATGTTAAAAAGGGAGCAGGTAAAAAATTTAGGAGGGAAGAAAATGCAAGACCAACAATCAAACCAAAGTCAACAACACAAAACTATTGTCATGCCGGATCCGAGACAGGACACGTCCGTGGTACTGACGGCCGAACAGAAGAAAACGATCGAGGATTTGTACAATAATTTTGTACTTCCGGACATCACTTCCAGCACAAGGGCCAGAACCATGCTGATGTACGTGAATACCTGCGACAGCAATTGTGCTTAATGTAGGTTTGGCGTAACAGTTAGTGTTTAGGGGGGCAATTCCTTAGAAAGAAATGGAAAGCTTTCAAAAAGAATTGCTTGGAATTAGGACGTTGTATTGCGTTTATTTCTGATTCTTAGAAATAAACGCAATACAGCTTTTTTATTAAAGGATTTTGATAGGGGAAACGATGGTTACTCAAAATGACATGAATAAGAAAATTCAAATACCTGAAGAATTAAAATACCGGTCAATCAAGAATCTGGTCTTTATGTTCCGGCCAGGCTTCGGCAATCACGTGTTAAACGATTCCGGCGCTCAAATCTGGAATTGGATCAAGACGTCATCCTATTCGATTCGAGATATGATTGGTTTCCTGACAACCGGGCTGCCGTCTCAGGCCACCGAAGAAATCAATCGAAGAGAGAATGGCGTCCTGGACTTCATCAATCGATTGCATTCGCTCGGTTTAATCGCGTTTGAAGGAGACAGCAACCGTGATTTCAATGATTTCAGTCCGGCCTCGGAAAAACGACCGGCCGATGCGGAATCGGACGATGCGACCGATGGCATGGATGACATCTTTAAACGGGGATATGAGCAAAATATCCCGATTATCGTCGACCTGAATATTACCGATGAATGCAATTTAAGATGCCTCCATTGCTATGCCCCTCTTAATGATCCGGCCTCCGCTCCGAAACCTGCCGCCACATGCCGAAAGCCCTTCAACCTGGAGGAATATAAAGAACTCTTACGTCAACTGGCGAATATGGGGACGTTTTACCTCACCTTAACCGGCGGGGAAATCTTCACCCATCCCCATTTTCTCGATATTTATAAGTATGCGTTCGACCATCATTTTGCAATCAGACTCGTCTCCAATGGAACGTTACTGAAACCGGAAATCGCGGATGAACTTCAAAAAATGAAACCAAGGATGATCAATATCAGTTTGCATGGCGCGCGCCCGGAAACCCATGACGAGGTGACGGCTGTCAAGGGCTCCTTCAACCGGACGGTTAATGCGTTGAAAATGCTCAAAGAAAGAGACCTCAATGTCTCGATCATTCATGTGGTAACCAAATTGGATATCGCCGAAGCCAAAGCCGTGGACCAACTGGCGAATACTCTGGGAATTCCCCGGTCCACCACGCCGCTCATTTGCCCAACGGCCGAAGGCGAACTCAAGCCCTTAAAACTTCGAATATCCGATGCGGACATGCGCCAACTGATGCGCGATGGGTTGTATCGCCCCCAAAGAGATGTTTGCACCGCAGCCAAACGGTGCACGATTTCTTCCTATGGGGATGTGTCCCCGTGTTTATTTTTACAAAATGTCATTGTTGGAAACTTACGGGAAAATTCATTTGAAGAGATCTGGCATTCGGAAAACATGCGTCGTACCCGAGAGTCCGCTGATTACCTTCCCCCTGCCGAATGTGTGGCATGCGAATCGTTTCAATACTGTCCGCGTTGCCCTGCCCTCGCCTTTGCCGAAGACGGTGATTATCGAAAACCATCGACGGAAGCCTGCCGGATTTCAGCGATTTATAAATCTACTCTGAAAGAGAAGGGAGTCCCTAACCATGAGTGAATTGTATTTGAAATCAAAACTGGCCAAAGCGCCAAATCTATTTGAGAAAGTTGTCAAAGATGGCATTTATCTTGTCGCCCCGGACGGTTCGGAGCATTTCTTGAATGCAACGGCCGCCATGATCTGGACCCTGATCGATGGGAACAGTTGTCTGGCATCCGTGGTCGAAAGTTTATCCGCCCGGTTCCCGGATGCGAGAGTCGCGGAGTTGATTCCCAAATTCACGTATGAATTACTGGTTAAATTACATGACTGTCAACTGGTAACCATCGATGGAAAATCGGCGGCCGAAAATGTCTTGGCAAAAATCGATTACTTGAAAGACCGGGATTTACATGTCCAGATGATGGTGGATTACGCGCACACCTCGATGCAGCGGCGTATTCCTGTAAAAATGGTTCTCGAGCTGACCGATGCCTGCAATGTCCGATGCAAGTATTGTTACGCCAATGCCGGGCTGGCCAGTGCCGGATCCTTGCCCATCGAAACACTCTACTCGGTGTTGGATCAGGCGGCGCAATTGGGTACGTTTCATCTCACCCTTACCGGCGGCGAACCCCTTATGAGACGGGATTTAATGGATATCGTCTCCCATGCGATGCGTCTGGGCATGTTACCCAAAATCCAAACCAATGGCACGCTGATTACGGAAAAAATCGCCCAACAATTAGCTGAAATCGGTTCGGTCCCCCTGGAAGTAACCGTACTGGGGGCGAAAGCCGAGACCCACGATCGGTTTGTGGGTGTCAACGGCGCGTTCGATAAGCTGTGTCAATCCATTAAATGGTTACGACAGTATGAGATGCCCATAACCATTAAGTTTGTCATCAACAAATATAATTTTGATGAAGCCGAATCGATCATGGATCTGGCTGATCGATTGGATGTGGAACGGGTGAATCGAACGGCCCTCATTTATCCCCGCTTCAATGGCGACGCCGATACCCTGGATTTGAGGGTTTCCGACGAACAGCTCCGATCCCTGGCTCAGCGCGGCATTTATATTCCGCATCCCGATCCCTGTGGCGCCGGGACCAATAAATTTACCGTTTCTCCGCATGGCGACGTTTACGCCTGCCAGTATATCCGACTATCGGTTGGGAACGTCAATCATCAGGATTTACAAACCATTTGGAATTCACCGCAAATGGAAACCTATCGACAGGAGAATTGGTTTGAACGACCGCCCGTTTGTTTGAGTTGCGAGGTCAAAAATACGTGTTCGCGGTGCCCGGCCATTGCCTACCATGAAGATGGAAACATTCACGGGGTTTCGCGCGAAGCCTGCCGAATTGCTCATATTGCTGTCCAATACAAAGATGTCTTAAAAGGAGACTGAGTCCATGATGCTCGCCGATACGTCTGACCTGTCACGAAATCCCATGGTGATTGACCGAAATATCGGTGAATTAACGTTTATCCTTCATCCGCTCACGGGTGAAGTCATGCGATTGAATGTTTCTGCTGCATTCATCTGGGAGGCATTGGCGCGCCAACACACCCTGGAAGGTATCGCGCACGAACTTTCAGAAAGATTTCACATCGGAAACGAATCATCCAAAGGAATCCTTCGCGAATTTCTGCCTAAATGTTACATGACGGGTTTAATCAAAATCGATGGTCAAGAATGCCCCGGTATCTCTCCGGTGAATAAAAAAGCGATCCATCGATCGGAAGGTGCAGCCGCGCTCTGGGAATCGGCAACAGAAAATAATGTTCCGTTAAAAGTCGACCTGGAATTGACCCACAACTGTAATCTTTCGTGTCAGTACTGCTACAGCAACACTCCTAATTGCGGAAACGGCTTAACGTTTCCTCAAATCAAAGCGTTGATTACCGACCTTCGAGCCAGGGGATGTGTCTTTCTGACCCTGACCGGTGGAGAGCCTCTGATTCGAACCGATATTCTCAAGATCATCGAACACGCCCGAAATGAAAATCTTTTGGTGCGGCTGCTGACCAATGGAACGTTGATCACCGGTTCATTTGTCGACGCGATTGCCGAAATCGGGCAGGTGAATGTTGAAATCAGTCTTCATCATCTGGATCCGCTGTTGCATGATCGATTTACGAATATGGAGCGGTCATTCGGCATGGCGTTGAAATCGGCTCAATGTTTAAAAGAAAAGGGAGTCGAGGTCACGTTCAAGTTTACGGTGACCAGAGATAATTTTGAGTGTCTGAAAAATCTTAAACCCTATTCCCAAACCATTGGGATACCCATTCTGACGAATGCGGTTATCATTCCGCAGTTGGATGGTTCCAACCGGTCGCTGTCCCTTTGTTTATCGGATGAACAACTCCGGGAGGCCATTTCCAACGGGTGGATCACCAGTCAACGTTATGCCTGTGTGTCGGGCAAAGCCAAATGTTTGATATCGCCGGAAGGAGACGTGTATCCGTGTGAATTTATCCGGACCGGAATGGGAAATCTCCACACCGGGAATTTTGATTCGATCTGGGATTCGGAGAAATTCCAAAAATTCAGAGCATCGGATATTTTAAACGTTCATGAACCGTGCAAGGCCTGTGAATGTTTTTCGTTTTGTCAGCAGTGTCCGGGTTTGGTCTATCTTGAGAAAGGACGATATGATGATATCTTTTCGCAAACATGCCGTATCGCGCAAATAGCGAAGAGCATCGATCGGGAGGCCAAAGCCCCTTTATGATGCCTTTATCGAGGCATTTCCGAATGAACCAATTGTCTCTACACTGTAGAGACAATTCATTCTAAATGAAGTACGTTTTAGAATAAATCCATTATTCTTACCCTATCTCAGTTTAAAAATTGACAAAAATATTTTAGCGGTGAATTTTTTTGAATCATTATTAAAAATTCATATCTCTACCGATTTGAAGATTTGGCTAAATCTCCGCTAAGTCATCTAAAAATTTTGATTCAGATCAGGGGCGTGCTATACTTCATGCCCCATGGCTATAAATGTTTTGAAATCCAACGCTGTAAGTGCATTGTCAATAACCCGGGCCGCTCCCGGCGCCCGCGTGGTGGTTCGAGATGCCGAATGGCTGGTGCGCCGCGCCGATTCCACACCGTCCCACGGTCAACAACTCACCTGTACCGGTATCTCCGAACTGGTTAGAATCTGTGGCCATTAATAAAGAAAGAGAGGGAAAGGATGTCAGAAAAAAAAAGTGAGATTAAGAAAAAGGCGCCAAAATCCAAATTAAGCGCCGGTTCACTGTTGAATGATCTCCGGTCGATGATTGCCGATACCCGGCAGTTCATCGCGACCTCGGTGAATCATTCGTTGTCGATACTTTATTGGCGTATCGGTCGGCGCATTAATGAGGATATCCTGAAGAGCGAACGGGCAGAGTATGGCGTGGAGATTGTGCTGACGATTTCCAAGCAATTGGAATGCGATTATGGTGACGGTTTCTCAGTAAAAAACGTTCGCCACATGATGCGCTTTGCCGAGGCGTTTGTGGATGAACAAATTGTCTCTACACTGTCGAGACAATTGAGTTGGTCTCATTTTAAGGAAATTATCTATTTAAAGAAGCCGTTGCAAAAGGAGTTTTATGGAGAAATGTGTCGAATTGGTCAATGGAGTGTCCGGACACTTCGCCAGAAGATCAATTCCATGTTGTACGAACGCACGGCCTGGTCGAAGAAGCCGGAAGAGTTATCGCGCCTTGAACTCCAGACCTTGCATGAAAACAACGTGCTGACTTCCGACCTCGTGTTTCGCGACCCTTATTTCCTGGATTTTCTCGGGCTCAAAGGCGCGTTTCAGGAAAAAGATTTGGAAACCGCTATTATGCGTGAAATGGAAGCCTTTCTGATGGAATTGGGAACAGGTTTTACGTTTGTCGCGCGCCAGAAACGAATCACCGTGGATGACGATGATTTCTATCTTGATCTTCTTTTTTTTCATCGAAACTTGCGGCGCCTGGTGGCGATCGAATTAAAATTGGATAAATTTCGGCCCGAGTATAAAGGGCAAATGGAAATGTATCTGCGTTGGCTGGATAAATATGAACGGCAAGAAGGGGAGAATGCGCCAATCGGGATCATCTTGTGCGCCGGTAAGAAACAGGAGCAAATCGAATTGCTGGAATTGGGCAATTGCGGCATCCACGTCGCCGAATATTTCACGGATTTGCCAAAAAAAGAGCTGTTGCATAATAAACTTCAAAAAGCGATTTCTATAGCCAAAAAACAATTGAAAAACCAGAATGAAGATTGACGCCTCATTGGGGAGAATCGGGATCATGAAATCGATTGAAAAACCTAAATTTATTTTTATGTATTGGATGTATATCTTTATTGTGAATTGTCTCTACAGTGTAGAGACAATTGTTGGGTTTGGAGCGAATTGTCTCTACGCTGTAGAGACAATTGTGGAATTTGGGGGAAATTGTCTCTACACTGTAGAGACAATTCATTGATCCAAAAGGATCCGCAAGGCGGATTCTTTGCCGAGGTGGAAGAACTGGAAGGATGCATGACCCAGGGTGGAACCTATGATGAAGCTTATCAAAATATACTCGAAGCAATGGAAGGGTGGTTGGAAGTTGCTATTGAACGCGTGATTGAGATAAACGAACCGGAAAAAGAATCCCAGCACAGTAGTCAATTTACCATAAAAGTACCGAAATCGCTGCACCGAAAACTAGCAGAAAGGGCGAAGGAGGAAAACGTCAGTTTAAATCAATACGCGATTCAATTGCTGTCCGAATTAAATGCGTCACATCGTTAATTAACGGATTGGCACACTCTTTTGTTCATATAAAGGGGTTTCATTTAAAAATGAATTGTCTCTACACTGTAGAGACAATTGGTTGGTTTCGGTGAAAAAAATGGGCCATTATCCGCAGAGGATTATTTGTTTATTTGATCGACGATAAGGCCAATGACTTCTTCCACCGACATTTCTTTTGAAGCAAATGTTTCGCTTCCGATATGTTGGTGATGGGGAAAGGTTATTAATTCCGGATGATGTTCGGCATTATCATATCTGAAAATCAATGCTTTTTGAAAATCCTGATAATGATACGAATAAGCGATCTTTTTAAATTCAGCAATTGTAATAATATATTCCTTGAAATGGAGTTCGCTCAAATCTGTAAAAACGATTTCGCCTTTCAAATAAAGAACGATGTCCCCTCTATTGTCAATTACAAGGTTCTCGGAAAGAATGTATGGGGTTTCATCGATAATCCTTTTTATTTGGAGAATATAATCCGAAATTATTGACATATTTCAATGTCTTCGATGATTTCAAGTTTTTCTTCCAACTCTTTTATAACTTTCAGCTCAGCCCACCATTCAAAAGAATCCCCGTTATCATCGATTTCCGCTTTTTTGAATTTCTTCAAAAATTCCTCAGAAGACAGGTTGTATTTGGTTTCAAAATTTTTGATGATACCCGATGTTTTATCTAACGCGTACAGGATTTTCTTGCGCTCTTCGGAAAGACCGTCGGAGACGATTCTTTTTAGCGTGGGCAGGTCCCCGTATTCTGTTTTTAAACTCAATGCCAACATATTAAACCTCATGTTAGATTTGTCCGAATCTTTTCTACAATACAATTATATAATTAAATTTAAGGGTTTTCAATGTTTGATTTGCAATTGTCTCTACACTGTAGAGACAATTCCCACCTTTTTGAAAAAAGGTGGGGCCAAAAACTTTTTATTTCGATAACGCATCGAATGGAATATTCTCAGCGGTTCTTCCGACCACGTCGTTAAGGAATCAGTATCGGGATCAGTTGGAAGAAAACGGGATTCCGTTTTATATCATTGAACGCAGCCAGGCCGATGATCGTTTGAAAAAAGGGTTGAGGTTGGCCACCATGCATCGGGTCAAAGGATTGGATTTTGATACGTTAATTATAGCATCCGTGAATGAGGGTATTATTCCGCTTGAGTCTGACGGTATTCATTCCGAAGATCCGATGGTCAGGGAAGAGATGGATAAATTGGAGCGGTCCTTGCTCTATGTTTCCGCCACGCGAGCCAGGAAGCAGGCGAATTTCACATCCTACGGAAAACCCAGCCCTTATTTAGAGCATCCTTATAGGTGAAGTATTGATGAATTGAACGTCAATAAATGCTCTTGCCCGGATCCTGGCGGGTATCAAAAAAACTCAGCAAAATAATTTTATTATTCATCAGCCGGTAAAAAAGCCTATTGTGCCGTGTAATCAATATTTGTCTTACTCCTTTCCTTTTAATTGATGCCATACCGATGTATGGGGAATCCGAAATAATTTCTAAAATAGAGTCAACTTTGTCAATAAATTTTTCGGCGACATTAATTGACCACTCATCCCTTATATACTCGATAATTCTTTTTAAATCTTCCCTCGCATTTTCAGTCCATTCTATTTCGTAAGCCATTGCTTAATCTCTGCTTTCACGACTTTATGAGGTATTGTTTGGCCTCTTTCGCTTTGGTGGATCGATTCGTCAAGCCGATTTATCTCTTTAGCCGTCAGATCATCAATCACATCTCGTTGTCTATCTCTCTTATAATAATTATCCATCGCAAAATAAAAATCTTCCAGGACATCATAATCATCGATAAGATCAATAAGGGTATGACATTTTGATTTTAACTCCATCGGTTCCATATTCATTTTCGCTACTCCACAATTATCATATTACCAATCATTGGATTTGTCAATTTTGATAATATTAACATCAAAAATACAACTGAATCCCTGCGGTAGCTTCAAACCCATGGGCCAACGGAATATCCGGGTCCGCATTGGCATAATAACTCTGATTCAAGATATTGGATAATTTCATGTAAACGTAAAACATCGACGAAAGATAATACCCGCCTTTAACATTCAACAGATCATAGGCGTTATTTTTCAATTCGGCCGGACCGGGATCGGTTTTCTTAAAGGAATGCAGATAATCAAGCTCGAACCAGAACCGGTTCAATAAGACCTTACTTCCCACAAAGAAACGGGACGCCGGCACATCGTTGACCGGATCATGCGTGATACTTCTTCCCCGGTAATAAAGATAATGACCGAATAAATCGAGATGACGAAACGGCGTATATTGAAACTCAACCTCACCCCCATAAATGGTACTCTTGGGCAGATTGTCATAAGAGTAAACATTCTGAGGGTTCAAATAGCGCTCGATCATGTTGTCGATCCGATAGGAAAATACGTAAAGCCCAAGCGATAAACGCCGAAAAGCCATTTTTAAACCCGCATCCAGGTTCATACTGCTCTCCGGCTTCAAGAGGGGGTTGCCGATCACGGAACTGCGGCCGGTAATTCCCGAGTAAAAAGTTTCGGATAACGAAGGAAAGCGGAACGCTTTGGCAATACTACCGAATAGGGAGATCGACGGGGTGATTTTTTTGGTCACCCCCAGGAAGAAGGACGGGGAATGGCCCTCTTTTTCCATGGGTTTACTTTCAACCAGAGCCCGGCTGGAGAAAAAATTGTACCGCATGCCCGCATCGATATTCACGGTATCGATGCCCGAATAATCCACGGAGAGAAACACCCCATAATCGTTAAAGAAACCTTTGGTCATGGGATAGGTGGTCACTTCCTTACTGCCGGTTCGATCCATGTTGATCATCCGGATATTTTGCCGGGAAAACCATTCGAGACCGGCCTGGTAAGAAAACACACGGCTGATTGATTTCTTTAAGGTGGCTTTCATCCCCAGGTTCGAACCTTCGGTATCCGAATGTTGTAAGGTATTTTTTTTGGTGTCGAATTTATCGAGGCGGTAAACCGCCGGGTTTAAGAAAACAGAAAAATCAAGGCTTCCCTTTTGAATTAGGCTCTTTTCCGTCAACCCGAAATGAATGAAATGATCGCTTTCCGTTGGAACGATACTGTATTTGGTGGGATTGTTCGCGCGGTCCGGTTTTCCGATATCGTTGCCAACACCCCCGGTATAACCGAATGAAAATTCCCGTTTGTCATCCTGAAACGCAATATTCAGTAACCCGGAGTAATACGCGTAACCCGAATGATAAATGGTTTGGCCCGGCGCCTTGTAATTTCCCGCGTGCACGGTCTGAAACCCGGAGGCGATACTCCATTTGCCTGCATTGTAGTTGTAAGTTAACCCCGAGTTGATTTTATTGTTAATCGAATCCATGCTGAAGTTCAGGGTGTTTCGGTTGGTATCGCTGTTTGTCCGGGTTAAGATATTAATGACCCCGCCAATGGCGTCCGATCCGTAAAGGACGGAAGAGGCGGAGCGAATGACTTCGATTCGCTGCACCAATTCGGGGAGGATGAAGGACGCCGATGTGCCCGCGCGGCGGTCACTGCTCACCCGCATGCCATCGACCATGACCAGCACGCGGCGTCTGGCCAGACCACGAATACTCGGGGTAATCGCATAACCGCCCGAACCGATGAAACTCACACCCGGTGTATCGGATAATCCCTCCATGACATTTTCCGGGACCTTCGTTTGGAACTCCAACCCTGATACCGACGTTTCCGCCATGGGTACCGAGAGTTCATCTGTTTCGATATTCTTGGCGGTCACAGTTATTTTTTGTAACAGGTATTCCTGAGGGATAAAAAAGAGTTTAAGCATTTTCGGTTTATCGTTAACCGAGACATTTCTCTCAACCGAATAATAACCGTTGCGGTTGAAGACTAAGACGACATTTTTTAATGAATCCGGAACGGTCAGCGTAAATTTCCCTTCCCCATCCGTGATGGTTTTGGTGGGGAGTTGTTTGACGCTAACCTCCACACCGGCTAATGTATTTTTTTTGATATCGGTCACGGTTCCCGTGATTTGTGCCGCCGGAATCAGGGTACAAAGAAATGAAAAAATGCAGCTAAAAACAACGATTGGTTTGACCATTACAACCTCCGTTTTTTTTGAAATATGGGTGATGAATTTAAAGGATATTTTATGCCTTTTTGGTGAAATGTCAACCGCGTTTTCCGGCAATATTAAAAAATTTAGAAGAAATAAATTGTCTCTACACTGTAGAGACAATTACCTTCTTCCGGGATTTCAACAAAGATTTTATTTCGTTTTTGATATTCAATAGTTTGTAGGGGCGCTTCGCGAAGCGCCCGCCTCATTTTTTTACTTATCTGTCGGTTGAAATTTCGTTTGAATTAATTTATAATTATAGCATGAAAAAAAGAGAAATACCAAACAAAGCGTCATCATC
>JBLMYT010000004.1:0-44338 GCA_050258455.1 Candidatus Omnitrophota bacterium | reverse complement strand
AAATCATGTGACCTGAAACCGCCAACGCGTGACTTGAAACTTGTAATCATGTGACCTGAAACCGCCAACGCGTGACTTGAAACTTGTAATCATGTGACCTGAAACCGCCAACGCGTGACTTGAAACTTGTAATCATGTGACCTGAAACCGCAAACGCGTGAGGTGAAACCTGTAATCATGTGACCTGAAACCGCCAACGCGTGAGATGAAACCTGCAATCATGTGACCTGAAACCGCCAACGCGTGAGGTGAAACCTGTAATCATGTGACCTGAAACCGCCAACGCGTGAGATGAAACCTGTAACCCTGTGACCTGAAACCGCCATCATCAGGAGAGCACGCGCAATCAATGCCGGCGAATGACCAACCTACGGGTCGGCGAGCTCAACCTTTGCGCGGGAACGCCCAACCTGTGACAGGGCGACACCCAAGATAAGGATGCAACTACCGCTGTACCCCCAAAAAGGGGGCAGCGGTAGTTGCGCTTTATCGATTACATCTTTAATCCATCACACCAAAGGCAATCCCACTCGGAATGCCATCGGTGTTAAGGTTTACATGCTTAATTTCAAGCCCCGTTCTAACATCAAAGACCGTAATCTTTTTCCCTTCACCCGAAAGATTGGGGCTGGTAATATATAAATAGCGTCCATCCGTATCGATTCCAAGGGCCTCGACATGATTGTTCGATATCGGGACCCCGGGAATGGTCAACCGAATGGTCTCTGAATATTCCACGTCACCGGGTCCCATGACATTAAATGTCTGAATTCCTACCCCCATACTTACCGAGTTGGTCAAAACAAATGTTTTTTTCCCATTTTTGGAAAATACACAGCATTCCCCTCCTTTGGAAGGGAGATCTTTCGTGCCCTTGTCGATCAGCTTCCCATTTTCCAATGCAAAAATTGCAAAGATATAGCGATCTTTGAATAGCACAATAACGGTCTTCCCATCCGGGGATATGGCCACATTGCTCGCCTGGTACTTGAGATAATATCCCTCCTTAAAACTCAATTTGACCTGATCGGATAACGAATATAAATTAATCATTCGCTGATCATACCCCACCGTTACTACATATTGACCGTCCGGAGTCACTTTGATTGCCCGAGCTTCTTTGCCCAGGTGCTGGATCCGATACGGTTGCATCTTCCCAATATCGATGGCCGAAACCGTGGAATCAGCCGCACCATCTGTTACCAGGACGTATTTACCGTTTGGGGTACAATCCATGGCTTTGGGTATAAAACCAAGGGCGACACTGCCCAATAGTTTGGGGTTACCCGTGAATCCGCCCGAAATATCGACGAAGAGAACCTTTTTCTCGTTCGTCTTCGTGACAAATGCCGCTTTTCCATCCGAATTGATACAAACACCCAGAAGACGACCGCCATTTTTTCCAATCTGTAGTTTCAGAAAGGGGCCGGCCATTTCCAGCGTACGCGGATTGATAAACTGGATGCTGTTGGTGTCATAATTGACAAACACACCAATCGGATGATTCCCCAAAACCTGTAAAACAAAAACAAAAACACATACAACTACCACACAAACTAATTTTTTCATTCCTTCCACCTCTTTATCTTTAAAATTTTTTGAATGCATTCTAGCAATGTCCACGTTCATTGTCAATATTTTCTAATCGGAAAATAAAAAATTTTAATCGAATCATTAACTAATTTTTAATAAAACTGACTTATCAGGGCGGTGTCACGGACAGGTTCGAAAACACCCACACCATAAACTCGTAACGAATTTAGTAGAAAAAGTGAAAAGGGGGTTGACAACTTTTAAAATATTTGTATAATATAACTTCGTGCTGGGAAGTCGTCTAACGGCAGGACATGTGACTCTGGATCACAGAATTGGGGTTCAAATCCCTGCTTCCCAGCCATTTTTATTTATATCTGAAATTCTGTTACGGCGTGGCGCTATCGTCTAGGGGTTAGGACGGGTGATTCTCAGTCATCAAGCCGGGGTTCGATTCCCCGTAGCGCTGCCATATCTTATCCTTTCATTCCTTCGCAGGAAAAAACTTTTCGTCCTTACCATGTTCCAATGTCAAATTTCACCGTAAGGAGATTGCATTGCATAAGATAAAGTTATACGGACTTGGCGGTCAAGGAATTGTAACGGCAGCCGAAATTCTTGCGCACGCTGTATCGATTGTGGAAGGCAAATTCGCAAAAACCGTCCCGGCTTACGGTCATGAACGCCGGGGAGCCCCTGTATTCTCCGACGTGATGATCTCCGATGAACGCATTCTCTTAAATTCCTTTGTCTATGAACCCGACATGGTGATTATCTTTGACCCCAGTGTGATTACCAAAGGGGTCGATGTCGGAAAAGGCATCCAATCCCAAACGATTTTGGTTCTCAATGCCGATCGGGATGAAACCGCGGTCAACTATCGGTCTGCCTATCCGTTTCAGGAGATTTACCACGTCAATGCCTCGGGCATAGCGGTCCGGCATCTGGGGCGAAATATCCCCAATGGTGCCATGTTGGGGGCTTTGGCCCGCACGGGGATCGTTAAAATCGAATCGGTCATCGCATCCATCCATGAATTTTTCGGGGAGAAGGGCGAGAAAAACGCTCGCACCGCAGAAGAAGCATATGAGCAGGTTAAAAAGATCTAAATTATATGGCCCTGTTGCCACCGTTTTCAACAGCGCCCGGACGGGCAGTTGGCGAATCGTCAAGCCGCAGATCGATTGCTCCCGGTGTGTCCGATGTGGGACATGTATCACCTTTTGTCCCGCCAATGTGATGGAAATCAATCCATTAACGCCTTCATGCATTCAAATCGATTGGAATTATTGCAAGGGTTGCGGAATCTGCGCCAATGTATGTCCGAAAAAATGCATTGAAATGGTCAACGAAGGAGGAAACGAAACCCCATGAGACAGATATTGGACGGTAACGGGGCAGCGACCGAAGCCCTTCGTCTGGCCCGGGTCGGGGTGATCTCGGCCTATCCCATCACGCCCCAAAGTCCCATTGCCGAGAGACTCTCGGATTACACGGCCGATGGAACACTCAATGCCCGATACATCCGGGTGGAATCCGAACATACTGCGCTTTCGGCAGCCATTGGTGCCCAACTCACCGGCGTGCGGGCAGCCACTGCCACCTCCTCCGTGGGACTGGCATTGATGCACGAAGTCATGGGCGTGGCTTCCGGATGCCGGGTGCCCATTGTCATGCCTCTGGTGAACCGAGCCCTGGTCGCGCCCTGGAGCCTGTGGTGCGACCATCAGGATGCCATGGCCGAACGCGATTCCGGCTGGCTTCAATTTTATGCCGAAGATGCACAGGAAGTCCTGGACTTCCTGTTAATGACCTATAAACTCGCCGAACACGAAGACGTCTTACTCCCGGGCATGGTGTGTTTCGACGGATTTTTTGTCTCCCATTCGATGCAAACCGTTGACGTTCCCGACCAAAGAGACGTCGATGCCTTTCTCCCGCCTTATGAGGCTAAAAACCTGTTCCTGGATCCCCGGGAACCCATGTTTATCAATAACCTCACTTCACCGGATGAGTTCTCCGAAATGCGCTTTCAACAAAAAGTGGCCTTTGAGCATGCACTCACCCTCCTTCCCCAAATTCAGACCGACTTTTATACCCGGTTTGGGAGGCAATATACGCCCCTGGAAGCCTACCGGTGCGACGATGCTCGGGGCGTTCTGATCACCATGGGCTCGATGGCCGGAACCGCCAAGCATGTCGTGAATCGGATGCGCGAACAAGGTCACCCGGTGGGAATGGTCAAGATCGTTTCGTTCCGGCCTTTCCCGTTTGCCGACCTGGCGTCAGTGTTAACCGGCAACCCACGCATTGGTGTCATCGATCGCAGTGCGGGATTGGGCGCCCAGGGCGGACCGGTTTGGATGGAAGTCAAAGCGGCCATCGGGGATCCGACAGTCAATGTATCCAGTTACATAGCGGGATTGGGCGGACGGGACATCCCGGAACAAACGATTGAAACGATCTTTCACCAGTTGCTCGAAGGGCCGTCGGCCTATCGGAAACCCTGGATCGATACCCGAGACCATGCCATGGACATTCGCCCATTGCATGAAATCTAAAAACGATTATAAACGAAACGAAATTATAACGAATTATAACAATTATCTACGATAGAAAACAAACATGGTCAAATGTCGCGAAATTAAAACACCCGCCAAGGGAATGGTGGCACATGGGGTCAGTACCTGTGCCGGCTGTGGTTTGGAAATCATCATCCGGTATGTCTTGGAGGTTTTGGGCGAAAATACGGTCATTGTCATTCCACCCGGATGTGCGGCTCTTTTTTCCGGATATGGAAACGAGACGGCGTTAAAAATTCCCGGTTTTCAGGGCAATCTGGAAAACACCGCAGCCATTGCCGCCGGGATCAGAGCCGGCTTTGAGGTTCAGGGACGCTCGGACGTCACGGTCCTGGCGTTTGCCGGAGACGGGGCCACGGTCGATATCGGAATCCAGGCGCTTTCCGGGGTATTCGAACGGGGCGATCGCGTCCTGTACGTCTGTTACGATAATGAAGCGTACATGAACACCGGAATTCAGGGAAGCGGGTCTACCCCGATGATGGCCGCCACCACGACCACACCGGCTGGCAAACCGTCTCCTCGCAAAAACATGCTGGAAATCGCCGCGGCTCACGGCATCCCGTACGCGGCTTCCGCCTCCATCGCCTATATCGATGATCTGAAGAAGAAAGTCCAAAAGGCCAAAGATGCGTCCGGACCCTCGTACCTTCACATTCATACGCCCTGTCCCACGGGTTGGGGATTTGACCCTGCCCGAACAATCGAAGTTGCCCGAGCCGCGGTTCAAACCGGCGCCTGGGTGCTGATGGAATATGAAAATGGTGAAAAACGCATCACCCGGAAACTCCCAACCCTCAAACCCATTGAAACTTATTTAACGCTTCAGAAGCGGTTCCGTCATCTGACCGAGGAAGACATCCAGCGAATCCAAGAACAAATCAATGCCATATAGGTGACAGTCATGGAAAAAAAGAAAATCCTTGTCATTGGCCTGGGGCCTGCGGGCGGGATCCTTTCGGCTCACCTGGCCTCCTGCGGTCATTCCCTTTACGGGATCGATATCTGGAAAGAACATGTGGAGGCGATCCGCATGAACGGATTGAGAATTGAGCATTTGGTGTCGCTTCACATGCATTTTGAGGAAGTGGTGGAGAGCCTCGAGGACCTTCATGAAACCGCGTTTGATTACGTGGTGTTAGCGGTTAAGGCTCCCTTTCTGCCTGAAGTTGTTGCGGAAATGCGAAAACTTCCGGGCTCCTTCACGATCGTTATCGCTCAAAACGGCATCGATAATGAAAACTACGTGGCCAATTTTTTCGAGGTGGAGCGGATATTACGGATGGCGGTTCATTTTGCCGGAAACATCGTATCGCCGGGCGTGATTAAGATGAACTTCTTTCAGCGTCCCAATTACGTGGGATGTATTTGCGACGACGAGGACGACCTGGCCGCGCGATTTTCCCAAATCCTGACCCGCGCCGAGTTGATCACCGAGGCCACGCCCAACATCCGAAAGTTCACCTGGAAGAAAGGCATATTGAATGCCATTCTGGCTCCGGTTTCCGCGGTATTGGGGGTGACCATGGCCGAGATTATGCATTTTACCGAAACCCGGCAAATCGTGGAGGCCCTGATTACCGAATCCATTGACGTTGCCCGGGCCGCGGGTTACGATTACGGACCTCAATTTTTCGATGAATGCGTGGAGTTTCTCCTCAAGGCCGGGCATCACAAACCCTCGATGCTGATCGACCTGGAAAACGGAAACCCCACCGAGATTGATTATATCAACGGTAAAATCGTGGAATTTGCGCGTTTGCATCAGATTCCCGTACCGTACAATGCGGCCATCACCGGCATGGTGAAGGCCAAAGAATACTATTGCTGTAATAACAAAAGGAGAGGAAAATGACAACAGGAACCAAGATAAATGGTTTTCATTCCACGCAAGGAATGGGAGCATGTTATGACGGAATCGTTATTTTGGGCGGCAAGCGGACCCCGTTTGGGGCATTTACCAAAACGCTTGCCCGGGTGAACCCGATCGATCTGGGAATTATGGCCTCCCGGGCTGCTCTGGACACGTGCGGTGTCAAGGGCACGGATATCGATCAGGTGGTCTTTGCCAATGTGGCCCAATCCGGGCCCGATGCGTATTACCTGGCGCGGCATATCGGTCTTTACAGCGGTGTTCCCGTCGAACGACCGGCATTAATGGTCCAGCGCATCTGCGGCAGCGGTTTTGAAACCATCGTCCATGCCGCCGAACAAATCGCGCTGGGCAAAGCCGATGTCGTCCTGGTCGGTGGCACCGAAAACATGAGTTTGAATCCAACGGCCGCCTACGGGCTTCGGATGGGGCACGACATGGGAAATCCCGGTTTTGTGGATACCCTTTACGAAGAGTTGCTCGATCCCGCCTGTGGGGTCACCATGGGGCAAACTGCGGAAAATCTGGCGGAAAAGTACGGGATTACCCGCGAGGAGGCCGACCGTTTTGCCGTTCAAAGTCAGGATAACTTCCGGAAAGCGAAATCCGACGGTTTTTTCGAGGGTGAAATCGTTCCGGTTCGCTCGTGCACCTTTGAAGCCGGCACGCTCAAACCGCGAAAGATCAAATTGCCCCGGGGCGTCGAAGAGCTCCGCGAGGATGAGCATCCGCGGGAAACCTCGGTGGAGAAACTGGCCAAACTTCCGGCGGTCTTTAAAAAAGACGGCGTTCAGTCTGCGGGAAATTCGTCCGGCATCGTTGATGGGGCCTGTGCCCTGATCGTGGCGTCGGAAGCAGCCGCGCGTCGGTTGGGAGTGACCCCGCTCGGTCGGTTGGCCGCATCGGTATCGGTCGGTGTGTCCCCGGAGATGATGGGGATTGGTCCGGCCCCGGCCATTCGCTACTTACTGGAAATTGCCGGAAAATCATTGTCTGCGATCGATTATTTTGAAATCAACGAGGCATTTGCGGCGCAGGCCCTTTCCGTGGTCAAAGACGCGGAATTAAACCCCGGGCGGGTCAATGTGAACGGGGGATCGATTGCAGTCGGGCATCCGTTGGCAGCAACCGGCGCCCGGTTATCGCTGACCCTCTTGCGTCACTTGCAGCGAGCGGGCGCTCATTTCGGAATCGCATCCGCCTGTATCGGCGGCGGACAGGGAACGGCCCTGTTACTCGAACGGCAGGCATAACCCGCGTGCCGGTCGACAGTCACATCGGAGAACACACATGAAACGATTTGGAGTTATTGGTGCAGGCACCATGGGCAGCGGCATTGCCCAAAAGATTGCCATCGAAGGGGGAAGGGTTGTTGTTTTGGACCTGTCGGATGACGCGCTGACGCGCGGCAAGGACATGATGGACCGGATCTTTAATGAAAGTCTGGAACGCAAATTATTCACGCCGGATCAGGTCAATCGCATTCATCAATCGATTGAATGGACAACCGATATCGCATCACTCAAAGAAACCGATTTTATTATTGAAGCGGTTTTTGAAGATAAAACCGTTAAAGAAAATATATTTTCAAAACT
This sequence comes from Candidatus Omnitrophota bacterium, assembly GCA_050258455.1. Taxonomy (GTDB): domain Bacteria; phylum Acidobacteriota; class Aminicenantia; order UBA2199; family UBA2199; genus JAKAGC01. The sequence goes on along the minus strand of JBLMYT010000004.1, from coordinate 36,755 downwards.
TGAAGCCGTTGTTGGACCCGAGGCCATCATTGCCTCGAACACGTCCTCGTTTCGGATCGATGAATTGGCCGGGAAACGCACGCATCCGGAACGGTTCATCGGTTTGCATTTCTTTTATCACCCGGTCAAGAACCGGTTGTTGGAAATTATTCCGGGCACCCGAACCGCGCCGGCCGTGGTCGAAGCCGCGCGGCGGTTCTGTGCGTTTTTGGGAAAGGTGGACATCGTCTGTAAAGACAGTCCCGGTTTTGTCGTGAACCGCTTCTTTGTCCCCTGGCTCAACGAATCGGTCCGGCTTTTGGCCGAAGGGCGGGCCCGGATCGAGGAGATCGAAGCGGCGGCCAAAAAAGCCTTCCGGTTGGGTATGGGACCCTTTGAGCTCATGAATGTGACCGGTGTCCCCATTGCGGTTCATGCCGCGGATGGACTGGCCGATGTCCTGGGTGATTTCTATCGCCCTGATCCTCTGTTGGTGGCCCAGGCCCAAAAAGGGTTATGGGAGATCCCGGACCGCGCTTCGGAAGAAGTTGCGCTCTCCGATGCGGTTTTTTCAACCATCACCGATCGGTTGCTTGGAGCCGTGGTCACCATTGCCGCGACCCTGATTGACGAAGGATGCGCTGGACCGTTGGATATCGACCTGGGCGCCCGCATCGGGCTGCGTTGGCCTCAAGGGCCGCTGGCTTTGTTCAACCAAATGACCGAGGAGAAGCGGGCCGCTGTGATCTCAACCGTTAAAACGCAATACCCCACGGTCCCGTTTCCCCCACGCTTAACCCCCGCGACGTCTTTTCTGCTTCCGGTGGTGACCGAAGATCGGTTCAAGATGACGATTCATGATCGAACCGAGAACCTGGTGACCTTATCGCTGGCCCGGCCCGATTACTCCAATGCCCTCAATGAAGCCGTGTTTCAGGAATTGGATCGGGCGGTTTCCCGCTGTGCCCCGTGTCCGGTTCTGGTCCTGACCGGCAAGGGAAAGAACTTTGCCGCTGGCGCGGACATCAAATTTTTCATCCGAAACATCGAAGCGCACACCCTGGATCGCATCGTGGACTTTACCCGGAATGCCCAGAACACCCTGGAGCGGATCGACGCGTTTCCCGGTAATGTCGTGGCGGTCGTGGATGGGTATGCCCTGGGTGGCGGGGCCGAGATGATGCTTGCCGCGGATATCATCGTTGCCACGCCGCGGGCTGTCATCGGATTTCCCGAAACCGGTATCGGCATTTATCCCGGGTTGGGCGGAACGTACCGGCTTTCCCATCGATTGGGGCAGCCGCTCACCCGTTACCTGGTAGGAACCGGGCAAATGGTAAATGGCAACGAAGCGGAAAGAATTGGGCTCGTCGATTACTGTGTCTCGCCCGAGCAGATCACGCCCGAGTGGCTGGCCTCGCTGGACGTTCGGCAAGTCCGTGAGCAGAATCGTGAAACCGCATTGCATTTACCTGAAAAGTGGAAACACATCGCCGAATGGATGACGGCGCACTCCCTGGACGCCTTACTGGAAATGCCCGCGGCCGAGGAATGGCAAACCAAGATTCAGCACAAGCTGCGAACCAAGGCCCCCCTTGCGTTGCGGCTGGCCATGGAATTGATCGATCAGGCGTTGACCGGTTCGTCCGAAGACGCGGCTGCGCGCGAATTGTCTCATCTGGTTGAGATCTTTTCAACCGAAGATGCTCTCACCGGGCTTAAGAGCGTCGGAAAATACAAACCCCAATTCACCGGAAAATGAGGCCGCTCCGGACCCAGGATCAACTGAAAGAATTGCTAACCGGGTATTACCAACGGTTGGGGCGACGCGACTCCCCGGTGGCGTGGTGCACGTCCGTGGGGCCCGCCGAGTTGCTGCGTTCCTTTGGGTTTGAGGTTTATTTTCCCGAAAATCACGGGGCCCTGATCGGCGCCCGTCGTCTCGGCGCCACCTACATCCCCTGGGCAGGCCGGGAAGGATTTTCCCCGGATGTGTGTTCCTACCTGACCTCCGATATCGGGGCTTCTTTCAGAGGAGAGACGCCGCTGGAGGCCTATGGATTGGCGCGGGTTCCCGCGCCCGATGTCCTGGTGTACAATACCAGTCAGTGTCGGGATGTGAAGGAATGGTTTCATTTTTACGCCGAAAAGTACCGGGTCCCGGTTCTGGGAATCGAGACCCCTCGGGGACTCGACACACTCAGCCCATCGCTTCTTGCTTACCTGAACGCGGAATGGGACCGCGTCATTGCCGGCCTGGAACAGGTTTCGGGGAAACGGTTCAATCCCGATCTCCTGGCCGCTGTGGTCGAACGGTCCGCGCAGGCCTGCCGATTATGGCGGGAATTTCTTGAATCTAACCGGGCCGCAGGCCCGGTTAGTCATACCTTTTTTGATCAGATTATCCTCATGGCTCCGGTGGTCGTCTTGCGCGGGACTCCCGAAGCCGTTGAGTTCTATCGTGCGTTGGCGGAGGAAGTCACCCGTTCGGATCGTCCCCAGACGCCGAACCGGCCGTACCGGTTGTACTGGGACGGCATGCCCGTATGGGGGAAAATCCGCTTTTTATCCGAACTCTTTTCCCGGCTCAATGCCCAGGTTGTGACCTCGACCTATTGCCACTCCTGGAGCTTTGACTTCGATCCTTCCGAGCCGCTAACGTCGGCGATCCGCGCGTATGCGCAAATCTTTATTGCCCGCTCCGAAAGCTATAAACTCGATTATTTGAGCGACCTCTGTCATCGATTCGCCATCGATGCCGTTTTATTTCATGATTCCAAAACCTGTTTAACCAATACCAACAACCGGTATGGGATTCCCGACAAATTGAAGGAAAAAACCGGACGCCCATATCTTGTCTTTTTTGGAGATCTGGTGGATATGCGTCATTTTTCCGAGCAAGAATTTACCCTTCGGTTGGAGGCGTTTCTTGAGCAGCTCCGTTAATGACACCCATCCGTCCATTGTGGGTCTCGACATCGGTTCATCCTATGTCAAAGCCGTCGTATTGCGTTCCGAGAATCCCCCGGCGATCGAAGCCAAATACCTTGAAAAAACCGGGTATGATCTGTCCGCGGCCGTTGAAAGCGTTTTGTCGCATGTTCCAACTCCGTTTGTTCTGGGGGTCACCGGCTATGGCCGGAGCCGGTGGAAGGGCATGGTCCGAAAAACCGAAATATCCGCCCTTGCCCGAGCGGTTCAAGCCCTGGGAGTCACCGATGGGACCGTGGTTGATATCGGCGGACAGGATTGCAAGGTATTGAAAATTCGAAACGGTGCACTGATCGATCATGCTTTGAATCGCCGGTGTGCGGCCGGTACCGGCAGTTACCTGGAGTTTATTGCCCATCGGCTGAACATCGCCCCCGATGCCCTGAATGACCGGGCGGCTCAGGCTTCCGGCATGCATCGACTCAATAGCTTTTGCACCGTGTTTGCTAGCACGGAGATTCTGGATTGCATGAACCGGGATATACCGCTTCCCCATCTGATTCGGGGATTATACGCCTCGATTGCCGAGCGGGTGAGTGAAATCGCCAGCCTGGATTCCCCGGTCTATCTATCCGGGGGAGTGATCGGTCACCATCCGGTTTTAGTGGATGGTTTCAAAATGGTCTTAGATAAAGACATCGATATAAATGTGCTTCCCGATCCGCAGTACCTCGCGGCATTGGGAATGGCGGTTTATGTGCAGGAAATCATCGAAAAAGGAGACACACCCCATGAACGGACGGTATCGAAATTCGCCGATACCCCTGGATGACCCGATCGGAACCATCGGAACCATGATCTTGGAGCGGGCCATCGAGTGGTCGGACGATCCCATATTTGCCTATCGCGACTCGGATGATAACGATTATAAACCAGTGACGTGGAAACGGATGCTCCACGATGTTGTCTCTCTGGCGGATTTTTTCCGCCACCAGGGAATAAAAAAAGGCGACCATGTGGCGGTGTTGAGTGCCAACAATTACGCGATGCTGGTATGGGAGCTGGCCGTAACGTCGATGGGGGCGATATCGGTTCCGATTTTTGCCGGTTACTACACGCCGCAAATCGACTATATCCTGAACCACGCCGAACCGGATGCCATATTGGTAGAGGGCGCGGAACGGTTGACGCGGTTTCAGGCCTGTTCGAGCGCTTCTCGCATTCAAACCGTCGTGACCCATCATATTAATGATCCTATCGATGAACATATCGATGATCCCGCTGGTGGGTTTCGGTTCGAGGCGTGTTTGAGCGGCGGTTCGACCGAGCGTTTTGTGAAAGCCCTTCAGGACGTCAAACTCGAAGATAGTTGTTTCATTCATTATACCTCCGGGACAACCGGTGACCCGAAAGGGGTCATGCTCAGTCACCGCAACATCATGTCTCAACGCAAGGCCCATGGGAAAGTGTGGGAAATTGCCCGGGGATCCCGCTTTTTATCCTACTTGCCCTGGCATCACTCGTATGGCGGACTGTTTGAGCGTTTTTCCGCCCTGCATCACGGGGCCGCCATTTACCTGGAGGATTCCCTGGGGAAAGACATTCATCGCCTCATTGCCAATTGGAGCAAAGCCAGGCCCACGCATTTTTTCAGTGTCCCCAAAATTTATCGGGCACTGGTCACCGAAGCCAAACTCAATGCCGAGATTCGAGAAATCCTCTTTCATCCGGAACTCAAATTCGTGTATACCGCAGCAGCACCGCTTCCCCGGGAATGCGGCGATTATTTCGATGCCCACAATGTCCCCATTCTGGAAGGCTGGGGGTTGACCGAGACGTCGCCGACCGTGACCATGACCCGGCCCGGGAGCAAACGGATTCACTCCTATGTCGGAGACCCCATTCCGGGATGTGAAATCCTGATATCCGAGGAAAACGAGATCCTGGTCAAGGGGCCCAACATCATGAAAGGGTACTACAAGGACCCGGAGCGCACCGCCCGGTCCATCGATCATTACGGGTGGCTCCATACCGGGGATATGGGCGAATTGAGTAACTGCGGCTTGAAACTCATGTACCGGCGCGATGGGATTTTTAAATTGGCCAATGGGGAAAAGGTCTCGTCCACGATTGTGGAAAACGAACTGACCGCGGCTCCCCGATGGATGAATCATGCCGTGGTATTCGGTTCTGCCGAGGATTTTGTCGCGGCCTTGATCTTTCCCCATTTCCGAAATCTTGAGCATTGGGCGCTCCAAAACCATAAACCCCTGCCTTCGGGCTGGGCGCTTTCCGGAGACTCCACCATCCAGGACATGGTTCGAAAAGAAATCGAAGCCGCCAACATGGAACTCACCCCTCACTACCTTCGGGTAAAAGCCTTTGTCATTCTTCCCGACGAGTTAAGTGTCGAAAACGGTTGCTTGACACCTACCATGAAAGTGATTCGGCACAATATCAATCGATTATACAAAGAATGGATTCACGCCATTTTCAGACCCGACTTACATCCCGATAAGCTCCCGTATATCGTCACCGTGGATATCGGGGGAAAACAATAAACGGAGGAATCATCATGAATCAACGCCATGCCTATGCGATTAATTCGCGTCTCTATGACGCCTACCTGGAGCGGATGAATTTCTTAAATGAAATCAGTATCATTTACCCCCATGCCATTTCATTCGGTTCCGGACGCCCCGATCAGGACTATTTTCATGTCAGTGATGTGCTCACGTGTTTTCATACCTTTGCCGATTTGACCAACACTCAGGGTGGGAACAAAGACGCCTTTTATAATGCCCTGGGTCAATACAATAAAACCAAAGGCATCATCAATGACGCGATCGCCAAACTCCTCTTCAACGACGAGCAGATTTCGGTTCACCCCGAAGACATCATCCTGACCGACGGTGCTCAGGAGGGAATGGCCATTGTGATCAACAGTCTGTTTGAGACCCCCGACGATGTGCTCTTGGTCTCCGATCCCTCCTACATCGGTTTTGTGGGATACGCCAAGATTTACGGGGTACCGATCGTCGCGGTTCGGCGAGACGAGGACAGCATTGACCTCGACCGTCTCGAAGCCACGATTATTCAATTGAAGCGGGAAGGGAAAAACCCCAAAGTGCTGTATGACGTCCCGGATTTTCACAATCCTTCCACGGCTTACATGCCGTTGGAAAAACGCAAACGCCTGATCGAACTGGCGGAGAAATATAATTTCCTGATCGTTGAAGATAATCCTTACGGGTATTTCATTTACGATACCGAAAAGATCCCGACCTTAAAGGCACTGGATCCCTATCGGCGCGTCATTCACCTGGGATGTTTTTCCAAAACCATTTTTCCGGCGATCCGGATGGGGTACCTCATCGTGGACCAGGAATTCAGCGACCGCAATCGAGCGATCAAACTGGTCGAGGAATTCAAAAAAACCAAGAGTTTCATCACCGTGAACACGTCCCCGATTCTTCAGGCGATGACCGCCGGTCTGTTGCATCAACACCGGTATTCCTTGATCAAATCCTGTAATGAACGGGTTTCGGCCTACAAGCAAAAGAGAGATGCCATGATGGAGGCACTCGCGCATTATTTCCCTTCATCCGAATCATGGACCGAAGGCATCAGTTGGAAAAAGCCGCAAGGCGGTTTTTTTCTTGCCGTCACGATTCCATTCGAAATGTCGGACCGGTTACTGGGAGAATGCGTGAAAGACTATTCGGTCATCTTTTGTCCCATGTCCTATTTTTGTTTGGATGAATCGGTCGGGGCCTACCAAATCCGATTGGCGTTCAGCAATCTTTACCCGGATGTCATCGAGAAAGGAATCTCTCAATTGGCGGCATTCATCAAGAAGCAACTCGCTGTTTAAAAATTTTAAATTTTATTCGAAATACGTTTTCATTTGATTCGGGTTATGCTATAGTTATTTTTTTTAAAATAGCTTTAAACCGAGCGAAAAGGAGGTATGGACCATGATACGAAAACCCGCCGTTGCCGGTTCGTTTTATCCCGGTAATAAAAAAGATCTTGAGAGAGAATTAAAGGAATATATTCGGGTCGCCGAAACCAGACGAAAAGTGATTGGGCTCATTGCTCCGCACGCCGGTTATATCTATTCGGCCGGATGCGCCGGAAAGGGGTTTGGCGCGATCGAGATTCCGGGAACCGTCATCATCCTGGGCGTCAATCATCGGGGGATCGGTCACCCTTATGCCATTGACGGCAATGATTCCTGGCTCACGCCTCTGGGAGAAATCGGAGTCGATCAATCACTGAGAGAAAAATTATCCGGTAATACCGAGATTTTCTGGATTGATTCCAGCGCCGGGAGCATGGAGCATTCCCTGGAAGTTCAGGTTCCGTTCATTCAATACCTAAACCCGGAGGCCAAAATCCTCCCCATTACGATTTCATCCGGTAAACTCGATAAACTCATTGCCGGGGGTAAAGAAATCGCCCGGATCATTAAAGGAAATTCCGATGTCTTACTCGTGGCCTCCTCGGACATGAGCCATTACATCAGTGCCGAATCCGCCAAGAAGAAAGATCAAAAAGCCATTGATAAACTATTGGCGCTTGATCCCAGCGGTCTTTTCATGACTGTGGCGCAAGAGCATATCTCCATGTGCGGCGTGGCTCCCACCACCCTGATGCTTTCCTCGGCTTTGGAATTGGGGGCCACCACGGCCGAGATCATCGACTATACCCACTCGGGAGAGGTCAGCGGCGACTACAATGAGGTCGTGGCTTACCTGAGTATGATGGTTTATTGATGATTTGATTATTTTATTGAACTTATTAACTTATTGAAATTTATTTTTATAGTCTTCCCGGATGGGATAAAAGACGTCGATAATTTGACAATCCGTGATGGCTTTTCCGGAGTGGAATATCCCGCCGGGAATAACCGCCACCTGACCGGGGGTCATCACCCTGGATGTCCCATCAACGGTGAGTTCGAATTCCCCTTTGGTCACATTGGCGACCTGTTCATGAGGATGGGAATGGTTGGGCAGAGCGGCGCCCGCTTCAATCGTCCAATAGGCAAAAGTCATGTTCTCCGAATGAACAAAACGGGCATGATATCCCGGAACCAACTCATTTTGCTGCACGTCATTCAAATCGATAAAAGCCATAAATCCTCCTGATAGATATGTTAAATTTCCCATAGGGATGAAGATGTATTATACAGGAGCTTCTTTTGGATGTAAATATTAGAGACGATAACGGGGATTTTTATTTTTTCAATTGATTTCTCGACGGGTTTCTCGCCATATCTTGACAAACCCTTTTTCCAATTCCTGGACGGTCATGGATTTGGGAATAAACGTGACATGGCATCCATTATATTGGCTCCATTCCACATCCAGGAGACGCTGTTCGTTTTGGAGCCGTTTCCTCAACCGGGAACCGGGGTAAGGGGTTAATATGGACACGGTCCGGTTCAATAATTCATTATCGATGATAAAATCGATAATATGGCGGAAGGTATGTTCATTGTCCTTATCAAAACCCACAATGAATGAACCGTGAATACCGATGCCATGGGATTGAATCTTTTTTATTAAATAGGCATACTTATGGAGTTGGCTTAATTTCCAATTCAGTGGGTCCAGATAATTTAAGTTTTCCTCGGATAAGCTTTCAAATCCCGTATAAATCGCCCGACACCCGCTGGCGAAAAGCAATTTTAATAGTTGCTCGTCTTCTCCGATGGAAATATCCGATTGAGCGATCCAGGATAACTTTAAGGGGATCAATTCTTGCAACAGTTCTTTGGAAAAGGATCGATTCACAAACATATTGTCATCGGCGAATGCGATAAACGGATTTTCACATGTATGGTTTATCATTTCGATTTCTTTCAAAATACGGCTGATGCGCTTGTGCCTAAAGATGGGGCTGTAGATATTGGAAGAGACACAAAACTCGCAGTCATGGGGGCACCCCCGTGTGGTTTGCGGCCATATTGTTTTATAAACTTGTTTTTTCAACAGATCATAGCGGGGGATGGGGGAGTGAGCCAGGTTCACGGACATGGCGTTTAGATCCTTGTAAAACGGGATTCGAATACCATTTAAAAAATCTTTAATAAACCGGGGCCAGAGTTCTTCGGCTTCTCCGATTACTAGGGTATGGGCATGTTGTTTGGCTTCATCCGGCATCATGCTGGGATGAATGCCACCCATGACCGTGTAAACCCCCCTTTTGCGAAATTCATCCGCGATTTCATACGCGCGAGTGGCTTGTCTGGATATGGCGGTGATTCCTACAACATCGAAAGGAGAATCAAAATTGATAACGTCAACGTTCTCATCGATGATCGCTACCTCAACATCATCCGGGGTTAATGCGGCAATTAAGGGTAACGCCGTTCCCATCCCGGCCCGAACGATTGAATCGGAGCCGACCCCATCGTCATCTGTCCATGGTTTATTATTACTTTCAATCTCGTATGAGTCCCTAGGAGAGATTAATGCCAATCTCATATACCCCCCTTGTTGGAGCCTATCGAGTCGTACTCGTTACACCCCTAAACTTCGTATTAATATTATAAACTCATATTATATAATATAGGGAAGTAAGAAAATCAACCTCGAAAATAAAAATTTTTGATTTTTGGTGAGAAGGGGTTAAATAAAAAAGCCACCGTTCAATATCGAACGGTGGCTTTTTTTATAGTGAGTGATTGAATTATCGTTAATTATAGAGCGTATCAGGGATAGACGGCGAAGCAGGCTGCATACCCGATTGAAGAAACGCCGTATTTAATATTCATGTTTCCTTCGATACCCCAACCGAGTCCCCAGGAATTCTTTAAATTCCAGCCGCCGGTCTCGCATGGGGTTGTGTCATTCCAACCGTATAACACGACCGAGTGATTCACGGTATTTTTGTTATTCCGGGTATAGCAACCACCCGTGTAGGATTGAAAATAAACGTCGGCGCATACACCGGCAACCACTGTCCCATAAGTGTAAATGGCATTCTTAATGGCCTCAACCGATGGCACGGATGAGCTGCTGCCCACATAGCCCCAATCGGATATTTTATACGTATACTTGCAGTTGTTACAATTTCCTCCCGGGCAGGGGTAATCCATTTCCAAAACGCCGCCATGGGGGGCCATAAACATGTCAAAGCAAACGCCGCCGCCTTTAGCCGTGTATCCTTCGGTATTACAATCGACCAGGTATTTCTCGGAAAGAACAACGTCGGAATCGGTTTGTTTTTTTATCAAGCCTTCCAGTTCGGCGACCATGGCATAGGCCCAGGACGCCCCATCGCCTCCCTGATCTTTGGCGGGAGTATAAAAGCCAGGATAAGAACCGGGTAATCCCTCGGCACCGGGGGCCGGTTTGGGTCCTTTATTTTCATGGGCGCTTGCATCTTTGGGCTTCATATCGGGTCTAAATCTGCAAAGCTGTTCGGTCGAATATTGAACCAATGAATTGATACCGACTTCGAATTTATCGCCATTTTTGGCAATTTCCGCCTTCATTTTTTCAATCTTGAATTGGAGGGTATTCATGGTGTCTTCGGGAGTGAATTGGATTTCACCCTCTCCGATTTTCTTGTTGATATCATCAGATGTCGGCAGTAAAATAAATATGACGATGATCGCCGCAACTACCAGGCCAATCAATAATCCTTTTTTTAAACCTTTCATAGTTCCTCCTTATGTATGCTGTTTTATTGTCGCTTATCTATAATGGAATGAAGCCGTTGGAGCCGCTCATTGATTTGATCGCGAAATTCGCTGTTCGGGTTTATTTTAAGGGATTGCTCCAGGGTATCGACCGCTTCTTTGTATTTTCCACTGTCATCGTAAGCAACTCCCAAATTGGCCAGGGCCGTACTATTTTTCGGATCGAATGTCAGCGCCTTTTTAAAATATTTTATCGCCAATTCAAGTTCACCGTTATTCCAGTGCAGTAAACCGATATCCACATAAGACGCTGCTTTTTTGAAATCGGATATGGTCGGATTGTTTACGGCTTCCAGTCGTAACAGTCGGGCAATATTATTGGTGGCTTTTTCATTGCCGGGATTCACCTTGAGGCCCTTGTTCCACATTATCGCAGCTTTACGGTAATTACCCAGGGCCTCGTAAATCGCGGCAGCATCAGAATAGGCGTGCATGTGATCTTTATGGTTTTTAATCACGTTTTCAAAACGCTGTGCCGCTTCAATCAGTTTATCCTTGTCGATTTTTCCGTCGAATTTATAGGTCGCCCATACTTCCAGTGCCCTTTTGCAATCCGCCGGATGGTCTTCTTGAGCGGACTCGGATTTGGAAACGTTGATTTTGGAAGACAACCACTGCAGTCGGGCTTCCGGATCGGTAATGACCAGGTAGACATCATTGATCTTTTGTTGGATCGAAGGATCCTGAGGGGATAGTGCCGCTATTTTCCGATAGGTGTCCAGTGCCTTATCCATGAGTTCAAGATTCTCATAAATATTGGCCAAAAGATTCAGGATTTCAATATTATTGGGCTGGAGTTCGGAGGCGACCCGAAGCGGCTCGACCGATTTGACAACTTCGCCGCCTTCAAAATAGGCCCTTCCCAGCATGAAGTGAAGTGACGGATCCTTGGGTTGATATTGGATTTTGTTCAAGATATGGATAATCGTTAATTTACTCTCGACCAGATAGATGACATCGCCGGTCGGATTCATTTCTTTAAGCGCCAGCAATTTTTCTTCTGCCAAATCGTATTTGCCCAGATCGATGTAAGCATTGGCTAAATCTGCGTATGCTTTGGCAAAATCGGGTTTCAAGGATATGGCCTTTTTGTATTCTTCCACGGCCATGGGCAAATTATTCTCTTTCGAATAGATAAACCCGAGGTTGTAATGGGCAGAGGATTCCTCCGGGTGCTGCTTGACCCGTTTTAAGAAGTAATCTTTCCGCTTGTAATCGTATTTCAGCATACAGGACACATTTTTGTCGTCCTTGAAATTCTTGGCGTCGGCATATAAGGCTGCTTTTTCATACTCCAACTGGTTGGAACTCAAGAAACCGCGGGTTAAGAGTTGGGATAACGGCACATAATCTTGCAAGGTTTGTTTAATCCGCTTTTCTTCCCCTCCCATATTGGTGAGGTAGGGGAAGATGGATTCTTGGTATTTTAACAAGTCCATGCAGGATTGAAATCCTTCGGGGTTTAATGTTGAATTGAAGTGGGCCTGCGGCAGATCGTCCGTGTTGATTTTATTGTATCCTCTAAACATTTCATTCAGTTTGTCTTCACCGATCATGAAAAAGCTCAGAAACTTTTCCACCGAATCGATCCCGAATTCCGCCAACCCGGAGGATTGGTAAATGCGATTCAACCGTTGGGATAAATCTTTGTAATCGATGCGAAGTCTTTCCGGCGTACCCAGCATCAGGCATTGCGAGGAACCGTAAATGACCCAGAAACTGGTATGCGGGTACACGTCTTTAAAGGTTCTTAATATAATTTTTATCGATTCATCCGGGAGTGGGATCGGAACCCATTGGCAGAAAATACCGCCGGGTTTCAATCGGTTCTTGCAGGTTTCATAGAACTCCCTGGTGTACAAAGGCCAGGAATCGAAGGTCAGGGGGTTGGTGGCATCCGAAATAATGAGCGAATATTTTTTGGAGCTTAATAGAACCTGATTTCTTCCGTCGTTGACGCGTAAGCGAAAGACCGGGTTGTGAAGGACGTCCAGGTTTTCGTGGGCGAAGAGTTCACCGACGGCGTAAATATCGGGGTTAAGGTCGGCGACTTCGAATTCCTTGACTTGTTGCGCGCATGCTCCGGCGGACATACCTGCGCCGAATGCCACCATCAAGGCGTCGTCGGCCTGGGGATGGATCACCGTGGGAAGAATACCCAGCATCTTGAACAATTGGACATGCCATAATCGGGAAGAGGCTTCTTCGATTCCGTTCAGGTAGAAATCTTTGTAACCGTCTTTGAAAAAGTCATAGACCACGACATTGGCTATTTTTCCTTCCTTGTAGGAGAGAATTTCGGCTGAGGGTTGGTTGCGTTGATAGAGGTTCTTGAATATGGGGATGGACGCGCCCAGGAAGAGGAGGGCCATCAGGACAATGAAGGCGGTCGCGTAAACGGGGCGACGGCGGACACGCACAAGCGTTAAGAAGGCCAGGACGCCGCCCAACATATTGAGACCGGCCACCAGGATGACGCTCTTATGGATGCCCAGTAGGGGAATAAAGATAAAACCGGCGCCAAAAGACCCGAGAATCGAGCCCACGGTATTGACGGCATAAACGCCACCGACCGAGTTCCCTTCATGCTTGGGCCCACGCTGACAAATTTGAACGGCCAGCGGAAGTGCCATACCCATCATCAGAGTGGGGCCAACCATCACGACTGCGGCTTTAATGACGGTTAAGAATTCCGAGTATTTTGAAAACAGGATATCATACAAGGAGGTGAAGACGAATGGGGTAATATACGCGATCACACCGATACCGGCTTCGAGGATGATAAACAGCCGGATTTTATTTTTGATTTTTGAGAGAAACGTCGAGTAGATATAACTTCCCACCGCAATACCCGTGAGGAACGTGGCCAGAATAAGGGTAAAAGAATGGAGGGTATTGTGGAAAAAGAGGTTCAGCATACGGGTCCAGAGTAATTCGTAGGCGAGCGCACAAAAGCCGGAGAGGGCAGTTCCGATCAGTACCGCGTTCACCGTGCCTTGACTAAATTCCTGTTCATGGGTTTGGGGTTGGACAGGGATATCGGCAGGTGTTTCGGCAGCACTCACCGGTTTATCGATCTTTCCGATGAACCAGGCGGCGATACCCACGGCTAGGTTGATTATCACGCCGATCCGGGTGGTGCCCTGCATGCCCAGTATCTTCAATAAGAAAAATCCGCAAGCAATACTTCCGGCCACTGCACCCGCGGTATTGAGGGCATATAAAATTCCCAATTCATGCCCGATCGAATGGGTGCCTCGGACAAAACGTTTAACCAGGACGGGAAGGGTCGCACCCATTAAGAAAGTAGGAATGAGAATTAAAATAAAGCATACGGTGAAACGGGTCAAATTCAAAATCAGAAAATTACCTTCAAGACCGTGATACAAGGCCGTATACAGGGGGGTAAACGCCTTGAGCAAGAATGGAAAGATGAGGGCGAAAATTCCGATGCCCGCTTCGAGTAAAGCGTAAATGCGTACCAGGGGACGGGGTTTTTTGTCAATATATTTACCGGCCAGATAACTCCCGGCGGCTAAACCGGCCATGTAAGCACTGAGAACCGTGCTCGTGGCCAGCATGGTGTTGCCGAAGATTAGCGCCAACATCCTGGTCCAGATGATCTGGTAAATCAGGCCTGAAATGCCTGAAAAGAAGAATAAACCGAATACGAAAAACTGAATCCATTTTTTGTTTGGATTTCCCTTTCCCTTATCTAATTCCAGGGCCAAATCGTTTGAGTTACTCATTCTTATCTCCTAATTGCCGGGCACTTTCTGGTATGTTCAGGTGTCCGTCGAACGGTATATGATTGTTGTACATTATAGGCTATAATATATTTGGTACATCAAAAGCTGTGAATGGTAAATTCGGGATCATACACGTAATTAATCAAGTATTAATGAAGTGAGAGTATATCAAAATAAGCGGCACATGTCAATTGAATTTGTTCGTTGATTTTTCTTATATTCGGATGCGTTTTTTTACATGATATCGGTTAATTTAAGGAATAAAGAATTCTGATTTTACAGGGCAGCCCCTTACGGGGCTGCCCTGGTCTCCATTTCTATTTGGACGTTTCAGCGATATCCATATCGGTCACGGTAAAGCGCTCGGTTTTGGCCCAGGCGCGTTCGCCCTTCTGGAATTTCTCCTGGTAAAATCCCCGAAGCACCACGACGATCCACAACTTGGTATAAGTGAGGTAGGCCATCAATACATAATAAAGCGCAGAAAATTTATCTTCCCGCTCATAAGACAGCGCAATAAAGACCTCCAACATGTAAAGGAGAAACGCCAGTCCCCACAATTCCGCATAAGGCCCGAGCACCTGGATCCGCACCCATCCAAACAGGGAAAGCACGAACAGGATATCGGAAAAGAGAATGGCAAATACAAAGAAATAATACAGATAGAGCATATTGAGTAATTCAACCAGTGTCATGCGAGGTTTGGATTTAAAGATCTTCTTGGCATACCTGGAGATAATGTAGTTGTTGCCTCGCGCCCAGCGGGTGCGTTGACGGATCCATACTTTTAAACTTTCCGGTTCTTGCTCCCAAGTGGTGGCATTGGGCATAAATTTAATCAAATACCCTTTCTCATAAATCCGGAAAGTCAGTTCCGAATCTTCGGTCAAGGCCTGAATATCCCATCCGCCCAATTCATCCAATACGGATTTCCAGATGACAAAATTGGTTCCGGGTATGGCGGAGATTTTGAAAAATTGCCAGCGTCCGGCTTGAATGATCCATTGAAACGCAATCCCTTCGATGTTAATCAGTTTGGTGAGTAAATTGCGTTGTTTGTTGTAGGCGCGAAACTTTCCGGTCACTGCCGCCAACCGTTTATCCAGGACCAGCGATTTGCATAATTTTCGGAGCGAATCTCTCTCCGGAACATTATCGGCATCATAGACGGCAATGACTTCATGGGACGCCACTTTTAATGCCCGATTCAGTGCCGCACTCTTTCCCTTTCCCCCTTCTTCTTTGGGGATATTCAATATTTTGATCCGCTTATCCGAAGATCCGATTTCGGTTATAATCTTTTCAGTATTATCGGTACTCCCGTCATTAATTGCAATCACTTCGATCTTTTCAGGGGGGTACTCAAACTCGGTGATCCGGTGCAGCAGCGAACCGATGACTTTTTCTTCGTTCTTGGCCGGGATCAGAATGGTCACGGATGGAAGACGCGAGTCCTCGATTTCAATGGACTCTTCTTTCTGGGATTTTCGTTTACAGAGAAAACCACCGATAGTCAAAACGAATTGATAAAGCAGCATCAGCCAGATAAAGACCACTGAAAAAACAAAAATTCCATTAATTATTATTCGTAACAATGTTATCATCTTTTAATCCTCGAGTAGAAGTAAATAACCAGTAATAGTACAACCGACAGTAAACCCAGGGTATAGAACACCGTGGAAGAGAAATACCCGATCACATTAATGGCACGGGAAGGCCGACTTTCGACAAAGATTTCCAGCGTATGTTCCCCTTTGGGTAAAATCATGCTGTTTTTTTCCACGGAGACGTCCACGCGGCGCGAGTCGACCATGATGCGTTCCAGCGGGCGATTAAAGGAAAGCGCCACTGGCGTGGGCGAATCATACCTTAAACTGTAAATATCCCCCATTAAGTTCAAATCATACATGTCCCCCTCAAACGTAATGGAGGCATTTAAGTTATGCAAATCCATGGTATGGATTTTTTTTAATATGAGCTGCTGTTTTCCCGAAGGGATGGATATTCCCCGGGGGCCGAAAAACGGCCAGGTTTCACCGTTCAGGTAAACAATGTAATTGGGATTGCTGATGGCAAGCGTAAAGGGCCGCTTGGAATCGATCGCGTAATTGCCCTCTTTATTTTCTTTAATATCCACATCCGATCCCAAAACAAAGGGTAGAATATCCATGTCCACCGGATCGACCGTGGATTCGGCATAAATCCCGGCCCGGCCGGAGCCATTGGCCGCGTAATAAAGCGTCGACGCCAGCTCGGTTCCGATGGCGTACCGGGATGGTAGGGGAAGAGCAGGATCCAATTGACGGTTCACGACGTTGATATCAAACATCAAGCGCGACAGGTTTTTGACATGCTTTTTATATTCGTCGAAATACAAGGCATACCGATTGGGGGAATTGACCCAACTGCGCGAAGGGTCTTCCACCTGGAGCGTAAAGGGATACCGGTCCATCAATCGGATGATATCGAGCGTATCCACCCCGCATTCTTCAACGATTTCCGGGTGAAACACCGAATCCATCATGGTGACAATAATTTCCATGTCTTTTTTCTTATCTTTTTTAATTTGTTCCAGTTCGTTCAGAAAATAGGTGTGCCATTCGGTGACGATGGCTTTGCGGTAATCGATGAATTTTTGCAGGGCTTTGGAATTCTTTTCCCAATAATAAGCGGATTTCGGATTGAAGAGGTCCAGGGGGTCAAATTTGGCTGCTTTTTTAAACTCCTGTCTCACGATTTGATTCATGGGAACGAATTTGACCGGGTTCTTTAGGCCTCGGTCGGTGTCGTAGTTCAATTCGGCGAGGTTAACCCCGTCCCAGTCATAGGTATTGAGAATTTTGTGGAAATACTGATTGACGGCTTCCCGGGCTTCGGGATCCTGGAGATTGATCAGGTACCGCCAGGACGGCGGGGCATCGCTCAGGGCGGCTGTGATCTCGTGCCATTCGGGGTGTTCATTCCAAAAGTCCTGCGTGACATAGGGGAGTTCAAACCAGGCATAAACGGCGATTCCGTGATTATGGCACAATTCAATGAAATACTTATAATCAAAGGTGTATTTTTTATAAAAATGCCAGGCTGCCAGATAGATGATCTTTACCCCACTGCTTCGCCACCGTTTGACCAGTTTCTCTTTGCTCACCCCTTGCCGTTCGATTAACCCGGGATCAAAGTAAAATTCAAGATTATTGCGTCTCACATTGAAGGAGAGTCCCAAGGAGTTTTTTAAGTAATGCGGTAAATAAGGAAACCGGCTGATGCCGTAAGGGGTGTAGGGATCAAATAGGGGACCGAAAAACAATACCCTTCCTTTTCCGAATTCGGTAATCACGGCCAGCGGTTCCCCGTTCCAGTTGTCTCTGGCCAGAAGGGTGAATTTATCGCAAAAAAAAGGATTGTACAGCAAGGGCTGCGCCCATTGGATTTTTTTCGAAGCCACGGTGACGTCTTTGACATCTTTGATTTTCACGGTGCGGTCCGCAAAGCGCATGCCCAATTTGGAGGAGAGTCTCGTTTTTCCATCGGTAATGAGGACGCCCCCCTTTTCGACAAAGTCCAGGATGGAGTTGATCTCGACATCCATCAGCCGTTTGGCCGAGGCGTACGGAACGACCAGGAGGCCGTAGCCGGAAAGGGAGAATTTTTTTTTACTTCCCAATTCTTTGATTTCCGGATTAAACCCGAATATTTTTAAAACCGATTCGAAACTTTTCTGGTCGAAATTCTCTTCCGGGCTGGCATTTTTACTGGAAATGACCAGCGATTTAAATACACTTAAAGCCGTTTGTTCCTTTTTTCGAGAAAACAGATCCTTGATCCAATTTTTCGCCGTGGTTAACAGGCCGGTATCAACGGGTTTGGGTGGAAGTAAGTCAACCGCATCCATGACGTACATATAACCGGGCGTCACCTCGATATCTTTGGTAATCACGCCGCTTTGCCTCTCCTTGGAATAGTATTCCTTTTTGATGGTCCCCTCCTGATCAAAAAGAATCTCGTGAAAATACTGGTTGGCCAGCGTAATTTTTCCTCGACCCCCGGCAGAGGTAATCCATTGGTAATCGGTGCGAAGGTTGCATTTGAAATTTTTTAGGGAAATAAACGTGTAACCCCGATCCTTAAGGGTATGGATGATCTCTTTGAGGTATTTTATGTCCACAAACGGGTGAAAGAAAAAGGAGGCGATCCCATCTCGAACGACGCTCACGTTCTTTGCGTTTTCCAGGATGCGCGTCGGATCCGGTTTCCCGATATCGATGTACCCCATGTTTTCGGGGATCACCGAGATTCCCAGTTCTTTGATTTTAGCCGGATAGGGGAGGGGGAGTTGGGTATCGGTCATTTCCAATGCCATGACCCGGTCATACGAGGTATCAAAATAGCGGGAGACCACGCGATAGGTTTCCTGCGATGCCGAGTAATGGGGCGTTTCCCAGGCGAGCGGGTAAATGCCGCACCGGAACAATTCGGAAATACCGGTTCGGATGCGTTGGGCAATCCATTCCGTGGATTCAAAGGGGATCGATTTCCCGCCGATATCATCCCAAAATTCATAATCATCGCCCGTTATCCCACGGTATTGATGGGTCACGCCGTGCATGACCACCGTCCCTCCCCTGGAGACCGCTTCCTTGATCACTTTCACCATCTCGGGTTTTTCGGAAAGGTAAATCTCCGTTTGGGTATTGGGATCCTTATAGATGGGCACCAGGGAGATTTGAAACGGAATGCCCTCGTCGTAGAGATAATTAACGACGGTGCGAATATTTTCGGGGTTGCTCAGGGCATTGATATCTTCGATTCGAATCATGGCCTGGCGGGATACCGGATGTTTTTCGTTAAAGATGACGTGAAGGACATCGGCAAGGACCAGGAAACGGCCGCCCTCATCGGCAAATGAAAACGGTGAATCCGCGATGTACCATAAATTGCCGGATTGAATAAAATAGGGGAATTGGCGTCCGGTTTTGTCTTTTACCCAGGAGAGAACGGATACCTCGTCGCTATTTTTCTTTTCAACGGTGACGAGGTTTAAGGCCGGATCCTCTTTGGGTAAACTTTCATTTTTGTAGTAAACCTGCCAGTCGTTCCGCTTTTCAACTTCTCCGACCGAAAAACCGTATTTGTTATGAGATGCGTCCAGGAATTTTTGAAGATGGCGATTGGTCCAGATAATGCCTCCTTTAAAATGCAGGAGGTCTTTGATCATCATGTTATTAAATGTCGGGGCGGCTTCATCCATAAGAACAAAGACAAAATCCTTTTTTTTGAGGATCCCCCGTTTATAATTAACGGCATTTACGGAATCCATGGTTTGGATATCGAAATGTCCCAACATGTCTTTCATGTAACACAATGAAATATATCCATTGGAAACGTTTTCTTTTCCATCATAGATGATTAAGATATTCTTCTTGGCGTAAAGGCCGTTAAAAATTAACAACGTCAATAAGCTTAGTATAAGTCTTTTCATTTTATTACCTTTAGTTTTGATGAGGTTAAAATCAACTTTGTATTTTACCATGAAATCGAAAAAAAACATACGGTATTTTCATTAATGCGGGAGGGAAGGAAGAAACCTTTTCGGGGTATTAATCGATAATGTTGATATCGAAACCCTGATCGGCAAAATAATTTCGAATCGACTCGATATTCGGTTTCCTTATCTCATGGTGCTCTTCCAACGGAAAGGGTTTGTTCATGGCCTGGTAGTAATGGTTGGATAGCCGATTATACGGTAAGAGTTCGATCGATGATAACGCAAATGATTTCATGGTTTCGGCAATCTTTTGGGCGCATGCGATATGGTCGGTGTATCCGGGGATAATCGGAGTACGAATCGTGATTTGGCAACGATTGGAAAGGACCAACCGTTCCAGATTGTGGGTCACGCGCGTCCAGTCTCCGGTACGGGTGGCTTCATTGTTCAGAATCGGCCGAAGGCCGATCAACCAGTGATCCACGAGAGGAATCAGCGATTCGACGGGTTGGACAGGAAGAGACGCGGACGTTTCGATCGCGGTGTGAATGCCGTCGCGTTTGCATAAGGTCAACAGATCGGCGAGGGGTTCGACTTGAAGGAGGGGTTCGCCGCCGGAAACCGTTAAACCGCCAATGTTTTTTAGGAGTGCGAGTTGGGGGCGGAGCAGTTGAAAGAGCTCCTCGGGTTTCCCATCGATTCCGGCCAGGCCCAGAGCGCCGGTATTCCATTTGGCGTTTTTGGAAACCGGACAGTTTTTGACGCACGCGCCGCATCGTCGACACGCCGTCCGGTCGATGGTGTGTATGCGGTTCTCGACGGCATGGACGTGATGGGGACAGGAGGACACGCAGGCGCCGCAAAACAGGCACCGGTTTTCAAAGAATAACAGGGGCGAGGTCGTCTCCTGAGATTGGGGGGAATGGCACCACGGGCAGCGGAGGTGACAGCCTTGAAGAAAAAGGACGGTTCGGGTTCCGGGCCCGTCTTTTGCCGAAAACCATGAAATATCAAAATACCGAAGGTTCTTCTCGTTCATTCCTTCCTTGGGTTTGTTTATTGCGAATGGAAAGTATCTGATTCTAACATATGGAAAAAAAATTTGAAAGCCAATCACACATTTTGATTGGGGCAAGGATAGATATTGCGTGAAAACGCTCTCTACCCGATTTTTGTCAATCAAATGGTTTATTCGATCGATTTGAAGCCAATACGTTGACTTTTGATTCATATTCAATTAATATGAAACTTACACCATGTGAAAAATCTTTAAATAACGAGGTATATAATATGGTCAAGGAACAATTATCAAGCGAAGAACTGATCCATCTAATCCGGGCTGTCTTTCCCAAATTCCCGGACGATCACCGGCTGGGAATCCTGGTCGATATCCCCCGAAATCCGAATACCGATAACCCGAACTGGACCCAACGGCGCGCCATTGCCATGGATTGGTTCCAGGCCTTAAAAGACCACGCCGCCGATATGGGATTCGAGCGCATCGACCTGATCGCCTATGCGGACGTGGGCTCCAATAATGCCGACCTTCCCCCAGAGGCTTATTGGATTACCGATGCCATGCCCTCGGATGCGACTGAAC
The DNA here is from genome assembly GCA_050258455.1 of Candidatus Omnitrophota bacterium. Lineage (GTDB taxonomy): Bacteria > Acidobacteriota > Aminicenantia > UBA2199 > UBA2199 > JAKAGC01. The sequence goes on along the minus strand of JBLMYT010000004.1, from coordinate 15,300 downwards.
TAAAAAGCGTCGGAAACCCGATTTCTTTCGAAGAGGTTTTCCGAACCGTTCAACTCTTTCTGGCTCCGACCGAATACTCCACCACCGCCCCGTTAAAAAATGCCGCCAAAACCCACGGCTTTCGAGCCGCCACCATGCCCGGATTTGTTCCGGAAATGATCCCCGCTCTACGCATCGACTACAACGAAGTCGCCCGACGGGTCACGATCGTTAAAGAAAAAGTGGACGCCGCATCCTGGGCCGAAACCATTTTTATTGTCGATCATAAAGACGAATGCCGCATGTTCTTTGACCTCCGGTTCCGAAGCGGACACCTGAGCAGCGGACGCTTTCCGGATAAGGGAACCGCGGGTAACCTTCCCAGCGGCGAAACCTATATCGTTCCCTATGAAGGCGAAAGGGACGAAACCTCCAAAACCGCCGGCACGCTTCCGGTTCAACTGGGAACCGAGGTGGTCACCTTTACCGTCATGGGAAACCGGGCCATCGAAGTGAAAGGCGACGGACCCGCAGCGATCGATGAAAAGAACCATTTAACCCGAGAATGGGCCTACGGCAACATGGCGGAATTGGGTTTCGGCGTCCTGGGCGATTTCGGCTTGAACCCGATCGGGGAAATGCTCCTGGATGAAAAACTCGGTTTTCATGTGGCCTTCGGAAGAAGCGACCACTTTGGCGGTGCCGTGGGACCGAATGATTTTTCATCCCCAAGCGAAGTCATCCACCTGGATCGAGTGTATATTCCGGCCGTTCAACCCCGCGTGCAGATTCAATCCATCGTTTTCGGTTATGAAACCAATCAAACCGAAACCATTATGGAAAATGGGAAATATTTGATCTTTGACCGGTAACCGATTCACGGTTTCCGATTCGAAAAACGTTATTTAAGCCGGCAAGTAGATTTTCATGGTGGTCCCGCTTCCGGGAAACGTCAGGACATCCACCCACCCATTGTGCTGACTAACCGTACCGTAAACGAACGAAAGATCCAATCCCACCCCTTGACCCACTTCTTTGGTGGTGAAAAAAGGCTCAAATATGTGCTGAACCGTTTCTTCATCCATTCCAATTCCCGTATCCTGGATGGATAAACAGACAAATTGGCCTTCACGATCTTCCACGGTGACATTCTCGGTTTGAACGGTCAGGATCCCCCCGTCCGGCATGGCATCCCGCGCATTCTCAACGATTCCCATAATGACCTGGATCATCATCTCCGGATCGACTCGGATGGGACTCAATTCCGGCTCGAGCCGAATCACCAACGCCACATCATCTTTGATTAACCGATGAATACTGTTTTTCAGATCCAATATCATTTCATTGAGGTTGACGGGTTTTAAATTCAACATCTGTTTCCGACTGAACGATAATAATTGGTTGGTCAGGGTCGCACATCGGTTGGAGGCATTGACAATCGCTTTAATCTGCTTGTGCTCCGGCGAATCGATATCCAAATCCCGGGCCAGCATGTAGGCATTTCCCCCGATAACGGCAATTAAGTTATTGAATTCGTGAGCCATTCCTCCGGCCAGGTTACCGATCGCCTCCATCTTTTTCGCGCTGAACAATTGATTCTGAAGCCTGGCTTTTTCTTCTTCCGCCCGCTTTCGCCCCGTAATATCTCTGAAAATGCCTTCAATAAACTGACAGACGGCCTCCCCATTGGGGCGGGAACCCACCACACAATGCGAGCTGGTTTCGACAATCATGGGCTCTCCGTTTTTACGCCAAAGCGTAATTTCATAATTGATGACTTTACCTTGCGCTTTAATCGCATTTAAAAAAGCCTCTCCCTGATCGGAGTCGATAAATCGATCGGTAACCAAATGTTTTCCGAGGATTTCATCTTTATGATTGTATCCTAACAAGTGAACTCCCGACGGATTAATCATCAAGACTTTCCCTTCCATGTCGATCTGATAATGGCCATCGAGGCTATGCTCGATGATGTTTCGGTATTTTTCCTCACTGCTTTGCAAGGCCTTTTCAATGGATTTGCGCTCCTCGATTTCCCGGCTTAACATGGCGTTGATCTCTTCCAATTGTTTATTTTTTTTTCGGATATTGGAGGTTCGGATGTACCAGACCGTCATTGCGGAACAAAGAATGAGGGCAATGGATCCTAAACGAAACCACCAGGTCCGCCAGAACGGTGGCGAAATAATGATGCGAATCGAGGCACCGACTTCATTCCATAGGTTGTCGTTGTTGGAGGCTTTTACCCGGAAGATATACGTCCCTTCATCGAGGTTGTGATAACCGGCAAAACGCGCATTGCCGGCATACACCCATTCTCGGTCAAACCCTTCCATTTTATACGCGTATTGATTGCTCTCCGAATCCCGGTAATTGAGGGCCACGAATCGAAAGGAAAAGAAATTCTGGTTGTACGCAAGTCGAAATTCTCGGGTTTGGGTCGTGGGATGAAACCCTTTGAACGGGCGATTAAATATATTGAATCCAGTGATAATCACCGGGGGAATGTACGGATTATTTTTGATTCGATCCGGAAAGAAGCTGATCATGCCGTTTACGCCACCGAAAAACATCTCTCCTCTCCGGGTTTGGTAATACGCCCCGCCACAAAATTCGCCTGCCTGGAGCCCGCCGTCTTCTTTTCCATAATTGTTGAATGCGCGATCGCGGGGGTTAAATTTCGATATACCTTTATTGGTACTCAACCATAAGTTGCCGGCGTGATCCTCCATGATGCCGTATACTTCCGCGTCCGGAAGTCCGTTGCGGACGGTATAAGTTTCCCATCGATGGCGGGTTTTATCGAACCGGTTGAGCCCGCAATCGGTGGCGATCCAGAGGATCCCGTGACGATCCTCGCAAATGGCAATGACGCGGTTACTGCTTAAACTATGGGGATTTCCGGGTTGACTGACGTAGCGAATAAACCGATCGGTCTTGCGATCGAAATGGTTCAAGCCACCGCCAAGGGTCCCGATCCATAAATCCCCGGAACGATCTTCGTGGATACAATAGATAAAGTCATTGCTGATACTGCCCGGATCGGTCCGATTATGGCGGTAATGTTTAAAGGTGTTGGTCCGACGATCCAGGCAATTCAACCCATTCCAGGTTCCGACCCAAAGGATTCCGGTATGATCTTGGTAAATGGCTTTTACCTGGTTGTTGCTGATACTTTGGGGATTGGCGGGATCATTTCGAAAGGCGGTAAAGGTTTGAGTGGTTTTGTTGAACCGGCAAAGTCCGCCGTCCGAGGTTCCCACCCAGAGAACACCGGCGCAATCTTCCCAAAGGGATTCGAGGCTGTCGTTGGTCAGGCTTCCCGGTTGGGTCGGGTCATATTTATAATAGGTAAAGGTACCGGTTTTTCGATCGTATTTATTGAGGCCACCCCCATCCGTACCGACCCAGAGAATTCCCGACGCATCTTCAAGAATGGCTTGAACCCGGGGTGAGCTTAACCCATTCGGCTTATGGGGAGCATACGGGTAGGTATGAAATTCCTTGCCATGGGAGTCGTACAAATTGATCCCGTTGCCCGTTGTGCCGATCCAGAATATGCCCGTATTATCCTCATACACGCTCGAGATATCGTTGTGACTCAGACTATCGGGGCATTGGGGATCATGTCTGAAGTGAACGAATTGACCGGTTCCGGGATTAAGCAGGTCGAGGCCTGCGCGTCGGGTTCCGATCCAAAGTCGGCCGGCCCGGTCTTCGTAAAGCGATCGAATTTGGTTATACCCCAGGCTTTCGGGACTCTCCGGCTGATGCACATAGTGAGAAAACCGGCCGGTTTTGCGGTCCAGGGCATTGAGTCCGCCGGTATAGGTCCCCACCCATAAGGGGCCATCCCGCGTTTCGCAGATGGCCGTCACATAATTGCTGTTTAAGGAGTCGGGGTTACGCGGATCCGAACGGTAATGGGTGAACCGTTGGGTCTTGCGGTCGAATTTATCCAATCCGCTGTCGTAAAATCCAACCCAGATATTCCCCTGCCGGTCTTCGACTATCGCGGTCACCGTGTCGCTGGCGAGACTATGGGGGTCATGGGGATGATGTCGGTAATGGATCCATCTTCCGGTAGCTTTATCGAATCGATTCAGTCCTCCGTATTGGGTTCCGATCCATAATGCTCCGCTCTTGTCCTGACACATGGTGATTATCTCATCATTTGACAAGCGCGCGGGTTGGGACGGGTCTGCCCGATAGTGCGTGAAGACTCCGGTATCCGGGTCGAATTTATTTAAACCGCCGCCGCGCGTGGCAATCCATAACGCATGGCCGACGGTGTCCTCGCAAATCACTCGAATATAGTTATCCGATAGGCTTTGCGGGTCCGCATTATCGTATTTGTACGATGTGAACGCATAACCATCGTATTTATTCAATCCATCCTGGGTCCCAAACCACATGAATCCGTGTCGATCCTGGAGGATGCAGGTGATGGTCACCTGGGACAGGCCTTGATCGATGGAGATGTGCTTGAATTTAATATCGGCGGTTAAGGGAACCGGTGCCGGATGTAACCAATCGGACGGTAGAAAAAGACACCCGATGAAAACCAGTAAGAGAATCAAATCGTGAATCTTTTTCATTTTTTGTATTGAGGAGCGTTAGGGTTATTCTGTTACCTAACAATACAATAGTAGTATATCGAAAAAAAAAAATCAAATGTCTTTGTCAACAAATATTTTTATTCGGATCGTTGAAGGAGTGGGATGAAGACGGTGATCGTGGTCCCTTCGCCCACGCGGCTGTTAATGGTGATGTAGCCGTTGTAATTTTTGATGATTCCATGGACGATCGCCAATCCCAAACCCGTCCCTTTCCCGACGCCTTTGGTGGTAAAGTAAGGATCGAATACCTGTTCGATGAGTTCGGGAGGAATGCCTTTCCCGGTATCGCGTACCACGAGTCGGGCATAGGGAGTTCCTTTGACGTGCGGCTCGGGAATCACGAGGTCATCCGGAAGTTCGAAACGGTCAACGGAAACGGTTAATACGCCGGGTTTTTCTTCCATCGCATGACTGGCATTGGCACATAGGTTCATGATGACCTGGTGCAACTGAATGGTGTTTGCCATGATCATTAACGGCTCTTCCGAAATATGCTGCTCGATGTCGATGGTTTTGGGGATGGTGGAGCGCAGCAGGAACAAGGTCTCCTTGATGACCGGGTTGAGCTGCGTGGGTTCCATTTTTTGATCTTCCTGGCGGCTGAAGGTTAAGATTTGACGAACCAGTTTTTGGGCGCGCTGGACGGCCAGGGTGAGTTGGCTGATGTTTTTCCGGGTCTGCTCCATGGTATCCGGGATATCCAGGAGCGCGAGTTCGGCGTATCCGAGGATAATGGCCAGAATATTATTGAAGTCATGGGCGATGCCTCCGGCCAGGGTTCCGATTGCTTCCATCTTTTGCGATTGGCGCAATTGTTGTTCCAGGCGGGACCGTTCCCGTTCGGCTTTTTTTAATCCGGTGACATCGTTGAGAATGGCCAGGATGTAATGTTTACCCTGAAGATAAATGGCCCGGGCCGTGAAGATGATGTACCGGGTTTCGCCGTCCCTGCATTTATGAATGGTTTCAATCGCTCCCTTTCCGTTCCGAAGAATGGATTCAAAATTGGTTTGAATGTCTTCCGGGGACCGCAGATCATAGTCTTCGAGGGGGAGGAATTTAAATTCGTCGCGGGTATATCCAAGGTCTTCGTGGGCTCGGTCGTTGAATTCAACGGGCAGGCGGGTATCGATATCGTAGAGGATGATCGAGTTGGCGGCCTGTTCGAATAAGGCGCTGTATTTATCGATACTTTCATTGAGTTTTTTATTTCGGTCCCGGATTTGGCGGTAGAGTTCAAAGCTTTCGAGGGAGTGGGAACAGGAAATGATAGTGATGGAAAAGAGGAAGATCGCCAGGTCGGTGATGTCTGTCATGGGGGATAGGGGCATACCGACGAAGATGCCCCGGGTGCGGGAAGAGGTGGTCATGCTATGAAGGATAATCCGGTGGTTATTATCGCGAGAGGAGACCACGACCGGTTTGTTTCTGCCCAGAGCCCAGGAAAAGGTTTTATCCTCGATCAGGTAGTTGACCTCGTTTTCGATGAATCCGGACGCATCCGGCGGGTCGGTGTATTCTTGGTAAAAGTTCGAATTGTCTTCGTCGACCAGGTAGAAGGAGAGGGCTTTAAAATCCAGGAGTTGTTTGATTTTGACTGCCGTGTCGCGGAGGATGATTCCGGGTTCTTCGATCCGGTTCAAGCTGATGCGGAAATTCCCCAGGTTGGCGGATATTTCAAGGGCATCGAGGATCGCCCTTTTTTCCTTATTTAAATTTTCGATTTGTTCTTCTAATAATTGAATGTGTTCGCGATCGTCCATGTTTTATCGGTTTTATCGTACCGGCTTACTCGCTCAGATTAAACGCCCGCAATATTTCGCTGACTTGCCGGTCGGCTTGTTTGATGGAGTAACTCAAGACGCTGGGGGATAGTTCCAGCACGTCCCAGACTTGTTTCTCAAACGGAGGAATCAGCGGGTTGCCGCTGTACCCGAAACGGAAGGCCCGGGCCATAATATTGGATACCATGATGATGGCCGGTTCGAGAGGACTTTTGGCCGAGAGGGGAGAATGGTGATGGCGGATCATTTGAACCAGTGATTTGGAGAAATTCCAACTGTCGAGCACGACCCCGGCCACATCCGAGTGATCGTAACCGAAGATGTCTTTCTCGAGGCGGTAGAGGGGGATGTCTTTTTCGCCGGATTGTTGAATCGCATAAGCCGAGGTTTGAGGCAGGGCCTTGTATAGAATCAAGCGGCCGATATCGTGCAAGAGCCCGCCGGTAAACAGTTGTTCTTCCGAGAGATCCACTTTGTGGTTGGCGAGGATGCGGGCAAATACGCCGCAGGCAATGGAATGAATCCAGAAACTTTTCATATCCACGAGTTCGGGGGGGATGCCTTTGAAGTAGCGGATGGCGGAAATTCCCATAGCCAGAGTGCTTAATTCTTTTCCGCCGATTAATGAGATGGCGCGGGTAATGGAATCCACGCGGTTGGGCAGGCCGTAAAAGGAACTGTTGACCAGTTTAAGAATCGAAGCCGATAATCCGGGGTCTTTGCTGACGACTTCGGATAAATGGGACGCGCTGGTTCGGGGATCTTTTAAGAGTTCCATGATCTGATGATAGATATCAGGAAATGAGGACAGTTGAATATTATGACTGGCCAGATCGGACAGCGACGGCTTTATTTCGGATGGGGGCGTGTCTGCGCCGATTAACGGCCATTTGGATTTTTGAGCCTTCTCGATTTTCTCGAACCCGGCAGAGGCGGTTTCTCTGGGAGAATGATGAGTGGCCTGCAGGACACACAACCGTTTGAGTTCGGTCAGGGCTTCGTGGGGTTCGGTGGAATGGCGAAACATGGTCTCCACATAGCTTTCGGCTTTATTCAATGTTTCCGGATTTATGGAAGCCAGGATATCCTGTCCGGCTTCTTCTCGGTTTAAACCCTGAATATCGACGGATACAACGCCCCAGATTTTCATAATCCGGATATTGTCCTTATCGATAACTGTTCCGCGTTGGAGAAGAAATCTTCCCCGGGTATCTTTCAGGTCTTGTGCTAAAACCATCCCTTCTTTTAAGTCATCGATATTTACTTCGCCCACGAGTAACCCTCCGTGAAAAGTATCCTTGTTTATTTGACTCTATTGATTTTATCAAAATTCCAAAAAAAATCAAGAGTAGGGGATTGTCTAAATTGATGAGGGCGGGATTTTTTGGGAATCGGGGAGGCGTTTCTTCCCTCGACTGAGCGCCTCGAGTGCAGGGTTGAACATTGACAATTTATTCAATACATTTTATTATTAAGTCATGAATGACGTAATAAAAGCCATAAAATATTTTAATACTGCCGGACCGTGTCATCCTGACGAACACTATATGGTCAATCCGTTAAAGCGATTGAGTGTGGTCGAGCAATTAATCCAACAGAAACTCTATTTTTCCATCCATGCACCGAGGCAAACCGGTAAAACGACTTACCTTTATGCACTGACTCGCAAGCTCAACGCCGATGGGACATACATTGCCATGGTCGTTTCGTTTGAACGGGCAGGGGTTGAAAGTTTCACGATCGATAAGGCTAACCAAACGTTAATTAATGCCTTGTACATTTCTGCACCCGCGCAATTGGAAGAAAGGTACCGGCCCCCCAACCCCGAAGAGAAACCTTACCCGGATGTCGTCAATTATTTACAGGCCTGGTGCGAAAGTCAGGAAAAACCCATTGTGCTTCTTATCGATGAAATCGATGCATTGCTGGATGATGTGCTTGTTTCCATTCTCCGTCAATTGCGTGACGGCTACCAGCGCCGGCCCAAATATTTTCCTTCCTCTGTGGCTCTGGTTGGCCTTCGGGATGTCAGGGATTACAAAATTAAGGTTCGCGACGAGAAGCGATCGTATGGCGCGGCGTCGCCGTTCAATATCAAATCGGACTCTATACTGATGAGTAACTTTAAAAAGGAAGAGGTTTTCGAATTACTGGACCAGCATACCGAAGCAACCGGGCAGGTTTTTCCCGCAGAGGTCAAAGAAGAAATCTTTCGGCTGACCAACGGGCAACCCTGGCTGGTCAATGCGCTGGCGCGTCAAATGATTGAAAAAATACTTCAATTTGATTTCTCTCAACCCATCACCCTGACGCTTTTGACGCAAGCCAAGATTCAGTTGATCCAGCGTCGAGATACCCATCTGGATAGTCTCGTGGATAAACTCAGAGAAGATCGAGTCAGAAAGATTGTTCAGACTATTATTAATGGCGAAAATTTACCATTCGATGTAATGGATGACGATATATTATATGTCCGGGATCTTGGCATTGTGTCTCCAAGTTCTCCGTTAACATTTTCCAATCCGATATACGCGGAAATTATTCCGCGAGTTATCGCTTCCCCCATCCAGGAATCCATTCCCGAAGAGATTCAGACGCCCCGTTTCATCAAGGCAAACGGTCAATTGGATATGGATAAATTACTCATGGCGTTTCAACGGTTTTACCGTCGAAACAGTGGAGCATGGCTCAACCGGTTCGAATACAGGGAATCCGCTCAGCATTTGTTATTGATGGCGTTTTTGCAGCGCGTGATCAATTCCGGCGGGGAGATTATTCGCGAGATGGCAGCCGGAAATGGCCGGGTGGATTTACTCGTTCGGTTCAGGGATCAGGAATTTCCCCTGGAACTTAAGATCAAACGCGATAAATACACGATTGAGGATGGCAAGGAGCAATTGGATCAGTATTTGGATCGTTTGGGTTTAAACAAAGGATATTTGGTTATTTTTGATCCTTCCGATGCGGATTGGGAAGAGAAAATATATACAAAGGAAACCGTTTATAATGGTAAGATCATGATGATGATCGGAGTTTAAGACTGTAATGCTGTTTTATACATGGGGAGCGACTGCGTTTGAGCCCCTAAACCTACCGCTATTCTTCAGCGCTTTCTATCCGATTATCTTTTTTTCCAAAAAGAGAAGGTCACGGCGCTTTTCCAGTTCGGTTAATGCAAGATTTAAATCTTCACCTATCATCAACTCGGGATCAAAATTGATAGGAATTTTTTCAATGTACTTCTCTAATTTTGGGTAGGCCTCTTTTAAATTCTCCCGAATTAAAGCGGGATTGGGTATTGATTTTGCTAAATCTCTTAGTATTGCGGTTCCATAAGAAACGTTCAATGAAACGCCATTTTTTAATTTTGATTCCGTATTCAAATTATGAATAAGATTGCCAGTAAAAATAAACAACCATAAGATTCCGTTATCGGATCTTTTTCCGACTTCTGGAGTATCGGCCACTTTAGCATTAAGCTCTGAATCCAATGAATAATCAAATCTAGAGAGGTGCAATTCAGCAATACGAATAAAATGTGAGATACGTAATAGATTAGTTCGAGATATATGGCGTTCTAAATAATTAAAACCATGGCTTTCCATATTTTTTTCAATATAAGTCAAATAACTTTCACCAGATAATGATTCCTGAAATATATCAAATGCAAATGCATCCTTACTGATACCAATTACATTAATTCTAAGTGCCTCAAGCGAGCCTTGAAAGATTCTGACTTTCTCTTGGATGTCCTTTTTAAGTCCTTCTTCAACTTTTTGAATATCTTTTTGATTTTCATTAATCTTTGTTTGAAGATTTTTATTATTTAAATAATCTTCTATCACCATTTTTAACATTATTCCAGCAATGAATAATTCTGAAATCGATAAAGTTAAGTTAAAAAATAATGATGTAGTATTGTCAATTCTTTTTTCGAGGAATTGAATGACATCCCTTGATTCCTGGCTTTCTGTGATCCTAAGTGCAGATTGGGCTACTGTAATTGATGCGATAGCCCCACCAACTGTAGCGGCGGCCCCAATTACTAGAGCCAAAATTGCTGTTGCAGTTTCATAAAAACTTGTATCTTTTTGGATATTATTGAAAAGGCCAAAATGAATGCTTGCAAAAAAGATTACCGATATAATAACTATTGTAATTGGAATACTTAATAAAAGAGTTTTAATCCCCATTTTTCCTCCTATATGATTATATTTTATAATTCGGTTTATAGTATTGTCTTAAACCATAGGAAGAAATGATTTCCTGCTGAACCTGGGACGTTCCCTCGATGATTTCCAAAATTTTCGCTTCCCGAAACAAACGCTCGACCGGGAACTTGTTGCAACACCCATTCCCACCGTGAACCTGAATCGCATCCGTCGTAATCTCCATGGCAATCCTGGAGGTGAAATACTTGGCAATCGTGGTTTCCATCACCGCACCCGGATCGGGTTTCCGCCTCAATTCCCCGGCCCGCAAACACAACGCCCGCCCGGCGTGAATCTTGGTGACCGCATCTCCGATCATTCCCTGAATCAACTGGAACGAATGAATCTTCTTTCCAAACTGCGCCCGTTTGCGAGAGTAGGAGATCATGGATTCGAGCGCTTCCTGACAAAGAGCCAGTCCTCCCCATGCAATGCTGTACCGCCCATGATCCAGCGCGGTGTTAACGATATACGTAAACCCGCTCCCTTCTTTGGCCAATAAATTTTCAACCGGAACCGCCACGTTTTTGAGTTCAATCAGGGCAATATGTGCGGCCCGCCCTGCCAACATCCCCTTGATGGGCGTGGTCGTCACTCCCGGTCGGTCCCGTTCCACGATAAAGGCCGAGTTTCCGTTTTCACCCTTAGTAATAATAATGAAAAAGTCGGCCATATCACCGAGCGTGATCCATTTTTTCGTTCCATTAATGACGTACTTGCCGCAGTCTTTTTTATAGGTCGTTTGAACACTCTTGGCATCGGTTCCCACTTCGGGCTCCGTGAGTCCGAAAGCCCCGATTTTCTCTCCCGAGGCCATGAGCGGGAGCCATTTGTTTTTCTGCGCCTCCGTGCCCCAGCGCAGGATCGTTTCACCTACTAACGAAGTATGAACCGTTAAAATGGCACGCGTCGAAGCACAAGCCTTTCCGATTTCTTCGGTAAATAAACCGTAATGAACCGGGTCCAGCTCCAATCCCCCATACGCTTTCGGAAACGGGGCACTCAAAAATCCCTTTTTCGCCATTTTCTCGATCAACTCCCGAGGAATCGCTTCATTCTCTTCAAATTGACCGGCAAACGGACGAATCTCCTGCTCCGCAAATTCCCTGGCTTCTTCGATCACTTCCTGCTGCTGTTTCAATGACAATTCCGTCATCTTTATCTCCTTAACTATCCCTTAAAAGATAATTGTTCGTTTTTTCTACGATTTCTTACTCTCAATATACCCAACGATGCGGTCAACCGAGCTGAAATTGCTGATTTCCAGATCATCATTATCCACAGTAATCCCAAACTCCTGCTCGATATAATTGACCAGCTTCATGGCAAATAATGAATTGACAAATCCCATTTCGAAAATATTATCGCTATCGCTGAATTCGGCTTCATCTTCAAATACCACGAGGTTGCTTTCGATGAATTTTCGGATCTTCTCTTTTAACTCCATGTGTATCTCCTTCTTATTTTACTTCTTGTATGTTCATGGTCAACATTAAACTCAGATTGTCAACGAATAATCACGTCGATATAAGGGGGAAAGGGTTTGATGATGGACAGATCGTTTTCGAACAGAACGTTTCCCTCTTCATCCGAGGATACTTCCTTAAAGTTATCGAACTTGTAACTGATGTACATCTGGCGGTTGCGTTTGGTCGTTTTGAAATCGGCCAGCAATTTTTTCCCGGCTTTTTTGGCTTCCTGCATGATGTAAGACATAAATACCGTGCCCACGCCCCGCGCCATGACCCGGCAGGACATGAGAAGGAGACGCAGATGCCAGCACTCCTCTTTCATTTCAACCAGGGCCAGACCGATTTTTCCATATGAACCGTATTTATCGGTTAACTCGCAAACCAGGAGCTTGTGGGAATCCGAAAGCCGAAACGCGTTTAATTCGTCGTAGTCATAGGTGCGGCCCGTGGCATTGAGTTGGTTGGTGCGAACCGTTAACTCTTCGGCTCGTTTTAAATCTTCTTCCAGTGCTTCGTGAATCGCGAAACTCATGTTCAGGGAAGCCAGGAACGATTCTTGCGGACCTTGAAACGTCTCTTCTTCCACCTTGCGTTTGATATCGTCCATATACATTTGCCGGCGCCGCGCGGAGTCATCGGTAATGAATCGGGGATTGCACCGCGGCATATCGGGCAATGCCAGGTATTCGGAGGCATCGATGCAGGTCACTTCCGGATGAACGCTATTGACTTCTTCCCGTTCAAACGGCTGATCGTCGATAAATAAAATGGTATCGATTCCGAAGTTGAGGCTCTTTTGAATATTGGCTAACGCCAGGGATTTTGGGTTCCAGTTGATTTGCGGATAGAGGAAATAATCGTCGATCCCGAACATTTTCAGTTTCTCCATGGCATCGTCGTAATTGTTTTTACTGGCAATCGAATGCAGGATGCCGCGTGCATCCAGGGCTTTGAGAACGTCGACAATTCCCGGTTTTAGTTTTACATCATCGGATTCGATTAATATTCCATCCCAGATCGTATGATCCAAATCCCATACGACGCATTTGATCTCTTTCATTTCGTTACTCATGAATAGTGCCTCCGCAAGATCCTTATTTAAAAGATTACAAAAAAATTTCTTTTTTTGTTTATTCTCATGATGAACATGACTATGAAAACGAGATTTTTGAGAACGTTTATATTATCACTTTATTATCGTTGTGTCAACCGGGTTTATGGGAATTCTCCTGAGGGCAAATAATGTTGATAAATGGAATCGCGGGGTGGTTACCTGGACGATTAGAGGTCCAGCCACCGCTCATCGTTGCTGCATGCGATGCCTTTCTCCTGACAATACCGCTTGATCAGCTTCTCAAGTTCCTCGTTGTACTCTTTTTTTATCTCTTTGATATCAAAATGACGGATCTCTTTTTCATAGACCCCTCGAAAAACTTTATCAAAAACATTATCTTGCACTGCGCGGTAATCGAAATTGGTTTGCCCCTGATTAATGATATCCGATCGGACCAGGGCTTTGAGTTTTCGTTCCAATTCGGCATCGGTCATATCAGGTTTTAAATCCCGCAGGATTTCCTCGCGGGTGACTTCGCGATCCCGATTCTTGCAGATATACAAGACAATGTTTTTGGCATTGCGGTCATTGATCTGCGGGAAGGCACTGGCAATGTATTCCATCCAGGTTCCTTTGATGATTCCCCGGTTATCCAGAGTCTCAAATTCCAGAGTATCGGTCAACCCTTCGATCGTGGTTAAATCTTTATTCCTGGACCGGGAACGGAAAATGGAACTAATATAAAAAGGGCTCCCTTCCGATATTTTTGCCAGTAAATAAGCGGTCTGCTCTGTCACCGGTACATCAAAGAACTGGGAGTATTTGTAAACCATTTCAATGGCTTCATTTTCCGGCATGTTTTCAAGGTATTCATACCTGAAACGCGAGGGGAGCAGCTCTTGCAAGAGATTCATTAACCACCCGACCCAACTCCCGGAAACCAGGAGCGGCGCGATTTTACTCTCGGCAGTGCTCAGGTATCCACCGGCCAGGGTGTTGGCCGGGTTGGTTTTATTTTTATCCCAATAAATCATGGAATTCATGAATTGAAACTCATCGATCATTTGAACGATGTATTCTTTTTGAATGAATGCGATATCTTTTGGGGCATTGCGGACAATTTCCCATAATATATCCACATTTTTATGGGCATGGGCCTTCGCCGCACTGTTAATAATATTGGTCAGGTAGTTCAGCCCTTCTTTATTTGCACTATTTGCGGCTATTTTAAAATCATTTTTTTCTGAAAGAGCAAGGTATTGCGGATTTCGAGTCTTAAACGCGATGTACTGGTAAATAAAGGTCAGAAAAAAATCCTGGCAAAAATCCCCAATCCACATTTTCGTTTCTTTCACTTCATAATAAAACGGGATGACCCCATTGTTCTTGAAGAACATAATGTTGAACAGCCGTTCCATAATGGCTGTTTTTCCCATCTTTCGTCGGGCCAGCATCGCGGTGCTCTGGGAGCGCTCTTCTTTAATGTCGTCGATCCACTGAAGAAAATAAGACATTTCTTCCTTACGACCTGTAAATAATTCCGGTTTACCGATTCGTTCTTTTAATGCGTATTCCATGGGGGTTATATACCATAAATAACCAAGAATATCAAATAAGCAAGAATATCAATTTTATTTGTTGGAAAATGCTTTGCCGGATTAATTTGTTCTAAGATACCCACATGATTGACGGACAAGATTTTAAACACATCCCGTATGGCGTATCGGATTTCAGCGACTTTCGTGAAAGTAATCTCTATTATGTAGACAAAACCCGCTATATCAGCATTATTGAACAAAAAGGAAAATTTCTATTCCTCATCCGCCCCCGCCGTTTTATTTTAGAGGTCCAACCACCGTTCATCGTCACTGCATGCGATGCCTTTCTCCTGACAATAACTCTCCGCGTCTTCGGTAAAGCCACAACGGGAAAAAATAAACCCCTGGGCTCGATCGATTTGCTCACACAGCTTTAGTTCAACCAATTTCCTCTCAAAAATTACGGCCTCTTCACGAGAAAACCGACGGTTTTCACGGTTTTTTACTTCTCCGATAAGCGAATAATCATTGGGGTTAACCGCCCGGGCAAAAATATCCACATTAAAATTTCTCCCGCAAACCGGTGAGTAATCGTATCGCCATACCTGACTGTATTCGGTGAAATGAAAATCCGCCGGTAAGT
>JBLMYT010000003.1:0-46634 GCA_050258455.1 Candidatus Omnitrophota bacterium | reverse complement strand
AGAGGCTGGCGCTATTATTTTTACCTCGCTTTTTTTGCATTGTCCGCTGATACGAAAGAAAAGACGGGCATTGAGTATAGAAGACGGAAAAAGCACAAAGAACAGCATCTTTAATACTTTTAGTTTTATTCTTCCCTTTTCGTTTATCGGGCAATGTTTCAAGAATTCTATGGAACGTGTTTACCAAGATATCAAAGTTGAAATTTTCAATTTCGGTTGAATCCTCACCAATCGGTGTTAATACCGATTGGTGAAGTACAGCATCGGAACCATTTTTCAACTTTACTTTATTCATCAGGGAACGGGGGAAGCCTTTTTCTTTTTAAAAGGATTACTCGCCGGATCTGTCATTTCGATATCTCTTTCCGGTTTCTTTGGGTGATCCCCTCCGATTTTTGATCGATACCATCCAATTTTTGGTCCGTACCCTTCAACTTTTGATGCGTACCCTTCAACTTTTGATGCGTACCCTCTGATTTTTGATGCGAACCCTCCAACTTTTGATCGGAACCCCCCAACAAGGCGCAGGGATGGTTAAACGATAACGGTTCTGTGACAGAACCGTTTACAATCATTTCGGTTCTGTGACAGAACCAAAATTTTTTTACTTAAAATAAGTTTTTTTATATAAATAGTCAATATATTGCAGTATTCATTAAATTATGTTATTATTTGATCGGTTCTGTGACAGAACCGTTTGAGCTTGTTTCGGTTCTATGACAGAACCACTGGTGAATAAAATGAAAGAATTAATCAAACGATTGAAAACCATTCAAAATCGATTGCTCCTTAATATGCCCGAACGATTGCGCCCCTTTTTTAAAACCATTGGCACGGAGAACCGGGCCATTATCATCACGGGCGCACGCGGTACCGGAAAAACGACATTCATGCTGACTCAATTAATGGATAAAAAATACTTCTATCTATCGGCGGATCATCCGGTAGTGGCCGACGTAACGCTTTTCGACCTCGTCGAAGCGATTTTTCTCGAAGGCTACGATGGGGTATTCATCGACGAAATCCATTACGCCGCAGATTGGGGCATCCATCTGAAAGCCATTTACGACTCCTTTCCGGGAAAAGTGATTTGGGGAAGCGACAGCAGCAGCATTGTGATGAGGGGCGGAATGGCCGACCTGTCCAGACGATTTGTTTATGTTCATATGTCGCTCCTTTCCCTCCGCGAATATATCTACCTGGAAACCGGCAACGAATTCCCCATGCTAAACCCTTATAACGAAAAGCAACAAAACGTCTATGAAATTCTGAAAAAAATAAATGTGCTGAAATTCTTCCGCGAATACATGGAACATGGCTTTAGACCTTTCTATGAAAGTAATGTCGACAACTACCAAACTAAAGTGATTAACACGATCGAAAAATCACTGACTGCCGACATCCCGTTTCTTATTCCTCAATTTTCCGAAAATTATTTCCGGTTTATGAATGCGGTTGTCGGCCACCTGGCTACCTCAAATATCCCCACATTATCGATCAATTCGCTGTGTAAAAAATGGGGAATCGGAAAGGAAAAACTCTATCAACTTTTAAATGCAATGCATCAAGCCAATGTGATTCGACTCATCCGTAAACCCAATGATATCTCCCTCCATACCATCGGCGCTAAAATATTTCTTTACGAACCATCGATCTATGGCTTTTTTGACGGGGGAACCGGAAATATTCGGGAATCCTATGTAGCGGGAATCTCAATCGAATCAAACCGAAAGGTTTTTGCTTCGGACCATGAAAGCGATTATGATTTTATCATCGATCATTACAAAATCGAAGTCGGGGGCAAAAGCAAAACCATAAAAAAAGCAGACTTTGTCATCCGCGACGATATCGATATCCCGGATGAGAAAGTCATCCCCCTCTGGATGCTCGGATTCGAGTACTGAACCCAATGGGATGCATTAATGGATCTGTTTTTCGACCAAAATACTATCTTTGTATAACATTTCAGGGCATAAATCTGCGCCATTTTCCCACTGGATCGTATCAAAACATTGCCGGGAAAACTTCCCGTGGATTTTAACCCAATCCTTGCTTGAAAAAATAGAGAAGTTCCATCTCATCATCTTCAAGAAAGAATTTAGTTTCGATTTCCAAAATGATACGTCTAACCATATCTGTCTGTTTTTCGGAGATAATTTCCTTTAAATCTCTCCCCATTAATAATGCTCCGGCATTTTCATAAGTCAACCCTTCTATATCATCCGCTAAAAGATCGAATCGCCGTTCGGATTCATAAAAAATGAAACAACGAAATATATCGTGAATATGCTTTCGTTCTTTCTGATCATCATAAGCGAAAAGTTTAAGCAGCACTAAACCAGGTAAAGAAGCCACAGCCGCCGTAAATTGTCCCATATTGACCATAACAGATCTCTCCACTGCTTCTTTCAACCCGTTGGCATTCATTATCACCCCGTCCGGCCAATTTATCGAGTCATCATGAACAATGCTGGAACTGACAGGTAAGAGATCGATAATAAAGCCACCTTCAGTTTTCATGCGATGTGGTATTTTGGTAGAATGAAAACCCTCCTCTGCCAATAGATGCTTCATTTCATCGAATGCATCCCACCCGCCATTTATCAAAATGCAGAAATCAATATCCCTGGTGATTCTTATTAAATCAATTTGATGAATAAGAAAGGCCGTCGCTCCGATAACCGAATATCGGTACTTCAATTGTTCGAAAATCCGGGAGATTTTACTTAAAATCGCCAGGGTTTCTTCATCAAGCTTTAACGAATCCATCCCAGGTATTTTTCCTTAATCATATGAGCGGTTTCAACACACCGCGGATCGGATGTTTCCACTAAATCAGCATACACCACTAATGGATGCAGTTTTTTTATTTGAATTTCTTCCCCTGGTTCGTCAGTATTGAGGAGAGCATCTGAAAAAAGTGTATAAAGTCGAATTGTTCCTTCCCTGGATTCCAACAATTTAACCTGCTTTGCGAATTCCGCCATATAATTTTCCGGCACCCACAAATCCATAAACGCCGATTTTAAGTAACCGGTATACAATTCCGCTGCCCGCTCGCCGCCAATACCTATTGCTGGCTTCAATTGTACCGAAACCCTGTCGATGTTTGAAAAATCCTTGCCATACGGCCATTTGTATTTTCCTTTAAATGATTGCGGTTTAATCTTTTCCAGATAAATCCGGACCCAGAGTTCCAGCAGCTTCAGCGGTTCTAAAACACAAAGGCCATCTCCCGTGACTTTTATGATTTTCCGCCGCTTTAGTTCCGCCAGTGTTTGCGAAACCTTTCCCAATGATACCATTGATTTTGCGGCGATCTCCCTGTACCCGCTTTTCAATTGCGGACCATTTTTTAATAAGTAAAAAAATAACTTCCCATTGACATGGGAAACCAATGGATGACGCTTTTCAGTTTCGATCCTCCCTTTATTTGTATTGAGTATAAAAATTTTCTCCGGAATTTCGATGTAAATATTACCGGCTTCATCGATAAACCATATTTTCTTCATTCTCAGGGTATCTGCGATAGGCGGCGATATATAGTCAGCCAACAGCATCTTAAATTGAGAATTCACTGTATTAAATCGGGATTCAAGCAATGACAGCGTGGATGGCCTCAAATTCCTCATAATTAAGGCTGCAACCTGGTATGGATGTTCGTCGCCATATTTCATATTGAATTCGATTTCCTTTGCGGTTGAGGAAGAATGTTCCTTTTTAAACTCAAGCCGGGCATTTATAAGGTATGATTTTAAACCGTTCTCAATAATAGCGGCAGCTTCACCCCTGTTCATTTTTTCATACTGTTCACGTATCATGAACATATGATAATACTGAACGAATTGAATGTCAAGTTCTGTGACAGAACCACGGGTGAATAAAAGGTTAAGGGGCTTTTCGAATGATCGAAAAGCCCCTTATTAAAAAAATAAAATTGAGCTAGCCCTAACCGATGAAAAACGACTCGGTCGGATAATACGCACGATCATCCAACTTAAACGCTTCCAACGTGAACGCTTCGGGATAATCCAGATAAAAACTCTTCTCCTTCGGATGCCCACGCGAAATCATAAATCGATGACTGGTGACACCTTCTTTCACTTTAACACTTTCATTCTTGATATTGCCATCCGTATATTCCCGGATTACGGAGACGTCTCGTTCGACTTCACCACCATGCGTCAATTGAATGTGGAGCAGGAAGATATCCCCTTCCCATGTATACGAAAATCGTTTCATTGTGCAACTCCTTCTCGATTTTTAATTTTTAACGGACTGCCCGGCGACTTCATCCAATCCCTTGATCCGGACATCAAAACCACATTTGAGACATTTCCCATCCATGCCAAGCATTTCTTTCGGATAGGTCTGCAAACCATACCGTTCCACCAACATGGTGTGACATTCGGGACAATACGTGTGCAACGCGTCCGAAGCAAAGGTGTTTCCGATATAAACAAATTTTAACCCGCGCTCCATGGCCCGAACCCTTGCGGCTTCCACATCTTCGACCGGCGTTTTCTCGTAATCGATGTACTTGTAATCGGGATGAAACCGGGTAAAATGAAGCGGCGTATACGGGGATAACTCTTTCAAATAAAAATCGATCATCTTGTCATAATTATCATTGTTGTTGGTTAACCCTGTCACGACCAGATTACTGACTTCATAATGAACGCCGGCATTGTGAACCTGCTTGGCATTATCCAATACGGGCTTTAACCACCCTTTGGTAAATTTGGTGTAATAATCTTCATCCATGGCTTTAATGGAAATGGCAAACACATCGATCACTTTCAAGAGTTCGGTCACGGCTTCGGTGGTTAAAAAGAATGCGGATTTAAACAGGTTCTTTAAACCATGCTTCCGAGCTTCCTGAGCGGTATCGATCACAAACTCAAACCATACGGCAGGATCATTGTAGGTCCAGGATAAGATCTTGATGTTATTGGACAACGCCATATCGATGACCTGCTGGGTGGTGTATTCATAAATATGCTTGGGATCGGTGTACTGAAACTGAGAATACATCCAGTTTTGACAATAATCGCAATCGAGGTTGCATCCGAAATTCCCTAACGCCAAGATATCCGCACCGGGCATGTAATGAAACATGGCTTCGGTTTCGACTTTTTCAATGGTCACATGGGTGGCTTTTCCATACGATTGCGCGTACAATGTGCCGCCAATGTTCTTTCGAACCTTGCAAAAACCAACGCCATTTTCGCCGATCGTGCAACGCCGGGGACAAAGCCCGCATTTTACCTTTCCACCATCCAACTTGGTATACAAGTAAGCTTCTTTACGCGTATCATTCCACTCTAAATGCAAATTATGCTTGTGTTGATCCTCTGAAAAAACGTTCATGGGCTAACTCCTTTATTTTTTTGATTTATTTTTTGCCTGATTTCATTGGGGCAGACACTCGATTCTGCCTCTGAATCGCCTAAATGAGAGCCGCAGTTTTCGTCAACCGCTGCGGTTAATGTATCAAGGTACAAATCGGATATCTTTTTAAGGGTGTCGATGGTAAGCAATGCTTTTTGCGCTTCCCACAAGATTTCAATGCAATTACGGTACGTGATGATCCGAACATTCAACGGAAACTTGGCGGTAATCCGCTTTTCTTCGGTAACAAACGGTTCCATTTGCTCCCGGTCATATTCGGCTTCGGTATCACGGACATTTAACATATTTAAAACCACCCACATGTTGGGCGGTTTCACATTCAGTTCTTCGGCTGCCAATTCAAAGGGATACCAGCGGTTCTCGAATGTTTGAAGGGTATGTTCTGCGACACGCTTCAACAGGTGAACAAATGACTCACCTGGAACAACGGTATTTTTAACCACAGCCGGATTAATAAAAAAACCAACCAGCGACTGCACCTCCGGCATTTCCCGACCGGCATTGGTAATGCGCATCACCAGTTCCGTTTGACCGGTTAACCGATTCAATGCCCGATTAAAAGCGGAAAACAATACCATGAAAAGCGAGTAATGATGCGTTTGCATCAGTCGTTCGAGACCGTTTTTGATTCTCTCGGGTATGAAGCTGTGGTAGGTGATGCAACGGGAATCATTGGAAGGCGGCAACGTTTCAAACGGAAGTTGAATATCGGGAAAACCTTCATTGTATTTTACATGCCAGAATCGAACCGCTTTCTCTTTCTCATCCGCGTTTTCCACTTTCTTTCGCTGCCAACCGGCAAAATCCCTGTATCGGAAACGCAACGGTTCCAATGTCGCGGGAGTCCCTGTATGACTTGCGGTATATAATATATATAATTCTTTTCTCAATATTTCCTGAGAAAACCCATCGGTGACAATGTGATGAATGTTCCATATGAAATCCCAAAACGCGGCTCCCCGTTTGATGATGGCAACCTTGATTAACGGCGGATGACAAAGATCGAACCGCTCGGTGGCGATTCGATCGTATATTTCCAATGCTGCGGTTTCGTTTTCTTCTTCGGGAAGCGAGGAAATATCGACGATTTGCGGATGAATATCGGCGACGGGTAAGATGAATTGAACGGGGTGTCCGTTGATTTCGGTAAACCCGGTTCGTAAACTCTCATGACGTGCGAGGAGTGCCTGAAGGGCATCCCGAACAGCATCCAAACTCAAGTCCGGTTGATTCAGAACCAGACGCTCGTGCAGGTTATAAGAGGTATTTTCAGGATGCTTTTTCACCACTCTCCATATCCGTTCCTGATTAAAGGATAATTGATAATATTCTTTGTCTTCAACGAGAGAAATGGTTTCCTGTTCGGAATCGGTGACGGCAATATCTCTTCCTGAAATGATTGCGCCCAGTTGTCGGATGGTCGGGGATTCGAAAATTTTGGGGAGTGTGATGTTATAATTGAATTCATTTTGAATGCGAGTCACAAGCTGCGCGGCTTTGAGGGAATGCCCGCCCAGTTCAAAGAAGCTGTCATCGATACCGATGGCAGAACGCGGTGTTTTGATAAATTCGGTCCATAAATCAGCGAGTTTTTCTTCAATGGCTGTTCGCGGCGCTGTGTGCGTTTTTTCCTTCGTCCGGGTTTCACGGTCAGCGGTTTGGGTATGCCATACCGCAGCCATCCTCCCCTTTTCATCGTCGGTCATGATTTCAATATCGGAAATCCGGCATTCGGGATGTTGACATGCCACATGGACAAGGCTTTTGAAATAAGATGCAAAACGCGCGATGGTTTCTCGTTTGAATAACCGCGTGGCATATTCCACATTGATATACAAACGATGATATAAACGGTTATGGTATTCGGACGCATTCCATGACATATCGAACCGGGAAACGCCATTTTCAAGATTGTTCGGATCTTCATGAGAATCCCCTATTGTCTGACCCTCTTGACGGTCTCCCAGATTTTGCAACGCCAGCATCACGTCAAATAATGGGTTCCGGCTAAGGTCTCGGGTGATGACGACCCGATCGACAAGGTCTTCGAATTGATAATCCTGATTTTCGAAGGCGTTTAAGGTTTTCTCTTTGACGTCCCGCAACAAACGGTTCAGGGTTTTGTCTGCTTTTGGAACATTTCGGATGGCCAGGGTGTTGACAAACATACCGATAATGGATTGCAGGTCCGCATGACTGCGCCCGGCAACCGGTACGCCGATAATGATATCCTCCTGGCCGCTGAGTTTCGCCAACAAGATATTAAAAAGCGTTAATAACACAATGTATAAGGTAACGCCCTGCTGCAATGCCCATTGATTTAACGCTGCGGTGTCTTGTTCGTCAATATAGAATCGAAAGTTACTTCCTTCAAAACGCTGAACCGCCGGTCTTGGATAATCAACCGGCAAACGCAGAACCGGTATGTCTCCGCGGAATTCATTTAACCAATAAGTTTCCTGACGGTTGATCGTGCCGTTTTCGATTTCTTCGCTCTGCCACCGGACATAATCCTTATATTGAAGCGTTAATGCGGGTAACGCCTCGCCATTGTAAAGCGCGATAAACTCGCGGGTTAATATATGCATGGACGCGCCATCCCCAATAATGTGATGAATGTCAATCATTAACACGGATCCGCTTTCGGCGTTTTCAAATAAGCAGGCACGGATCAATGGCGCTTTGGAAAGATCAAATGCCTTCGGCGACCAGGAACCCTTTTGAAAAAGGGTTCCTGGACCTCCCAAAACTTTTGTTTTTTGATTTTTCAAAACTTCTGTTTCGAGGTTTCCAAAAACTTTTGTTTTTTGATTTTTTAAAGCTTGTGTTTCAAGGTTGAAATTGAATTCATCATGAATGCGTTGAACGGGTTCTCCGTTATGGATAAGATGAAAGGATGTGCGAAGGCTTTCATGTCTTTGAATTAATTGTTTGAAAACGGTTTCAAATTTTTTAATATCGATAACGTCCTGTTTCTCCAGGGGAATCACCTGGGGCATATTGTAAACCGTGCTTTCGGGGTTCATCTGCTGCAAGACGTACAACCGCTTTTGCGCGGAAGACAAAGGATAGTATTCCCGTTTTTCCGTGGGTTCGAGGGCGCGGTAGGTGTCGCTTTCGGTATTTTCTCGGATAAGAGACGCAAGTCCGGCAATGGTGGAATTTTTGAAAAATTCCGCCAGAGAGATTCGGACATCGAATTCTTTATGAATTCGAGCAATGGAGGACGTGGCTTTGAGTGAGTGTCCACCCAATAAAAAGAAATCGGCATACCTGCCGATTTTGGTTATATCGACCGATAAAATATCCGCCCAAAGGGACGCCAAACGTTCTTCGATCCAATCCTGTGGCGCTGCGTATGCGACTTCATCGGTTTGAATTCCCGGTTCCGGGAGCGCTTTGGTATCCAATTTACCGTTGGCTGTGAGCGGAAGCGCTTTCATTCGGATAAAGTAAGAAGGAATCATGTAATCCGGAAGAGTTTCGGCTAAAAAAGACCGCAGTGCTGCTGCCGAGCATGAAGATTCGCTTTCGGATTCAGTATTGGTAACAGGTACAATATAAGCGCAGAGACATTTGGTTTTATCGACGTCATCTTTAACCGTCACAACCGCTTCATGGATATCCGGATGGGAGAGCAAGCGGCTGGCGATTTCGCCGGGTTCGACGCGAAATCCCCGGATCTTCACCTGGTGATCGATTCGTCCCAGGAATTCAATATTTCCATCCTCCAGCCAACGTCCCAAATCCCCGGAACGATACAATCGACTATCTTTATCTCCCCCAAAATAAAAGTTTTTGGCTCCACCTTTTTTCAAAAAGGTGGAAAAAAAACGTTCATTTGTTAAAGAAACCTGATTCAAATACCCGCGGGCAATGCCTTGGCCGCCCACGCACAATTCGCCTGCGATGCCAATCGGTTGAGGGTTTCCATGTTGATTCAGGATAAAAACAGTCGAGTTTCCAATCGGTTTTCCGATCGGAATATTATAGTCGTATTCTTTCTCTACCGAAAGACAGGTCGAAAATACCGTATTCTCTGTTGGACCATACATATGGAGGATCTTCAAATGAGTATACATCCGGCGAAGTTTATTGATATACGCCGATTGAACCTGATCCCCGCCGATAAGAAAACAACGAAGCCCGGAAAAGAGTTCCATATCATTGGCAGCAATCTGATTGAATAATTGAGGGATGAGATGAAGGATGGAGATATGATGACGGGTTAACATGTCTTTCAATTTTTCCGGATTTAAGAAAATGTCTTTGGGAGCTAGAACCAATGCGGTGCTGTTCAACAGAGGTCCCCATATTTCAAACGTGCTGATATCAAATGCTACTGCACCGGTCGGCAGTAATCGATCGGTCGGTGAAAAATCAATGAATGGGTTGTTTTTGACCAGTCTCAGGACATGGCGGTGCTCGATCATAACGCCTTTGGGCCGTCCGGTGGAACCGGAGGTATAGATAATATAAGCTAGATTTTTAGCCACAGAGGTCACAGAGCACACAGAGGGGGGATGAAAAGAGAAGTTAAGAGGTTCAGAAGTTAAGAGGGTAAGATGATTTAAGGGGGTCAGATGATCTGGAAAGGACACTTTCTGACCTTCACAACTTCTTAATTTCTCAACTTCTGTATTATTGGTCGAACCCCCTATAACTCCCTTCTCTGTGACCTCTGTGTCCTCTGTGGCTAAAAATCTAGCCCCGCTGTCGTTTAACATATAATCGATGCGTTCCTGAGGATACGAAGGGTCAATAGGTAAATACGCGCCTCCTGCTTTGAGTATTCCCAGCCAGGCAATCACCATTTCAACCGAACGTTCGAGTTTTATCGCCACGATTGTATCAGGGCCAACACCTCTCCGGGTTAATTCATTCGCCAATTGGACGGATCGTTCATTCAGTTCTCGATAAGAAATTTGTAGGGGCGATTCGTGAATCGCCCGGAAAGATTGTGGTTGAGGGGGCGCTTCTCGAAGCGCCCCTACGGATGGACCGATAAGAACAACATGATCCGGTACTTTTTCAACCTGATTTTCAAAACATTCATCGATCGTCTTATCTTTGGGATACTCCCTTGCCGTATCGTTAAACCGGTATAACACATCATCTTTTTCTTCTGTTGTCAGGATATCGATATCATCGAGTTTAACCGATGGATTCGAGACTACTTCTTCAATGAGTCGGATCAAATGCGTGATCAAACGCTCAATGGTTTCCGGTTTATAAATAGCCGTGTAATATTCCAATGAAATCAATATACCTTTACCCTTCTCCATTACGGCAAAGGACATATCGAATTTGGTTGTCGTTTTCACAACCTTATATCTTGTTTTAAGTACCGGAATATCATCGGCGACATTGGTTTGATTATTCAACACAAAGTTTTGTACGGTCAGCATGACATCAAACAAGGGATTTCGTGACGGGTCGCGTTCAAGTTTGAGTTTTTCCACCAGGGTTTCAAATTGCATCTCCTGGTTTTCAAACGCGGTAATGCTATTTCGAATGACTTCTTCAAGAAAGGATTCGTATGTTTTGTGACCTTCCGGGTAATTCCGTGCAGCCAAAGCGTTAATAAACATACCGATAATTCGTTGCAAATCCGCATGAGGGCGACCGGCAACGCCGGTACCGATGATAATGTCGGTCTGCCCGGTGTATTTATAATAAATGACATTTAACGCCGCCAGGATATTCATATACAACGTGCCGCCGAAACGAGCCGCCAATGCTTTGAACTGAGTCGCGATTTTTTCTTCCAATTCGAAAAAACAACGATTACCCTGAAACGTAAAAACGCCCGGACGCGGATAATCGATCGGCATATTCAATCGCGGGATTTCACCGCGATAAAGATTAAGCCAATAATCTTCAATATATTTTGTCTTTTCATTGTCGAATAACCGGTTTTGCCATTCGGAAAAATCCCGGTACCGTATACCCAACGGAGGCAATTGCTGCCCCTTATAAAGCGTCGCGAACTCTTCATTCAATACAACCAACGATGTCCCATCCGATACGATGTGATGAATATCGAGTATCCACACGTAGTTCCCATCCGGCATCTTGATGAGCACGGAACGAAGCAACGGCGCTTTGGACAAATCAAACGCACGGATAAACGATTGAAACAATGCCTCCGGCGGTCCACCTTTTTGAAAAAAGGTGGAACCAAAAACGTTTGTTATTTCGCCGTTGGTATCCTCTGTGTTTAAATCATAACACTCGGTTTCAAATTCGACGGTGTCGTGAATCCGCTGAACCGGCACATCATCGATCATCTCAAACGACGTTCGCAAACCCTCATGACGCCGAATCAATTCGTTTAACACGGATTTGAGCCGGTCCGGGTCGACATCCTTTCCCAATGATAAAATCTGCGGCAAATTGTATGCACTACTACGGATATCCATCTGCTGAAGAAAATAAAGACGCTTCTGTGCCGAAGAAACCGGGTAATATTCTTTGGATTCGACACGTTCGATTTCGGTGAATTTTTCGATCTGGTTTTTTTCAACCTGGAACTTTTGTAACACATCGATAATTTCTTCTTTCCTGGCTTTTAATTGTTGAATAACATCAGGAGGAATTTTTCCTGCGGATGCTTTGACCCTTAAATTTCCGGCTTCGATCTGGATGGTAATTCCCGAGCTTTTTAATTCAGATAAAAAATTTATAATGTCTGTATCCATTTTTCATTCATTAAATAACCATATCATCAATTTCCGTTTCATTAGTCATTTCCGAATTGCTACTTTCATCGATCGATTCGTTGGTCCATTGCACCACACTGAGAATCAGTGCGATATCGCGGATAGTCGGCGTTTCGAATATTTTTCCCAGAGGAATATTTACATTAAATTCTTTACTGATCTTGGCGATCATAATGGCTGCTTTGAGCGAATGCCCGCCTTTATCGAAAAAGTTGTCGTTCACACCAAGGGTCTCTTTCTCGAGGCCCAGGACATCGGCCCAGATTTCAACCAATTTTTCTTCGATCTCATTTTCCGGCGCCACATACGCGGTACTTGCAACCATGACCGGATCAGGTAACGCGTTCCGGTCAACTTTCCCATTCGCGTTCAACGGGATTTTCTCTAAAATAGTGAAGTGAGACGGAATCATATAAGCCGGAAGAATAGAGGACAGACGATGTTTGATCTTGCCCGCGGCTTGATTCAGTAAATCGATATTCGAAGGATCGAATTGATCCGGAACAATATACGCGCAAAGGTATTTATCTCCGTGTTTGTCCTCGCGATCGATGACAATGACGGATTTAATCGTGCCTTCACCGGACTGCAAAATGCCGGCTTCGATTTCTCCGGGTTCCACGCGGAATCCGCGGATCTTGACCTGCGTATCGATCCGGCCCAAAAATTCAATGTTTCCATCGTCCAACCATCGCGCCAGGTCACCGGTTTTGTAAACCAGGGGGCTCTTTTTATAAAAACCGCCCCCTGGACCCCCGCAAAAATTTTTGTTATTGGAAAGATGAAGAGAACCGGCAACCGGCAACTGGTAACCGGTAAACTTTTCAAACGTCATTTCAGGATTATTCAAATATCCCCGGGCAATACCATCCCCGCCGAGAACCAGTTCGCCACATATCCCGACCGGCTGCGGCCGCAATTGTTTATCGAGAATATAAGCGGTCGAATTCTTGATGGGTTTTCCAATGGGGATATGATCCTCGTAATCCTGATCGATCAAGAAGAATGTCGAAAAGGTTGTATTTTCAGTGGGTCCGTAACCATTGATGATGTTGAGGTTCGGAAACGTGCGCCGAACGGTATTAATGGAAACCGGAGAAAGCACGTCGCCGCCCACAATTAAATACATGAGGGTGGAAAAGATTCGCTCATTCTGCGCCACCAGTCGGTTAAACAACGGGGAACTTAACCACAAGGTATTGATGTCTTCTTTTACCAATGCCCGGGACAATCGCTCACCATTCAGGATCACCTCATTGGGAACCAGGTATAACTGTCCCCCATTCAACAGACTTCCCCATAACTCAAACGTGGTGGCATCAAATACCGGTGCACCGGTTTGAAGAATCCGGGTCTCTTGAGAGAGTTTTACCACATTATCGCCTTTGACCAATCGCACCACATTGGGATGATCAACCATGACGCCTTTGGGTTTACCCGTGGAACCCGATGTATAGATAATATATGCAAGATTTGTAGGGGCAGACCCGTGTGTCTGCCCCAAAATTTTAACAGGATCGGGCGCACACGCGGGTGCGCCCCTACGGAATTCATTAAAAGTATCAGTGTTAATTAACACCGCAGCGCCACTGTCTTTTAACATGTAATCCGCTCGTTCTTGAGGGTAATCGGGATCAATGGGTAAATAAG
The DNA here is from genome assembly GCA_050258455.1 of Candidatus Omnitrophota bacterium. Lineage (GTDB taxonomy): Bacteria > Acidobacteriota > Aminicenantia > UBA2199 > UBA2199 > JAKAGC01. The sequence continues at coordinate 32,850 of JBLMYT010000003.1, read as the reverse complement.
CCCCACCTGCTTTGAGTATCCCCACAATGCCAATCATCATTTCAATTGAACGTTCGATCTGTATCGCCACAATCGTGTCCGATTGTACGCCTTTGCCTTTTAAAATACATGCGAGATGGTTCGCCTGATTATCCAATTCCCGGTATGTGATTTGAATAGACGTTGCACGCAATGTCTCTATGACAGAAATCCGATCGGGCACCCGATTCACCTGTTCTTCGAACAATTCAGCAATTGTCTTGTCTTTGGGGTATTCGATTGCCGTATCATTAAAGCGATATAATACGTCTTCTCGTTCACGTTCGGTCATCAGGTCAATGTCATCCAGTGCAATGGCCGGATTGGAGACCACATCATTGACAATTTTTTGAAAATGACGAACAAAACGCTCGATGGTTTCCCGTTTAAATATGGCGGTATAATAATCCAAACCGATCAGAATATCCGGACCATTTTCATAAACCGAAAACGTCATATCGAACTTGGTTGTGGTTTTCGACGCTTCATGATCTTCATTGATATCCGATGTTAGTTTCTCCTGACTCTCATTAACGCTGTAATTTTGTACCGTTAACATGATGTCAAACAACGGATTACGGGACGGATCCCGCTCAATCGCCAGCTTTTCCACCAGTTTTTCAAACTGCATATCCTGATTCTCAAAACCCTGAATACTACTTTGAATGACTTCATCAAGGAATGACTCATAGATCTTATGTCCTTGCGGATAATTCCGGATGGCCAGCGAATTGATAAACATGCCGATAATTTGCTGAAGGTCGGCATGTGGCCTTCCTGCAATTCCACTGCCGATGATCATATCCGTTTGCCCGGTATACTTATAAAAAATTGTATTTAACACAGCAAGGATATTCATATACAGGGTACCGCCGTGAGCCTGCGCCAGCGCTTTAAAACGAGCCGAGGTTTCGCCCTCCAATTTGAAGTTATAGCAAGCGCCCTGAAAAGTGAACACACCCGGCCGCGGATAATCGGGCGTCAGATTCAAACGCGGAATCTCACCCTGAAAAATTCTCAACCAGTAGTCTTCCAGTGTTTTATTCTTTTCATCGTCAAATAATTGATTTTGCCAAGATGAAAAATCCTTATATTGAATACGTAAAGGTTTCAATTTCCCGCCATGATACAATGTCAGGAATTCATCATTGAGAATCCGGAGCGAGGTTCCGTCCGATACAATATGATGAATATCCAGCATCCACCGATGATTCCCATCCGGTAATCGGATCAACAGGGATCGAAGCAGCGGTGCTTTGGAAAGATCAAACGGACGATAAAAGGACCGGATCAGGCCATCAATTGCCGAATGATTGCCGGATTCTTCTTTGGTTAAATCGTGATACTCGATACTAAATTCAGCCGACTCATGAATCCGTTGCACCGGTTCTTCATCGATCATCTCAAATGATGTACGCAAACTTTCATGTCGCTGAATTAATGTTTTCAATGTAGCCTCCAGGCGATTCGGATCCACATCATTCCCGAGTGTCAAATCATAGGGAATGTTGTAAGCAATCATATTCAAATCCACCTGCTGAACAAAATAAAGCCTCTTTTGCGCGGAAGATAAAGAATAATATTCTCTCTTTTCCACCGGCTCAATTTCGATATACTTCTCGTTCACGGCGCGCACTTCCTGGGCCATGTCCAGGAAACGGATTATCTCTTCTTTTCGCTCCTTCAATTGAGCGATAATATCCGGGGGAATTTTTCCGGACGCAATCTTGACTTTTAAATTACGATCTTCCAATTGAATCGAAATACCGATTTTCTTTAGTTCATATAAGAAATTTACAATGCTCATGTTTATATACCCGTCTAAATTATTTCACTCAGTGGTTGGTTTGGATTTTTTATCACCGACAGGATGATATCGTTGAAATCAGAGGCGATGCGTAAGATCGTCTCTTTTTTAAATAACTGTGTACTGTATTCAAATGTATAATACAAATAACCTTGATGTTCACTTCCGATTAACACCAGATCGTATTTGGCAACATTGATATTAAAAGGGAAGCGCTTCAATGTCAAACCCGGAATATTTCCCATCGGCCGTTCGATATTTTCCAAAACGAGCATGACATTGTACAGATGACCAAGCTTTTTTTCTCTGGTTTCGTTGACCTTTTTCAACAGCTCTTCCACAGGGTAATCCTGGTGCTCGAAGTCGGCTGTTGTTCGGGTTTTGACTTCATTTAAAAACGCCATGAATGTTTTTTCACCGGTGGGATAATGGCGAAGCGCCAGCGAACTGACAAATAAACCGAAGATGTTTTCAAGGTCGGCATGGGTTCTTCCGGCAGTCGGCGCTCCCACAATGATGTCGTTCTGGCCGCTCAATTTTGCCATCAACATGTTAAACAGCGTCAGCAATAACATGAAAAGCGTTGCCCCGCAGGCGTCACTCAATTGCCGTAACGGTCCCGTATGTTGCGGCTCTAACACAAAACTCATCCGGTCCCCGTGGTAATTTTTTTCCAATGGCGGCGGATAATCATAAGGCAATTCCAATGCCGGGACATTGCCGTTAAATCGATCGAACCAATACGTTTCCAGCGTTTGGATGCGCGCTCCGTTTCGGTTCCCCAAATGCCAATGCGTATAATCTTTATGCTGGATCATTAACGGCTTCAATTCATTGCCGATATACAGATCGACAAATTCTTTCATCAATAAAACCTGAGACGATCCGTCATTGATGATATGATGCGAATCCAGCATCAAGATATGAGCGTTTTCACTGGTTTTGATCAACCCCACCCGGACCAGCGGCGCGCAGGCCATCACAAACGGTCGAACAAATTGGCGGACGATTTGCTCCGGAGTGGCTTTGGCTGCGTCGGTTGAATACCCATCATGGTATTCGATTTTGAAATCGATTTCATCATGAATCCCCATGATGATCTCTTCGCCGACGTACCGGAAATAGGTTCGAAAACCTTCATGCCGGGCTGCCAGTTGTTGAAGCACCCACGTTACTTTGGTTATATCCAGATCGCCTTCCAGTTCCAATACAAAGGGAATGTTGTAAACAATGGTTTCCGGCTTGCTCCGTTGGAGGGCCACCAGTCGTTTCTGGACCGGTGAAGGCGAATAATATTCTTTTTTCTCTACCGGCTGAATCGCATCGGATAAATCGGATAAAGTGCGTACGGCTCCCATCATGTGTTGGCTCAATCCGCGGATGGTCGGGGTGCGGAAGATATCTGGAAGCGTGATCTTCACGTTCATTTCTTTAAAAATATGGGCAACCAGAGACGTGGCCTTGAGGGAATGACCTCCCACATCGAAAAAATTATCATCGATACCGATTTGTTCGTTTTCGATTCCCAATATGGCCGACCATATTTCGGCGAGTTTTTCCTCGATTTCATTTCGCGGAGCCACATATCCCACGGATTGCAGGTCGGGTTCAGGAAGCGCTTTCTTGTCTATCTTTCCGTTGGGGGTTAACGGTATCCGGTCCATTTGAACCACATGGGACGGAATCATGTAATCGGGTAAAGACGTTAATAAGTATTCCTTTAATTCCGATATTTGCCATTTCTTATCCGACACCAGGTAAGCGCATAAATAGTTCTCTTTGTTTTTATCTGTTTTGGCAATGACCACAGCGGCGCTGATCGCTGCATGACGGACCAGACAGGATTCGATTTCTCCCAGTTCGATTCGAAAGCCCCTGATCTTGACCTGATGATCGATACGACCCAAAAACTCGAGGTTACCATCTTCCAATAATCGTGCCAGGTCTCCGGTTTTGTAAGTATTGCCTCCGGCGGCCCGCTTTTTGTAAAAAGCGGGGCAAAAACTTTTGGTATGGTTATGTTTGTTATGGCTATGGGTTCGATTAAGGAAACCGGAAACTGGCAACCGGCTACCGGTAAACCTTTCAAACGTTAATTCCGGGTTGTTTAAATACCCTCTCGCGATGCCATCCCCGCCGACCCAGAGTTCACCGGCAATGCCGATCGGCTGCAATAGTCCGTTCGGATTAACCACAATAGCAGTTGAATTCGAAATGGGTTTACCGATGGGAATCCGTTCATGATACTCGCGATCGACATCGAAAACGGTGGAAAAAGTGGTATTCTCCGTGGGACCATACATATGGAGAATCGTTAAATCCCTGTATATCTGTCGCAATTGATTAATATATTTGGGATTGACGGAGTCACCGCCCACAAGGAAATACCGAAGCCCGGCAAATAATCCGAGGTCCTGCTCGGCCAATCGATTGAACAACTGGGGGATTAAATGAAGGACGGATATGCGATGGTGGATCAATACGTTTTTCAATCGTGCGGCATCGAGGATAATCTCTTTGGAGGTTAAGGCTAACATGACGCCGTTTAATAAGGGGCTCCAGATTTCAAAGGTGGTGATATCAAAACCCACGGCACCGGTGAGAAGCAAGCGGTCCTGGGATGAATAAGAAATGAAATCGCTTTTGACCAATCGCACCACATGGCGATGCGCGACCATCACGCCTTTGGGCCTTCCGGTGGAACCGGAGGTGTATATGATATAAGCGAGAGAGGTGGCCGGTTGCCGGTTGCCGGTTGCCGGTGTGGAAGAAGAGAAGATAAGAGGATGAGACGTTAAGAGGATGAGATGATCTAAAGAGAGCTCTTCTTTAACTTCCCAACTTCTTAACTTCTTAACTTCTTCATTGTCGGTGGTAACCAACAATGCAGCGCCACTATCTTTTAACATATAATCCACTCGTTCCTCAGGATACGACGGATCAATAGGTAAATACGCCGCGCCTGCTTTTAATATTCCCAAAACGCCAATAACCATTTCCATGGAACGCTCGACCTTTATTGCCACAATCGTGTCCGGTTCCACACCTTTTCGGATTAATTCATTCGCCAATCGATTCGCCCGGTCATTCAGTTCTCGATAAGACATTTGAGGGGGCGCTTCTCGAAGCGCCCCTACAGCAGTTGGACCTAGAAGAGCAACATGATCCGGCATCTCTTGAACCTGTGCGTCAAACAATTCATGGATCGTTTTATCTTTCGGGTATTCCGTTGCCGGACCGTTAAACCGAAATAAGATATCTTCGCGTTCGCCTTCTCCCATCAGGTCAATGGCATCCAATGTAATCGACGGATCAGCAATCACGGCATTGACTATTTTCTTAAAATGATCGACAAAACGGACAATGGTCTCGCGTTTAAATATGGCGGTATAGTAATCCAAACCGATCAGGATATCCGAACCTTTTTCATCGACTGAAAACGTCATATCGAATTTGGTGGTCATTTTAACATCATCAAGCGTTTCATTGACATTGATTGCGTCTCCGTTTTGCTTGCCACCCCCTCCGAAATTCTGTACGGTTACCATGATATCGAACAGCGGATTACGGGAAGGGTCCCGTTCAATCGTGAGTTTCTCCACCAGTGTTTCAAATTGCAGATCCTGGTGTTCAAATGCCCGGATACTCGTTTCAATGACTTCCTTAAGAAAGGATTCGTATGATTTATGTCCTTCCGGGCGATTTCGGATGGCAAGCGCATTGATAAACATCCCGATGATTTGTTGAAGATCGGCATGAGGTCTCCCGGCGATGCCGGTGCCGATGATCATATCCGTTTGCCCGGTGTATCTATAAAAAATCGTATTCAATACCGCAAGGATGTTCATATACAAGGTGCCGCCATGCGCCTGAGCCAGCGCTTTAAATCGGGTGGCGGTTTCTCCTTCCAATTTGAAGTTATGACAGTTTCCCTGAAAGGTAAAAATACCCGGTCGCGGAGAATCAAGGGGAATATTCAACCGCGGAATGTCACCCTGAAAAATTCCCAACCAGTACGCCTCAAGATCTTTTATTTTTTCATCCTCGAAACACTGATTTTGCCAGGAGGAGAAATCTTTATATTGAAGACGGAGCGGATTTAATTGTCCCCCCCGGTATAAGGTCAGGAATTCATCGGTGAGAATCCGCATGGACGTTCCGTCCGATACGATATGATGAATATCCACCATCCAGCGGTGATTGCCATCCGGGAGCCGGATCAACATGGAATGCAGCAGCGGTGCTTTGGAAAGATCAAACGGCCGCGAGAATGACCGGGAAAGCGATTCGATTGCGGCGTTATTCGCCGGTTTATCGATGAAATCATGATAATCGATATGAATTTCGACCGATTCGTGAATTCGCTGAATCGGCGTTTCACCAATGATCTCAAACGATGTTCGCAAACTTTCATGACGCGTGATTAAACGCATTAATACGGATTTCAACCGATCCGGGGTCATCTCTTTTCCCAGGGGCGCCAGATAGGTAATGTTGTACGCAACGGAGTTGGGATTCATCTGCTGAACAAAATAAAGTCTCTTTTGTGCAGAGGATAACGGATAATATTCCCTCTCTTCCACAGGCTGGATTTCCACGTATTTTCCGCTCATGGCTCCCATTTTCAGGAAATGAATAATTTCTTCTTTTCGTTCCTTCAATTGAGCAACGATCTCGGGAGGAATTTTTCCGGACACCATCTTCACTTTTAAATTCCGATCTTCCAGTTGGACACTAATGCCTAACTTCTTTAATTCATACAAAAAATTGACAATGCTCATAAAATCATCTCCTCGGCTTCGCCCTCGGGATGTAAACATGAATCGTTGTTTTCCATCGTCGCCGCATGTTCTCCGGGTTCTTGAGCCCACGTGACCACTTCCATGATTAAAGCAATTCCCCGAATCGTCGGATTTTTGAATATTTCTCCCAGAGGGACGTTGATATTAAATTCTTTACTAACCCGTGCTGCTAATACAGCAGCTTTTAGCGAATGTCCGCCCCGCGTGAAAAAGTTATCGTTGATACCGATGGTCTCTTTCGGCGTATCCAGGATCTCCGCCCAAATATCCACCAGTTGTTTCTCAACGTCATTGCCGGGCGCTTCATAAGCGGTCGTCGTTAATAGGACCGGATCCGGTAACGCGCGCCGGTCTACTTTTCCGTTCGGGGTTAACGGAATCTTTTCCAAAACCGAATAATGCATGGGAATCATATACTCGGGAAGCATATGCGATAAAATTGCTTTTATCTGCTCCATTCCCTGACGAAGGAATTCGTCGTTCACGTTTTCCCCTTGATCCAACACCATGTACGCACATAAATATTTGTCCCCATGTTTATCGATACGATCGATCACCAATGCCGATTTGATTGTTCCCTTCCCTGCGGCAATAATCGCATGCTCGATCTCACCCAATTCCACCCGGAATCCCCTGATCTTGATCTGCGTATCGATCCGACCCAGAAACTGAATGTTTCCATCCGCCAACCATCGCACCAGATCTCCGGTTTTGTAAGATTTGAAGGATTCGCCTCCGGCGGCCAGAAACCTTTTTGAAAAAAGGTTTCTGGACTTCCAAAAACTTTTATTTAGAGTTCTATTTTTATCGTTGGAAAGATTGGGGAATTTTTTTAGTGTGAGTTCCGGGTTATTGAGGTAACCGCGGGCCAGGCAATCACCCGAAAGATACAATTCTCCCGCAATACCGACCGGAACGGGTCGGTTGTCGTTATCCAAGATCAGGCACTGAATGTTGGACAGAGGAACACCAATGGGAATTTGTTTTTGTTTCGGTTCACGGGAAAGATAATCATAAGCGACGGAAATGATCGTAGCTTCGGTGGGCCCATATCCATTGACAATAATCAGTTCGGGATTGAGTTTGAGGTATCTCTCAACCACCTCATCGGTAATGGGTTCAACACCGATCAGCAATTTATTTAATCCCAACAATGAACGGCTTGCACGTAACTGCTCCGCTACATTCGATAATAACGCCGGCGGAATATATGTAAACGTAATCGAATGCGTGATGATAATCTTTGCGAGTTCCACGGGATCGAAAATGGTTTGATTCTTCAAAATTTCAATCGTCGAACCGGCGATCAACGGCATAAATAGTTCACATACACTGACATCAAAACAGAAATTGCAAACACATAAACATCGGTCCGCCGGACCGAATTGATTCTTATATCGATCGGTCATCCCATAAATGAAATTCATTAAGGTCCCGTGCTGGATCATGACGCCTTTGGGTTTTCCGGTAGACCCGGAGGTGTAGATGATGTATACAAGATTTGTAGGGGCAGACCCGTGTGTCTGCCCCAAAATTTTACCAGGATCGGGCGCACACGCGGGTGCGCCCCTACGGAAGTCATTGAAAGTATCAGTGTTAATTAACACCGAAGCGCCACTGTCGTTTAACATGTAATCGATGCGTTCCTGCGGATACGATGGGTCAATGGGTAAATACGCACCGCCGGCTTTCATTACGCCAAGGATTGAGATGATCATCTCAATCGTCCGATCGATCTTTATCGCGACAATGGTGTCCGGCTCCACGCCTTTTTCTCTTAATATGGAAGCCAGAGTATTCGATTGTTCATTCAGTTCTCGATAAGAAATTTGCAGGGGCGCTTCCCGAAGCGCCCCTACAGAGGTTGAACCGATAAGCGCAACATGATCCGGTATTTTTTGAACCTGCGCTTCAAAACATTCCAGAACTGTTTTATCCTTCGGGTAATCGACCTGCGTGTCATTAAATTCGTAAAGAATCCGGTTTCGTTCGTCTTCCGATAAAATATCCACATCCTTAATGCATAGCAATGGATCTTGCGATACCGCGCGGATAACATTTCGAAAATGTCCGGCCATGCGGTCAATGGTTTCCCGTTTGAATATCGCGGTATAGTATTCGATATTAATATATAGCGTATCCCCGACTTCCTGAACCAGCCACGTCATATCAAAACGCGCGGTCGGTTTCTTGTATTCGATCCCGGAAAAAACATGCTGGTCATTGTTTTTTGTTTCTGCGGAAGCCGGACCGGCAGACGCAATATTCTGAACAACCATCGAAATATCAAACAACGGATTGCGCGACGTGTCTCGCTCAATCTCCAATTTATCGACCAGTTCTTCAAACTGAACATCCTGATTCTCAAACGCACGAATACTATTCTCACCCACTTCTTTTAAGAATGCCTCGTATGTTTTTTTTCCTTCGGGGTAATTGCGCATGGCAAGAGTATTCACAAACATACCGATGATTCGTTTTAAATCGGCGTGCGGCCTTCCGGCAGTTACCGTACCGATGATGACATCGGTTTGACCGGTATAATGATGAAACAAGACATTCATGGCAGCCAACAGATTCATGTATAAGGTCGCACCCATTCGCGAACCCAGAGCTTTGAATTTCAATGCATCTTCGGCATCGATCTTGAGAACATAGTGATCCCCGGCATAGGTAAATACGACCGGCCGCTTCTCATCCGTGGGAAGATTCAATCGCGGTATTTCTCCACCGGATGAAAATAGTCCCAGCCAATAGTCTTCCTGCGCTTGGGTTCCACCTGCTTTAAAAAATCGGTTCTGCCACTCGGAAAAATCTTTGTATTGTAACCGCAGCGGTTCCATTGCGTCGCCGTTATACAGAGAGATGAAATCCGACGTCAAAATCGATTGCGACGTCCCATCCGATACGATGTGATGAAGATCGATCAACCATATGTTCCGACCATCGGACGTATGAAGTAATTGCGAACGCAGTAACGGCGCGTTGGATAAATCAAACGGTCGGATAAATGACCGGGGAATATCCTGAATCCCCGAAAAAACACCGGTTTCTTCATATTCCATCTCAAATGCGACGGTGTCGTGAATCCGCTGAACCGGCGCTTCATCGATCATCTCAAACGACGTCCGCAAACTGTCATGCCGCGCAATCAATTTTTTTAACGCCTGCTCCAGCCGGCTTTTATCGATGGTGTTTTCGACATTCAAGATAAACGGCATGTTGTAACCCACACTGGCGGTATCCATTTGCTGAAGGAGATACAGGCGTTTCTGCGCTGAAGATAATGGATAATATTCTTTCTTTTCCGACGGTTCAATGGACGCGTATTGATCTTCCCGGGAAGACCGAATGTATTCTCTTAATCCGCGGATTGTGGGTGTTTTAAAAAACTCCTGCAATGGTATTTTGACATTCACGGCTTTATGCACTTCTCCGGATACGGTGATGGCTTTCAACGAATCGCCGCCCAATTCGAAAAAGTCGTCGTCGATTCCCACTTCCCGAAACCCGAAGAAATTCTGCCATATGTCTGCCATGCTTGTTTCGATGTCATCCCGCGGCGGTACATACGGTTTGGTCAACTCCGGTCTCGGATGCAGGGACGCTGCATCCTTTCGGGTGAGAGACACTCCCTGTTTCACGGATTCCAATTGAATCCACCGATCGAGTCTGGCTTGAAAATCTCCGGTCGATACCAGTACCTGTCGGTTTTCATTCAACTGTAAGGAACAGATATGCTGAAAAACCTTGACGCCTTCTTCCGGAATCAGGGCGAGTTCTTCGATCGAAGCACCCAGCGCCCCTTGAAGGTGTGTATCGCCGAATTTCCAGGCTTCCCAATTCACACCGATCCACTTCATTCCGGGATTTTGATCACGATTGCGCACATTCACAAACGTGTCCATAAAAATATTGGCGGATGAATATGCGGTATAACCCAATCCACATAAAAAGGATGCCGATGAAGACATTAATAAACAGAAATCAACGTTTCTCCCTTTCAAAACCTCTTCCAATATCAGAAGTCCATACACTTTGGATTGAAATTGCTCGGCAAACGCATCCTTGCTCAATTGATCCACGGCCCGTAAACGGTGCTCGGTTCCTACGGCCGAATGAATCACGCCATTCAGTTTCCCAAACCGTTCATATATTCGGTCCACAACGGCGCTCATCTGCTGCTTGTTCGAAACTTCGGCCTTTAAGATGAGCACTTCCGCGCCTGCTTGTTCCAATGCCTGAATCTTGACGATCTTTTGGCTGATGGAGTCTTCAGGACCATGCGAGTCGATCCATTGGTTCCAATCCGCCTTATCGGGAAACGATGAGCGGCCGGTAAATACCAATTTGGCTTGATACACGCGGGTCAAATAATCGGATAACACAAGGCCGATGTTTCCCAATCCGCCAATGATCCAATACACGCCGTTCGTTTTTAATAAGGATCGCTCGGATTCGTTTTTCTCCATTCGAATGGGTTCAAACACTTTGACCCACCGATGATTGCCACGGAAAGCAACGATTTTATCCCGTGACGTTTGCGACGCGTTTGACGGACCGTCGATTTCCATCATTAACCGATTCATCAGTGTGTCCATTTGTTCATGATCTTGAGGGAACCGAATATCGATGCATGAGCACTCGATGTTGGGGTATTCCTGCGGTATGCCGTTGATGGGACCGATGATGGTCGATCGTTCGGGAAGAAGCTTTTCATCGCCGGTGACATCTTGAATATGGTTTGTGATGACCGTGATCCGGATATCGTCGGAAAATCCGACCCGTCCGATTGCCTGAGCGATATGAACCAGGCTGAATACTCCTGTTTCCTGAACGGCATCGAAACGTTCTCGCGTCAATGCATTCGAATCCCGTTCGTTCTCGCTGAATTTATCGTTGAATTTATCGCTGCAACTATTCCATAAATGGATGATCCGGGACGGAACCTTTCCTTTTTCCCGGAGCGCTTTAAATAAGCGTTCATAACCGGAGTATATTCCGGGTTTGAGTTCATAACTGCCGTTGTCCTGTTTGACCAGATCCGTTTCCGTATTTCCGGTATGAATTCGAATCACCTGATGGCCGGCATGTTCCAGACGTTTGACCAGTTGCAGGCCGATACCGTCATCATCCATAAATACTAATGTCAACCGATCGTCCTTATCGGGAGGAATAACCTTCTCATCACGGCGATACGTAATAAAATGACTGCGTTTCCAGGACGGGGTATAAAACCATTCCAGCATGTTGCTTTTTTTTAGTGAAACCGGAGCAGTGAATTCTTTTGCGTTACTGAGTTTACTGAAATCGCGGTCGATGTGGAATTTCTGTCGTTCAAAGGGGTAAGTGGGAAGTGGGATGCGGTGGCGTTGGTCTCCGGCGTAAAATGTTGACCAAAGAATCGGTTGACCGTAAAGCCACAATCGTCCGATTTTTTCAGCCATGTAGAACACGTCGGAGATTTTCTGTTGAGGGTAGCGCAGCACATTGAGGAACAAATGATCGGGGCGTTTATTCGGGTGTTGTTGCAAGGTGGTCATGAGGTTTCGGCCCGGCCCCAATTCGATGTAAATGGCATTCTTTTCTTTCAGTAATTCTTCCAGACCGGCGGCGAAGCGGACGGTTTCTCGAACCTGCATCGCCCAATAATGCGGATCTGTGGCCTGGGCATCGGTGACCCATGTTCCGGTGACATTGGAAATATAAGGAAGGGTCGGTTTATTTAATTTGACTTGCTTTACTTTCGCTTCGAATTTCGGTACCATGGGATCCATCATTCGGGAGTGGCCGGCGTGGGAGATACTGAGTCTCATGGTCAACCATTTCTTACTTTTCAATTCTTTTTCAAAGGCATCGATGGCTGCATCGGTTCCGGAGACGATGCATGAAGGACCATTGACGACAGCGATTTCCACGTCGTTGTTCAGTAATGGTTTCAATTGCGATTCCGGAAGGGGAACATTGAGCATAGCGCCGCAGGGGATGTCGTGCATGAGTTTTCCGCGTGCGGCAACCAGCATTAATGCGTCTTCGAGTGTGAACACATTAGCCAGACAGGCGGCCACGTATTCGCCGATGCTGTAGCCGATCATGGCATTGGGTGTTATTCCGCGGTGGATCATCAACCGGGCCAGGGCGTATTCGAAAACAAACATCATGGGTTGGGTGACATCCTGACGATAGATCCAATCATTGTTATGGTTATTTCCTTCCTGGGGATATAAAACGGATTTCAACTCATAATCCGTGAACTGATTTAAAATAGCGAAACATCGGTCCATTTCGTCGCGGAACACGGGTTCATCGCGGTACAGATCGAGTCCCATATTGACATATTGTTGGCCTTGACCGGGGAACATAAATGCAATGGATTTTTTTCGATCGCGGGTATTAAAGGTTTGGACACGGGATGGGTCAGAAGTTTCCAGGGCTGTGATGGCTTCATTCACATCGGAACATACGGCCACTTTCTTATATTCAAAAACTTCCCTTCCCACTTGAAGGGTATACGCAAGATCGGAGAGATTAACAGACAAGTTTTTTTTCAAATACTCAATCAAGTTTTCCGTCATCCTCTCCAACGCAGATGATGTTTTTGCAGACAAACAAATTAAACTATAATTAATAAAAGTTTTTGCGGGGGATTGCATCCCTGGCAGGTCCAGGGGCGGTTTTTTCAAAAAGAGCCCCTGGTTTTCCTCAATAATAATATGCGCGTTGGTACCACCGATGCCGAATGAGCTGACGCCGGCGCGTCTGGGTAATGGATCGGTTTTCCATTCGGTCAGTTTGGTATTCACATAGAACGGGCTATTTTCGAAATCGATTTTGGGGTTGGGTTGGTCGAAATGTAAGCTGGGTGGGATGAATCCGTTTTTAACGGCCAGGACAGCTTTGATAAAACCGGCCACGCCGGCGCCGGAGTCCAGGTGCCCGATATTGGTTTTGACTGAACCGATGGCGCAGAAGTGTTTTTTATCCGTATGAAATGCCAGCTTTAAGGCTTCGATTTCGATGGGGTCGCCGATCACGGTTCCGGTGCCGTGGGCTTCAATGTAACCGATGCTTTCCGGTTCGACTTTGGCGAGGTGTTGGGCGATTTTGATGACATTGGCCTGGCCTTCGATGCTGGGGGTTGTGAAACCCGCTTTGTCGATGCCGTCGTTGTTCAGCGCCGAACCTTTGATAATGGCATGGATATGATCGCGGTCGTTAATGGCGTCTTTTAGTTTCTTTAACACCACCACACCCGCACCGTTTCCCGAAACCGTGCCGCTGGATTTGGAATCGAATGCCCGACAGTGACCGTCTGAAGATAAGACCATGCCTTCGTGGTACATATACCCGCGTTTTTGTTGAAGCCGAACCACGGTTCCTCCGGCCAATGCCATGTCGCATTCTTTGGTCAGCAAGGCACGGGAGGCAATGTGAATGGCGGTGAGAGAAGTTGAACACGCGCTTTGAACTTCAACGGCGGGTCCTCTTAAATTTAATTTATACGCCACACGGGTACACAGAAAGTCTTTGTTAATCAAGTTCCCGGTATCGAATGCCCCGAATGATTCGAGTTTACCCGATAACATGACCAGTGCTTCCCAGTCCATGTTATGCGTGCCGCCGGCGTAAAGGCCGATCGATCCTTTGTATGACAGCGGTGCGTACCCTGCGTCTTCCAATGCTTCCCACGCGCATTCATGAAAGATCCGAATTTGAGGATCCATGATCTCGGCTTCGGTTGGAAAGTAACCGAAAAATGCCGCGTCGAAATACTCGGCGTCTTCGAGTACGCCGCCCTCCCCTTTCACGTAATCCGATCGATTCAATAATTCCGACTCCACACCGGCTGCGGATAATTCGTCGTCGGTATAAAAGGTCAGCGATTCAACTTTATTGGTAATATTATGCCAGAATTGCTCAATATTTTGTGCGCCGGGAAACCGCCCGGCCATTCCGATTACCGCTATCTCCAATCCTGTCTGGGTTGTCGTTTTTGGGGGTTGATTCATTCGTCATCTCCAAATAATCGCATGGTCTCTTGAATGGATTCATCCATTTCATTTAACTTTTCTTCTTCAATGATACCGGTTGTGGTTTCGTTTAAACCATTTGAACCACTTAATTGATTTCCGCTGAATTCCTGAACAATGTACTCGGCCAGCCGACCAATGGTGGTGTACCGAAACATCATGACGACAGGTATGTCCCGGTTAAACCGGCCCTTGATTTTATTGTTGATCTGAATGACTTTGATCGAGTTTCCACCCAGATCAAAATAACTGTCATTCATTCCGATTTTCTCTTTCTCGACGCCTAAAACCTCCGACCAGATTTCAGTCAACGCATCTTCCACTTCATTTCGCGGCGCAATGTAATCGGCATCCGATTGAATATCGATGGGCGGCAATGCTTTAATGTCGATTTTGTCACTCGGCGTTAACGGGATTTCTTCGGTTTTCATAAACTTAAAGTAAGAAGGAATCATGTAATCCGGTAAATAAGCGGCTAAGTATTCCCGAATGTCCTGAACCTTGAATTCTTTATCCGTATCCGAGAAAATATAAGCGCATAAATAACCGTCACCGCGATCGTTCTCTTTGGCCAAAACCACCGCTTGCTTGACGTCCTCAATCTTCTGCAACCGACTTTCGATTTCTCCCAATTCAATACGGAACCCTCGAATCTTAACCATTAAGTCAATGCGGCCAAGAAACTCAATGCTGCCATCCGGTAACCATCTGGCCAGATCTCCGGTTCTGTAAAGTTTTTTAGCCACAGAGAACACAGAGGACACAGAGAGAAATTTTTCCAATGTAAGTTCAGGGTTGTTTAAATATCCCCGCGCTAAACCGTCACCGGCAATGTACACTTCGCCGGCTACGCCAACCGGTACCAGATGATTGTATTTATCCAATAGGTATAATCGATCATTGCATAGCGGTTTACCGATGGGGACGGTGTTGTATCGCTCGACGCTGTCATTGAATTTATTCATGGTACAACAGATGGTAATCTCCGTGGGACCATACGCATTAATGTATTGGACTTTGTTTTTCCATTTGTCGATGAGACTATACGTAGGCCTTGCACCTCCGGTGACCATCAACCGGAACGGATTCACCCGCTCCGGAAGCAAATTACTCAAATAAACGGGAGGTAATAAAAGCGCGGAAATCTTCCACCGGTTTAACGAATCTTCATACGCACGGTAATCAAAGATAATGTCTTTGGTTAAAATATACAAGCTGGCGCCAAAAAACAACGCCATATACATTTCAAACGTGGACGCATCAAACGCCAATGACCCGAATAACAAGACCCGGTCATTCTCCGTGACATCCATAATCTTTCGATAAAAATTCTCGACATTGACCACACCCCGATGAATCAACATCGCACCTTTGGGTTTTCCGGTCGAACCGGACGTGTATAAGATTAAGGCAAGATCATCCGCGGTATTGAGATTGTCGGGATTGTGCGTGCGATCATCGTATAAGTCCGGATCGTCCAGATATAAGACATCGTACGACGCATCATTGGCAAACGCAATCCGTTCCTCCAATTCATGCTGGGTTAACAGAATATCGATACTGCAATCTGCCAACATGTACGCGTTTCGCTTTTCAGGGTAACTGTAATCGATGGGAAGATAACAGCCGCCGGCTTTCAATATTCCCAACATACCGATAATCATTTCCGGCGTGCGCTCCACGATTAATCCCACGATGCTGTCCGGACCAATTCCCCGGTCGCGCAATGTCCAGGCCAAACGGTTGACCCGTTCATTCATCATCGCATACGATAAATGCAATTCCCCGAATACCAATGCCAGGCGGTCCGGATTTGCAGCGACCTGCGCTTCGATTCGCTGATGAATGGTCTTATCCCTGGGATATGCCACATATGAATTGTTAAATTGTTCAAGAATCTGTCGCTTCTCGTTCTCGGGAACCACATCGATGGACGATATCTCGATTTGAGGATTTTCGAGGATCGCCGATAAAACCTTTCGGAAATACCCGGCAAAGCGTTCCACGGTTTCGGGTTTATATAATTTGGTACAATATTCAACGGTAAAATATAAAGTGTCCGGTGTGCGTGACCCGATAAACGCCAGATCAAATTTCGACGGTCGATTGACATAACTATCAATATCCGAATGGTCCTCTCCATGTTCCCCGGAAGAATGGAATATTCCTTCAAGCGTTTGGGTCTGTTCGCCACCGGAATGATGCTGAAGCGTAAACGCGGTATCGAATAACGGGTTTCGACTCATGTCACGGTCCGCGCCGATTTTTCCGACGAAATCTTCAAAGGGATAATCCTGATTATCAAATGCACGCGTGGTGCGTTCATTGACCTCGTTTAAAAACATACCAAAGGTTTTGTAACCGGAAGGTGCATTGCGAAGCGCCAATGTGTTAATAAACACACCGATTAACTTTTCTAGGTCGGCATGACTGCGACCGGAAACCGGGGTTCCGACCACAATGTCTTCCTGCCCGGTAATTTTGGATAAGAATATATAATAGACCGACAATAAGGTCATAAACAATGTGGTTCCGAATGAACGGGTCAATGCTTCCAACGCCCGGTTTTCGTTGTCGTCGAGTTCGAAACGAATAATATTTCCTTCAAAACTCTGAATTGTCGGTCTGGAATAATCGGTCGGCAAAGCTGCCGCAGGTAATTCACCCGAAAATTCGCTTAACCAGAATTTCTCCTGCGCGTCCAATATTCCCGTTTCTCTATTCGCGTTCTGCCATTCGGCATAATCTTTATACTGAAGCGGAAGCGGTATTAACTCCCGCTGCTCGTATAAATTCATGAAATCATTGGTGATCACGTTATGTGATACACCGTCCGTAATGATGTGATGCATGTCCACAATCAGAAGATGAGAGGCTTCACCGGTTGGTATTAATCCGACCCGTATTAACGGCGCACTCGACAAACTAAAGGGACGAATAAACGAACGGATCATTGCCTCCGGCGGCCCGCTTTTTGTAAAAAGCGGGGCAAAAACTTTTGGTTTGGGTTCTGATATGTCTGGGTTATAAACTTTTGGTAAGGTTAAATCAATCGATTCAAGTTTGAAGTCTACCTTGTCGTGAACTGTTTGCATCGGTTGTTCATCGATCACATGAAACGAGGTCCGCAAACTCTCATGCCGTTCAATCAATGTTTTAAAAACGTTTTCCAGCCGGTTTTTATCGATCGCTCTACACGGAACCATCAACGGCATATTGTAAGCCGTAGTTTCCGGGTCCATCTGCTGCAAGACATATAACCGTTTCTGTGCCGACGATAACGGATAGTATTCTTTTTCTTCCGCAGGTTCAATCGACATATAATGTTTTTTGACCGCTCCTCGAATGTACTTGGCAAGTTCCCGGACTGTTCTTGACCGAAATATCTCTGTTAATGGAACATGAACATCAAACGCTTTATGTATTTTCGATACCATAATGGTGGCTTTCAATGAATGACCACCCAATTCGAAAAAGTTATCATCGATGCCCAATGAGGAAAGCCCCAGAATGTCACTCCATATGTCTACCAGCTTTTCTTCGATGTCATCGGTGGGAGACGCATACGCGTGCCCTGTTTTCTTGACTTCCATTACCGAATGCGGTAACGCGTTTCGATCCACCTTTCCACTGGGATTCAATGGAAGCTTTTCTATTTTAACGAAATAAGACGGTATCATGTAATCCGGGAGATTCTTGGATAAATAATCCCGAATGTTTTGGGTATCGATTTCGGTTGAAGTGACGATATATGCACATAAAAATTTATCTCCGGTCCCATCTTCGTTTACCATAACGACTGCTTGCGTTATTGATTCATGATTTAATAGCCGGCTTTCGATTTCTCCCAATTCGATGCGGTAACCCCGAATCTTTATTTGATGATCGATCCTTCCCAGGAACTCGATATTTCCGTCTTCCAACCATCGGCATAAATCACCGGTTTTATAAAGTTTTTTAGCCACAGAGGTCACGGAGGACACAGAGGAGAATTTATCCGCCGTTAATTCGGGACGGTTTAAGTATCCTCTGGACACGCCGATTCCACCAATGAAAAGCTCCCCACTCACCATAACCGGGACGATATGATGATATCGATCCAATATAAATGTCTTGACATTCGGAATGGGTTTCCCAATGGGAATGATTTCCCGTCGCTGAAGCGCTTCCCGAGACATTCGAGAAAACGACGCAATGTCCGTACATTCGGTGGGACCGTAAGTATTTACAATTTCACAATGATAATTGTCCGAATTGACCCAGGGTAAAAGTTTATCGACCTGGATCGGTTCACCACCCAATACCACCCATCGCAGGGATTTTAATTTGATAAAATCGCTGTCTTCATTGATATCGACAAGAGGATAAAACACGCCGGGCGCACAATTCATTAACGTAATACGCTCTTTCCGAATGGTTTCCGATAAATCATCGTAATTGGGAATCCCCGATGGCGCCAATGTCAACTTCCCGCCGATGAGGAAAGAACTAAATAGATTCTTCTGGCAAAGATCGAAACTAACCGGCGCAATTAATAATAGATTATCTTCCTCTCCTAATTCCAATTCGTGAATATACCAATAAAGCAAATTGATAAAACCCTTGATGGGTACAGCGACACCTTTGGGCGTTCCGGTAGAACCGGAGGTGTAAATTACATATGCAATAGCTGTAGGGGCAGACCCATGTGTCTGCCCTATTTGATCAGAATCGGGCGCACACGCGGGTGCGCCCCTACTGAATTCTCTGAAAGTACTATCGGTAATTAATAGCGTCGCCCCGCTATCCTTTAACATGTAATCGATGCGGTCCTTCGGGTACGTGGGATCGATCGGCAAATACGCGCCGCCTGCTTTCAATATACCGAAAATTCCAATGATCATTTCAATCGAACGCTCGATTTGAATTCCGACAATCGTGTCCGGTCCGACACCTTTTTCTATTAATGCATAAGCCAATCGATCGGACTGTTCATTCAATTGTTTATACGTCATTTGCAAGGGCGCTTCGCGAAGCGCCCCTACAGAAGTTGAACCGATGACAGCAACCCGATTCGGTGTTTTTTCAACCTGCGCTTCAAACAATTGATGAATACTTTGATTGATATCGTTATTGATACCATCACCAATACTCTCATTGCCGTTTGAAAACCGAATGATTGCTTCTCTTTCCTTAGGAGGAATGATGTCGAGTTCCGATAAACACAACGATTGCAACGATCGCAACGATCGTAACGATCGATCATCCGAAGTTAGCATGGATATTAAATGTTTAAAATATCCGATGAAACGATCGATGGTGGATGGTTTGAATAAATGTGAACCATATTCAAAACTGAACAACAACCGTTCACCGATATCCATCACCGTTAGATTCAAATCAAATTTCGCAGAACTTTGGCGATGTTCGGTTTGCTCGGCATGAATCGGCATGACATTCCGGTAATCCGCCTGATTCAAGACATTCAGCATGACATCAAACAACGGATTGCGGCTTAAATCCCTTTCAATGGAAACGTGATCAACCAATAGTTCAAACGGATATTCCTGGTTTTCAAACGCTTCCAACGTTCGCGTTTTTACTTCATTTAAAAATTCACGGAACGATTGTTCTGCACTCGGCACATTGCGCATGGCCAATGTATTGACAAACATTCCGATAATATGTTGAAGATCGACATGACGTCTTGCAGCCACAGGTGTTCCCACAACAATATCATCCTGGCCGCTTAACTTCGAAAGCAATATGGTGTAAACCGCAAGAATCACCATGTAAAGCGTGGACCGCGTGTTTTCCGCAATCCTCTTTAAAATCTGCGTGTGATTTTCATTCAAAAGGAAATCAACGGTACTGCCTTCAAAACGCTGAATCGCCGGCCGCGGATAATCCAAAGGAAGATTCAATACCGGGAGTTCACCCGAAAAGGTTTCCAACCAATATGATTCCTGAAGCGCAAGGGACGCCGCATAGGTTTCGCGCCGCTGCCACTCGCTGTAATCTTTATATTGAAGCCGCAACGCCGGTAATGATGATGATGACGATAAATATAGTGCCTTGAATTCATGTTCCAATACACCACATGAGGTTCCATCCGAAATAATATGATGCATGTCCACGAGAAGGAAATGGTTTTTATTTCCGTTATTGACCAGACCAACCCTTAAAAGCGGGGCCCGCGCTAAATCAAACGGACGAATGAATGAGCGCAACATGGTTTCCGGATGATCCATCTCCTTATCTTTTACTTCAATTCGAAATTCCACTTCATCATGAATGCGCTGTACAGGTGTTTCATCGATCATGTGAAAAGACGTCCGCAGACTTTCATGACGTCGGATTAATTGCTTGAACACCGTTTCAAATCGTTCCAAATCGGGTCGATCGACCGGAATGATCGCCGACATGTTGTAAGCCGTGCCGCCCGGATTCATCTGCTGCAAGATATACACCCGTTCCTGGGCAGAAGAGAGGGCATAATATTCCTTTTCTTCCACGTTTTCAATCGCAGCATATTTTTCTACCGATAACCGTTCGATATATTGCGCCAGTTCGCGAATCGTCTGACGCGTAAACACTTCGGCTAACGGTACTTTGATATTCAATTCCTTATGAATTTTCGAGGTCAATATCGTGGCTTTTAACGAATGGCCACCCAAATCGAAAAAGTTATCCGCCACACTGACCCGGTCATGAGTGCCCAAAACGTCTTTCCAGATATCAACCAATTTCTCTTCCAGTTTGGTGGCAGGAGGAACATAAGTGCGTGGGTCATGTTGATGCATTCCGGATATTCCGGAATCGAGAAGCGCTTTTCGGTCCACTTTACCGTTAGGGGTTAAGGGGATGCGATCGAGGATTGTAAAAGTCGCGGGTATCATGAAGGACGGCAGAGAAACCGAAAGGTACGCTTTCAATTCGGAAATATCGGGAGTTTTTCCCGAAGTGCCAATGATAAATGCACACAAGCATTTGCTGCCGGTTTCATCATCCCGATCGAGGACCACCGCTTCTTTCACGGAATGATGATTCATCAAATGGGATTCGATTTCTCCCAATTCGATTCGAAAGCCCCGTATCTTTACCTGTGAATCGATGCGCCCCAAAAACTCGATATTCCCATCTCTCAACCAACGGCATAAATCACCGGTTTTGTATAATTTTTCTCTCACGGAGCTCACGGAGGACACAGAGAAAAATTTATCCGCAGTGAATTCGGGACGGTTTAAGTATCCTCTGGATACGCCGGTTCCGCCGATGAATAATTCACCCTGAACCCCAACCGGTAAGAGATTCATATAGCGATCCAGTATGTATAGACTTGTATTGGATAACGGTTTGCCGATCGGAATCATTGCCGCATGATCTGCCAAGTCATTAACAGGATAATAGGACGCAAAAACCGTTGTCTCGGTGGGACCATACATATTAATTATTCGTCCCTTCCCCATGTATTGCAATGCTTTGCGGGCATGTTCCACAGAAGCGCGTTCACCACCGAATAGTACGTTTCGTACGTGTTCAAGACAATCGATTCGCCAATCCGCCAAAGTATTAAATAACGCGGTGGTCACAAAAAACACGGTGACCTGTTCCCGTTTGATCAAATCCGCCAGGCGATCGACGTCCGATGCCTCTTCTTTCGTGGTTAAAACCAGGGACGCGCTATTGAGAAGTGCGCCGTATATATCGAATACCGAACCATCAAATGCAACATTGGACAACTGAAGCACGCGGTCCTCAGGCGTGATTTCAATATAATTGGTATTTCTCACCACCCGCGTGACATTGGCGTGCGTGGTCAACACCCCTTTGGGGCGCCCGGTCGTACCGGATGTATAGATAATATAAATCAGATCATCGGATGTGGTGGATGATTTTGATAATTTTGATAATTTCAACGAAAGCGGTTCATGATTCGCCAGCATCCGAATATCATCCTGATGCGTTTGTTTATGGAACCGATTATTCGTCGAAATAGATGTTTTATTGATGGTTAATAACGTATCATAACGGAATTTTGTTAATTCATTCTCATGTCCGGGAGTGTATATTTTATCGGAAAATGAAACATGTTCAATTTCATTCCAATCGGCAGCCAGGTCGGTAAAGAATCCCCTGGCAATAAACAACTCAGCCGACCAATCGGTTTTGGTTGTGAAATTCTTATCGACATTTGCCGGATCCGACTTAAACGCTGTCAGATCTGCGATCAAATCGTTTTTCTTTTCCTGGTCCATGATATCGCCGATAAACAGGTAACCATTCTCTCCAAGCATACCGATACATTTTCGCAGAACGTTTTTAAGATAATTGTGACCGTGAAAGCATTGAATGACACTGTTGATGATGACCAGATCGAAGTTTCGCTCATCGATCGAATCGATGTCATGAGCCGGCAGGCAAGAGAGTTTGATATTTTTGATATTGGTTTGCCCTTCTTCCCGAAGGCGTTTCCTGTTTTTCTCGATAATGGCAGGAGAAAGATCCGTTCCAACATATAATCCGACACGAGGAGCAATGCGGTACATGGAAATTCCCGACGCACATCCGACCTCAAGGACGCGCATTCCCGGATGAAGCAACGGTTGGAGTTTCGTTAATATATTATCGCCGTATTCGTCCATTTCCACTTTGGGGATGGGTTCGCCTGTGTAACTGCTGAGCCATCCGCCGCCCGTGACGTCATCCACTGCGGTTTCACCGACGTGAACCCACAACTCCTGCTCCATTAACGCATTCTTTTCGATTTCTTCTTCCCGGTCGATTCGATCGCTGTCCACACACAGGTACGTATGCAAGCAATGACAGTCCCATTGAAGTCGGTTGAGGTCTCTTAAATATTTCTTTTCCGAGATCAAAACACCGATAACAGCGTCATGGATCATGTATTGGATCCGCTCATAAGGAAACGACGGATCAATGGGTACATAAGCCGCACCTGCTTTCAAAATTCCAAGAATGACAGCCGGGCGAAGGAGCGACGGAGACATCCATATTCCCACGCGGTCCCCGGTGCGGATTCCTTTTTGATGATATAAATAATCGGCGATGCGATTCGCCTGTCGATCCAATTCGCGATAAGACATGTGGACCAACCGATCGGTTGGCAAGGGCGTTTCGCGAAACGCCCCTACGTATGAATAACCGGCAACACCCACAATCGCCATGCGATCCGGATCTTTCTCGACGTGTTCGGCAAATAACTCATGAACGGTTTTATCTCGGGGATAATCGCTGGCCGTGTTATTGAAGTCACGAATAATCTGTGTTTTCTCTTCTTCGGAAATGATCTCGATTTCATCCAATGGGATGAATGGCGTTTCAATCACAGATTGAATAACGTTCGTTAAATGCGTAACCAAGCGTTGAATGGTTTCACGCGTGAATATTCCGGAATAGTATTCGATATGAATGCCAACGCCATCCTCGCGCTCATCGACAAAAAACGTCAAATCGAATTTCGCCGTATGGGTTTCATATTCTTCAATTGTGATATGTTCATCTTTCCCAATGGAAATTCGATCACGGGTTTTCGATTCCCCGAAGTTCTGAACCACCATTAATATATCGAATAACGGATTACGGGACGGGTCACGCTCCAGATTCAATGTATCCACAAACTCTTCAAACTGCAAATCCTGATTCTCAAACGCTTCCAAACTATGCGCCACAACGTTCCGGAAAAATGATTCGTATGTCAGATGACCTTCCGGGAAATTCCGCATGGCAAGCGTATTCACAAACATGCCGATGATTCCTTGAAGATCATCGTGCCGCCGACCGGCAATTCCACTTCCGATGATGATATCATTCTGCCCGGTGTATTTATAAAATAACACGTTTAATGCCGTCAGTAAATTCATGTACAACGTACCGGCATGTTTTAACGCAAGCGCTTTGAATTTCAGCGCCTGCTCGGTCTCCAATTCGAAAACATAACGATCACCGGCGAATGTAAATACCGGCGGTCTGGGATAATCCGTAGGCAAGTTCAACCGCGGAACGTTTTGTCCCCGAGGAAATAAACGTAACCAATAATCTTCCTGCGATTGCATTTGCCCGGTTTCAATGGCCCGGTTCTGCCATTCGGAAAAATCTTTGTAATGAAGACGCAAGGGTTCCAATTCCCGATCATTATATAGCGAAAGAAAATCATTGGTTAAAATGAGATGAGAAGTTCCATCGGAAATGATGTGATGAATATCCATAAACCAGGTATGCGAACCATCCGCATGCCGAATAATCGCCGACCGCATTAATGGAGGTTGGGATAAATGGATTGCCTTCGGCGACCAGGAACCTTTTTGAAAAAAGGTTCCTGGACTGCCAGGGGTGCAACCCCCTCCAAAAACTTTTTGTTCAGATAATTCAAAATAGTCGATTTTAAAATCGATATGATCATGAACCCGTTGAACCGGGGTTTCATCGATCTTGATAAACGATGTGCGCAAGCTCTCGTGTCGCGCAATTAACTGCGTTAATGCGGATTCGATTTTTTCCTTATCGATATCCGCACCCAGATGCAACATACTGGGCATATTGTAAGCCGTACTGGATGGATCCATTTGCTGAAGGAAATAGAGTCGCTTCTGTGCTGATGAAAGCGGATAGTATTCTTTTTTCTCTACCGGTTCCACTGCGGCATGAACGGTTCGCGTTTGCTGCGCAATATACTGCGCCAGCAATCGGATGGTTCGCCGTTTAAAAATTTCAGCCAATGGTATTTTGATGTGAAAGGTTTTATGAATCTTTGACGCCAATATGGTGGCACTCAACGAATGCCCGCCACTTTCGAAAAAATTGGCATCGATTCCGATCTGAGTGTCATCGCGATTCAACATACCGGACCATAGCGACGTCAGTTTCCGCTCGATGTAATTCCGCGGTGCCGTATAAACACTTGCATCGCCGGGAGTAATCTCCGGTGCCGGAAGTCGTTTTCGATCCATCTTTCCCGAAGGTGTTAACGGCAGGGTTTCCAACCTGACAAAATAAGAGGGAATCATATAATCGGGTAACTGTTTCGATAAATATTCTTTTAATTGGTTTAAGGACTGAATATTCAGTTCTTTTTTCGGGACGATATACGCAAAAAGACGTTTTCCTCCGGCTTCATAATCACCGGGAACAACAACCGCTTCTTTTACATCTTCATGACTCAATAACCGACTTTCGATTTCCCCCAATTCGATCCGATATCCCCTGATCTTAACCTGATGATCGATTCGTCCCAGGAATTCGACATTTGCATCGTCCAACCATCGACAAAGATCACCGGTTTTGTATAATTTTTCTCTCACGGAGGACACGGGGGACACGGAGGTGAATTTGTCACTGGTTAATTCGGGACGGTTGAGATACCCTCTCGCCACACCGATTCCACCGATGTAGAGTTCACCACTCACGCGTACGGGAAGCGGTTGATGATTTTTGTCCAATATAAATATCTTTAAATTGGGAATGGGTTTTCCAATCAAAATAGCTTCCCGTTGCAGGATCGCCTGACGCGAGATTCGGTAAATCGATGCGATATCTGTACCCTCAGTTGGGCCGTAAGCATTTATAATGTCGCAATGATAATCTTCCACTTGTGCCCAGGGTAATAATTGATCGACTTGAATCGCTTCTCCGCCCATCATCACGAGGCGAAGGAATCTTAGTTTCACAAAACCGCTGTCACGATTCACATCGATGAATGGATAAAACACTTCGGGCGCACAATTCAGAATCGTAATTTTTTCTCGTCCGATCGTTTCCGATAATTGATGATAATCCGGAATTCCCGGAGGCGCCAAAGTTAAACGTCCCCCATTGATTAAAGGGGCAAATATATTCTTCTGGCTGAGATCAAAACTGATGGGCGAAATTAATAATATATTATCATTTGATGATAATTGAGCTTCATCCATAAACCAGTAAAGTAAATTCATAAACCCGCGAAGCGGGACCATCACACCTTTGGGTTTCCCGGTTGATCCGGACGTATAGATAACGTAAATTAAATTTGAATTTTTAGCCACAGAGGTCACAGAAGACACAGAGGGGAAAGAAGAAAAATGTTTTGGGTTATCAAGTAATGGTATACTTCTTTTCTCTTTATTACTTGTATTTTGTGTGATTAATATCAACCTATAAATTTTACCTAATTTCTCTGTGAACTCTGTGTCCTCTGTGGCTAATAAAAATTTAGCACAACTATCTTTTAACATGTAATCGATGCGATCCTGCGGGTACCCGGGATCGATCGGTAAATATGCGCCGCCTGCTTTCAATATACCGAAAATCCCAACAATCATTTCAATCGAACGCTCGATTTGAATGGCCACAATCATATCAGGCCCGACACCTTTTTCTCTTAATGCTCGCGCTAAACAATTGGATTGTTCGCTCAATTGTTTATACGTTATTTTTATGGGCGCTTCGCGAAGCGCCCCTACAGAAGTTGAACCTATAATAGCAAGATGATCCGGTGTCTTTTCCACCTGTTCATCAAATAATTGATCAATACTTTTATCTGCCGGGTAATCTTTTTCAGAATCATTAAACGCAACCAACAACCGATTGCGTTCGTCTTCAGGGAGGATATCCATATCCGCCATTCGCCGGTCTTCATTTTCGACTACTTGCGTGATGGTATTGATGAAGTAAGCAATAAACCGTTCGATGGTTTCCGGTTTGAATAATTGGGTACAATATTCGACAGAAAAAAGAATATGGTGTGGATCTTCGGTTCCCTGAAAAGTGAAATCGAACTTGGAGATCTTGAGGTTATAATCATACGGTTTAAGAGTCAAACCCGGTATTTCGATTTCTTTTTTCTCCATGTTCTGAAGAGTAAACATCACATCAAATAACGGGTTCCGACTTTGATCCCGTGCCACACCGATTTTTTCAACCAGTTCTTCAAACTGAAAATCCTGGTGATCGTAAGCAGCTATCGTGCGGTTATGAACATCGCGGAGAAATTCCTTAAACGTTTTTTCAGCAATCGGTTCATTGCGAAGCGCCAGGGTATTCACAAACATACCGATCACCTGTTCGATATCGGCATGCCTGCGTCCGGCAATCGGTGTTCCCACGATCAGATCTTCCTGTCCCGTAATCTTCGACAGAAACATATTGTATATGGTTAAAAGCACAATAAACAACGTTGTCTTTTCATTCAGGGCTAACGTGTGAAGCGCTCGAGTCAGTTTCTCCCCGATTTCGAAATGCACGGTATCGCCTTCAAAACTTTGAACCGGGGGCCGCGGAAAATCATACGGAAGGTTCAACACCGGTAAATCGGTATTGAACATCTCTAACCAGAATAATTCCTGTTTGGTTTTGATCTCCGGTTTCTGCTGCCATACCGAATAATCTTTATATTGAATGGTCAGAGGCGGCAGTTCTTTTCCCGCGACAAGCGACATAAAGTCATTGATCAATATCATTGCCGATGTACCGTCGGAAATAATATGATGCATATCGACAATCAGAATATGCTTATTTTCATCTTCTCTGATTAATCCGACCCACATTAAAGGAGCTTTGGAAAGATCAAAAACCTTCGGCGACCAGGGGGTTATGGTGTCAAAATAATTGAGTTTGAAATCCACGTGATCGTGGATTCTCTGAACCGGTATATCGTTAATTATATGAAACGATGTGCGTAAACTTTCATGGCGTGCGATTAACTGTTGAAAGGTATGTTCCAATAGAGTGTGATCGAGGTGGCCTTCCAAATGCGATAAAAACGGAATATGATAACTGATGCTATCCGGGTTTAGTTGCTGAAGGATATACAACCGTTTTTGTGCCGAAGACAGAGGATAGTAAGCTTCCTTTTTGGTTTGGGGAATAATCGAATCCTGTTTGGTATTCGATTGGGTCATATGAAGCGACAGTTCCCGAATCGTGGGAGTATTAAAGAGTTGGGAGAGAGACATATTCACGCCGAATTCGTGGAAAATGCGGCTGGCCAGTAATGTCGCTTTTAGCGAATGCCCGCCCAGTTGGAAGAAGTCGTCGTCGATTCCGATGGAAGACGCGGGATGAAGAATCTCTTCCCAAAGGTTTGCCATTCGTCTTTCGATATCATTGCGAGGGGCAATGTATTCTTTCCCGATTCGGACATTCGGTTCGGGTAATGCGCGGATGTCTATTTTACCATTGGAAGTTAAGGGCAACTTTTGTAATTGAATGAAATAGGACGGAATCATATAATCCGGTAAATAACCGGATAAATAATCCTTCAATTCATTTTCGTTCAGCGTTCGGTTGGTGGTCACGTATGCGCAGAGGAAACGGTTGGATCGGGTTTGATCTTCTTTCAGAATCACAACCGCTTCACGGATGGAATCGTGTTTCAGTAGATGGTTTTCGATTTCTCCCAGTTCGATGCGAAAGCCTCGGAGTTTAATCTGGTGATCGATTCGTCCCAGGAATTCGATATTCCCGTTGTCGAGCCATCGTCCCAGGTCACCGGTCTTATACAATCGTTCATAATTATCAAAATAAAAGTTTTTGGAGGTCCAGGAACCTTTTTTCAAAAAGGTTCCTGGCCGCCGGAGGCAAATCTTTTCATTCGTCAATTCAACATTATTTAAATATCCGCGGGCAACGCCTTCGCCGCCGATGAAGAGTTCGCCCGTGATACCGGGAGGAACAAGGTTCATGTAGCGGTCTAAAATATGAATCCTGGTATTGGACAGCGGTTTACCGATGGGAATAGTCGGAGCGTTGGCGCCAATCTCGTTAATACCGTAATACGAAGCAAAAACTGTTGTTTCTGTCGGACCATAAGCATTGATTAATCGATCTTTCCCAAGGAACTCCAGCGCTTTTCGGGCGTGTTCCACCGAAACCCGTTCGCCGCCGAAAAGAATTTTCCGTGTATATGAGAAACACTCTTTTCGGAAATCGATGAGCACGTTGAATAAGGCAGCGGTGATAAACATTACCGTAATATATTCATATTGAATGGTATTTGCTAACCGGTTGACTGATGATAGGGTGTCTTTGTCGATGAGGACCAGTGTGGAGCCATTGAGTAGTGCACCGTAGATATCGAAAACCGACCCGTCAAAAGCGACGTTCGATAGTTGCAGGATGCGATCGTGGGGAGTGATAGCGATATAATTTGTGTTTTTTACCACGCGAATGACATTGGAATGGATCGTGAGAACGCCTTTGGGTTTACCGGTCGAACCGGAGGTATAGATCACATATGCAATATTTGTAGGGGCAGACCCATGTGTCTGCCCTATTTGTGCAGAAATGGGCGCACCCGTATGTGGGCCCAATTTTTTCTCATCGAAATCATGCGGGCAGACACATGGGTCTGCCCCTACCGAATCTCTATTCCCGAAACGATAACAGTTACCTTCTTTATTGGTCGTAACCAACAAAAAGGCACGGCTGTCTTGAATCATATAATCGATGCGTTCCTGGGGATAATCCGTTTCAATCGGTAAGTATGCCCCGTCGGCTTTCAAAATACCCAGGATGCCGATGATCATCTCGATGGAGCGGTTGATTTTGATCGCAACGATGGTATCCGGACCAATTCCTTTTTCTATTAATGCATCAGCCAATTGATCGGCGCGTTCATTTAGTTTTTTATAAGTGAGTTGAAAAGGCAAATCCCGAATTGTCGCGAGCTTCGGACCGATAACCGCAATCCGATCCGGGAACGTTTCAACCTGTTCTTCGAATAATTGGGAAATGGTTTTATCGCGCGGGTAATCGCTTCGGGTATGGTTAAACTCAATTAACAAACGTTCTTTTTCTTCCGGTAAAACCAGTTCAATGGCGCGTATTTTCACGTCCGGATCGGAGAGAACAATGTTCAATAGAAAATTAAAATAAGAAACCATGCGGTTCGCATCGTTTCGTTGAAGGGAAGAAGTATGGTATTGCACACCCCCCTGAATATGCGTATTCGTTCTTAAGAACGAAAAAATGATTGCGGGTTTTAATGGGGAAAGGTAATCGATATCATGAATATTTTCCAATAAAATCGCAGTATCGACAGTCAGATTGAGTTGTTCAAGAAGTAACTCGACCGGGTAGTTCCGGTGTTCGTCTGCTTCGATGATGGTTTGCCGAATTTGAAGCAGCAAATCTTTAAATGTCATCTCGTCGGTTAGATGACTTCTTAAAATCAGCGCCTTATTGATTAAATCAACATCATCTTTATCGGTTTTAATGATCGGCGTACCGGTAATGATATCATCATTACCCGTAAATTTATTCAGCAGAAGGGTGAGCACAGCGGTCAGGATCATATGCAGCCGGATATCGGAGCCGGCTCGCAGTTTCGTTAAACCTTCATATATATCGTTGTCCAGTGTGAATCTCACCTCATTGGTTGATGATTCCGCGTTGGGGGAATAAAGCGGAAAAACGAAATTACTTTGGGGAGGGTTTCCGGATAATTTGTCCAGCCAATATTCTTTCTCTTTGATCTTTTGTCCGGCGGCAATCCGCAACTTATCGGAGGTTGCAGTATATGGGTTACTCATCGAATGATTCTCCTTGTGATCGGTAAGAAATGCGATAAGATATGACCCCACATTATACTACAGAATTGATTTCTCGTGAATTCACGAAAACTCTCTTTTTGTGTTTTTCCCTCCCTCCCGTAAGTTGGCAGTTCCCCGGCATTGGTTGCGCGGGTTCTCCTACTGATTGGCGGTTCAGGTCACTCGTTGGCGATTCCCGGTCGTAGGGTTGAGCGTTTCATCTCGCTCGTTTACGGTTCTCGGTCGTAGGGTTGAGCGTTTCATCTCACTCGTTTGCGGTTTCAAGTCACATGATTGGTGGTTTCATCTCACTCGTTGCCGGTTTCAGTTCACATGATTGGTGGTTTCAGGTCACGCGTTGACGATTCAAGGTCACAGGATTGCAGGTTTCAGATCACTCGTTGACGATTCAAGGTCACAGGGTTTGTGGTTTCAGATCACTCGTTGCCGGTTTCGTGTCACATGATTGGTGGTTTCAGATCACTCGTTGGCGATTCAAGGTCACAGGATTGCAGGTTTCAGGTCACTCGTTGACGATTCAAGGTCACAGGGTTGATGGTTAATGGTCACTCGTTGGCGATTCAAGGTCACAGGATTGGTGGTTACAGATCACTCGTTGCCGGTTCAAGGTCACAGGATTGGTGGTTACAGATCACTCGTTGCCGGTTTCGTGTCGCATGATTGGTGTTTCATCTCACTCGTTGACCATTTCAGGTCACAGGGTGATGGTTTCAGGTCAAAAGTTTGAGGTTCCAGAGAGCATGGTAGGTATTTTCAGGCGAAGAGTTTAATTTTCTGTAGGGGCAGACCTGCGTGTCTGCCCGTGTGTTCGAAATTTTGATAACTTGACAAATCTCAACAAATAAAATAAGATTTATTCATGAATGGAACAAACCCAAAATCATTGGATATAATAGACTTAAACGATGACCGCGTAAACGATAACGATAACGTGTATCGACAACCCAAACGCACATTCGAACGATTGGGGTTCGTTGACCCTGAAAAATCTTATTATGTCAGGATCGACAATGTGGTCAATGTCGATCGTCAAGATTTGAAAACCATGGTGGATCTGGGCCGGTATTTTTCCATATTCGCCCCGAGACAAAGCGGGAAGACAACTTTCCTCAAAGAAACATGCAAACTATTACACGCCGACCCCACTTATGTGGCAATCATACTCAGCTTCCAGGAATACAATAATCTTGACAAATCAAGCTTTTACTCATTAATCGAGGAATCTCTTTATGAAAAAATCTTAAATCGGTTAAAAGAAGTTCACTGTGAAAAGGTGGAAAGCGTCCAGCAATTTTTATCTGATCACCGGTTAATCGATCATATATCTTTCAAAAGATTATTCAAAGGATTAAATGAAATTCTTCAATTTAAAAAAATCGTTGTCTTTATCGATGAATTCGACGGTATTCCTTTAAATGAACTGGCTGATTTTCTTAATGTTCTGCGAGGATTATACCAGGATTACAAAACAGCTAAACAAAAAGCCCTTTATTCAGTGGGCCTGATCGGAATTCGAAACATCACCAAACTTGTGGTTGGCGGTGTATCCCCGTTTAATATCGCCGATCATATTGATTTTCCCCGGTTCTCTTTAAAAAATGTACACGATCTTTATGCCCAATATACGGAAGAAACCAATCAGCCGTTCACCGAAGGGGCCGTAAAAA
>JBLMYT010000002.1:0-57468 GCA_050258455.1 Candidatus Omnitrophota bacterium | reverse complement strand
CCAAATCGGACCGATTAAAAAAACAAAAAATACGACTCCAAAAACCAGACCGCGGATGATTCCTTTCAATCGTGATGCCATCTTTTCCTCCCTCTCTCTCCCAAGTTATTTGACTCAGGATCAAATAAAAACCTTCGATATTCAGAATCATACCAGAACGCAAATGCGTTGTAAACATTAAAGAAATTTATCCTCAGTGGTTTTATCGTAGAATGCAAGACGTTGCCAGTTGCCGGTTTCATCGAAACGATAATTTTTGCCCGTTGTTCATTTTCCCATTTTCCCCAGTTGACAAAATCCAAATGAAGTACTATATTAGGATTGTCTGATAAGGAAGGTATAACGTGCTGATTGCCAATCCCATGTACGATGTGGTATTTAAATACATGATGGAGAACAGCGATGTGGCCAAGGGATTTATTTCAACCATTATTGGTGAGGACATTGTCACACTGGATTTCAAGGCCCAGGAAAGTGTTCATAAAAGTCAGCAAAAAAACCCGACAGCCTTGGCCGTATATCACCTTGACTTTATTGCGAAAATTCGTCAGAACGATGGCAAATGCAAGAACGTATTAATCGAACTCCAAAAATCCAATATTCCGTATGATATCATTCGATTCCGGGAATATCTCGGTGAGCAATACACAGAAGTAGATGAGGTCTTACTGGAAGATGGAAAAACGGTAAGTCGGGAACCTTTACCGATTGTAACCATATATATTTTAGGATTTATCATATCCCAGACGCTACCCGCGCTAATAAAGGTCAACCGAGAGTATATCGATGTATTGAATGGGAAAGAAATCCATGAAAGAAATATGTTTATCGAGCTATTGACGCACAATTCGTATTTGATCCAGGTACCTAAATTGAAGGCGAAGATGCGCACCCGGTTGGAATGGGTATTATCGGTATTTTGTCAGGAGAATTTTATCGAAAAGCAAAACCGGCGGTTGAAAACATATAATTATGAGCCGCAAGACGATTTGATGCAAATCATCTTGCGTCAATTGCAGAAAGCGGCGGGGGATAAAAAATTGATGAAGAAATTGAGATTGGAAGAAATGGCTGAACGGGAATACGAAAATGCGTTCGGAGAGATGGAACGCACGTTGATGAAAAAAGAAATCGCCCTGAAAGAAACCTGCATTGAATTGGAACAAACCCGTAAGGAATTAGAAAAAAATCAAATAGAATTTCAAATGGAAATGGAACATAAAGATAGATTATTAAAAGAGCAGGAAGCATATATTAAAGAACTATTGAAGAAATCCGCAGAATAAGCGCTTCCCTTCATCCAATGAATATCCGATGGCCAAGTTTTCCATCGATCGATTCGGAAAAATATCGATACCGGTGCCTCAGTGAAGGGCAGACCCGCGGGTCTGCCCTTCCAAAATACCAATGACGGGTGCCAAAAACCTTCTTTACAATTTTTCCCTTTACGTTTATAATAATTCAGAATAATTCAGAATGAACGAGGCCTAACATGAACAAAGCGTTTCAATTTAAGCAGGAATGCATCGAATTATATTCGGAGCTTCATCTCAACGCCCTTCTGGAAAAAATAGCATCCAAAATTTGTCACTTCCTCGAATGCGACGAATCCGCCATGTTTCTTTACGACTCAACCAAAGAAACGCTCTCTTTTGAGACGGCAACCGGAGAGAAACAAGATGAACTCAAGAAGATCACGATCAAAAAAGGGGAAGGCATCGTGGGCTGGGTCGCGGAAAACAAGAAGAGTATCATTGTCAACGATTGTGCCAAAGATCCGCGCTTTACCGCTGTAACCGACAAGAAAACGAAGTTTGTCACCTCCTCGCTGGTTGCGGTTCCGGTCAATGACGGTCGCAAATTTCTGGGCGTCCTGGAGGCCGTGAATAAAAAAGCGGGAAATTTTAAGGATGAAGACCGCGAATTACTCGAAAACATCGCCGGCTTTATTGCCATTCCCCTGCTCAACGCCATGCTGTATAAAAAACTGAAAGAAGAAGCCAGCGAAAAAGGACGCTTGCTCGAATTGGGAAAAATCGTCTCCCAATCCTTTGACCCGAGGGATGTATTCAAAACGCTGGCCGATATCATCAAGGACCTGATCGACCCTCTGGAAATCAACGTGATGATCAATTCCACCAAGG
This sequence comes from Candidatus Omnitrophota bacterium, assembly GCA_050258455.1. GTDB lineage: Bacteria > Acidobacteriota > Aminicenantia > UBA2199 > UBA2199 > JAKAGC01. Next base: position 55,324 of record JBLMYT010000002.1, on the reverse strand, counting down.
AAACCTTCCGCCTCCTGAGTAATGAAAAGACCTCGCACGATAAAGAAGACATCAATGAAACCGTGATTATCGGTAATGTGGGGATATTTCCGCTCCGGGTCAAGGACAATACCGTGGGTTTGATGGAAATCCGATGCAAGAAAAAACTCACCGAAGAAGCCGAAGCCTTGATTCGCGGTGTGGTTACCTATGCGGCTATTTCCATTGAAAAATACGACATGCACGATCAGATCGTCGAAAAAAAGAAAATCGAAAAAGAGTTACAAATTGCCCAGCAGATTCAACAGAAATTCCTGCCCGGACAAAACATCGAGCTCCACGGTCTGGATGTGGCGTGCGTGAACATTCCCTCGTCAGCGGTCGGGGGCGATTATTACGATGTGATCCGGTTGGAAGAACATGAAACGATTTTCACGATTAACGATATTTCCGGACATGGAATTCCGGCTTCGTTGCTGATGGCCATTTCCAGCGCCAATTTCAAATATCGCATCAAAAAAGATAAAGACATCTTGGTGACGGTTAATTATTTAAATGATTTAATTGCGGAAACCACCGAACCCAATCAGTACGTAACGTCGTTTACCTGCTCGGTGGATGTCAAGAACATGCGGATAAGGTATATCAATGCCGGTCATCCGGCACCGCTCCTGTTCAGGGCAGGCTCTATTGGCAGTTTATACGAATCCGATATGGTTTTGGGAATGTTTCCGGATATTCCTCGCTCCACTTATGAAAAAGAACTAAAGAGGGACGATATATTGCTTTTATATACGGATGGAATCGCCGAGGCAGAAAATTATTTGGGTCAGCAATTCGGAGAGCTCCTGGATGAGTTTATCCGGCGAAGCCATCATCTCTCGGCCCGGAACATGAAAGAAAATCTGATCCAGCATTTAAAGGCATTTACCAATAAAGAGAATTTTGTGGATGATGTCACGTTTATCATCATCAAGGTATTATAGAGCCGGGACGTTTCAAGGTATTTCCATAATGTTTTGTGCCTTTATCGAAGCATGATATAATAAGGGAAAAGGAAACTCGAATGAAAAATATAACGGTTAATAAAAAAGCATTCCACGACTATGAAATCATTGAAAAATTTGACGCAGGCATGTCCCTCATGGGAAGCGAGATCAAATCGATTCGCGATGGTCGGGTCAATTTAAAGGATTCGTATGTTGAAATCAGGCGCGGGGAAGCGTATCTCATCGGTTGTCATATCAGTCCGTATTCCAATGCGAGCTACAACAACCATGAACCGGAGCGGGCACGCAAATTATTGCTTCATAAACGCGAATTGCTGAAAATGGATAACAAAGTCAAAACGCGGGGGGTAACGATCGTTCCGCTCAAAATGTTCTTTAACGATAAAGGCCTTGCCAAAATCGAAATTGCCATAGCCAAAGGAAAGCGCGTCTACGATAAAAAACAAAAAATCATTGAAAACGACGTGAAACGCGACATGGACCGGGAAATGAAAAAATACTGGTAAATCGAGTCGACGTTTTAACGACGGTTAACGACGCTTAAACTCGGGAATAGAAAAGGGTTCCGTGGGAATCCGGTATGCATTGAGAATATTTCCTTCATTGTCCATATAATCCACCCACTGCGAACCGCCGGTCATGATCTGATTGGGTTTAATGTTGATTTTATAATTGGTGTGACGGTTTTTCGCAATGTAATATCCCAGATACAACCATTGGATTCCCATTTCTTTGGCCAACTCGATTTCTTTGTAAATCGCGAATTTTCCCGGGCTGAACCGGTTGTAGGTGTCGTCATAGTAGCAGTAAACCGCGGACATGGCATTGGCAGTGACATCGAGGTGGGACACGGCCACGAGTTTTTCGTTATCCCGTACGGTGAGCATGCGATTGAAGCCAAAGGGATGAAAGAAACTCGTTTTATAGGATTCATAACTCTCTGAGAAACCGCTCTGGCGGGGAAAGCGTTTGCGATGCCGTTTGTATAATTCAAACGTTTCCGGGCTGGGGGTCAGCGTTTCCAGGGTGGTGACAAACGCGGCGTTTCGTTTGAAAAGGCGACGGACCGACGGTCCGGGAGAGAATGTCCGAACCGGGACGCGAATGGAGACGCAGCATTGGCAGTGGGCGCATATCGGTCGAAAGAAAACTTCGCCGAAATGTCTGAACCCAAAACTCAACAGGGTTTCCAGGTCCTGATCATCGAGTTCGTGAACCACACAATTCTCATTGATCGAAATCACCCCTTTCAGATATGGGCATTCGTCGATAACGGGTTGAAGGAAAAAACCTTTTATGCTCATCTTATCAATAACTTTGGGGTAGGCAGCGCCCACCCCCGATTCGGGCCGTTCGGCCATCCGAAGACTCTTTTTGAATTACCGATCATGTTTGATATATACCAAATGTTAGATATAAAATCAAATATTAAATTTTTAGTTGAAAATGTACCGTTTCTATATTATTACTTATAGCAGTTAATTAGGGGTAGGAGGGAGAAATGCGACGGAAAGTTTATTTGGTTATTTTTTTTACGATTTATTGTATGGTTTCAAGTTTTGGTTACGGGGCGATCCCCGCATTGGAGCGCGCGGCGTTAATCGCGCTGTATAATTCGGCCAACGGGGAGAACTGGGTCAATAAGACCGGATGGAAGACGCCGCCCCTCCATACCGATGGGTTCGCCCTTCCCGGTACCGAGGGCACCTGGTATGGTGTGACAACCCAAAAAGAAAGCGCCACGGAAATCGATCATGTGACTCAACTCAACCTGGCCAGCAATAATCTCCGTGGAATTATTCCCACGCAATTGAGCAATCTGAGTAATTTGCAAATCCTGAACCTCCAAATTAATCAATTGAGCGGAGCCATTCCCTACCAGCTCCGCATTCTCAATAAATTGACTAGCCTTAGCCTCAATCATAACCTCCTGACCGGAGTGATTCCCTATCAGTTGGGAAATCTGATCAATCTCCAATACCTGTATCTTCAAAATAACCAATTAAGCGGAAATATCCCTCCGGAATTGGGCAACCTGATTAATCTGCTAGCCCTTAATCTTCAAAATAACCAGCTTACCGGTCGTATCCCTCCCAAGTTAGGGAACCTTACCCAGTTAACGAGTCTATCATTGGGCAATAATTTGCTTGGCGGCAATATCCCCTGGGAACTTGCCAATCTGACGAATTTAAATTCCCTGCAACTTCAAGGAAACCAATTGACAGGTAATATCCCTTTCCAACTGGGGAGTCTGAGTAAATTGGAATACCTTTCTCTGGCTTCAAACCTCCTGAGCGGCATCATCCCTCCGGAGTTGGGAAATCTCACCCGGTTGACATACCTGGATATTTCGTCCAATGAACTTTCCGGGGAAATCCCGCCAAGCTTATTGAATTTATCGAACGTCATCGTCCTTGATGTCGGTTTTAACTGTTTATACGCAACGGATCAAAGTTTGATCGACTGGTTGAACACGTATAACCCGAGTTGGGAATTGACCCAACTCACGACTGCGGTATCGGGAAAGGTTACCACCGGCGATGGGAAGGGGCTTGGGGATGTGGTGATGAACGGTTTACCGGGTAATCCCAAAACCGATCCATCCGGCGAATATAAAGCATCGGTCTGCCAGGGTTGGTCGGGTACTGTCACCCCGACGCTGGCTGGGTATGCCTTTACACCCAAATCCACGGCGTACACCAATATTACGCTGGACCAAACCACCGATTATGAAGCCGCACCTCAAACCTTCACGATTTCCGGAACCGTGACTTCGCGAGGGTCAGGCCTTGCCGATGTGGTGATGAACGGTCTGCCGGGAAACCCCAAAACCGATGCCTCCGGGAAATACACGGCTTCCGTTGATTACGGTTGGTCGGGTACCGTGACTCCGGACAAAGTCGGCTATGTGTTTACCCCTCCATCCACGGTTTATGATAACGTTGTCTCCGATTATACCACCAATTATACGGCAGATGCTCCCGATTATACCCTGTCCGGTACAGTGAAATTGTCGGACGGTACCCCGATTGCCGAGGTCGTCATGACCGGGTTACCGGGAAACCCCAAAACCGATGCCTCGGGAAAGTATTCGGTAAAGGTTCCTTATGACTGGTCGGGTACCGTTACCCCGACCAACCTTTGTTATACGTTTACGCCGGCATCCCGAACGTTCACCCATGTCAAAAATGATGAAGCCGCGAATTATACCGGGGCTCTCATTTCGCACACCATCTCCGGAACCATCAAATCTCCCGATGGTTCACCCATTCCCGACGTCGAAATGACCGGCTTTCCGGAATATCCGACGCCTAAAACCGATGCCTCCGGAAAGTATACGGCAACCGTGCCTTGCTGCTGGACCGGAAAAGTGACCCCGGTGAAACCATGTTACACCTTCACACCGTCCTCGACCGCTTACCCACCCGTAACCGACAATCAAACCACGGACTATACCGGAACGCTTATTTCGTACACCATCTCCGGTACCGTGACCACGGCGAGCGGTTCACCCATTAAGAATGTGGCCTTGATCGGTTTACCGGGAAACCCGGTGACGAATGAAGCCGGCCAGTACAGCGTCCAGGTACCCTGTTGCTGGACGGGGAAAGTGATTCCGGTGAAGCAGTGTTATACGTTCACCGAAGAATCCACCGCCTATTTACCGGTAAGCGCCAATATCGTTACCAATTATATCGGGACCATCACGACGTTTACGATATCGGGAACGATTAAGACATCTGACGGCACGCCCATACCGGGTGTTTTGCTGAGCGGGTTACCGGCCAATCCGGTGACCGATGCGAAAGGGCAATACCGGGTGATTATGCCTTGCGGCTGGTTTGGCACGGTAACGCCCATTAAAGAATGTTTTACTTTCTCGCCCACATCCACGACGTATCCCCCGTTAACCGCCAACCAAATCACGGATTACGTGGGAACTGCGGTTACCCACACCGTATCGGGGACGATTAAAACGTCGGATGGTACCCCGATTGCGGGTGTTTTAATGAGCGGCTTGCCGGGGAACCCGGTGACAAATCAGAATGGGCAATATTCTGCGGTTGTTCCGTGCTGCTGGACGGGAAAAGTGACCCCGACAAAGGAATGTTATTCGTTCACGCCTCCATTTACCGATTATCCGCCGGTAAATGCCAACCAGGTCACCAATTACCTGGGAACATTGAATACATACACGATCTCCGGAGTAATTAAAACATCGGAGGGTATGCCCATTGTCGGGGTGGTGATGAATGGTTTGCCGGGAAATCCGATTACCGATAATACCGGGGCTTATTCGGCCGTGGTACCTTGTGGATGGACCGGAACGGTGACTCCCACCCATGCGTGTTACACCTTTGTTCAGCCATCGACTTCCTATAGCAATGTAATGACAAATTTCACCACCAATTATACAGGAACAATTATTAATTACACCATTTCGGGTGTAATTAAAGATCCAAACGGCAATCCGATTCCCGATGTTGTGATGATTGGTTTACCGGAGAATACCAAAACGGATGCGACGGGAAGATACACCGCAACGGTTCCTTGCGGATGGTCGGGAACGGTTACCCCCACTCATGCGTGTTACACCTTTGTTCAGCCATCGACTTCTTACAGCAATGTAATGACAAATTACACCACCAATTATACAGGGACAATTATCAACTACACCATTTCGGGTGTAATTAAAGATGCTAGCGGAACGCCGATTCCCGATGTCGTGATGATTGGTTTACCGGGGAATCCCAAAACGGATCTTTTAGGAAGGTATGCCCGCCAGGTTCCCTGTGGCTGGACGGGATCCGTGACGCCGACCAAACCGTGTTATGTATTTGATTTCCCATCTACTTCTTATGAAAACGTAACCTCAAATATAACCACCGGTTATGTGGCGACAATTCACACTTACACCATTTCGGGAACAATTACCGATTCCAGTGGAACACCTATTCCTGATGTTGTCATGAATGGTTTACCGGAGAATACCAAAACGGATGCGTCGGGAAAATACACCGCAACGGTTCCCTGTGGATGGTCGGGAACAGTGACGCCCACCAAAACCTGTTATACCTTTACTCCTCCAAGTAGGTCATACACCAATGTTACTTCCTATAAGGCCGGAGAAGATTATGTTGCAGTTTTAATCCCTTACACCATTTCGGGTGTAATTAAAGATCAAAACGGCAATCCGATTCCCGATGTTGTGATGATTGGTTTACCGGAGAATACCAAAACGGATGCGACGGGTAAATACACCGCAACGGTTCCCTGTGGATGGACGGGAACGGTTACTCCTACCAAAACCTGTTACACCTTTACTCCGCCATCAACTTCCTATACCAATGTAACCGCCAACCAAACAACCGATTATACAGGGAAAGTTATCATGATCATTATTTCCATTATAATCAAAGACCCAAATGGGAATCCAATTCCTGATGTCAACCTGAATGGCCTAACTGGAAGTGCCAAAACAGATCTTTCGGGAAGCTACAATGCACAAGTGCCTTGTGGATGGTCAGGAACAGTCACTCCCACCAAAACCTGTTATACATTTGTACCGCCTTTTATTTCTTATACTAATTTAACTTCCAATCAAACAGCTAATTTTACGGGAACAATTATCCCTTACACCATATCAGGGACAATTAAAGATTCCAACGGCAATCCGATTCCTGATGTTGTGATGATTGGTTTACCCGGAAATCCCAAAACCGATGCTACCGGTAAATACTCCGCAACGGTTCCCTGTGGATGGTCGGGAACAGTGACGCCCAGCAAAACCTGTTACACCTTTACTCCGCCATCAACTTCCTATACCAATGTAACCGCCAATCAAATAACCAATTACACGGGAACAATTAGATATTACACCATTTCCGGTATCATTACCGATCCCAGCGGAACGCCCATTCCCGATGTTGTTCTCAATGGTTTCCCGGGAAACCCCAAAACCGATGCTACCGGTAAATACTCCGCAACCGTTCCCTGCGGATGGACGGGAACAGTAACGCCCACCAAAACCTGCTATACATTTACTCCTCCCAGTAGGTCATATACCAATATTAATTCCGATAAAACCGGAGAAGATTATGTTGCAGTTTTAATCCCTTACACCATATCAGGGATAATTAAAGATTCCAACGGCAATCCGATTCCCGATGTTGTGATGATTGGTTTACCGAGAGATCCCAAAACAGATCCTACCGGAAAATACACAGCAACGGTTCCTTGCGGATGGTCGGGAATAGTTACTCCTACTAAAGCCTGTTATACATTTGCTCCACCATCAACAACTTACACGAATGTAACCGCCAATCAAACAACCAATTACACAGGAACAATTATCCCTTACACCATTTCGGGTGTAATTAAAGATTCCAACGGCAATCCGATTCCCGATGTCACGGTGACTGGTTTACCGGGAAACCCCAAAACGGATCCTACCGGGAAATACACCGCAACCGTTCCCTGCGGATGGTCAGGAATGGCTACGCCAACAAAAGCCTGTTATACATTTAATCCAATATCTACAACTTACACGAATGTAACCGCCAATCAAATAACCAATTACACGGGAACAATTATCCCTTACACCATTTCAGGGACAATTAAAGATTCCAACGGGAACCCTATTCCCGATGTTGTGATGATTGGTTTACCGAGAGATTCCAAAACCGATGCCACCGGTAAATACACAGCAACGGTTCCTTGCGGATGGTCGGGAATAGTTACTCCTACTAAAGCCTGTTATACATTTGCTCCACCATCGACAACTTACACGAATGTAACAGCCAATCAAATAACCAATTACACGGGAACAATTATCCCTTACACCATATCAGGGACAATTAAAGATTCCAACGGCAATCCGATTTCAGATGTCACGGTGACTGGTTTACCGGGAAATTCCAAAACCGATGCTAACGGTAAATACTCCGCAACCGTTCCCTGTGGTTGGTCAGGAACGGTAACTCCTACTAAAGCCTGTTATACATTTGCTCCACCATCAACAACTTACACGAATGTAACAGCCAATCAAATAACCAATTACACGGGAACAATTATACCTTACACCATATCAGGGACAATTAAAGATTCCAACGGGAATCCGATTCCCGATGTTGTGATGATTGGTTTACCGGAGAATCCCAAAACAGATCCTACCGGGAAATACACAGCAACGGTTCCTTGCGGATGGTCGGGAATGGCTACTCCAACAAAAGCATGTTATACACTTGCTCCACCATCAACAACTTACATGAATGTAACCGCCAATCAAATAACCAATTACACAGGAACAATTATCCCTTACACCATTTCGGGTGTAATTAAAGATTCCAACGGCAATCCGATTCCCGATGTCGTGCTGACTGGTTTACCGGGAAATTCCAAAACCGATGCTACCGGTAAATACTCCGCAACCGTCCCCTGTGGATGGTCGGGAAAGGTGACTCCCACCCATGCCTGTTATACATTTGAGCCGCCATCCACTTCTTATAGCAATGTAACCTCTAATCAAACAACCAATTACACAGGGAAAATTATCACGATCATTATTTCCATTATAATCAAAGACTCAAATGGAAATCCTATTCCCTATGTCATTTTAAATGGCTTACCCGGAGTTCCCAAAACGGGTGCTAACGGAAAATGTGTTGTAACAGTTCCCTGCGGATGGTCAGGAACGATTACCCCAGTCGAGGTCTGTTACACCTTCACTCCCCCATCTATTTCTTATGTTAATTTAACTTCCAGTCAAACAGCTATTTTTACGGGAACAATTATCCCTTACACCATTTCGGGTGTAGTTAAAGATACCAGCGGAACGCCTATTCCCGATGTTACTATGATTGGTTTACCGGAGAATCCCAAAACAGATCCTACCGGGAAATACACCGCAACCGTTCCCTGTGGATGGACGGGAAAGGTGACTCCCACCCATGCCTGTTATACATTTGAGCCGCCATCCACTTCTTATAGCAATGTAACCTCTAATCAAACCACCAATTATACGGGAACAATTATCTCTTACACCATTTCGGGTACAGTTAAAGATACCAGCGGGAATCCGATTCCCGATGTCATTATGAATGGTTTACCGGGAAATCCCAAAACAGATCCCACTGGTAAATACACCGCAACCGTTCCCTGTGGATGGTCAGGAAAGGTGACTCCCACCCATGCCTGTTATACATTTGAGCCGCCATCCACTTCTTATAGCAATGTAATGACAAATTACACTACCAATTATACGGGGACAATTATCCCTTACACCATTTCGGGTACAGTTAAAGATACCAACGGGAATCCGATTTCCGATGTCACTATGAATGGTTTACCGGGACCCCCCAAAACAGATTCCACTGGTAAATACACCGGAACCGTTCCCTGTGGATGGACGGGAACAGTGAGACCAACTAAAACGTGTTATACGTTTAATCCCTCATCCAAGACTTACTCGCCTGTAACTTCGCGTCAAACCACCAATTATACGGGGTCAATTAGGACTTATACCATTTCGGGTGTAATTAAAGATCAAAACGGGAATCCGATTCCCGATGTCGTGATGAATGGCTTACCCGGAAATCCTAAAACGGATTCTACGGGGAAATACTCCGTAACCGTTCTCTGTGGATGGTCAGGAAAGGTGACTCCCACCCATGCTTGTTATACGTTTGCACCACCATCGACTTCTTATAGCAATGTAATGACAAATTACACCACCAATTATACAGGAACAATTATTAATTACACCATTTCGGGTGTAATTAAAGATCGAGACGGAAATCCGATTTCAGATGTCACGGTGACTGATTTACCGGGAGATCCAAAAACGGATGCTACCGGTAAATACTCCGCAATCGTTCCCTGTGGATGGTCAGGAAAGGCTACCCCAACAAAAACATGTTATATATTTAATCCAATATCTACAACCTATACAAATGTAACCGCCAATCAGACAACCAATTATACAGGGGAAGTTATCATGATCATTATTTCCATTATAATTAAACTCCCAGATGGGAATCCCCTTCCAGGTGTCGCCGTAAATGGCTTACCCGGAAACCCCAAAACCGACGCCACCGGAAAATGTGCTGCAAAAGTTTCCTGCGGATGGTCAGGAACGATTACCCCATTCGCGACCTGTTACACCTTCACTCCCCCGTTTATTTCTTATGTTAATGTAACTTCCAATCAAACAGCCACTTTTACTGGAACAACTATCGATTACACCATTTCGGGTGTAATTAAAGACCAAAACGGGAATCCGATTCCCGATGTTGTTCTGACTGGTTTACCGGGAAATCCCAAAACCGATGCTACCGGGAGATACACCGTAATCGTTCCCTGTGGATGGTCAGGAATAATTACTCCAATCAAAACGTGTTATACGTTTGGTCCAATCTCTATTACTTATACAAATGTAACTTCCAGTCAAACAACCAATTATATTGGAACAATTATTAATTACATCATTTCCGGTGTAGTTAAAGACCAAAACGGGAATCCAATTCCCGATGTTACGATGAATGGTTTACCCGGAAATCCCAAAACCGATGCTACCGGTAAATACACTGCAACCGTTCCCTGTGGATGGTCAGGAACGGCTACTCCAACAAAAGCATGTTATACATTTAATCCAATATCTACAACCTATACGAATGTAACCGCCAATCAGACAACCAATTATACAGGGACTCTTACATATTACATCATTTCGGGTGTAATTAAAGATCCAAACGGGAATCCGATTCCCGATGTTGTTCTCAATGGTTTACCCGGAAATCCCAAAACGGATCCTACGGGAAAATACTCCGTAATTGTTCCCTGTGGATGGTCGGGAATAATTACTCCAACCAAAACGTGTTATACATTTAGTCCTCCTAGCCGATCCTATACCAATGTGACTTCCAATAAAACCGGAGAAGATTACACTGCCATTATAAATACAGTTAGAATTTCCGGTAACGTGGGGATTCCAGGTGTTCAAATCGGTAGCACCGTATCGGATACTAATGGCAATTATTCTTTTGAGGTGCCCTGCGGATTTTCGGGAGTAATTACCCCAATCAAATCTTGCTACACATTTTCGCCTCCCAGTAGAACATATACGAACTTGACCTCCAGTCAATCCGGGCAAAATTATGTGCCAGTCTTACTCACCTACAAAATCTCGGGTAACGTCGGGATTCCAGGCGTTCAAATCGGTAGCACTGTATCGGATGTTAATGGCAATTATTCCTTTGAAGTGCCTTGCGGGTTTTCAGGAATAATTACCCCAATCAAAAACTGCTATATCTTTACTCCCCAGAGCCGATCATACACGAATGTCAGCTCAGATAAACCCGGAGAAAATTATACAGCGACACTTATAAACTATACCATCTCCGGCACGATTACCGACGAAAATGGAAAACCTGTAGCAGGTGTTGCATTGAATGGTTTGCCAGGAAGCCCCAAGACAAACTCATCAGGGAATTATTCTGTACAGGTTCCCTGCGGCTGGTCGGGTGTAGTCACTCCATTTATGGAAGATGCTACATTCACGCCATCCAGCAGATCATACACGAATGTCACCGCCAATCAGGCGAATCAAAATTACTCGGCTGTAATTCGATACACACTTTATGTATTCGTGGATGAAGGTGTAGAGGGAGGGCCAGAGCGTGGACAATATAGTTACAAACCTGGCGAATATGTATCCTATACATATAAAATTGCGATTGTTTATTTGGATAATACATTGGTATCTCGAAGTGGTAAAATCCTCATGAATCAATCCCATACATTAGTCGTCTATCCCGCAACAGCAACGCCGGGAATTGATAGAAAAAAAGATCGAGAAAAGGTTAAAAAGTCCTCTGGGAAATGATCTTTATGGACTTGACCCCGTAGTCTCGAAGGTATTTATAATTTTTAAGAAACAGGTTGACATTCCAAAAGAGAAGTATTATATTTATAAACTAGATATAAAATATAAAATAGCTCATCTACCAGGTGTAGAAGGAGTAACGGCGCCGCCCTTATGGGCGTCGCCAGCTTTTAAATATTCTTCATATTCCTTATTCAATTTCTTTTTTCGGTGTTCCATAATGACAGGGTAAGCAGTCCACAAAAGAGTATATCCTTTTCTTTCGGCTAAAATAACCAGATATTCAGCATTTTCAAACCAAATACAGATACGATTTTCGCCTTTCCTTTTATTCTTCCATATTTTAATCTCATTCAATTCGCAATTTTCAATAATTGGTCTTGGCCAACGGATTCTTTCACAACGCCGTATATCCAGTATTCGATTGCGTTCAATGTGGCCTTCCGTTATTAAATGCCAAAAAGTTGCTTCCTTTCCATCCTCAGAAAGAGGGTACTTTTTCAGTGATATTTTCGTTCCCCTGAACATGGGCGCTCTGACTATAAAGTCAAGATGAAAGTATTCATAAAGGACTTCAATGTATTTATCTTTACTATCGTACGTTTCGAGCAGCAAGAGGTCGGGAAGCCAATCAATCATCATCTTTTCACAGGTTTTAACGCGGTCTCCATATTAATAAATTAAATTTATCTTCATATGGGGCGGTTGATTTTATTAATTCAAGGCCGGAAAAATTTGTAATTTGATTAACAAGATGAGTTTTGCCTGTACTTGTGAATACTCCCCGATTTGCATAATTAATGGCCCCAATTAAGAGATCTGCAAGTTGAAGTATCTCGGATTCAAGGGATTTGATGATTTGAACCCGCTGAATCGTATTTTTGTCAAAATCATATAAACTATTGCAAAGAACGTCATGAAGCTTTTCTACTTTTTTTGCGCTTTTCGTATCTTTTATATCTATATAAATCCGGTATGTAGAATAAGAATTGAGGTCGAGAATAGTTTTTAGCATCCTAAAATACATTTTGTAATACCAATCGTCGTGCGTTTGGTTAAAAGATCCGTGGTTAAGGATGGATTTATCCGGTATCGCAAGGGCTCTAAAATGGAGATGATTATCGGTAAAAAAATAACGGATGAGGCTAAGGTAAAAATGAATTTCGGAAGGAGAGACTTTAGTCCATTTTACTTCAAAATTTGATTTAAATCCATAATGCGATTTTAATTGACGAAGATTGTTTGAAATCTCTTTCACTTTTTCTTTAGGGCACCAAATTCCACCGAGAACCATCGCCTTTTGGTGGTCATTCTCAAGGTGACAACTTTCATCGCAATAGATGTTATAATTTACACTCATAATCACTCTTATCAAAAAGTAATCAATAGTATATTTTTCTATTAATGTCAACCCCTTTCAAAAAAAGTTTAGCTTGATTATACTAAAAGCTATTTTTTTTAATTTATAAAAAAGTTTTGGGAAGTCCAGAAACCCTTTTTCAAAAGGGTTTCTGGCCGCCGGAGGCATTATTGAAACAAACTATCTTACCACAAACTTCACTTCATCGATGACCCGCTGCTCTCGCTTGATCGTTAACCGATGGTCACCACGTTTTAACGGCCAGAACGGAAAATGGGGAAACACGTCCCGTTGATATAATACACCATCCAGATAATAATCGATGGCCTCACCGGGTCTAAATCCCATAACCTCAAACGTGATCTGTTGAGAATTAACAGGGATCGCTCCGGAAATATAAAAGAAATCACCCTCCTGAGGGAAAGAGATACACTGCTTTTTCATTTGATCGATTCCCAAATTCCCGGCCGGATGGGTGCGCAACGCCCATTCTTTATATAACTCCGGGTAATTCACCCGAAGTTGTCCGTTTCGGCGAATGTGCCAGGTGCAGAGCGTTTGCGGAAAATTCCGGGAATCAAAATACTCGTCCAGTGTGTCCGGACAATCGGGAGACGCGCGTTCACCCGAAAGCGCACAGATTCGCTTTCGCGTGAGCCCGGAAGGAACCGGTACAGCGCCTTTGGTCCAGTCTTTCTGGATCGCGAGAAAAATATCCCTTAAAATCGTCGAAGCATTCCCCACATGCGACGTATCCGCCATGTTTTCCCCCCTGGGGTTTCCGATCCATACACCCACGGTGTATTCGGAATTCACCCCCACAGCCCATTTATCGCGAAACCCTTTGGAGGTTCCGGTTTTAATGGCCAGGGGAAACGGCAGGTTCATCGACGAATCATAACCAAAGGACGCAAACCGCGCCGAAGGATCGGCCAGAATATCCCAGATTAAAAACGCCGCGTTTTCTTCCAGAATACGGGTTTCGGTCAACGGTTCATTCTTGATAAATGCAGGCGAATATGTGACCCCGTTGCAGGCAAACGCCGAATACGCGGTCACCAGGTCCAGGAGTTTCACTTCACCCGAACCCAGGGCAATGGTTTCACCATAAAACCCCGGATCGGACTTCAAATACGCAAACCCCGCTTTTTGAAGCTTATCGATCACCTGGGACGGTTTGAGTTTCATGGCCAGGTAAAACGCAGGGATATTGTACGAACAGGCCAGAGCGGTTCGCAATCGAAGCGGCCCATGTTCCCGCCCGTCATGGTTCTGCGGAAAGAACCCGCCCCGGGACGGAAACTTGATATCCGGTAACACACTGGATGGGGTATAACCGGATTCGAGCGCCAACCCATAGACAAAGGGTTTTAACGTCGAACCGGGTTGACGCAGCGCACCGGCAAGGTTCACATTTCCGGCATTATCACTGTTAAAATAATTGGGCGACCCCACAAAGCCCAAAACCTCATGGGTGTGGTTATCCATAACAATCGCCGCCGCCGAACCCACGTTGTAGGACTTCAGCCGGACCAGATGTTCCCGGATTAACCCCTCCATGGTGTGCTGAATCTCGTAATCCAATGTCGTATCAACCTGTTCGGGCATAGGTTTGGTACCGTATTTTTCCCTGATCATCTCAATAAAATGAGGGGCAAAAAACGGAGCGGGATTGACCTGAAAATGAATGCCCTCATGTTGGGCGCGCTGGTATTCATCGAGGGTAATATAATTACTCGCCTTGAAAAACTCCAGAATGGTTTTCCACTTGCGTTTCAAATGGGCGAGATGACGGTTGGGATTAAATTGGGAGGGCGACCGGGGAATCAGCGCCAGAAAAATAGCCTGGTTCAAGCTTAACTGGGACGGCGCTTTTCCAAAATAGAACCAGGACGCCCCATTCACGCCATAGATCTGGTTGCTGAACGGCAGCCGATTGATGTAGGCTTCAAGAATTTCGGACTTGGAGAGATGGCGCTCGAAACGGAGAGCGGAGAAAATTTCCGAGAGTTTATTGAAGATATGGCGATCGCGATGACGGTCCACGGATTTTGCCAGTTGCATGGTAATCGTGGAACCGCCGGAGACGATGCGTTTACCCCGAATGTTTTGCCAGAAGGCCCGAAATAAGGAGGAAAGCACCACCCCATGATGGTTGTAAAATGTTTTATCTTCGATCAGGACAATGGCACGAAGAAAATGGGGGGATATTTCCGATAACAAACAGGGTTTGGTGTAGGTTTCCTCGGTTGAAACATACGCGCGAAGGGTTTTTCCGTTTCGGTCGTAAAATGTCGTTGAATACGACATCGTTTTAAAGAAGCGATCCCGATCAAAGGAAGTAAAAAAGAAAATGAAATAAATCCCGACGGCAAGGATCAGGCCCCCGGCTAAGCTACTGACGATAAGTCCCTTTCTCTTTTTCATGGATAGACGTTAATGGTAATCAATAGGCTAAGGCCTCTGGTAAAATTCCAATTTGTTTTCAACCTGTTCGAGGAAGCGGGCCATCATGTAGATAAGATCGGACAAGCGGTTCATGTACGTTCGCACCGGTCCGGGAACCGGTTCCAGATCGTGGAGCGTCAGGATCCGTCGCTCGGCGCGCCTGGCGATCGTTCGGCACACATCCAGTTTCGCCGACGGAAGCGTGCTTCCGGGGATCACAAAGCCGGTCAATTTCACTTCGGCTTCGAATTCGTATACATAGTTGGTGATGCGGGTCACATCCGCGTCAAGAACCGAATTTGAAACGTCCTTGGTCGACGCCAGAGCCCCTGCCACGTTGAAAAGATCGTTTTGGATTTCAATGATCATTGCTCGGATCCGTTCATGATTCACCATGTGCTTGGCCTCGCCCAGAAAAGCGTTCAGTTCATCGACCGTGCCGTACGCTTCGACACGCGCATCGTTTTTCTTTCGCCGTTCCCCGCTCCATAAACTGGTGGTTCCGCTGTCCCCGGATTTGGTACTGATCGACATCATCATTCTCCTTCGGAAATAAAATTCCCGGTTTTATTCTTATATTTTATCAAGAGAGTAAGAAAAAGGGAAGTTTTTTGATATTCTTCATAATTCCTGTTTAAAATTTTTTCCGAATGTATTAAAATAAAATTTCGGAAAAAACAATGAAACGAAAGATATTAAACGCCTTAAAAAAGTATATCAGCAATCTGGGTTTTAAAATTTCGCGTCAGAAAGGTCTGGGGAAAACTATTTTTTTGTGGTTCATTACCCTTTCTCTCTTGCCTCTGCTTATCGCCAGTGTGGTGAGCTACTCCAAAGCGTCTCAAATTCTTAGCCTGGACGCCGTTCGTTCACTGGAAACCGTTTCCAAACTGAAACAAAAGTATATCGATACGTTCTTTACCGAACGGGTCACGGACCTGCAATTTGCCTCTCATTTGATTTCCAATGTATCGTATTTAAAAGAGGTCAATGAAAATTACAAACGAAGCGGCATGTCCCTTCCCTTCTTTCTCGATACCGAACGGTACGCGACAAAAAGTCTTAACATTACCACTGACCTGGATAGTTTTCGAAAAACCTATGGATATCAGGATCTTTACCTCATCGATTTGAATGGGAACATCCTCCTGGCCGTAAATGACGAAAGCATGACCAGCCAAAACATCTTCCACGGTTCTTATTCCAAATCCCTATTGGCTCAGGCCTGCAGGAAAACCATTCAAACCGGGAATCCGGTTTTCTCGGATATTGAATTTGTCGATCCGAACCAAAAAAATGTCTCCGCATTTCTGGTCCAGGTCATGACCGACCAAACCGTTCCCTCAAAGGAGGCGGTCGGGATCATCGCGGTAAAAATGAGCATGGATCAGATCAACATCATCATGCAGGAAAACCCCGGCGGGAGCCGGACCGGCCGAACCTATCTCATTGGCGAAGACCTTCGACTCAGATCCCGTTCGATGTTGGGCAAGCAGGAAGGCATCATCCTTAAAACCCGGATCGATACCCAGGGCACCCGTCAATGGCTAAACAAGAACCAAAACGAGGTCATGAAGTATAGCAATTATAATAGAGAGGACGTGCTGGGCGTGAGTTACGACCTGAACGCATTAAAAAAATACAATGTCCGTTGGGGGCTCATTGCGGAAGTCAATGAATCCGAAGCATTGGCGTCGGCGTTGAGCCTCCGAATGATCGTGGGTTTACTGGTGCTTGCGACGATCATTCTGGTTTCCGCCATTTCCATTTTCGCCTCCAAACGCATCGTCAATCCCATCCTTAAATTATCCGATTGGGCACAGCGCGTGGCCATCGGCGACTTATCCTATTACGAGTTCCCCCAACAAAAGAATGAGATCGGTCAAACCGGCGAGAGTTTCAAAAAAGTGGTCGACTCCCTCCAGGCCGTCACCGATGTCTGCGAAACCATTGCCCTGGGGGATTTTACCAAAACCGTTGATATCCGAAGCGATAACGATACCCTGGGTAAAGCCGTGAACCAGATGAAGGATAATCTCGAAGAAGTCGTCCGACAAGCCAACAGCATTGCCATGGGTGATTATTCGGTCAATATCCGGAAACGGTCCGAAAAAGACCGGCTGAGCGATGCGCTCAATCGCATGACCCAGGCCTTGCGGCACGCCTCCGAAGAAGACAAGAAACAGAACTGGTTGAAGACCGGGCAAGGCGAACTCAACAATCGCATGCGCGGGCAGCTCGATATCCCGGAACTCGCCCAAAATATCATCAGCCTCCTGACCTCTTACCTGGGCGCCCAAATCGGTCTCCTTTATTTTGTTTCCAGGGAGAATATCCTCAAACTGGTCGGTAATTATGCCCTGGGTAAAGAGCGGAACATGCTTCGCAAATTCCGATTCGGCGAGGGATTGGTCGGCCAGGCTGCCAAGGAAAACCGGGTGATCGAAGTCACTCAAATTCCCGGCGATCTGGTCAAATTGCGAACCGGATTCGGAGAAATTATTCCCAAAAGTATTCTGATTGCGCCGTTTAATTATGAAGGCGCGGTTATCGGCGTGATCGAAATTGCGTCATTACGCGAATTCACAGATATCGAACGCGAATTTATCTATCAATCTCTCGAAAATATCGCCATTGCACTCAATTCCGCCGAATCCCGAAGAGAAATGAAAGAGCTGCTAAAAAAATCTCAGGACCAGGCCGAAAAACTCCAACAACAGCAGGAAGAATTAAGACAATCCAATGAAGAACTGGAAGGGCAAACCCGGGCATTGATTGCCTCGGAAACCAACCTCCAAAGCCAACAGGAAGAACTCCGGGTCATCAACGAGGAATTGGAAGAGCGCACGCGAGCCCTGGAAAAACAGAAAACCGATATCCAGCAGAAAAACATCGAACTGCTCATGGCCCGTAACGAAATCGAAAAAAAAGCAAGAGCCCTGGAAGAGGTCAGTAAATACAAATCCGAATTCCTTGCCAATATGTCCCACGAACTACGAACCCCCCTGAACAGTATTCTGATTCTTTCCCAATTGCTCTCCAATAACTCCGATGGGAACCTGACCGGAAAACAAGTCGAATTTGCCAAAACCATTCATTCATCCGGATCGGATTTATTGACTCTAATCAATGAAATCCTCGATCTCTCCAAGATCGAAGCCGGTATGATGGAAATCCGGATCGAAAATATTCTCATCGACGAACTGGTCGCCAGTCTCCAGCGGATCTTCAAGCCCGTGGCCGCTTCCAAAAAACTTGACTTTCTCATCGATGTCGATAAAAACGCCTTACCCGAAGCCATTGATACGGATAGTCAACGGGCTCAGCAAATCCTTAAAAACCTGCTTTCCAACGCCTTCAAATTTACCGAAAAAGGCAGCGTGACCATCCGGATTGCCCGCCCCCCGCAAAACACTCAGTTTTCCCAGGAAGGCCTTTCCCCCGAACATACGGTTGCGATTTCGGTCATCGATACGGGAATCGGTATTCCCGGCGACAAACAGGCCATTATTTTCGAAGCCTTTCGACAGGAAGACGGGACCACCAGCCGTAAATACGGCGGAACCGGTCTCGGTCTGTCCATATCCCGTGAACTGGCATGGCTGTTGGGTGGAGAAATCCAAATGCAAAGCGAACGCGGTAAAGGCAGCATCTTTACCCTCTTTCTTCCTGAAAAAATCGATAAACCGGGAAAACGCATGCCCCTGGAACGGCGTAAACCGGCCACCTCCCCATTGCCCGCGGAACACCCGGAGGCCAATGCCCCATCCGTGGAACCCCCGATGCTTTCCGCCGATCCCCTGAATCAACTGCCGCCTCCGATCGAACCGATTGAACATGCCGTTTTTGAAAAAAAGGAAATCCAGGATGACCGCGAATCCTTAAAACCCGAAGACAAATCGCTTCTCGTGATCGAGGACGATACCACATTCGCCGAAGTCCTTCTTCGACTGGCCCAGAATAAAGGATTCAAATGCCTGATTGCCGAAGACGGAGAAACCGGTCTCCATTTCGCCGATTTTTATAAACCCAGCGCCATTATCCTGGACGTGAAATTGCCCGGAATGGATGGCTGGCAGGTACTCGAACGGCTCAAATCCAACGCCGAAACCCGCCACATCCCGGTTCATCTCATGTCGGCCGTGGAGAATCTCTCCGAAGCCATGAATCGCGGAGCCATCGGTTACCTGAATAAACCCATCGATACCAACTCCCTGGATAGCGCATTCAAAAAAATCGAACGGATCATCTCCAAGCCGGTCAAACGGATCTTAATCATCGATAACGACGAAGACGAAAAACGAAATATCGTGGCGATGGTCGACAACACCGATGTGGAAACGCTGACGGTTAGCACGGCCACCGACGCCTTGCTTTTCTTAAAAAAAGGAAACTTTGATTGCATGATCCTCAATCTTGAATTGGCAGACATGGGAGCTTTCGAATTCCTGGAGCGGATCAGCGAGGATGAAGCCAGTTCTCAAATTCCCGTGATCGTGTACTCCGAAAAGGAACTGGATTCCCGCCAACAAGATGTATTCAAACGATACGCGCAGCGGATCATGATTCGAAACGTCCAATCCCTGGACGCCTTGTTTGCCGAAACGACCCTCTTCCTGCATCGCGTGGAAGCGGATTTACCCGGAGCCAAAAAACGGATGATGAACCGTATGCTCGACAAAGAGTCCGTGATGAAAGGGAAAAAAGTCCTGATCGTGGACGACGATATGCGGAATGTGTTTGCACTCACCAGTATCCTGGAAGAACGCGGCATGAAAACCGTTGTCGGAAAAAACGGAAAGGAAGGCATCGAAAAACTCAATGAAGAGCCGGATATCGACCTGGTCTTAATGGATATCATGATGCCGGTCATGGACGGATACGAAGCCATGAGGCACATCCGAAAAGATCGTCGTTTCGAAAAATTGCCCATTATTGCGTTGACAGCCAAGGCCATGAAAGGGGACCGCAATAAATGTGTAAGCGCAGGCGCCAGCGATTACGTGGCCAAACCCGTTGACGGGTCAAAGTTGCTTTCCCTTCTCCGGGTATGGCTCTATGAATAAATAAAGGAGGGGAAGATGCTCCACCATCCATCGTCCGAGGAGCTCGCGAACGATTTTGATGTCCGAAAGGAGAATGAGAAAATCGAATTGGAAATGGTCCTGGAAGCCATTTACCGGAAATACCATTACGATTTCAAGGATTATTCCAGAGCCCACATTAAACGGCGTCTCACCTATCGGATGCGGTTAAACAATATCCAGAAGCTATCGGATATCCTGCATAAAGTCTTGTATGAGCGCTCTTTTTTTGAAACTCTTCTCATGGATTTATCCATCAATGTCACGGAAATGTTTCGGGATCCGTCCTTTTACCTGGCGATCCGAAAAAAAATTATCCCCCAATTAAAAATTTACCCCTTCATCAAAGTATGGCATGCCGGATGCGCCACCGGCGAAGAGGTCTATTCCATGGCCATCATCTTAAAAGAAGAAGGGCTCTATTCCAAAACCCAAATTTATGCGACGGACTTTAATACCGTGGCGCTTCAAAAAGCCAGAAATGCCGTATACCCGATCGACCTGATTAAGGACTACACCTCCAACTATCAAAAAACCGGAGGAAAGGAATCGTTTTCCGAATATTACACGGCCCAGTACGATTGCGTGATCCTGGACCCTTCCCTCAAGGAACGGATCGTTTTTGCCGATCACAACCTGGTTACGGACGGCGTATTCGGCGAAATGAACCTGATCCTATGCCGGAACGTGTTGATCTATTTTACCAAAAAACTCCAGAACCGGGTCATCCGATTGTTTAAAGACAGCCTGGCGCCATCGGGCTTTTTGTGTCTGGGGACCAAAGAAAGCCTCCAGTTTTCCGATAGCAGCCATCTGTTTGAAAGCGTCGTGGATAAAGAAAAAATATACCGATTAAAAACCGACGAGCAGGGAGGAGAAACGGTGTGATTTGCGGAGTTTCGCCATCTCAGCACCCGCCCTATGAATGTATTGCCATCGGCGTTTCAGCCGGCGCCATGCATGCGCTGAGTCTCATTCTTTCTTCCCTATCGGCCGATTTTTTTCTCCCGATCATTATCATTCAACACATCAGCCCCCAATCCGATAATTATACGACGCGATACCTGGACAGTATTTCCAAAATCCCGGTAAAAGAAATCGATGAAAAAGAGAGGATACGACCGGGAATCGTGTACACCGCGCCCCCCAATTACCACGTCCTGGTGGAAGACGATAAAACGTTTTCTCTTTCGGTCGAAGATCGGGTCAATTTTGCCCGACCCTCCATCGACATTTTATTCGAATCTGCCGCCGACGTATTCGGCAATCGGCTGATCGGGATTATTCTGACCGGTGCCAACAGTGACGGAAGCCGGGGATTAAAGCGGATCAAAGAGGAAGGGGGTCTGACCATTGTCCAAGATCCGGAGACCGCTGAAGTCGATGGCATGCCCCGGGCCGCCCTTGAGATGACCCGGGTCGATTTCATCCTTAAATTAGAAGAAATTGGCCCCCTGATGATCCAACTCGCCCGACAAGGACGGACCAAATTTAATGTCAAATGAAAATCGAGGTAATAAACGAGGTAATAAACGAGGTAATAAACAATGACCATGGAACCTGTCACCATCCTGATCGTCGATGATCGAAACGAAAATATTCTTGCCCTCCAGGCAGCGCTCGAATCCCCGGAGCTCCGAATCCTGACGGCGTCTTCCGGAAACGAAGCCCTGGGGCTGCTGTTGGAGCACGACTTTGCCGTTGTGTTGCTCGATGTCCAGATGCCGGATATGGATGGATTCGAAGTCGCGGAATTGATGAGAAAGAAACAAAAAACCCACTATATTCCCATCATCTTTATTACCGCGATCAATAAAGACGAGAAATACCTATTCAAGGGCTACGAGGCGGGCGCCGTCGACTACATTTTCAAACCCGTGGATCCCTTTATTCTCAAATGCAAGATCGATATTTTCGTGCAGCTCTACCGTCAGCGAAAAGAGTTGGAACAATCCCGAATCCAAATTGAGCAACAAAACAAGTGGCTCACGGATTTGTCGATTCGGGACGGATTGACCGATCTGCACAATCGCCGTTATTTTGAGGAGATCCTGGAACGGGAATTTGCCCTGGCCAAACGCACGGACTCGGACCTTTGCTGTTTCATGATCGATCTGGATTACTTCAAAGACGTCAATGACACGTTTGGCCATAATTTCGGGGATTACGTCCTTCGCATGTTCGCGGCCATGGCCATCGATAATGTTCGTAAAACCGATATCATGGCGCGTTACGGGGGAGAGGAATTCGTGTTGCTTCTCCCTCATACCCGGCTGGACGGGGCGCGGATCGTTGCCGAGAAATTACGGGAAAAAGCCAGCCTTCACACCTATGAAGAAGCCGATCATTTCAAACGCGTGACCATCAGTATCGGCATCTCTTCGCTATTTTCCCATCATCCCAACAGCGGAGCGGAACTGGTAAACTTTGCCGATAAAGCCCTCTACCTGGCCAAGAACAAAGGACGCAACCAGGTCCGGGTCTACCAGGAAGAAGAACTGGCCCGAATGGGGGAACTAAACGAATTACTGCCGGAAAACTTTTTCTATATCCGCGAACGCCTGACCAAAATCATCGAGAATACCAAAGAATCCATTCTGAGCGCCCTGGAGACCCTCCTGCTGCGAAAAGACTATACCCGAAAAAAGAAATTCGATTTTCGTACCCGGTTGAAAACCAATCCCCGAACCATGAAGGTCATTGAAATGATGGGCGATCGATTGGGGCTTCCGCGTCAGGCCATCATCAGTTTCAAACGCACCGTGGTCTTTCACGACTTCATCGAGGCGTTCCTGGAAGGCGATATCACCCTGGAGCAAGACTATTTGAATGAACAGGAACGGTTGGAAAAAGAGATCATTCGCCAGCTCGATATTTTCGGTGACGAACGGACCATCCTTCAATTCCGTCACGAAAATTACGACGGAACCGGGTATCCCCAGGGCTTAAGCGGAAACGAAATTCCCATCAGCGCCAGAATTTTTTCACTCATCGAAGGGTTCCTATCCATGACCGCCAACCTGGATTCCCGATCCATCCTGACCCCCGACGAAGCCCTCCGGGGCTTTGTCAAACAAGCGGGGCATCGCTACGATCCGGTGCTGATGGATCATCTCCTGGATCTGATCGAGGAAAAAAAATTATTACCCGTTACCCACGATCACATTCGGGAAGCCAAAAAAGCCGTGGCATTTAAAATCAGAGAGGAGTAAGATCGCGCAAATTTTGAATTCCATTGAATTTCTAGTTATGATATAATGGTATAAAATTGGTTGTAAAATTGAAAAAAAGAAGGTATAGGACGAATGGCTGAAAAGGCAAAAGAAAAAGTCAATATTTTGATCGTTGATGACCGGAAGGAAAACTTGCTGGCGTTGGAAGCGCTGCTGGAAAGTCCGGAATTGACAATTATTAAAGCTGAATCCGGAAACCAGGCATTGGGTTTATTACTTGAATTTAATTTTGCTCTGGTGCTGCTCGATGTCCAGATGCCGGAAATGGATGGCTTCGAAGTTGCGGAATTGATGAGGGGAAAAGATAAGACGCGACATATTCCGATTATTTTTATTACCGCGATCAATAAAGAAGATAAATACGTGTTTAAAGGGTATGAAATGGGGGGTGTGGATTACTTGTTCAAGCCGATCAACCCCCATATTTTAAAATCCAAGGTGAGCATCTTCCTGGAACTTTACCGCAAGCGCCTGGAACTGGAGCGCATGGTCAGCGAAAAGAATGAGTACATTCTGGAGCTTCACCAGTTGAATAAACGCATTCAGGAACAGCAAAAAGAGCTTCTGGAAAAAGAGAAGTTACAGAGCATTCTGGAAATGTCGGTCACCATTTCCCATGAATTCAGCCAGCCGCTCAGTGTGATTATCGGTTACACCGACATGCTGCTCAATGGGATGGACAAAGAGGATCTCATGTACTCCCGGTTGAAAAAGATCCTGGACAATGCCGAAACCCTTGCCGAAGTCATTCGGCGCGTTCGGAGTATCACCAACTATAAATCCGTCACCTATACGGGCGATTCCAAAATGGTGGATATCGATTAACGAGACGGGATGGCGAATTGCAAGAATTGCGGAGCGGCCCTGCCATCGGGGCAACTGGTGTGTGCGTATTGCAATTCCCGATGCGACGTGGACCTGGATGAGATCCACCGTTATACGGTAGCCCTCCCGGAATCCGACCGGATCTGCCCCCGTTGCAATAAGCCGCTTCAAACCATTGACCTCAAACTGGATCACAAATTTCTGATCGAACGTTGCAACCAATGTATGGGGTTATTTTTCGATCCCGGGGAACTGGAAACCCTGATCGAGCGAAACGTGACCAATGTCCATTGGGTGGATCTGAACCGGATCGGGATTCTCCAAAGTTCCAAACGGAGCATCGATTACCCGGTCATGTACATCAAATGTCCGGTTTGCCGAAAGTTGATGCAGCGCTTCAATTTCGGTGTCCAGTGTGGGGTGATTGCCGATAAATGCGGCAGTCACGGCATATGGCTCGATGGCGGCGAACTGCGACAAATCCTGGAATGGACCAAGGCCGGGGGTCGGATATTGGATGAAAAGAAAAAATTGGAAGAGGAGCGGTACAGACTCGAACAGGAAAAGGAAAAACTCAAACAGACGCTTCCCCCCTATGATCCCATGCTGGAGGAGTACCGCTACAGCGTGCGCGCCAATGAGAATGTCAACGACAATCTTTTTGATAAAATGGCGGGCGTGATTGTTAAATTATTTGGTTCATGATGTTTGACGCCCATTCGTTTCAGGCCGATTTAAAACGTTACCTTGCCTTCCTGGAAATTGAGAAAGGTCTTGCCATCAACACCCTTTTGTCCTACGAGCAGGAATTGAAGAAATTTTTTTCATTCCTGAGCGACTCGAACTTGGATTACCTGTCCATTCTCGAATCGGAAGTCGTGGACTTCATTAAAGCCGAAGCCATCAAGGGAAACTCCTTTTCCACCCAGGCCCATTTGATTTCGGTCCTGAAGAGTTTTTATAAATATCTGATCGGTGAAGAAAAAATCGATTACAATCCCCTGTCGGCGATCGAATCTCCCCAAAAATGGAAAACATTACCCAAATATTTAACGATCGATCAGGTTTCGGAGCTGCTGGAATTACCGGATTTAAAAACGCCGATCGGTCAACGGGATAAGGCGATCCTGGAATTGATTTACGCGTCGGGACTGCGGGTTTCGGAACTGGCGGGTTTGAAGCTCCATAACCTGTACATGAATGAAATGTTCGTTCGAATTATCGGGAAAGGCAGCAAGGAGCGGGTGGTTCCCTTCGGTGAGAAAGCCAAAACATACACGTTCGACTACCTGGACAACGCCCGGGATATCCTCCGGCGCGGGAAAGCCACGGATTACGTATTTTTAAATAAAAACGGCAAAAGCCTGACCCGTAATATTCTGTGGAAAATCATTAAGGATTACGGAACCCAAATCGGCGTGGGCCACATCCTATCGCCCCACGTGCTGCGCCATTCCTTTGCCACCCATTTGCTGGAACGGGGGGCTGATTTGCGCTCCATCCAGATGATGCTCGGCCATTCGAGTATTTCCACAACGGAAATCTACACCTACCTGGCCCGGTCCCGGGTCAAAGAGATCTACGACCACTATCACCCGCGAAGCGGGGAAAACGATTAAATTAGTCCATCCTTAATTATTTCAAAATGGATTTCAATAGGGACGAGGATTTTTTCTTCCGTTCATAATCCATGATGCCGCGGATAATTTTGGATGTGAGTCGCCCGGCAATATCGGCACCCAGCCCGGACCGGGGAACAATAACGGAAAACACAAGGTGTTTGTTGCTTTTGTTGAATTTGACAAAACCGGTAAATACGGCATTGTCCTTGGAAACCCCGGTTTCGGCCGTGCCGGTTTTGGCATAAACGACGCAGTCGTTCAAATCGCCGAAAATACCGACCGCCGTGCCCCGGGCCACCACCTGGCGCATGGCTTCTTTGATTTCAGTGGCGGCGGCTTCGGAATAGACCCGGATCTTTCGTTTTTCAGGGTCCGGTGTCACGGTTTTATAAATGGGTTGACGGGGATCGTTCCCCTCCCTGACGGTCACGGCCTCCACGATGAAGGGATGATAAAGGACACCGTTGTTCAACACCGTGGAGGAAATCAAGGCGTTTTCAAGGGCCGTCAGTTGAAAGTCCCCCTGGCCAATGGAGTAGTGCGCGATATTGGCCGGTGTGTATGCATTGATGGGATAAACGGATTCAATCGACATCAGCGCATCGTTGGGCATGCGCTGCAAGGCGGAGTGAATCGGCGTATCGCTAAAATTTTCCAAAAGATTGATCTGTCGGTTCATGAACAGACGCTCGGCATATTCCAGGATGGGAAAGTCGTCGTAGATTTTTTTCACCGGAACACCGGACTTCGAAATAAATGCCCGCGGACTGGCGTATACGGTACTATCCAGCGTCAGCACCGTGTTGGTGTGAAGGGCCAGATAGGTAAAATAGGTGTTATAAGACCAGGTTAACGCACCGGTTAACGTACAAAAGCCTTCGGGAAGCGTGTGACCATCGAAATTGACCAGGCTCAGGGGAATTTCTTTTCCGTTGAGCATCTCGCCCCCTTCCAGGTTGTAACGGGGAACGCGCTGATACGCGCTTCCGGGCGTCAGCAAACTCTTCAAGTACGGGAAGCGGTCTTTGGTATCGATAAACGTGATCGCATCCAGTATCTTTGCGGTTGAACCGGGGTTGTATTTCCATTTCCAGGCCCGGTTCAAATAGGGATGGGTGTCGCGCCGGTAAGGCGGATGAATTTCCGGGTTTAATGCGTTTAATGTGGCCTCATCATACGGGTACGACGCCGCGGTCAGGATTCGCCCCTGCGGATCCATTAACACCACGGTCGCTTCATACAATCGATTTTTGACCTTATCGATCTCCGCTTTGGTCTTGCGGATCTTCTCTTGAATTTTGGCATCCCGGGTTTGGGAATACCGCGCCTCCTGATTCGCCAACTGTTGCTTCAAGTCGCGATAAAGCCAACTGTTTTCCTCCACCTCCCGGTCGGACTCGAGCTGCTGTTTCATGGCGTCCCATACAATCTTCTGCCATTCGACATTTAAGGTCAACCGAATATCGGACAGGTTACCCTTCTTGTATAAACGGGAAAAGATTTGATCCACGCCCCAGATTTCACCGGCCGAATCGTCGTCCTGATTTTTGATTCCCAATATGGACCGAATGTCCTGCGGAATGCCATCGATCAAAAACCGGTGCGGCTCTCCATTGACCTCCGAACGAAACACCAACAACCGGCCTTCGGCATCGTGCATCTCCTGATTCTGCGAAAAGTTCGAGGCATTCAGGGTGTACGCCGCCGGGCGCAGAACCTGAGATTTCTGCCGCCCTTCTTTTCCCCGGGGCACTTTATCCGGAATGTAGAGGCGGCTGAAAAAATCGGAAAACCGCAGGTTGAACGCATATAACCCTTTCTCTCCGGTAAACAGGGTTTCTTTTACCGGGTGAATGTCGTAAACCATTCCCGTATCCGGAGATTTGAGGACAGCGGTTTCGGGTTTGATCTCGGAATGGTAGGGAAAGTCTCCTTTTTCCCGATACGAGATGGCGAGTCCATCGGACCCGTCCACCCGCCGAAACTCAAATTTTAAAAACAGGGACCGGATCTTTAAGATGTCTTCATCCCCGATCGTTACGATCTCATTTTTCGGAATTCGCGTTTCATCTACCCCTTGCGCCAATACCACGCCATCGATCAGCGGACTAACCGCCAGGGATTTCTTTTTCTTATCCCATTTTAACGCCAGGACCGGACCGGGTTGCTGTCCCGCTTCCGCATCGATCTCGATGATTAACTTCGTTAGCAGGTCCCGGTTGGCGCGATCGGATAGGATTTTTTTGCGATCCGAGGCGGGAAAGCCTCCGATATACCGAATCGTTCCGGGCGAGGGAAAGGCCTGAATCAGGGGCTGGCAAAACACTTCTTTATAGACATACTGACCCGGATAAACCCGAAATTGAAACGTTTGATCCCCGATGATGACCAGATCTCCGGTCTCGATTTCCACCCGGCGGCCCGCGTCCTTTCCCCTGACCTTTACCCCGGAATCAATCGGCGTAAACCAAAACCGGTTGTTGTCCAGAGTGATCTTGAAAAGATTTCCCTTATCCTGAAACCGCTCCATGTAAACCACATCGGTTTTTTCTTCGACATCCCGGGGATAAACGACCGAGTGGAGTCTTAAAAGGATGAGAAAGGCAATAAAAAGCGATAGGAGGCAGAAAAGATGAAACGATTCCACCTTTTGAAAAAGGTGGAGCCAAAACGTTTTGGTTTGGGTGGTGGTTGAGGGGGAGGGTTCCGGGGAATAGGTTGACGGTGGGGAGGTGGGGGGATGGGGTTGGGTCGAGGTGATGATCATGAAGAGGAAGAAGGGAAGGACGAAGAGGAGCAGCATGTTGCTGGAATAGGACAGGAAGGGGAAGGGCTGCCCCATTAAGGGAAGAATGCCGACCCCATCCATGGCCGGAACCAGGCATTGGGCCAAAAAGATGACGGTTAGAAATTCGAGGATATAGCGGTGCCAGGAGGAACCGGTTTTTCGTTTGACGACGGCTGCGGTTAAAAAGAGGGTCAACAACAAGAGACCGGCACCGACCATGCCGAGGGTTCCGACCACCAGAGAAAAGGTGAGGTCCTTTTCCACCAGGGGCACCAGCGCTGCGGCATGCAAGCCGTCGGCTGCCCGGCCAAAGGTCCCGCTTCCTTTCATTAACCAGACGGAATTGATGTATTGATACGAGAGATCATAATCCTGCCAGGGATTCTGCCACACACTGATCCGTTTGGCCACGACTTTGGGAACCATTCCCGGATTTGAAAACAGGATGAAATTGACCGCAAGCACCAGCACGAGGGAAAGAAGAAGCAGCAGGCGGGGCTTTTTAAGCCGGATCAGATGATAGAAAAAGACGAAAAAGAAAATGATGAGCGGTGAAAAATCCTTTAAAAAGACGATCAATAACACAAAGGGGATCAGGACCAGGCCATACACCCAAAACACACTGAACGACATGCCCTTATCGATCCGGCTCACCCAGTCTGCAAAATAAATGGTCAAGAGAATCTTTCCCAATTCGATCGGAAGGAAGAAGAAGCCTCCCACCGATACCCCCAATTCACTGCCCAGAAAGAGTTGAAGGACGATAAAAAACAGGGCGAGCAGGAGCAGCATATCGGCAAATAACAAACAGTTCCACCCCTTTTTATTCAAAAAGCCCCCGAGCCCAAAGAACAGTCGTTTATTTTCCCTGCTTTCGAAATCGCATACCGGCGTTTCAATGAGCGTCTTTACATCCAACGGATAGCTTCGGGCATTGCTGAATTCATTCCGGATCCCATGCCTTAACCGGAATCCGAAAACAGTAATGACGTACGCGGCGCCCGCAATAAAAAATACCACCCCATACCGGGAAAGGGAAATAAGAAAAAGACCGATAAGCAATGGGATGTGATACACCCGTTGGCGTAACACACGGAACAGAAACACGAGGTATCGGTTGTACCGACTTAAAAAAATAAACCCCAAAAACAGGGCCACAAAGAGGGGCAGCGCCCCACCGCGAAATTTTTCAAAGTTCTTCACGTAATGATTATTATAGAGGGCCAGTCCCCCAAACAGAACATACCCCAGACCCAACATAAAATAAACAAACTGAT
This sequence comes from Candidatus Omnitrophota bacterium, assembly GCA_050258455.1. Classification (GTDB taxonomy): domain Bacteria; phylum Acidobacteriota; class Aminicenantia; order UBA2199; family UBA2199; genus JAKAGC01. The sequence continues at coordinate 24,816 of JBLMYT010000002.1, read as the reverse complement.
AAACCAACACCCCACTCTTTTTCCCGAACAACACGTTTTTGGCTCCGCCTTTTGGTGAGACGGTAGAAAAAATAAACAACCCGATCAAAAATGCTCCGAACGGAAAAATGATAAACCGAATCAATCCGTCGCGGTAAACATGGTAATTCGGGTTAACGCGTTTGGTCAGTGTCAGGCGGTTGCCGGTGGTGTCGGCGATCACGATTTCCGGCTTCCCCAACTGTTGAGCCGGGACCGGTTGAAACGTGTGGGGAAATTTGACATGCATGTAATTATTGCCCGGTTTCACTTCGGACAGGTCGCTGATAATGGCGGCAATGGATTCGGAGGTTCGGATTTTTTCCGGATCGCGAGGGATCAGCACGACTTTTTTTTGATCCACGGTCAGATCGTAGCCGGTGTGTCCGAGGATGATGGGGTGCGGATGGCCGCATGTCAGGGTTTCTGTTTTGTCTCGCAAATCGAATGACTCGTTGCCGCGGGTAAAGGTAATGGCTGGGAGATTGTCTTTGGGCAATCCGGTGGGCTTGAGTAAAAAATCCCCATTCATCCGAAGGAGAATGGGGAGGAGAAAGACGCTGGCATAAAGCAGGAGGAGGAGAATCGAGCCCCACTGCCAGTTGGTTTTGCGTTTGGCTTCGATATAGAGAAAGAGCACCAGGCCGACCAACAGGATGGCCCCCATGGTGCGTGCGCGGATCAGTCCGGCACCGAATGGGATCGCTACGGCCATGAGGAACAGCAATGCGCCGTTCAATCGATTTTTCAGGTAGAGAAAAAGGCCGATGGAAAAAAGCAATACCATCAGAAAAATAATTCCGTAATAGATACTGGACCCCATGAGGGTGAGATGGGGCTGGTATTCGAGAGCCAGCGTGCCGGGGATGGTCGTTGGAGACGTTGGAATCGTGTGGGTTTTATTCAACAACGTTCGAATGACAACGGTTTTTGCTTTTTTTTCGCCCCCACGGGTGAGGCGAAGGGTGATCGCCCGGCCCAAGGGGTACGGCGAACCGATCGCCATGACCCGTATCCGCTCGGTTCCGATCGTGATTTCATCATTCTTGTGAAGGGCCACCTGGTTCAGGTATTTCCCGTTCACATCGACTTTTTTATCGCCGCTGATATTTCGGATTTCAAAATCGGTGTCCCGAAGACGTAAAGCGAGATGGGCGGGTGCGGCAAACGCATTCTCGATGGTAATATGGGATTTATCTTTGGCGGTTCCGATGATGATTTCCTTTTGATGGGCGGGGATGGTATACGTGTAATTGTCGATAAAAAAGGAGGGTCCGGATTTAAAATCCCGGGTAAGGAGCGTGAAGAGCGAGAGGATGGCCACCGTTGCCAGCAGAAAGCCGCCGAAGACTTGAAGGAATTTCAAGAGAGGCTTTGGCGATAACCGGCGAAGGGCAACAAACGAAACCAGTAACCATAGGGTCCAGGAAATGTAAAAAAGCGGCTGGGCGTAGAATTGCATATTCACGGTCGTAACTTTATAGAGTTTGTATATTGATATTCACGTTATCATTTTTTTTAATGTTGGGTGGCGTTTTCCAGTCGTCTCATTACCGAAAAGATAAATAACGCGGAAAGCAGGCAACAGCCGACCAATACCGACCACAAAGCCCAGAGCGGCAGTTTGAGCCATAAGGAAGCAATCACGCTTAAGAGGTAATTGCCGACGGCTGTCGCGGCAAACCACATGCCTTGCATGAGCCCTTTATACTTGGGCGGTGCGGCCCGGGATACAAAGGAAATTCCCATGGGGCTGAGAAACAACTCCGCAATGGTTAACATAAAGTAAGTGGAAATGAGCCAGTAGGTCGATACCTGCATCCCCGCAGGCGCCACGCGTCCCCCCAATTGCTGCGGGCTGGCCAGCCCCAGGGAACCGATGATCAGAATGGTGAAACTCACAGCGGTAATGAGCATTCCAATACCGATTTTTCGCGGCGAAGACGGTTCTTTGCCTTTTTTTTGCAGGTAACCGAAGAACCCAACGATCAAGGGCGTTAACACCACGATAAAAAAGGGATTAAAATGCTGGAATTTCTGTGGGGTAAAGGGGTTGATGTCATTGTAACCCAGATACCGGTAAACGGCCAGGAATCCAAAGGCAATGGCGGCGACCAGACCGTATGTTTTGAGTTTTTTGGTGCTGTCTTTCTTTAACCAGATCACCAAACCGGCGATCGACAGGGCAATCGACAGCAATCCCCACAGATCGAACCATAAATTGGTGACTTTACCGACATTGGCGACCGTGTAATCACGGGCAAAATAGGTCATGACTGCGCCATTTTGATGAAACGACATCCAGAAGAAGATGACGACCAAAAAGACCAGGCCCAGGGCGACCATCCGTTCGCGGGTTTGGTGGGGCGGGAGGTCGACGACCGTGGCTTTCAAGGCATCGGATTTGGATTTCTGTTTTTCGGTAAAATCAATGGCCTGGTAGTGTTTACGGAAGGACCAAAACACCAGCATCGAGATCACCAGACTGATACAAGCCACGCCAAAGGCCAGATGGTACGATTGGCTCAAGGCATTGAGGTAGTGGCGCGAAAAGGCGTTTAAGGTTTCTGCCGAAACGCCCGGGTCTTGCAGTCGGGCGATTTGCAAATAACCGGTCATGTCCACGGGTTTATTTCGGAGCACATCATTGGCGAGAGCCGGGATTCGGGCGTCGTACGTATAGTGAAACGTGGCCAGGATCCAGTTACTGACTTTTTCGGCGGCAGTGGGGGCAAACATGGCCCCGACGTTAATGCCCATATAGAAGATATTAAACCCTCGGTCGCGGTGCGCGCTGTACCGGGGATCGTCATACATGTTCCCGACCAGCGCCTGGAGGTTGCCTTTAAATAACCCGGTACCGATCGAAATCACCGCCAGCGCACCAATGATCAAAATGAAGCCGGAACCCATGACCGTGGGAATCGCAAGCAATAGATAGCCCAAAAACATGACGATTAATCCCAGTCCGATGGTCTTGCCGTACCCCAGTACTTTATCGGCCAGCAGTCCGCCGAAAATGGGACAAAAATAAACCGCAGCCAGAAATATGCCGTAAACCTGACCCGCGGCTGCGGCGTTTAAGCCGTATTTGGCCTGGATAAACAGAATAAATATGGCAATCATGGTGTAATAGCCAAATCTCTCGCCCATATTGGTGAAAAATGCAACAACGAGTCCTTTCGGATGATGGTTAAGCATGCCGATATTCCTCCTGGTTCTTCAAAAGATCATCATCTTACCATAAAACGCATGATTACGGAAGCAGGTCGGATCAAAAAAAAGTTGGAGTTCCGACTCATGCGAGAATGAATTGAAATGAAATGAATTGAATTGAATTGAATTGAACGAGTTTAAACGCATTTAAAACGAAAACCGGGCACCGGCGGCGTTTCGACGTTCCGAAGCCACCGATGCCCGATTGCATCGTGAATACGATCGTGTATCTAGAATAGAAATTACATTTCGAAAAGGCTGACGATCGGATATTCTTTGACCTTTAAGACGCCGGTCATATTCACCAGCGTCTGTTGGATGAATTTATCGATCTCGTCAAAATAATGGCCGGTAACAAAGAGAACCAGATTGTATTTTCCCGTGGTATAATCGCAATAAACCACGTTTTCATTTAATCGGACCGTGGGATAGACCTCGTCCAATTTTTCTCTTTCCACATCCATCAGGATATAGGAACAGACGCGGTTGCTCATGTCGCGGGTCTTGGTCGAAGCCGAGGATTCGTCCGACAGGGCATCTTCGGCCACGTCGATAATCGATGCCGTACTTTCATCCAGTACCGGACTGTCCACGCCCATAAAATCCACGGATTTGACACCGGGGACCTGTTTGACTTTCTCGCCCATTTCGGCCAATTCCTTCATGGTGTCTGCCTGAAGCAGCATAAAGGCATCGTAATCGCCTTTGGTGGCATCACAATACAACACATTTTCCATATAATACAGGCTCTTGTAGGTTTCCAGGATATCGGCGTCATCGTCCATCCGTACCAGCAAATAAGCGGATTCGCTTTTCAGTTCGATTTTCTCATCGTTTAATGAAGGTTCTTCCACGGCCTGCTCGTTTTCCATAATCTTGAGAAACTGTTCCGTTAATTCATCCGGGGTAAACGGCTTTTCCAGGAACGCATTGACCTGAAGATTTCGAATCTCTTCCCGGTTGTAACGATCGGCATAGCCGGTAATCAAGACCACGGGAATTCCGGGGTACCGGAATTTAATGATTTTGACGAGCTTGATTCCATCGATATCCGGTAACCGGATATCCACGACAACGGCTTTCAAATTCACATTGTTCTTCATGAAGGATTCCAGTTTTTTAAGGGCGGTCATCCCATTCTCGCACGGTTCGGTATCAAATCCCCGTTGACTCAACCCTAAAGCCATTGTTCTTCTCAGTGACGCTTCATCATCGACAAATAATATTTTATGTTGCATGTTAAAACCTCCAATGTTCATTTTATTGTTTTGTTTCATACCAATATATAGCAATCGGCTTGCCAACTCACTCGCCCAATATGCATTCAAAAGAAAAAGAAAGATGTATTAAGGTTCTTGATGAAAACATTTTCTCGATCGTAAAAAAATTGACACGATTGACCCGTTTATTTCGCTTTTATACGATGTTCCAATTTTTTACGATTTTGTATAAAGCCTGACTGCAAGAGGTTCTTGAGGGTGAAACAAAAACTTACAATTGACGGTTGATCTAAAATCGTTAGTTGATGGGGGTTTTGATCTGTCAAATAATTTGACTGTATAAAAATTTAATGGTCAATTCAATGGTTAATTGAATCGTTACCGGGTGCGTGTCCGGATGGTTTCAACCCATTCGGGGAATTGGTCCAGTAAATTCCTGACTTTTTGCGTATTGAAATGCTGGGCTTCCGTATTTAATTCGTCGCTCCATCGGGTCAGTCGGTTCAGACCGTACTGATCGCCCAATTGGCGTACGGCATTTGAAAACTCCTCAATATCATCCAGTACAAAGGCTTTTCTTATGTTTTCCCAGCGAGGCAGGAGGTCATCCGTCAGCGTCGAGAGCAATTGCGGGAGATCGTTCGCGACCGGGATCGGGTCGAGAGTGTCTGAGGGGCCGGGTGTTTCCGTCGGGCGATCGGTGTCGGTGTCGAGGGTGTAAGGTAAAAACCGAATCAGTTGACGGATCAAATCGTTCCGGCTTACCGGTTTTTTTAAGTAACCGTTGCTCCCGGAATTTTTAATTTTTTCTTCCTGCTCTTTCATGGCCGAGGCTGTAATGACAATAATGGGAATGGATTGGAGTTCCGGATCTTTTTTTAATATGGCGGTGGCTTCATAGCCATCCATGACCGGCATCCGCAAATCCATGAGAATCACATCCGGCCGATGGTGTTTGACCAGGTCGATGGCTTGCCGACCATTTTCGGCTTCCATAATGGCAAGCTGGTGAAAGTCCAAAAATTTTACAAACAGACTTCGGTTAAAGGGGTTATCATCCACCACCAATACTTTGGCTTGACCGAATCGGACCGCATCGATATTTAACGGATTCAACGGATCGCCGGGTTCCGGCTCCTTGCCGGTTTCGGCTTGGCTGGAGACCGCAATCCGGTTCAGGGTGACCGTGAAGGTGCTCCCGCGTCTTTCCTCGCTCTGCACCGAAATTCGACCGCCCATCATTTCGGCCAGCCTGCGGGTAATCGTCAACCCCAGACCGGATCCGCCGAATTTTCCCGCCCGACTGACTTTGGATTGACTAAACACTTCAAAGATCATATCCTGTTGGTCTTCGGGAATACCGATTCCCGTATCCTGGACCAAAAAAATGAGATCCACGTATCCCGGGTCCGGGCCATCCGGATTCTGCCCCCTGAAAATTCCCAGTTTGATGAATCCTTTATCCGTGAATTTAACCGCGTTTCCCACGAGGTTAAACAGGATCTGACGAATACGCAAGCTATCCATCATCAAGGCATCGGGCAACGTGGGATCGACGTCCAGATGGAAACCGATTTTCTTTTCTTTTATGGTACCTGAAAAGATTTGGCGGATTTCATTCAACACCGATACGGGATTGACCGGCTCGAGTTGGAGTTCCATTTTGCCGGCTTCGATTCGGGAAAGATCGAGGATATCATTGATCAATCCCAGAAGAATATTTCCGCTCGACGCAATGGCCTGGAGATAATGTTTGTGGTGGTGGTCACTGGTCTCTACCGCGAGAATTTCGGTAAATCCCAGAATGGCATTCATGGGCGTACGGATTTCATGGCTCATGTTGGCCAGGAATTCGCTTTTCGCCCGGTTGGCTTTTTCGGCCGCTTCTTTGGCATGGAGGAGTTCGGCGGTGCGCTCTTCCACCCGCATTTCCAATTCATCGAAGGTTCGGGCCTTGATCAGGGCCGAAACCGCATGCTCTCGAAAGCGCGCCAATTTCTGGACATCCGATTGCTCGAACGCGTCGGGGTCGATGCAATTATCGAGAACCAGTACGCCTTCCATTTTTCCGTCGATGACCATGGTCATGATCAGCGAGCATCCGGGGGAAAAATCCTCGAACGTATCCTCAACCAGGGTATCGTTGTAGCGCCGCAAGATATAAACGCCCTCGTTCGGTTGATCCGAATAAGCGGTGTAACGGGATAAGGCCTCGTCGTAGGTGAGGACAAAATCCTTCACCTTATCCGGGTCGTAGCCTTTGGATGCGGCGAGCCGAAATACGCCCCGGCTTCGTTCGTAGATCAAAAACCCGCCGCGTTCGGCCCGCCGAAACAGTTCCATGACTTTATCGATGATCGAATGCAGGAGTTTATCGAGTCTCATTTCTCGGTTGATGTCTTTGATGATGCGTTCCAGGGTTTCCAGTTCCGCATTGCGTTCCTTCAAATCCTTGGTACGCTCTTCGACCAGGCGGCGGAGTTTGGCGGCTCTGGAATACAACTGGCGGACGCGCACCCGATAGCCCATAAAAATGACCAATGCCAGTCCGATGCCGCATAACGAATAAAATTCCCAGGTTTGGGTGAAGTACGATTCCAGCCGGAAGGCCACGGATGCCCCGGCTCGATTCCATTGGCCGTTTCTCGTTTCCGCATTGGCGTAAAAGGTGTATTTGCCCGGTGGAATTTTGGTGTAATAGGCGGTTCGTCGCGTGCCCACCTCGATCCAATTGGCGTCGATTCCATCGAGTTTGTATCGGAAACGCATGCCGGCAGGATCCAGAAAACTCGGGCAGGTGTAATGAATTTCAATCCGCTGTTTTCCCGGAGGCAGGACGAGGGTCTGTTGACGCGAAACCGGCAGTGGGATTTTTTTTCCGTCCGCGACAATGCTTTCGATGAGGACCGGCGGGACATAGCGGTTGGCCGGTGTCGGTTTGGGGTCGATCATGACCGCGCCTTTAATCGTCGGGAACCACAGTTTCCCGTCGCGGGTTTTCCACCCGGCCGGGCTTCCGCCGTTGCATTCCCGACTTCTCATCCCATCTTTTTCATTATAGGAAATACATGGAAAAGTCGTTGCTTTCCCATCCAGATAATCGTTAAGCTTTTTTTTATTTACCCGGAAGATGCCCTTGTTGCAGCTCATCCACAGATCGCCGCCATCATCTTCCAGGATGGCGTAGATAATATCGTCAAACAACCCCTGTCGGGTGGTCGCATAGGTGATTTTCCCATGTTTCAACCGATTCAGACCGCCCCGGGTGCCCACCCATAGGGTACCGTCGGCATCTTCATAGATCGAACGAATAATGTCATGGGATAAACCGTTTGTTTTGGTCAATGTCTTGAATTTTCCATCCTTTCCCAGGGAGTTTAAACCGTTTTCCGTCCCGATCCAGAGTATGCCTTTTCTCCCTTTGTAGAGGCATTTGATCATCTCGTTGGACAAGCCGTGTTCTCGGGTAAATACCGTAAACGTTCCATTTTTTTCCATGCGGTTCAACCCGTTTTCCGTCCCGATCCAGAGGGTTCCGGCCTCGTCCCGGGTAATGGAATTGACCTTATCGTTGGATAAGCCATTCCGTGTGGAATAGGCCGTCCATTTTTTATTCTTTAGTGCATTGAGGCCGCCGCCCTGGGTGCCCACCCACAGGGTTCCGTCTCGATCTTCGTAAAGGCAAATGATGATCTTACTGGTTAATTCATGGGGCCTTGATGAAAACGTGGTAAACGTGCCGTTTCGAAACCGGTTCAGGCCGCCGCCCTGGGTGCCGATCCATAAATTTCCCGACCGGTCTTCAATTATCGGTCTGGCCATATCGAAAGAGAGGCCTTCGGTCACCGTATAAGGGGTAAATTTGCCATCTTTGAAGCGGTTCAGGCCGCCGCCCCGGGTGCCGATCCACAAACTGCCTTCGCGATCTTCATATATACAAAAGATGATATCATTGGTCAGACCCTGGGCCGACGTATAAGCGGTGGATCGTTCGTTTCGGATGCGGTTTAAGCCCCCGCCCTCGGTGCCCACCCAGAGGTTGCCGTCTCGGTCTTCGGAGAGGGAGGTAACACTATTGGAGGATAAGCCCTGCCGGGTCGTGTACGCCCGCCATTTTCCATTTTCCAGATATCGGAGGCCCTGGTTACCGATTCCGACCCACAACCGATGGCGGCTGTCTTCGAAAATCGCGCTGACCACACTGCCGGAAAAGGCCTCCCTTACCGAATGGATACCGATTTTACCGAATGGGGCATTTTCGGAACATTCCACGCGCTCCAGCCCCTCATTGGTTCCCACCCATACATTCCCGTTGTGGTCCGTGCCGATAGCATTCACGGTATTGTTTGCTAATCCTTGTTTTTTAGCGTAAATGACGTGCGTTCCCATTTTAAACAGGTTTAATCCTCCGCCGTCGGTTCCCACCCAGAGATTTCCGTTCCGGTCCTCACAGAGTACCCGGATCCGGTCATTGGACAAACCGTTTGCGGTAGAATACGCCTTAAACAAACCGTTTTTTAGACAGGATAAACCGCCATCATAGGTACCAATCCAGAGCGTTCCCTCATGGTCTTCAAGAAGGGTAAAAATCCAGTTGCTCAAGAGTTGGGGTTCGCTGTACCGGTCGAAAACCGTGAAGTGGGCGCCATCAAACCGGACGAGGCCTTCCTGGGTTCCCAGCCAGAGGTAGCCATCCCGGGTTTGGATCACCCGATGGACCGCGTTTTGAGGTAAACCATCTTCCAGTCCCCACACATGATGAATGTATTGGGTCATTTGTTTATCCGGGTTTAGCGGATAAGCAGCATATGGAATGAACAAAAAACCCCCAATCAATAAAATAGCGGATAAAATAAAGTCTTTTTGCTTCATCTTCCCTTTTCCGAAATGATGATAACATAAATAAAAAAATAAAACTACCTAAAAAATTTTTTTTAATTTTAATTCAATTTGAATGAAGCGGTAACTTTGAAGGATCCGCTGACTATTCTCATAATTAATCCGATTAAAAGATAGAAGTCAAAAATTTGAACGCACCGAGCACGATGTGCCCGGGTTTGGGGGTCAAGTCTTGCATTGCAACATTATTATTTTGTTATAATGTTATAATGCAAGACTTGACCCCATTTCATACAAACCGCTTAAAAAAATATGTGCCGGAAATATTGAAAAAAGAAGATTTTTTTTGTACAATTTATTCACCATGATAAAAACAAAACCCAAACACATTCGTTTCGACTGGGCAGTCAAAAAGATGCTCCGAAGCAAGGCCAATTTCGGCATACTGGAAGGATTCCTGAGCGAATTGATCAAACAGGAAATTAAAATCATCAATATCCTGGAAAGCGAAGGCAATCAGGAATGCGCCACCGATAAATTCAACCGAGTGGATATTCTGGTTAAGGATTCCAACGATCAATTGATTATTGTCGAAGTCCAAAATACACGCGAACTGGATTATTTTTATAAAATTCTTTATAACACGTCCAAAGCCGTGACCGAATATATTCATGTCAATGAACCCTATAAAAATGTGAAGAAAGTGATTACCGTGAGTGTGGTCTATTTCGATCTGGGGCAAGGTCAGGATTACGTGTATTACGGAGGCACGTACTTCAAAGGTATCCACCAGAATGATACGCTGGAATTATCCGAAAAGCAAAAAGAGATTTTCAAACGTTCCACAGTGACCTCGATTTACCCGGAACACTACATCATCAAAGTCAATGAATTCAATGATATTGCCAAAGACAGCCTGGATGAATGGGTTTATTTTTTAAAAAACAGCGAAATCAAAGACGAGTTCAAAGCCAAAGGACTGGCCGAAGCCCGGGAGAAACTCAAAGAAATCAACCTCCCGGACGAGGATGTGCCCGCCTACCGACGCTACCTGGATCAATTGCACGATGAAGCCAGTATTGAAGAAACCATTCGTTTTGAGGCGGAATACGCGATAAGAAAAGCCAGGGAAGAAGGAAGAAAAGAAGGCATAGAAGAAGGCATAGAAGAAGGTATGGAAAAAGGTATTCTCAAAACTGCCGCGGCATTGAAGAAAAATGGCGTTGATATCACTTTAATTATAAATTCTACCGGCCTATCAAAAGACGAGATAGAGAAGCTTTGAACTTAAGGGCAAGGATGGGTGGCGCGTCTCAACATTTGGTTGAACGCACCGAGCACGATGTGCCTGGTAAGGGGCGCATCCGCGGATTCTCCCCGTTAATACGGAACCGAATGTAGAATGTTGAGATACGACCCCAAGAGTTGTTTATACTTCGTTATAATAAACTAACTGGCTTCCGCAAAAGATGAGCACCAATTTTTTCAAGGTCGTTTGACCAATACTTTTTCTGAATTTTTCATCCCGACTGTATTGATCCAATTGCAGCCCTGCCTCCATCGCCAATTCATGAATCTGTTTTTGAGAGACCGATTTCTTTTTGGACTTTGAAAGGGGAATGTATTTGATCTCAATCAGGTAAGAATATTTAATTGCCGGATATTGAGTGAGAAACGGTTCCAGAACCAGATCGGCAAATCCTTTGTTCAATTCTTTCTCCGAATGGGTCATATACAGATCGGATAGACCGAAAAGAATATTGAGAAATGCCTGAACCGATTTTTCCCCGCTCATCAAATCGCGAAGCCCCATGGAGGCGTCCATCTTTTTTACCAGGAACTCGATTAACGGCTTCCATTCCCCTCTAACCGCCATCGCCTCCATAAAGGTGTCATAATCGTTGGATTTCACACTGAAAACCCCGGTTTCCTCATAGGTTTTACGAATAAACGTGATGTACAACCGCTTGACGGATTCATTGGGAATTTTGAGGATCGCCCGATTTAATTCATCACTTCCACCGATCGTCAATAATCCGAAATAGTAGAGAAGAGAGACAAAATTCTCCGGTTCGGCAATATCCCTGACGGGAAAACTCCGGGTGACCTTCGAATGAATCACCCCGGTTTCGATGATCTGCTGAAGTTGCGTAAAACTCCCGTTTGTCGACGGTTCTCCCTTTTTATCGATAATTATCAATTGGCGAATTTTTTTGTAATCGGTCAGAATATTTTCATCGACAAATATCCGGGGAATCTTGGAGGCTTTCATGTATTCTCTTAAAAAGTACAAGGCGTGAATCGTGTTAAATACATCCACGTCGGAATCCATCGAAAACCGGTAGTGATTGTACCACTGGCTCATGATCGCGATGAGTTCCGAAGTCGAGTGGAGAATTTTTCCGGTTTGCCGGTAATAGTCGATCATGGCTTCGACTTCGGTTTGAGTAAATCCCAGAAGATCGACCATATCCGAATCCAATGAAATATTGGTTCCGATATTGAATCCGGAAGTAACATCGTCCATGGTGATCGGAGAAACCCCGGTCACAAACATTCGGGAAATCGGGGCATCGCTCCCGGTGGTACCGCCTTTGAGTACATTGAAAAACGACCGGAGGAATCCTTCCCCATGAGTGATGGCCCGGTAATAATCCTCCCCGGATTCAGCCAAAATCGTATTGGCAAAATTATCGTACTCGTCGATGATTACATAAATCTTCGGTTTCTTTCCCATCCAGGTATATAGAAACGTATCCATTACGGCCGAAACATTTTTTTGGTTTCCGATTAAAGCCAGGGCTTCTTCAATGTCTTGCTCCAGCATTCCCGCGTATTTCCGGGTAAAATACGTCACGGCATTCTTGACATGCCGGGTAAAGTTCTCCTCGATCTCCGAAACCGGAGACGACATCTTGGAAAAATTGAGCGATAAAATGAGGTATGTATTTTGTTCCCCGGTCGGGTCCCGGTGAATATCGGTTCCAGTGAATAAACCATCGAACTGGTTCTTTTTATCGATATCGTAATACGATTCCAGAAGACTCAAAAGCAGCGATTTGCCAAACCGCCGCGGACGGATAAAAAAAAGATAGCGACCTTTATTTTCAATATCACGGATAAACCGCGTTTTATCGACATAATAATAATTGTCACTCCGGAATAGATTGAAATCCGCAATTCCATACGGTATCCGCTTGATATCGTTTTCTTTTGCCATGCTCCCATATTAAACCGAAAAAAGAACTTTGTCAAGGTATGGGGGGCGCGTCTCAACATTTGACATTCAGCCTGTCGGTGGGCATTTAAGTTTTTTAGTCTCTTTTATCCTGATAGTTCTCCATATTTAACAATATTGAAGAATCCTTTCTTGATTTTAAGCATTGCTTGACATATAATTATAAAATTCAAGGCATTGCACAGGAGGTCATTATGGGTTTCTTTGAAAAACTCAGGGCAGAATTTATCGATATTATCCAATGGCTGGATCCCACCAACGATACCATGATTTACCGGTTTGAACGGTATCAAAATGAGATCAAATACGGCGCCAAATTGGTGGTTCGGGAATCCCAGGTCGCTGTCTTCGTCAACGAAGGCAAGCTGGCCGATGTGTTTCAACCCGGTACCTACACGCTGGAAACCAAAAACATGCCGATCCTTACCACCCTGAAAGGATGGAAATACGGTTTCAACAGTCCGTTCAAGGTCGAAGTTTACTTTGCCAATACCAAAAACTTCACCGATCTGAAATGGGGAACCAAAAACCCGGTCATGCTCAGAGACCCGGAATTCGGCCCGATTCGCCTCCGTGCCTTCGGCACCTATGCCATGCGTATCAAAGATCCGGTCAAAGTCATCCGTGAAATCGCCGGCACGGACCCTCAATTTACCACCGAAGAAATCTCCGAACAATTAAAGAATATTATTGTCACCCGTTTTTCCGATTCGATTGCCCAGAGTAAAATCCCCGCGATCGATATGTCGGCCCATTACGACGAATTGTCCAAAATAATCGAGGATAAGATCCAGCCGGAATACGATGCGTACGGTCTCCACCTGAGTAAATTCCTCATCGAGAACATCTCCTTTCCGCCGGAAGTCGAAGAAGCGATCGATAAACGCAACAGCATGGGAATGCTTGGAAACCTGGACAATTACATGAAATACCAGGCGGCCGGCTCGCTGCAAACCGCGGCCGCCAACCCCAGCGGAAGCGCGTCCGCCGGAATCGGAATGGGCATGGGATTTGCCATGGCCAACCAAATGGCCGGAATGTTTCAACAAGGCCAGGGTCAGGCCCCACACCAGGGCCAACCGGTCGGAGGTCCGCCGCCGGTTCCGGGCGCGATGATGATTTACGTGGTGCTCAACGGCCAACAAAGCGGACCATACAATGAAATGGGGTTACGCCAACTCATCGATCAGCAGGCCATCACGCTGACCACGTACGTATGGAAACAGGGAATGCCCACCTGGCTCAAAGCCACCGATGTTCCCGAAGTCAAAGACTTGTTTACACCGCCCGGACCACCGCCGGTGCCTTCCATGTAATATTCGATTACTATATTTCGATTACTATATTATATATAGTATATTATATGTGAGTAATGAAAAAAACTTCAATCGAGATAAGGGAGATACCCCATGACCGATATCCAAGAGAACAACGGCACGTTAAAAAAAGACAACATCAATAGCGAGCTGGCTTGCACGGGTTGCGGTGCCATTCTGGTCTATAAACCCGGCACCCAAACCCTGACTTGCAATTACTGCGGGGCAGCCAATACCATCGCCGATTCGGGACAAATGGTCGGAGAAATCGATTATGAAAAATTTATCCGGGAACACCAGCATCGGGAAGAAAAGATCGATGTGGTCTCGCTCCAATGCTCGGCCTGCGGCGCAGCCGTGACCCTGGCCGCCAATGTAACGGCGGACCGGTGCCCGTACTGCGCGGCCAATATCGTGGTGAAAAGCGGAACGACCCATACCATCCTCAAACCGCAATCGCTGATTCCGTTTGAAATCGAAAAGAAAAAAGCCATCGCGTTATTCAAATCCTGGATCTCCCAACTCTGGTTTGCCCCGTCGGATTTAAAACGAGCGGATGTGGTGAGCGACCGACTCAATGGGATCTATATCCCCTACTGGACCTATGATGCGGTTACCCATACCGCCTATACCGGCGAACGCGGCACCCATTATTATGTGACCGAAACCTACACCACGGAAGAAAACGGTCAGACCGTTACCCGAACACGCCAGGTCCAGCGCACCCACTGGACCCATACGTCGGGCCGTGTCCATCATTCCTTCGACGATATTCTGGTCATTGCCACGGACTCCCTTCCCCGAAAGTACACGGAAAAACTGGAACCCTGGAATTTAAGCAAGCTTGTGTGTTATAATGATAAATACCTGAGTGGGTTTCGGGCCGAAACCTACCGGATCGATCTGACGACCGGGCTCGATGACGCCAAATTGAAAATGGAACCGGTGATCCATGATGCGGTCCGGGAAGATATCGGCGGCGATGAACAACGGATCCATACGATGGATACGGCGTACGCCAATCTCACGTTCAAACACATCCTCTTACCCATCTGGATCAGTTCGTATCGCTTTCAGGATAAGGTGTATCGGTTCCTGGTCAATGGACAAACCGGCGAGGTTCAGGGTGAGAGACCCTTTAGCGTCCTAAAGATCGTGTTAACCGTTCTGGCCGTGATTGCGGCTATTGTCATGATTTTATTAATATTATAAGAATTTGGAAAAGTTAGAACAAGTAATGAATCAAAAAAAAAATAAACATTCATCCGTTGTGTTGTTTTCAGGAGGAATCGATTCCACCACGGCGCTGGTTTGGGCAAAACAAACGTTCGGCCATGCGATTGCCCTGACCGTTCATTATGCCCAGCGTCACCGCATCGAAGTGGAGATGGCCCGGACCATTGCCCGGAACCTGGGAATCGACTATCACCTCATCGATTTTCCGCTCAAAGACATCATCTATTCGGCATTGATCGACCGCGACCAGGCGATCCCCGAGTCGCTCGCCGCTTCCAAGAATGAGGAAGGCGTTCCGATTACCTATGTGCCGTTTCGAAACGGCATCTTCCTGTCGCTTGCCGCGGCTTTTGCCGAATCGCGCGGGATCCGTCATCTGGTCACCGGGTTTAACCGGATCGATACCCCGGATTATCCGGATACCACGGTTCGCTTTACCCAAAAGATGCAAGCCGCCATCAACGCGGGGACATCCGCCGCGATTACGGGTAAAAAATTCCATATCCACGCCCCATTGATCGAAATGAGCAAAAAGGAAATCATCGCATGGGGTCTTGAATTGGGCGCCGATTATTCCTATTCCGTTTCCTGCTACCGCGGCTCGGAAATGCCCTGTTTGAAATGTCCGTCCTGCGATATTCGAAACAGCGCCTTTCACCAATTAAACATGGAAGACCCTTTAATCACAAGACTCAAAAAGGAAGGTAAACAATGAGTTGGGAATTGGTTGTGAAACATAAATTTGCCGCCGCGCATTTTCTACAAAATTACAAGGGAAAATGCGAGAATATGCATGGGCATACCTTTGAAATCGAAGTGTATTTCAAGGTGGCGGAAAACGGCTTAAACGCCGCCGGAATCGGTATCGATTTTACGGAAATCAAACAGTATCTCCGCGATATCCTGCCGGACCATCAACTATTAAACGAGGAATTCGAATTTTCGCCCTCAGCCGAAAATCTATCCCGTCATTTCTATTATCGAATCAAGGAGAAATTCCCGGTATCCCGAGTGGTGATATGGGAATCGGAGAATGCCGCAGCTTCCTACACTGAAGATCAATGAGATATTCTGGTCATTTCAGGGAGAAGGAAAGAGAGCCGGTTATCCGACGATATTTCTGAGACTTTCCGGATGTTCCTACCGTTGCTCTTATTGCGATACGCGCGATTCGTGGGAAAACGGAACCGTTCTTCCGGTCGATGAAATCATCGGTCAAATCGACGGTTACCGCAACCGATACCCCCAATCTCAGGTGGTCCTTACCGGTGGCGAACCCCTGGAACAGGATCTGGCTCCCCTGACTGCTGCGTTAAAACAGAAGGGTTATTTTCTGGCCATTGAAACCAACGGTGGGTGTTACCGGGAGCTTCCCATCGATTGGTGGGCGGTTTCCCCCAAAGACGTTTCGGGCTATTACCTCCATCCGGATCTGATTCCCCACATCCATGAGATCAAACTGGTGGTCAATTCCCACCTCACGCCGGACGTGGTCCGGCACATCCGATCGCTGGTACCGGGGGTTCCGGTACTCCTTCAACCGGAGGGGGCAGACGAGGAACGTTACGCCCGAACGTTTTCGTTATTTCAACTGTGTCAGGAGAAGGGGATCGAAAATATCTGGGCGGGCGCCCAGTTGCACCAGGTTTATCGGGTCCGATAATATTTCAGATCATTGATCAGTTGAGGTCATCCCTCTCCATCGCTTTACTCAGATGGGTGGACGCGATCTCGTGGATCACGGTGATAAATTTCTCGGCACTGAACGGTTTGGCCAGGTAAGCGTCCATTCCGGAGCGAAACGAGCGATCTTCGTCTTCTTTCATGGCATTGGCGGTCATGGCAATAATCGGCGTATGGGTTCTTTCGTCCGGCCCGGACGGTCGCTCTTTCTCCAATTTCCGAATGGCCCGGGCCGCATCATAACCATCCATAATCGGCATCTGAACATCCATGAGGATGATATCGTAACGGTTTTCTTTGAATTTTTCAACGGCAATTTTTCCGTTTTCGGCCAGGTCCACGCAGTGATTAAATTTGGAAAGGTTAAACATCGCGACCTTTTGATTGAAGACATTGTCTTCAACCAGGAGGATCTTTAAGGGTTTATCAAAGATTTTCAATGCTTTTTTACTTAAATCGCCGTTAACCAATTTCGATTGTTTCAACTCGGCTTTGTTCAGGCCCAGGACCCCGGAAATACAGCGAAACAACTGCGATTGTTTGATGGGTTTATACAGCAGTGCGTCAAAACCCACGTCGCGTAATTCCTCATGGACCTGGTAATCGGTCGATGAGGAGAGAAGCACGAGCGGGGTTTGTTTGATCAGGTCATCGTTTTTAATCATTTCTGCCAGTTGGTTTCCGTTGATATCCGGCATCTGGAAATCCAGCAGCGCCAGCTCATACGGGACATTTTTTTCGGCTGATGTTCTGAGTTTTTGAAGGGCTTCCCAGGCGGTTCCGGCTTCATCGCATTCGCAGTCTCGAACCTTCAGGTATTTTCTCAAAATAAACCGGTTGGTGTTGTTGTCGTCGACAATGAGGACTTTCAGATTTTTGAATTCCACGGGTGAAATGGGAGAAGAGGAGAGATTGTCTGAGGTGCGTTCGAAGATGCATGTAAACCAGAACGTGGAACCTTTGCCCGGCTGGCTTTCGACTCCGATTTCCCCGCCCATGAGTTCGGATAATTTTCTGGAAATCGCAAGCCCCAGGCCGGTTCCGCCGTAGCGGCGGGTGGAGGTCGTATCCAATTGCGAGAAGGTTTTGAATAAATAAGGTCGGTCTTCTTCCGCAATCCCAATGCCGGTGTCTTTGACCTTAAAGATCAGTTTGATGGTTGTGGGCGTGGATTCGAGAATATCGGCAGTGATCACGATTTCTCCTTTTTCCGTAAACTTGACCGAATTGTTGGCGAGGTTTAAAAGGATTTGATGAAGGCGGGAGGAATCGCCCAACAGTTGCATGGGGATATCCGGTTCGATGAGGGTGCTCAGTTCCAGGAGTTTATTATGGGCTTTGGGGGAAATCATGTCGGCGACCCCTTCGATGACATCCCGAACGCTAAAATTGACATGATCGATGGTGAGACGCCCGGCTTCGATCTTTGAAAAATCGAGGATGTCGTTGATGATGACCAGGAGGTTATTGGCCGAGGTATGAATAATTTCAAGGTATTCGTACTGTTCGGGGTTTAAGGGCGTTTGGGAGAGGATATCGCTCATTCCGATAATGGCATTCATGGGGGTTCGAATTTCATGGCTCATATTGGCCAGGAATTCGGACTTTGCGCGGGTGGCGGTTTCAGCCGCATCTTTAGCCTTTAAGAGCTGCGTCTCTTTTTCCCTGATTTCGGTAATCATTCCATTGACCGAATCGGCCAAACGTTTAAATTCGTGGAGGTTCAGTTGATCGCGATCCAGCAATTGGTCTTTGGTGGGAGCTTCCCGAAAAAATTCTTTGAAACGGGTGACATCGCCTTTGATATTTCGATTCACGTATCGAATGACCATCATGGTTATGCACGCGACTGTGCCATGAAAGAGAATCCGGTTGATGATGATGCCCATCACCGAGAGCACGAGGCCCAAACAGGCAAGAATGATATCAATCCAGCGATCGGAGAATCTGCGCGACAGACGTTGAAGACCGAACATTTGAGACCCCCTGTTATACCAAAAAATCTACCAAAAATCCCTTAACGAAAATCATCCTTCGCCGGGAGCCGACGCGGTCGGCCCCGGAGAGAGAACCGTGTGTCCTACGTTGGTATCGGATATAAATTTAAGAGAGTGTCAGGGATCTTGTGTGGATAGCCATATTGGTGAGACGTAGCGTGCTACGTCTGGACGATTTACACAAAATTCCTGACACGCTCATCCTTTTATGTTGCGGATTTGGCAAAACGGGTATCGATGAATTTTTCCAAATCGATTTTGGCTTTCAGGACACCCATTTTTTCCGTCATATAATTCTGAATTTTTTCGAAATCTTCATGAATCGGGATCAGTTCGTCGGTGATAATGCGATCTTTGGGTTGGGTCAGAATGCTCTTGATGAGATTGGCGTCTTGTTTGAGGAATGTGGCGCCGATCTGGGCGGCATCATCGGGATTATTTTCTGCCAGTTTTCCCGATTTGACAAGGCTATTGACCAGTTCCTGGACAGCATCCGGGGAATTTTTGATGATATTTTCTTTTAAGACGAAGACGCAGCAGGGATGTTTGGGCCACAGGTCTTTTGAAAGGCTAAAGACTTCGCCGTGTCCGGCTTTAATGGATACTGAGCCAAAGGGTTCGGCAACGATGAAACCGCCCAGGTTATCTTCGGCGCCGTATTCGAGGGCTTCCGGCATTTGGCTGGGGGCCAGGGTTTCAAACATCACGTCTTTACCGGGAACGAGACCGGCTTCGGTGAGCAGTCGGTGCACCAGCATGTGGTGGATCGAGAGTTGATAGGGAATAATAATGGTTTGGTTCTTGAAATCGTCAATCTTTTCGATTCCGGCGCCGCTGCGTTTGATGAAGATGGAGCCGGTTTTGTGGCCGAGAAGAACCAGTCGGATGGGTAAACCGGATTTATATAAATCCATGGCGCTGGGGGCGAGGACGAATGCGCCGTCGAGCGCATCGGTTTCCAGTTTGTTGACCAATTCGGGCCACCCCGTCATGGGTATGGTCTCGAGTTCGGCGTATTGAAATGTCTCTACTTTCTTATCCAGATGATCTTTGGTTATTCCAAGGATTAAGTGGTCGGTAATATTCAGATGACCAATTCTGATCTTTGCTTTATCACCCATATTCATTTTCCTCCTATATGTTCAATCTATTGATATTAATCAATTGAAAAAAAAAATGCAATACGCGTGACGATTTTTTTGAATTTTTACTGATTTATGGAGACAAATCTTGAGGCGTCCAAGGTTTCTTCGCCGTCCCAGCGGTAGGCGACCAGGGGTCCGCCGAGTCCGGCGCTGTAGTCCAGGCACGCGGCTTTTTCGTTCAGTGGTTTCATTTCGCCGGAGAGCCAGTAATGGCCGAAGAAGACCGGCGTATCATGGGGCGTTCCATTGGTCATGCGGATTTGTTGCAACAGTTCTTCCGGGATATGGATTCCTGCGATTTGATCCAGGGCGCAGGCATCGGCGCGAACCGCCTGATCGTAGGTTTGAATATGTTGGCGTTCGTGGGCGGACATCCACCATTTCAGGCGTAAGGTTTTACGACAATTTCCGTCCCGGTCATAGACGCCCGGGTGACCGGTTGGAAAATCGATTTCTTTGCCTTTTAACAGGATTTCGATAGCCTCATGGGTCGGGCTTCCTTTTTGGGAAGATTCAATCAAAAACGTGTCACTCAGTCGACCGTTGCCGTCTCGGATGCCCTGGCGATTGTCAAGGGCACGCAGAGCGTTTGAGTCCCAGCATGCGTGGATGACCCGGATGCCATCCAGTTCCAGGGACAGGGGGAGGGTTCGGAACCATTCCAGGTAGGTGTCCCAATTGCCGTCTTGCTGACTGGAGCAATCCGCGATTTCGTCCAGGACGCGTTTGTGTTGGTTGTTGTTTTTGGGAATATGGGGTCTCAGGTAGTTTCCGGTCGTATCCTGGGTATGGTAGCACAAGGCATTGTATTCGTGGTTTCCCAGAACCATGTGGGCGTGGCCGTGATCGACCATGGTTTTGACGATTGTGAGGGTGCGTAAATTTTCATTGCCCCGATCGATCAGATCGCCCACGAAAATCGCTTTTCGGTTGGGATGAAAGAAGCAGGGATTCGGGGTAGACGTTTGTCGGTAACCCATTTTTTCAAGAAGTCGGACCAGGGGAGTGGCATGCCCATGCACATCTCCGATGATATCGTAATGTTTTCCCATCTTCTTATCATACCATAAAAGCGAGTCAAAAACGAAATATTAAGAAAACAATCCTGACGTTATTCGTCCCCTTCTCTCTGGCCGTCGGAGGCAGCATAAGAATTGCCTCCGAAGCTCCCGTGGGCATGGTCAACGACCACACGATCACAACATTGCAACGACAACTCTTGTGTCTTCCAGTGTAATTTGACTAAAATCTGTCGGAAATTGACTAAGATCACTCGGTATCAATCGGCCGACCAGAGAAAATTGACTAACTTTACTCCAATCGCCTCACCGAGAAGCCAAAAATTGACGACAAGTTGAGACGCGCCCCCTAACAAAGACTCCTGATCTCTTCTTCGGACAAACCGGTTAAGGCAATAATCTCTTCCACCGGATAATTTTTCTCAAGCATCCGGCGGGCCATCTCCCGTTCAATAGGGTGTTCAATTTCAGCCTTCGGTAATGGAACCTTAATTTTGGGTTTAACCTCACCTTTCTCGATTTCCCGGACTTCCCATCCCCCGATGTTCCGTTCGGTTTCATTGAAACCGATACCCAATAAAATAATTTTTTTATTGTTATCCAGATAAGGATAATAATATTTCCTTTCTTCAATTTGAGTCAGAGCAGACGCTGCACTGCCCATTTTAAATTCAATCACATAAATATACCCATCGGTGGATACCACCATATCACTTCTTCCGACAGCACTCTGAATCTCACAATGAACAGCGAGCATGGAAAGCCGCAATGCAATGTAAATAAGAGAATGATAATAGGCTTCACGGTTTTCGATCTGAATATTGTAAGGAATGGAAGACAATAATATTTTAAGGCTCTGAATAAAATCCTCGATTTTATTCTCATTCAAGGCCTGTTTAATGCCAGCAGTTACAGGACTTAATTCACCCTCCGATTTTCCGCTGTACCCTTCCAATAAATAGTGAAGGAATGATTCCCGAACTTCCAAGTTGGGATAAGATAAGACATATTTTTTGTCCCTCAACTCTTTGATCGTGAGATAACCGGTCTGGAAAAGCAGTACGGAAATATCAAAGGATGAAATATCGAACTTTTCAAAAAAGTTTTCAGAAACGCTTAAGCATTCATACCGGTCAATCGAGATATCGGTGTTTTTTAATTTCTTGACAAGAAAGGTCGGAGCCCCTGTGGCAAACCAATAATTCCTAAATTCATACGTCCGGAAAAAACTGAGTATGGAAAATGGATTATAAACAAAATGCTTCCCATCCCACGAATAACCGTTGTAATACTCTTTTAATTTTTCAAAAAGAATCGCTCGACTCTCATGGGTTTGCGCCTCCCATTCCTCGATATAAAAAGAAAAATAATGCTCAATTTCTTCAAACGTGTATCCCAACATTTGGGAATACCTTGAATCAATGGTAATATCTGCCAGATGATTCAAATCGCTGAAAATCGAAACCCGGCTAAATTTCGATACACCGGTAATTAACAGAAACCGGATATTCGAAACCTGTGATTTAAGAACCGAATAGAAGTTTTTGAGAATGTCGCGGTTTTTTTCGGCTACCGAGATATCCTCGATATATTCGGTGATGGGTTTATCATATTCATCGATCAGAATCACGACCTGTTTATCCCGGGATACTAAATTAATTAATTCAAGAAACCGTTCTTTAATCGTTTCACTGGAGAGTGTGATATGGAATGAATCGGCCAACGTCTTCAGGGTGTGATGAAGCGCCGTCTCCAACCCGACCGTCTTAAAATCGACATTAATAAAATCCAAATGAATAATCGGATACTTTTCCCACTCGAATTTATCATATATCCAACAGCGCTTAAACAGTTCTTTATTTCCGCTGAAAAGTTCTTTTAGCGTCGAAATCAGGAGCGACTTTCCAAACCGTCGCGGACGCGATAAAAAACAATTGGATTCCCTGCTGACCAGGTCATCAATATATTGCGTTTTATCCACGTACACACAATTTTTGAGAATGCGATCCTTGAAGGAATGGATTCCTATCTCCAATTTATGGGCCGGGACCGGAGCCCCACCCGTTGAAACTTTTGCGTTATCCATGCCGTTACTGTGCCTCATATCAATTACAACCAATCATAATCAATTATACCTCAATTCCCTTCCGTTAACAACGACTAAACGACTGTTCTCGCTGCGGGGTTGTGGGTTGTAGCCCCTTGCTCGGTGCGTTCAAACGTGTTGCGCCAGGCAAAATCCTGAAAGCTCCGTCACCCTTCTCTCGAGAAAAATTTCTATTCGCCTGCGGTAGCATCCGAATTGTCTCCGAAACTCCCTTTCGGCAAGGTGCACAAATCTATTGAAATTTTTTACTTTCCAGTGTATTATTATTACATGGGAAAAGCACAGCAGGACATCATGAAACAGTCAGAACGAAGGGAATATGACTCTGCATGGAAAGAAATCCTTGAAGAACACTTTGAAACGTTTCTGGAATTTTTCTTTGCAGATATTCACCGGGACATTGACTTTTCCAGGGGATACGAGTCATTGAGTAAGGAATTGATTCCGATCGCCCGTGGGCATAAATTGGGAAAACGGCTGGCCGATGTTCTGATAAAAGTGCATTTGAAAGACGGTTCCGATAAATTCTTTTGTGTTTTTATCCATGTTGAAGTTCAGGGGAAAAAAGATCCCGACCTGATGGTGCGTATTTACATATACAATTACCGGATTTTCGACAGATACAGGGATAAAGGTGTGGAAGTGGTCAGTCTTGCGATATTAACCGATGAGGACGAGAATTACCGTCCGGATGAATATACGGTAAAGCATTGGGGATTTGAACACCGGATGAAAATACCCATTGCAAAGATAATCGATTACAAGCGCAAGCAAGAATTGATCGAAAAATTGGAGACCTCGACCAACCCCATGGCAATGGTCGTGAGAGCGCAGTTACGGAGTTTCGAAGCCAAACGGGGCAGCGGTAATGAGAAGTATCGTATAAAATACGATTTGATGCGGCAGTGTATCGGTCGAGGTTATACGCGTAAGCAGACAGCGAGTCTATTAAAGTTCATCGATTGGCTCATCATGTTACCGGAAGAACTTGATGAGCAATTAACCGAAGAGATTAGTAAATTAGAGGAGGGACCTAAAATGAAGTATGTAACCAGTTTTGAAAGAGTAGGACGACGAAAAGGAATAAAAGAAGGAATAGAGGAAGGAATAAACGAAGGATTAAAAAAGGCCGCAATACGAATGATAAACAACGGCGTTCCAACAAAAGACATTATTTTATATACCGGGCTCACCGAAAAAGAGATAAGAGGCCTTATGCCTGTGGAGGAGTCATCGAAGGATTCCTCTACCCGGGCTTCGCATACGACCCACCACCGTACCTGAAAGTTTGCTTCGGATGGGGGTATCAAAAAGGCACCTTTTGATAACTTACTGGCTGCCGGCAACCTGCAATCTTTTTCCCGATTTAACCGAGCCCAAAACCAGATGTTTTTGGTCACATACTTTTTAAAAAATGGGCTAGTTCTCCCAGGTTTCCTGGGTCCCTTGTGTATATCCCACCTTGGGCCGGGTTCCCTAAATGAAAAGGGGCAGGCCGGAAGCCTGCCCCTTCAGATTTAATGTAATGGATTCATCCCAAACTTCTTTTGAGTGTATTGTTTTATGGATATTCGACAGGCGTGCGCAGCAGTCGGAAACTGGAAGAAAAATGCATGAAACGGATGCGAGAGAAATTAATGGAAAAGGAAGGGCAGTTAAAATATTTGATGAGGCAGTATATAATAGAGCCGATATTTGGACATTTGAAATACAATTTGGGATATCGACACTTTTTATTACGGGGTATAAAAAAGGTGAATGGGGAGTTTAAACTGATGTGTA
>JBLMYT010000001.1:0-34001 GCA_050258455.1 Candidatus Omnitrophota bacterium | reverse complement strand
TCGGCGAATGGAACGTGCGGGAAATCGATAACCAAGGGGCGGTCATTCGGGTGGAGAAACCGGAAAGCCAGCCGCAAGTGTTAAACGAGGATATTCAACGTCAAATGGCCCGGCGGATGCTTGCCGATGGGCTCCCTATTGAAACGATCATTAAGTATACCGGTTTATCCGAAGAAGAAGTAAGAAAGCTCTAAAATGCATTCGTTAATTCTCAATTGATTGTGATCCAGGGCCTTAACTGACTTTCCAGCATTTGGAGCGATAACGCGCCGGTGATGCGTTTGGCCTCTTGCCCGTTTTCAAACAGGATCATGGTCGGGATGGAAAAGATCTGGTATTTGGAGGTCAACATCGGATTGTTTTCCGTATCCACTTTGGCTACGATCACCGATGGCTGAGAGCGGGCAAACGCATCCAGAACCGGAGCCAGGATGCGGCAGGGTGCACACCACGATGCCCAAAAATCGACGAGAACCGGTTTATGGGTTCGCCGCAGGAAACCCTCAAACGTCATTTCCGTTAAATGAATGGGGGACACGCTCGGTGTAATGAGGGGGTTCTTGCATTTCCCGCAGATCGGCCGGGCATGCACTTCCTCGTTTACCCTATTTTTCGCACCACATGTCGGGCATATGATAATCATACTCATCGATAAAACTCCTCAACTTTTTTCACTTGATTTAGTGAAGGAATTAAGGGGAGTTACGAGTTAATTTTTCTCATCATTTCATCCGAATTGGCTGATGTTTTTAAGCGGGTAAAAATTTCCGGCCATTTTTCCTGAGCATCGAGAATGAAATCAATCAGCTCTCGGACAGCTCCCCGTCCACCATATCGTTTGGCGATATAATGGGAAATTCGTTTAATGAGCGGGTGGGCGTCTCCGACAGCCGCCGAAAAACCAACCATTCCCATCACTTCCGCATCCCCAATATCATCTCCGATATATGCCACTTCTTCTTTTTTTAAATCGTATTTATTCAACAGTTCGTAAAACGGAGCGGTTTTATCCTGAATGTCTTCGTAGTAGTGATCCACATGAAGTTCTTCCGCTCGCATCCGGACCGCTTCCGATACCTTTCCGCTGATAATTGCGGTTTTAATCCCCGCAAGTCCGGCAAAGATAATACCGGTCCCATCCTTCACATCAAACGATTTTAACGTGGTCCCATCGGGAAGCACATAATACCTCCCGTCCGACAGGGTCCCATCGACATCCATCATGATTAATTTGATTTTTCTGGCCAATTCTTTTTGGTCCATTATATCATCTCCGTTCTCCATAAATCGTGCAAGTGCAGCAAACCTTTGAGCCGATTGTCTTCGGCCACAACCACCGAGGTGATCAGGCGCTCTTCCATCACTTTCAACGCTTCCACTGCCAGATGGTTTTCATCGATACTGAAAGGGTTCCGGGTCATGCATTCACAGGCGATGACTTTGGAAAAATCGATTCCTTTTAACAAATACCGCCGCAAATCGCCATCCGTGATCACACCTTTGACCACCCCGGAATTCGTTTCTTCCAATATGATGGCAATACCAAACTTTTTCTCGTTGATCTTCTTTACCACATCGATCATGACCGCACACTCGTTGATGATGGGTAATTCCTCTCCCGTATGCATCAAATGCTTCACTTTCAATAACTTTTTACCGATCGATCCACCCGGATGATAACATTTGAAATCCTCTTCACTGAATCCCTTTTTTTCCATCAGGGCAATCGAAATCGCGTCGCCGACCGCCAGGGTCAATGTGGTGGATGTGGACGGCACGAGACCGATGGGACACGCTTCTTTTTCGACACTGCAATCCAGAAACACATCGCTTTCCCGTGCCAGGGTCGATTTCACGTTTCCAACCAGCGAAATCAGGGATACCCCGATTCGTTTGATAAAATTCAGGAGACGCAGCACTTCTTCGGTTTCCCCGCTCGTGGACAGCGCCAGCACCACATCGCTGGCATCGATGATCCCGATGTCCCCGTGCAAGGCTTCCGAAGGGTGCAAATACACGGAGGGTGTGCCGGTCGACGTTAACGTCGCCGAGATTTTTTTGGCGATTAAGCCGGATTTTCCCATCCCGACCGTGACCACCCGCCCCTTGGTGTTGAATAAAATATCCACGGCCCGTTCAAAATTGTCATCGATTTTGGGCAAGGCTTGTTCAATGGCTTTGGCT
Organism: Candidatus Omnitrophota bacterium; assembly: GCA_050258455.1. Taxonomy (GTDB): domain Bacteria; phylum Acidobacteriota; class Aminicenantia; order UBA2199; family UBA2199; genus JAKAGC01. Next base: position 31,817 of record JBLMYT010000001.1, on the reverse strand, counting down.
TCGATTTCCAGTACTTTTTTTCCAATTTCTATGATATTCATGAGTCTATAATATTATATAATTTTTTTAATTTAAGCAACAAGGGTTTCAACTTTTTTATATCCATCGAATTGCTGCCATCGGAGAGGGCGTGCGCCGGGTCCGGGTGCACTTCCATAAAAACCCCATCCACTCCGGAAACGACCCCCGAACTTGCAATTAAGGGGATAAATTCCGGGTCACCGCCGGAAACGCCCCCCGAACCGCTGGGACGCTGAACCGAATGCGTGGCATCCATGATCACCGGGTATCCGGTCCGCTTCATGATCGGAATGTTTCGAAAATCGACCACGAGATTCCGGTATCCAAAAAAAGTGCCACGTTCGGTGAGCAAGATTTTCGAATTGCCCGTGGATTGGATTTTATCCACCACCAGAGCCATGTCTTCGGGAGCGACAAACTGTCCTTTTTTCACATTGACCGGAAGACCGGTTTTTCCGGCAGCCACAAGGATATCGGTTTGGCGGCATAAGAAGGCCGGAATCTGAAGAATGGAGAGGACTTCGGCCGCAGGCTCGGCCTGATCGGCCTCATGGATATCCGATAATACCGGAAGGTGCAACTCTTCCTTGACGCGCCGTAAAATCCGAAGCCCTTCCTTGAGTCCGGGTCCCCGAAACGATTGCAAAGAGGTGCGGTTGGCTTTGTCAAAGGAAGCTTTGAAGATAAACGGAACCCCCGCTTCCTGAGTGATTTCTTTGAGTTGGGCGGCGAGTTCGAGTGTAAATTGTTCCCCTTCGATGACACAAGGTCCTAAAATAAAGAATAGACTATCTTTTCCGATTTCAATATGATCTATTTTGAAACTGTCTATCGTTTTCATCTAATGATTTTATCAATATACGACAAAAAATGCAAATAACTTTTCGAAATTTCTTAATCAAAAATATTGTCGTTATTGTCTCTTTCGGCATCCAGCCTGTCACTCGCGGAACTGCCGGATTTTCCGCCGCCCTTCATGGAATAGACCTCGTCCAGGTTCATCAGGATTTCCCGTTTATTTTTGCTATCCGAGGCACTGACGACTCCGTGGCGCTGAAGCTGATCGATCAACCGTCCGGCCCGGGCGTATCCGATACTCATTTTTCGCTGAAGATAGGAGGCCGACGCCTGACCGGTATTGATCACCGTTTCCGCGGCTTCAAAAAACAGTTCGTCCAGGTCCATGTCTTCGCCTTCCCCGGCTTCGCCGGCAATGGGTTTAATGACCTGGGAATTAAATTTCGGGCGCCCCATTTTCGACAAATAGGTGACCACCCGAAGGATCTCGTCTTCGGACACATACGCGCAATGCAGGCGCACCAGGGTCGCGGTCTTGGGCGGAAGAAACAGCATGTCGCCATTTCCCAATAATTTTTCCGCACCCATGACATCGATGATGGTTCGGGAATCGTGCTTCGAGGGCACCGCCAGCGCAATCCGGGACGGAAAATTGTTTTTAATGGTTCCCGTGATCACGTCGATCGAGGGACGCTGCGTGGCCAGGATCAAGTGGATCCCGACTGCCCGGGCTTTCTGCGCAATCCGAGCCACGGCATTTTCGATTTCGCGCTGGGACTCCATCATCAGGTCGGCAAACTCGTCGATTACAATCACGATGTAAGGAATGTGTTCGGTATCTTCGAGTTTGTCCAGTCCTTCATCTTCGGTCTGCTTCATCAGTTGGAGCTTCTTGTTGTATTGGTCCAGGTTTCGGGCCTGAAGGAGGGCCAGTTTCTTGTAGCGGTTCTCCATTTCAAACACCGCCCATTCCAGAGAGTTCTTGGCCAGTTTGGTGTTGACCACCACCGGGGTCAGGAGGTGGGGCAGGGTGTTATAGAGGGCGAGTTCCACCCGCTTGGGATCGATCATGACCAATTTGACCTCATCGGGGGAGGCTTTATACAGAATACTCAATAGAATCGAATGAATCGCCACACTCTTTCCGCTGCCCGTGGCTCCGGCAATGATCAAATGGGGCATTTCCCGCAAGTCGGAGATAAAGATCTCCCCGCTTTTGGTTTTTCCGATTCCAATGGTCAGCGGGGATCGGGAATTTTTATAATCCTCCGATTCCAGCACTTCCCGAAGGTGAATGGTTTCGCGCTTTTTATTGGGAATTTCGATTCCGATCGCTTTTTTTCCAAGAATCCGTTCGATTCTGACATACTGGGCTTTGGCAACCAGGGCCAGGTCTTCGGCAAGGTTGGTCACATCCTTGACCTTCACCCCGGTATCGGGTACAAATTCATAGGTCGTGATCACCGGTCCGGGCGTATATTCGGCGATTTCTCCCCGGATTTTAAATTCAACCAACCGTTGTTTGAGTTCTTCTTTTTTGTATTCCAGCTCCTTGTAATCGATCTGGCTCTTTTGGGTCGGCGCATCCAGGTAGGAGAGCGGCGGTGTTTTGTACTGCGTCGGTTCAGCCGCTTCTTCGCCAAAATCCGAAAATAACGACGTCTCTTCCGGGAGCCGGCTGGGTTGGCGAATGACCTGCTTCTTGACTTTTTCCGGTTTCTCCAACTTCTGCGACTTTTCCTTTTCAAACGCCGGAGCGGTGCGTTCCAAATCGAAGATATCGGGTTCTTCCTCTGCCACCTCTTCCTCCTCGATTTGAAACCGGTGCGCCGGCCTCAGGACGATGTCGTCATCGTCATCGTCCGCCTTACTCACTTCCACTTTGTTGGGAATCGAGGGGGAGGCATCGACATTGTATTTCTGTTGAACCTTTTTCAGACTCTTATTTTTTTGCTTTTCCTCACGCCGCTGTTTGAAGGAAGCGGTGGTGGCGTTCCAGAGGCGATACACCGTGCCGAAGAAAAATCCGATGATTTTTCGGAGCGAAAACTTGGTAATGAGGATTAAGGCGATGATCACGAATATGGCAAAGAGGAGGGCGGCAAAGAATTGTTTGAGCTGGGATTTGAAAAATTCATTGATAAAGAATCCGATGATGCCGCCGGACCGGACGGGAATTTTTCCGATGGTAATCGTTGACTTCACACCGGCAATAAAACTCGAAAATGAAAGCAACAACATCAGGTAACCGAGACTCTTGGTGACCACGTTCGGTATTTTTTTATTGAGTAAGTAAAAACCGGTCATGAAGAGCATGTAGAAGAGGCAGATATAAGCGGAGTAGCCAAATAGATTGAATAAAAATGCGGCAATTTGAGCCCCGAAAAGGCCGCCATAATTTCGGACGGTGTGGTCCGAGGTGGAATTGAAAAAACTCGGATCCGATGGGGCATAACTGACCAGGCTGAAAACGAAAAATATGGCCAGGAAGAAAAGCACCAGACCGATGATTTCGTTTTTCAGCGACAATTTATTGGGGTTTTCGAATAAATCGATTTTCTTATCTTTTTTCACTTTTTAGAAGTTCCCGTTTTCGTATACTGTCTAATGTATAGCGTATTATATATCGTTTCTCTCCAATCCGTCAATAGTAAACCCTCTTTTTTCACTGAAAAGAAGAAGAGCCGCATTGTAAAAATAAGAAAAAAGTGGTATATTGAAATCGTAAAAAAAACGGAGGTCTTTTTTAAAGATGATTCGCGTTATAAGAGAAGACGGCGTTGAAATATTATTAAATACAAGCGTAATCGAACGGGTTGAAGAAGCCAGAGATCGAAAAGCGATTCTTATCCTCGGAACCGGAGAAAAAATAAAGGTCAAAACACCGGCAGCCGATGTCATTCAGAAAATCAAAGCGTACCATTCCGGCTTTAAACAAGAGAAACGGGATTATGAAAAAAACCTTGAAAAATTAGAAAGAGAAAAAGAGAAGGCAATCGAAAAAGCTGTGAAAGAAAAGGCCGAAAAAGAAGCCGCCAAGCTTGCCAAAGCCGAAGCCTTACAGCAGGAAGAAAAAGAAATCAATTGGAACGTGATGACCGTCGAGGATGAGGTGAAAGCCGAAGTCCCTGAAGTGAGTGAAGAACCCGAACCCGAGACCGAAGAGCCCTCCGAAGACGAGGATTCGGAAGAAGATGACGATATCGATGAGGACGAAGACGCTTAGTATTTAGAAAATCGATTATAAATAAAATTTTTGGTAATGGGTAAACATGAGCCCCGAGGCTGAATCAAAAAGGAATGAACCGCCTGGCGATGAGTTAAAACGATTAAGAAAACGCATCGCCGAACTCGAATTGGCTGAGGCGAAACTGAGTGAGTCCCAGAGGGATTTAAAGGAAAGCGAAGAACGCTACCGGAATTTGGTCAATGCCTCGCCCATTCCAATCTTCGTTCATTCCAATGAAACCATTGTCATTATCAATAGAGAAGCCATTCGCGCTCTGGGAGGGAAAGTTGCCGAGGATTTTATCGGGCGGTCCCTATGGAGCGTCGTCGCCCCGGATTTCAAAAGGATTGTCAAAATAAAAGTCGATTGGATATACGGGAAACTGAAAAACTCCGACCCGACGGAAATGCAATTTGTCCGCCTGGATGGGGACATCATCGATGTCGAAGTCATGGGCACGATGACCGATTATAAAGGTCGGCCGTCCTCGCAGGTGGTTTTCAAGGATATCACCCAGCGTAAATTGGCCGAAAAAGCCGTTGAACAACGCATTCGCCTTGAACATATCGTGAGCCGGATTTCGCTGAAATTAATGGCCTCCGACAGTGTCGAATTGGAACGGGCTATCGATGATTCCCTCCGAATTATCGGCGAATATGCGGAAGTCGATTGGAGCAAACTGGTCCTCTTCTCCGAAGATCTTGAACAAATCGCCACGATTCACGAGTGGTGCACCCCGGGTGTGGATTCCCAGAAGGAATTTTTTTTAAATAACCCGCCGAGTTTTTATCCCTGGTTTTTCCAAAAACTCCAGGAACACGAATTTGTGTACATCCCGAATCTGGACTATTTACCTCCGGAAGCCGAAAAAGAGAAGACGATTCTTGGAAACCTGTCGATTCAATCCCTTATTGCCGTTCCTTTGATTTCGGAAGAGAAATTAATCGGGTATCTGACCCTCAATTCGATCAAAAACATCAAATCCTGGGCCGATGCCGATATCGGTTTAATGCAAACGATCAGCTATATCTTTGTCTCTTCACTGGAACGGCGAAAAGCGAATGAGTCGTTAAAAGTGCAAAAAACCTACATGGAAGAATTGTTCAATAGTTCCCCGGATGCGATTGCCGTTCTCGATAACAATGACGGTATATTGCGGATCAATCGTGAGTTTATCAATTTATTCGGGTTCACGGAAGAAGAGGCGGTGGGAAAGAACATCAATTCGCTCATCGCCCCGGGCGATCTCAAAGAGGATGCGATCACCTTAACCCAACACATCTCGACGCCGGACACGATTCTCGATGTCGAACGCATCCGGCAATCCAAAAGCGGAGGTCGAATTCACGTCTCGATTCGAGGAAAACCGATCCTGCTGGGAAGCGACCAATTGGCCGTATATGCGATTTACCGAGATATTACCAATCGGAAAAAATCCGAGGAAGACCGCATCCGGTTGGAAGAGCAATTGCGTCAGGCTCAGAAGATGGAAGCCATTGGGAATTTAGCCGGCGGTATTGCTCACGATTTTAATAACATATTGGCCGTGATTATGGGATACACCGAATTGACGTTTGAAAAACTCCCCAACGGCAGCCGGATGAAAACGAATTTGAAACATGTGCTGTCCGCAGCGGAAAAGGCGAAAGAAATGGTCAAACAGATTCTGGCGTTCAGCCGTAAAGACGAACGAAAGCGGGAACCCGTATACCTGGCCAAAATCATGGTCGAAGCCCTCCAATTGCTGCGATCGACTCTTCCCACGTTCATTGAGATCCGGTCTCATATCCCCAAAGGGCTGGGCCCGGTTTTGGCCAATTCCACTCAAGTTCACCAGGTCATCATGAATATCTGCACCAACGCGGCCCATGCCATGATGGAGAAGGGCGGCGTCCTGGAGATTGCGCTCTCGGAAGTCACCCTGAATGGGGAAGCGATCGATAAAAAAGTTCTGGAACCGGGGAAATATCAGGTCATGTCTTTTTCCGATACCGGATGCGGCATCGAGCCGACGATTGCCGCGCGGATCTTTGAGCCTTATTTTACCACCAAAGGCCAAAGCGAAGGCACGGGAATGGGATTGGCAGTGGTTCATGGCATCGTGAAAAGCCACGGCGGAGACATTGCCGTTGAATCCGAGGTGGGGAAAGGAACCCGTATCCGTATCTTTCTTCCGATCACCGAAGAAAGGGTATCCGAACACAAAGACTCTTCGCTCGCCCTGCAAGAAGGCAGCGGACGGATCCTCCTGGTGGACGACGACCCCGGTTTGGTCGAAATGGGGAAATTGATGCTCGAATCCATGGGGTATTACGTCGTGATCCAAAACAACAGTGTCGATGCATTGGAAACCTTTCGGACCGGGCCGGATTTATTCGATCTGGTGATCACGGATCAGACTATGCCCAAAATGACCGGCGATCAATTGGCGGTAGCGATCAAGGACATTCGCCCGGATATTCCGATCCTGTTGTGTACCGGTTTTAGTGAGCGGATTAACGAAGAGAATTTCAAGTCTCGGGGAATCGATGCCTTTGTCATGAAACCGATCGTCCGAAAAGAACTGGCCCGGCTGGTTCATGATCTGCTGCTCGATAACGATAAACGATAAAAAATAAAAAGATAAGAGATAAACGTTAAGGGGTCACGTTTTTTTCGGTTTCAGCGTTCGAAGATTTTTGCTTCTCATAATCCTGGAAATAAAGATAACTGAATCGTCGGAATTTTTCCAAAATACTGATTAAGCGATTCAACCCGGTTTCCATTCGATTGATGTACTTCATCTGATCGGAGGTATGGGTTTCCGGATCCAACGATTGTTTCAATAAATCGAGGTAACCCTGAATCACGGTAACGGGTTGATTGATTTCATGGGTGGCGGAAACCGATACGGCTTTAACGGCGTCTTCTTTTTCGCGGGCGATTTTGGCTTCCTGGGAATGCTGGAGGTCGTCGAACGATTTATTCATCTCTTCAAGGGTTTCCGTTAACTGCCGGTTGTAGTCTTTCATGAGATCGATGGAACGTTTTAAGCGGATGTGGGTGTTGACCCGCGCAACGACTTCGGAATCTTCAAATGGTTTGGTAATGTAATCAACGGCCCCGAGCCGAAACCCTTCGACTTTGTCTTCAACACCGATTTTAGCGGTCAGAAAAATGACCGGGATCTCTGCGGTATCGGGATTCTCTTTGATTTGCTTACACACGTCGAACCCATCGATGTCTCCCAGCATAATATCCAACAAAATCAGATCCGGTGCTTTCATTTTTACCGACCGAAGGGCCTCTTCTCCGCTGGTGGCAATGGCGAACGAGTAATCGCCGTCTTTTAGAATCTGATGCAATATCTGCACATTTTGGGGAACATCGTCCACCAACAGGATCAGGGGTTTCTCCAGGGTCGATTTTGGGTCTTTACCATTTAAATTCATTGATTTACTCCATTAGTCGATTAAACCAATTTCACTCCCTTTGCTTTAAGGATATCCACCAATAAGGGAAAAAACTGGATGGTTTTTTTTAATTCGTTGATGTTTAAATGCTCGACGTTTTGCAACATGTGTCGGGCATATTTTAAAAGGGCCTGAACGCGGTATTTCTCCCCCAACTGCCTGACTTCGCCGGCAAATTCCGTCCATTGATCCAGGATCAGGGATTCTTCCAGTTGGTTCCACCGAATGGTCAGGCGACCCGATAATTCGAACAGCATTTCAAAGAGTTCTTCTCGGGATAATACGGGGAAATCAACGGAAAATTCTTCTTCGCAGCATTGGATCGGGGGGTCGTTTTCTTTCCGTTTATGTTGACTGAACGGAAGATATTTTTTCAATTCGGTAAATAGCTGATTCTCATCGATGGGTTTGGGAAGAAATCCATCGCAGTCGCTATTTTTTAATCGTTCTTTGTCTTCTTCCATCACAAAGGCCGTCAGGGCAATGATGGGAATATGGGTTAAGTGAGACGTTGACTTAATGATCCGAATGGCTTCGAATCCATTCATGACCGGTGTTTTCATGTCCATGAGAATCAGGTCCGGCTGGAACTGTCCGGATTTTAACCCATCCACGGCGATCTTCCCATTGACCGCTTCCTGGACCTGGATGCGATGGCCTTCCAGGAGGTCTTTGACCAGGGTCAGGTTATGGGGATTATCTTCGACGACCAGCACCACGCTTCCGTGAAAATCCAACCGTTCATTCCGGGGAGGCGTGGAGGGGCATCGCAGGGCCTGGACCGAACTGATTTCGACGTTTGGAATTTCAATGGTAAATGTCGTGCCTTGACCCACCTGGGAGCGAACGGAAAGTTTCCCGTTCATCATTTCCACCAGCCGTTTGGTAATGGCCAGGCCGAGGCCCGTTCCGCCGTACCGGCTGCTTTGTCCCTTCTGCTGTTCGAAGGCTTCGAAAATTCGTTCGATTTGGTCCTCATGAATGCCGATTCCCGTGTCTTCAATCGTAAAAATCAGGTCGATGCGTTTCTTTTTTTTGTCGGGATTGACGCGTTTAATGGATAACTTGACGTGACCTTCGTCGGTAAATTTGACGGCGTTTCCCACCACATTAAATAAAATCTGGCGGAGGCGGGTTTCATCCATCATCAGACTGCCGGGAATGTCCGGGCTTTCCAGGATAATAAAGTCGATCCCTTTTTCTCTGGTTTTGATCCGGAAGATATTTTCGATTTCCCGGAAGAGGGCGCTGGGCGCCATGGGTTTGTTGATGATATCGACTTTTCCGGCTTCGATCCGGGAAAGGTCCAGGATATCGTCGATCAGCGCGAGCAGGTTGCGACCGCTCGTTTCCACAATATCGAGGTATTCTTTTTGTTTCTGTCCGGAAACCAGTTTATTCAATAACCGCGAATAGCCCAGGATCGCGTTCATGGGGGTTCGGATCTCATGGGACATATTTGCCAGAAACACGCTTTTGGAATTTGCGGCCATTTCGGCTTGTTCTTTGGCGGCCAGGAGATCGAGGGTTCGGCGCTGGACTTTTTCTTCGAGGCTTTCGTTTAATTTATGAATTTCGCTGTTTTTCTGGGACATATTTTCCAGCATCCGGTTAAAGCTATCGTAAAGCGTACCGATTTCGTCGTCGTGCACTTTTTGGACCCGGATGGAATAATCCACGTTGTGGGTAATCACGGCCGCGGTTTCGGCCAATTTGAGGATCGGTCCCGTGATACTTCGGGAAAACCACCACCCCAGTAAGGCGCCGACCGGAAGCACGATGATACATATCAATCCGGCAAAAAACAAGTAATCCAGTAATTGTTCGTACAGATTCTGTGTGGTGGCAATAATGTAGATTCTGCCATATTCTTCTTCGCGGTGAAGGATTCGCTTGATCAGATGCAATTGGTCGCCGATGGTTCGCGCACCTACTTTTAAGTGGTTAATTCGAAGGGGAACCGCCGACGTGCGCGATTGGTTGTAGGACGAAAACAGGGTGCCGTCTTTTTTGTAAATGGCTGCACTGATGACTTCGCGAATCGGGCCGAGGGAGGACAGGATCCGCCCGGCATTCTCTCGATCTTCGAATTCAAGGAATATCGCCGAATTGGTGCCGATCAAATGCGCGACCGAATCCATCCGGGATTTCAGATTATCATTGAAGGTCGACGCGGCCTGAAATCCCAGGGAGATGATGGTGATTAATACGGAAAACAAGATGACCGAAAAAAGAATGGTAATATTCTTCTTTGTAATCGATAAGTTTTTGAATCGGTTAATCACGCCTGATCTCCATCGCTCATTGCTGGTCTTGCCGGCTTCTTTTTTCGAGAGGGCCGGAAACGACCGTGCCATAAGTGAATAAGTAAGAATTCGGTTTTAGGAATGAGCGTTTATAAGCTTCGGGATTGATTTCATAGCCAATGCTTTGCTTGGGGGTAACGAAAAGGTTGATGCACACTCCCCGGGCGCCGAAGCCTCTGGTATCGCCAACCGTTAGGATGGGTCTCCCTTCGATATACCGGAGGATGGTCTCGAGGCGGTTGTTTTCGCTCGAGGCAATGAACAAGACATCGCTGCCATTGATCTCTTCCACTTCTTTAATTTTACGAACCAAAATATTTTTGTGGAAAAGGGTGACTCCTTTGGGGAAAAAGATTTCTTCTCCTGCGGGCAGGTTACCCAAAACAGAAATAATAAACGGTTTATTGGGATATTCGAAGGTCGACGGCCATTGGGTAAATTTACAAATTCGGAGGATGAAAATCGATTTGAGGCGATATTCTTCCTCGACCACTTCGCTTCGAAGGATCAGGCCCAGTTGGATGAAGATCAGAAAACACAGAATGATTTTATTTCGCATTTTTTATTCCGGCCGCAAAAACCTCATCATTCCCGCGGACGCCTTTGAACGAGATTACTTACCGTTTGGGTTCGGAGTGGCAAAAACCGATGATACACTGACGCCGGTCCCGGTTTGAAGCGCCGACGCAGTGGTTCGGCTGGCCGTCCACTGACCGGTATGGGAGAGATTGTCGCCGACATAGATATAGGTCATCAGACCGCTCATCTCCTCCTGGGTTTTAAATGTTCCGGCAAAGGAGAGAGAGACCAAACTGGCTGCATCGTATTTAAAATTGACGTTTTCCTCGCTGACAATATAGGTTCCGGTCAGACCGAGGTTATCGACGAAGGTGCCTTCGGTTATGCTTCCGCTGAAGGTATAGGTTGAGGACACGAGCTGGCCCGTATGCAGCAGACCGTCCACGCGCCAGGTTCCCCGGATATCGTAGGTCACTGTTTCTTTCTTTTTGGCAAGGAGGAGCGCCAGGACAGCACCCACCACGACCACGCCTCCGACGATCAGCCATCCCGAGGATTTCTTTTTTCCCTTGCCGGGCTGTTGGATGACCTGTTGGGCGTCGGTTTGGGAGTCACTGGTGTAGATGGCCTCGGTGGGCATTGGGCCTGCGTTTTCTCCCAGAATTTGTTTTCTGGTTTTTTCCATTCGCTGTTTAAACAACAGGTTATTGTCATCTTTGGCAAATGTGGGATAGGTTTCATACACCTTTTGCAGGTTTTCATCCACCTTGGTGTTTTCGGCCATGTCGAAATAGTTTTTCGCCAGCCAGTAATAGGCTTCGGCTGTACTCTTCTTTTGTTCCGCCGTGTTTTTGGCTTTTTTGATCATTGACGATAATAAGCCGATGGACTCTTCGTAATTTCCTTTTAAGTATAAATTTTTGGCTTTTGATAGCGTGTCGTCTTCTTTTGACTGAGCACGGGTAAAGTCAGTTGAAAGTATAAAAAATACGAAAAAAAACAGAGTTAAGCATGCGATGCCATGTAATATTCTACTTCGAAACATTAACAACCTCCTTGGTTAATGCGATTTTCCAAATGATCTATTTGATTACTTATTTTATTACAGTTTGGTTAAGATCAGTCGTTTGGCTATTTTTTCGACCTTATATGTCAATCGCCATTTAAAATTAATGGGGGCGCCTTCCTTATTTTTCGGGGGCGGGAGCACGAGGCGATTGAGGCGAATTTCAATCAGTTTTAGGAGCCGATTTTTTTGAGGTTCGGGAGAAACGGTTAACAGATTTTCGATTGCAATCACACGGACCGAGCCGGTTTGGTTCACGCGAAGATCGGCGCTGAACTGGCCCTCCACCGTAAAACCCGCTCTCGGTATGGGGATGAACAACCGTTCCATGAGTTGATTGTACTGAGTCCGGGCTTCCAGGGGAAGCTCCACCAGCGACACGAGTGGGGCACTTTCAGCAGCGGCGGCCGGATCCTGAGAATCGGGCGATTCTTCGGGTTTTTCTTCTTCGATCTTTTCTTTTTCCGGCGGTTTGTTTCCGGTTTGGTCTCCCATAATCAGGGGCGTATGCTGTTGGATGGCAGGAAGCGGTTCTGCTGTTTTGGCCGGTACGTTGTTGGGGGTTCCGGAATTGATCGTACGTTGAGAGACCGGAGAGGAAGTTCGGACCATGAAGTAGATCGCTAAAATCACGGCTGCGGTGAGCAGTGTAATCAGGATAAGGGGAAAAGGAAAGGGTTTCGATTTTTTTTCTTCCATTGGAAGCGGTTGCATTTCGACTCGGGAGATTTCTTCGGCAACCAGGGTGGGTAAGTCCATTTTCAATGTGACCCGATCGCTGGGCGGAGGGGTTAGGGTTGGGGGTTCGGTTAGTACCGCATCAATGAACGCGATCAATTCCTTGCCGTCTTGCACGCGCATGTCTTTGTCTTTGGCCATCATGGCATCGATTAAGGGTTGGTAGGCGGATAAGTGGTCCGGAAGTTTGGGCAGGGGATCCTGGATTTGCTTAATCATAATTCCGGCCGTGTTTTCGGCTTTGTAAGGAACTTCGCCCGTGAGCATCTCGTATAACTGCGCGCCGAGGGAGTAGATATCGCTGCGGCCGTCGATTTTTTCGCCCCGGCATTGTTCGGGGCTCATGTAATAAGGCGTGCCGATGCTGGCGCCTGTTTGGGTCAGTTGGGTGGCGGAATTCACGGCCCGGGCGATTCCGAAATCAACCAGGACAACCGACCCGTCGGTTCGGAACATGATGTTATCCGGTTTGATATCTCGGTGAATGAAGCCTTTTTGGTGGGCGTAATCCAGAGCGCCTGCGATTTTTTTGATAATTTCCAGGGATTCGGTGAGAGGAATGCGCTCCTGTTTTCGGATGCGTTCCGTTAAACTTTCTTCCAGGTATTCCATCACGATATAGTGAAAATGTCCCTTCGGGCTTTCGATTTCTCCGACATCGTGAATCGTAATAATATTCGGATGGGTGAGTTGGGCTGCAGTTTGGGCTTCTTTCACAAAGCGTTTGGAAAAATTTTCATCTCTCAACAGAAGGGGGTCCATCACTTTGATGGCTACCGGGCGAGCCAATTTTTCCTGTACCCCCAGGTACACATCGGCCATGCCGCCTTGCCCTAGTTTTTTAACCATCCGGTATCCCGGAATTTGGGGCAAATGCTTCATTCCTTTTCCTCCTATTTATAAGACAATATATTATGCCATTTTTTTTCTAAAAGATCAACGTTTTTGAACTTTTAGCGTTGTGAAGCAAATCGAATTCAAGTATAATTGACCTGTAATGGAGTATAATTAAAAATGGATAAGAGTCGTGATAAGAGTTACCCGATAGAAGAGATCATTGCATTAACAGGTCTATCGGAAAAAGAATTAAAGAAACTTTGAGAAGGAACACATTGGTCAGCCCCGTTTGAATTCCAGGGATGCAAATATTGACAATTATTGGAATAAACCTTATGATTAAGGAATGATATCAGAAGAAATTAAAAAAAAAAAGACCTTTAATACGGCGGGGTTATGTTTCCCGGAAAAGCATTATATGGTTGATCCTCTCAAGCGGCTGCAAGACGTCGAGCAATTGATCGAGCAGGAATCGTATTTCACGCTTCATGCACCCAGACAGACAGGTAAAACCACCTATTTGTACGCATTGGCCCGAAAACTCAACGCCGAATCGACATACATCGCATTGGTCGTCTCCTTTGAACGGGCAGGAGTCGCAAGCATGTCCCTGGCGACTGCAAATGAAACGGTAATTAATGCTATATATAATTCTTCCATTGCTCAATTGGAAAAGAAATATCAGCCCCAAAATCCTGAAGGAAAAAAATTCACCGATCTATATAATTATTTGAAAGCCTGGTGTAAGAATCAAAAAAAACCGATTGTCTTATTTATCGATGAAATCGATGCATTATTGGATGATGTATTGATTTCGATTTTGCGGCAGTTGAGAGACGGATACCAGGCAAGACCGAAGCATTTTCCGTCTTCGGTTGTTCTGGTGGGTTTGCGGGATGTGCGGGATTATAAAATCCATATTCGGGAAGACCGGCAATCCTATGGAGCTGCTTCCCCATTTAATGTAAAGGCGGTATCGCTTTTCCTGAAGAATTTTACCAGAGAAGAGGTGTTCGAATTATTGGACCAGCATACCCGGGAAACCGGTCAGATTTTTAGTGTTGAGGTAAAGGACGAAATCTTTCGGTTATCCAATGGTCAACCCTGGTTGGTGAATGCACTGGCCAATCGCATTGTATTGAAAAATGATTATTCCAAAAAGATCACATTGGATATTGTCACTGAAGCAAAAAATCAGTTGATTTTGCAGCGCGATACTCACCTGGACAGTCTGGTGGATAAATTGAGAGAAACTCGGGTCAAAAAAATCATTGAGGCGATCATCAACGGGGACGTGCTTCCGTTTGATATCTATGATGATGATATTCTTTATGTCCGAGACCTGGGCATTGTCGCCCAAACCGATCCATTGAAATTTGCCAATCCGATTTATGCGGAAATCATACCGCGGATCATGGGAGCCACGTTTCAATCCTCCATCCCGGAAGAGATTCAAACGCAACACTTTGTCAATCCGAACGGTACATTGAATATGGAAAAGGTATTGAAAGAATTTCAGGCGTTTTACCGAAGGAACAGCGATGCCTGGCTGGATCGGTTCGAATACAAAGAATCGGCGCATCACTTGTTATTGATGGCGTTTTTACAGCGGGTTATTAATTCCGGTGGTGAAATTATCCGTGAAATGGCTGTGGGTAATGGTCGTCTCGATATGCTGGTGAAATTTAAGACTCAGCAATTTGCAATGGAATTGAAAATCAGGAGGAATAAATACACGCTCGAAGATGGAAAAGAACAATTATCGCGGTATCTCGATAAATTGGGTTTAAAGGAAGGTTACCTGGTAATATTTGATCCCGGAAATTTGGAATGGGAAGAAAAGATTTATTATAAAGACATCTCTTATAACGATAAAAAAATCATTACCGTCGGGCTATAAAGATTTGTAATGGAGTAAACACCAAATGGATAAGAGAAATATTTCAGCAGCCCCGATTGCTCATGGGCAAAAATTGGAAATCAGCATCCATTCATTCAGAGACCGCATCCTGAAAAATTGTGTGTATGTTGATAAAACGCAATACATTTATAAACTCATCAATAGCGATTCCAATTGTTTCCTGTCGCGTCCCCGTCGGTTTGGAAAATCGCTTTTGATTTCAACCTTAAAAGAGATCTTCAGCGGGAGCAAAGAGCTCTTCAAGAACTGCTGGATTTACGATAAGATCGATTGGGAAGCATACACCATTATTCATCTGGACTTCATTAGGGTCGATTTTAAGGAATTGGGTTTGGCGAAAGCCCTTGATAATCAATTAGAAAAAATGGCCAGGGAATTCAATATTCGATTAACCGGGGAATCCATCAAAGAAAAATTTGACGAAATGATCGAAGTACTATCCAAAGATAAAAAAGTGGTGATCCTGATCGATGAATACGATAAACCGGTCATCGACTATATCGAGGATATCCCGGAAGCGGAAAAGAACCGGGGTATCTTAAAAAACTTCTATTCCATTCTGAAATCCCAGGTTCCCAATATCCGCTTCCTGCTGCTGACCGGCGTATCAAAATTCAGCCGGGTTTCGATTTTTAGTGACCTCAATCATTTAACTGATATTACGATTGATTCGCGTTACTCCCAAATGTTGGGATATACGACAGAAGAAATCGATTATTACTTTTCCGATTATATTGCTATATGGGAGAAACAGACCGGCCAAAAGCGAGAGATTTTGTTTGAAGATTTAAAGGATTATTACAACGGTTATTCCTGGGATGGGGAAAATTTTGTTTACAATCCCTTTTCCATCCTGAGTTTTTTCCATAATTATGAATTTGAAAATTATTGGTTTGTGTCGGGTTCCCCGACATTTCTGGCGAATAAATTAAAAAACGCGAATATATCGATTGACAAGTATGAATGTTTAAAAGTGAATAAGAATTTTTTCGAAAAATTCGATATCGGTTCATTGGATATTTCCGTTCTCCTTTTTCAGACCGGTTACCTGACGATAAAAGAAAAACAGAAGGGACAATATACTTTAACGTATCCCAACCGGGAAGTCCGGGAATCGTTTCTTCAGTTTTTGTTGGAAGGATACAGTGGCAAACCCCAGGAGGAAATCAATCCGGTTACCGAGCGCATTCGGCAAGCGCTTGATGAGAATAAGATTGAGGATTTTATTGAATGTTTGAAGATCCTTTTTTCATCGATTCCTTATAACATTCAAATCGAAAACCGGGAAGCGTATTATCATTCATTGATTTATATTGCCTTGCGATTATCCATGATGGAGGTTCAGTGTGAGGTTCAGAGCGCCATCGGAAGAAGTGATATCGTGGTATCAACCGATCATTGTGTTTATGTGATTGAACTGAAAATGGGCGATGCCGCCTCTGCTTTGGATCAAATCGAAGAGAAGAAATATTATGTTCCTTATCTGGATAAAAAGAAGAGAGTCATTTTATTGGGTATCGGTTTGAATGAAACGGATCGCAATATCGGCGAATGGGACGTACGGGAAGTCGGTAAAGGCAAACCGAAAACCGGGAAAAAACGTTCCAAAGATGAGTTTGAAACGGGAAAGAGAGAAGAAAAGAGAGAGATGGCCCGGCAGATGCTCGACGATAAACTTCCGATTGAAATGATCGTTAAATACACCAGTTTATCGGAAGAGGAAATAAAGAAGCTTTGAGAAATTACGATGGTTCGATCGATTCGAATACAAGGGGTCGGCGAGTTAAAATTTGAAGAGGAAAGATTTTACGTTATGGGTTTATTTTCCAAGGAATGGGTTTACGAAAGAAGCGGAAGATTATTTAAAAGAGACAGGCATCGCTTATACATCCGATGAACGATGGCTGGATATTTGAAGGGTAGGTTATTGGGAAACAGGCTGTTTCCCAATTGGAAGATGATGACCGGTATTCGGGCTTATTTTATAAAAAGATAACTCAATTCTTTATTAATACAATATAACACCGAAAAGCTAAAAGCCTACGCAAAGGGGTTAAAAGGATCTCCAATAATTTAAAGACAGGGATAAGGAAATTAGGGATCAGGGATTTGTTCTCAAATCCTCCAGAGGCGGGATAAAGGATACAACTCATTCGCTTTCGCTTGACAATTTTAAATTTCTCTCCAAATAACCGGAGAAACTCTTTTCTGTGTTTGAAGAACAATAAATACGCAATCGCTTGATTGGAATCCCAGGGATCTTTTTTTATATTGTTTATATTATTGTCGTTTTCTGTTTGGTTATTTCCTTTGGATAGAGAGGATAACGGGGCATCCATGATAAACGGTTCGGGATGGAACCGTTTATATACAAAAAGCGAAAACAGGGTGGGGAAGGGTTCAATAATGACAATCCGCCCTCCGGGTTCAAGAACATTCGACGCTTCCTCAAAAAATTTCAGCGGATCCTCAAGATGATGAAGCACATCGATCATGACAATATTCCCGGCACTGTCTTTTTTAAACGGCATGGCATGCGCATCAAACGCAATATCGAGCCACGGGCAGGGTTCAATATCCGACGCCAACGCTTCGGGTTTGTATTCTTTGAAATTTCCACTGCCGGAACCCAGTTCGATGGTTTTCTTTCTTCTATTGGGAGAAAGATCCTTGAGGATCATTCGATACCAGTCGGTATATATGTCACGGAGTATTTTCTTCGTTGCCCAAATATCTTTATGCTTTTGTAGTATCCCTGCCATTTTATTTTAAAAGATTTTTTCCACCTTTTGAAAAAGGTGGAGCCAAAACTTTTTGGTTAGGTGTTCTTAAAAAGGTTGAGTAAATTTTGTTCATCATATAAATTTAATCTTATTCATGGCGAAGAGAACCATTTTAAATAGCAGCCAGCCGTGTCGAAACCGCGAGATGTTGGTTTCGCCATATTCCCTGGCCCTGTATCGGATGGGTATCTCAACGATTTTGAGATTCAATTTGGCTGCGCCGAAAATGAGATCAAAATCTCCAAAGGGATCAAAATCACCAAAATACGATCGATTGGCTTCGAGTTTCTTCCAATTCTTCTGCGAGATGACCTTGGTGCCGCAAAGCGTGTCTTTGAGCGTTTGTCCAAGCAACCAGGAAAACATGATGGAGAAAAACTTGTTTCCAAAGACATTGAGCATGCGCATGGCCTGCTTTTCCATGGGGTAAACGAGTCGTGAACCATTAATGTACTCGCCTTTCCCCTTGGTGATGGCGTTATAAAACTTGGGTAAATCTTCAGGCATGACCGTAAGATCCGCATCAAGGATCATGAGGATATCACCGGACGCCATGTTAAACCCTTTACGCACGGCATCGGCTTTGCCGGTGCCGTCCTGCACGGCGTATTTAATATCTTTTTCATTCCGGTACGTTTCACATACGCGTTTGATCTCATCAAGGGTATCGTCCTTGGAATGCCCTTCAACAAAAATAATCTCGGTATGCGTTCCGAGTTGCGGCATCCGCTTAATGGCGTTTTCAATGTTCCCCTTTTCATTTCGCGCAGGGATAATCACACTGACGCTGCTTTCGTCCTTAGCGTTAGTCGTATTGTTATTTTCCTTTCGATTAAACACAGGAACACGAGCCGGTCGGGCAATAATAAATCCGGTGATACACAGCCGGTTAAACAACGGAAGTTGGGCGATGTATTTATTCATGAACCAGGAAACAACGGGAAAAAATTTGGGAAACAAAAATCGCCGGCCAATTTTGATGATTTCAAATCCACCGAGATACAAGAGGTTTTTGACGTCACCGATATTCAACCAATTCAACCGAGGCTGCGGCATTTTCAATCGAACCCATTCGGCCATTTTCAATACGGGCTGCCATAAAAAATTGTGATACGTGATGATAATCCGCGACGCAGGATGAACGACTTTGGAGAGTTCTTCAAAGGCCTTTTGAATGTCTTCACAGTATCCGAGCGAATCGGAAATAATGACATAATCAAAGGTTTCATTCAACCGAATGTCTTCGGCATCCATCCGGTAAAAATCGAGATGCGGGTATTTCTCGCGGGCAGTGGTGATCATTCCCGCTGAGATATCGATTCCCACGCCGCGCGAGGGTTTCAACGCATTCAATAAATGTCCGGTTCCGCATCCGATTTCAAGAACGCGGCTGTTTTCCGGTATATTAAACCTTAAGAACTTGATCATATCTTTATAATAATACCTGTTCTTTCGGATGTATTTGTCCCGTATCTGTGAAATACGGTTCATGGCTTCGGATATTTTCTTTTTTCCTTCCGATAATTCAATGTGATCGTTGTTTATCATCTGTTTCCTTCATTGTCTAATTGGGTGGATGGTGAACCATCAGGCACCGTTTCCCTTTACAATGGTGTTGATCGTGCGCAATAGGATCATCAAATCCATGAAAATGCTTCGGTTCTTGACGTAGTAAAGATCGTATTCGAGTTTCTCTTTATGATCGTCGATGTTGCTTCCGGCATAAACGCCGTTGATTTGCGCCCATCCGGTTAAACCGGGCGCAACGAGAAGCCGCAATTTGTAATACGGGATGTCTTTTGAAAGCCCATCGATAAACACGGCACGTTCGGGTCTGGGACCGACCATGCTCATGTTTCCTTTTAAGACGTTAATCAATTGGGGGATTTCATCCAGTCGAAACCGGCGCATCCATTTTCCCATGGGGGTAATGCGAAAATCATTTTTCGAGGCAAACTGAGCGCCGTTTTCTTCGGCGTTGATAACCATGGTTCTGAATTTGATCAAATGGAAAATTTTCCCGTGTTGCCCGACGCGTTCCTGGACGAAGAATATGGGACCTTTTGAAAAAGACCGGTGAATGAGTGCGATGATGAAGCCGGGGGGGAAGAGTATCATTAAAAGGATCAGCGACATAAAAATGTTAAACATCCGGCTGCTTCTGAAATAATTGTTATCGATGACGTCGAACTTTTCGAGGAACCAGTGAATGTTAACATAATCGACGGGGATTTTTCCCGCTTCTTTTTCCACTAGCTCGGCGAGTTCCACGACGTTATAACCGCCGAGTTTGTTTTTGATCAGGGATTCGGAGGTATGTTCATCGATAAACCCGTCCTGGTAAACGACGTCGATATCGTGTCCGGCATCGGCAGGGAGACTGCTTTCATCGTAAACGATAAAATTACCGGATTTTTTGAGGTATCCATCGATGATTTCATCCGGCGAGGTATGGGCCATCCATAACAATGAACGGGCGTTGCCGCGGTAGCGGATTTTTCGGTATAGATAATAATATAAACTGTACAGGAGAAACATGTACACGTAGATTAATCGTCCGATGCGGGCTTTGTAGAAGATAAAAAATTCGAGGGATGACACCATGCCCAGGATGATGAGCAGTTTGAAGGTTTCTTTGAGGTAGGCGGCGAACCGGAAGAATTTTTCTTCGATGGTGTATTTGATAACGCCGCTGACGTACGCGAGGAAATACGTGAGACTGAGTACCATTAAGAAATTGTACATTTTATCCACGGTGAATCGGTAAGCCGTGACCCATGAATAAAAAATAAATTCTTTGCCGTAAGCGGTGGCAAAGTAGACGTAAGTGGCGAAGAAAGCGAGGGCAGCGAGGAGAATAAAATGAATGGAATGAAAAAAAATTCGTTTTAACATCTATCTAACCATAACAAAAAAACAAAAGTTTTCGGGGGTGTCGGACCCCTTTTTCAAAAGGGGTCTGACATTATTCATTGACCCCTCCAAATTCAGTGCCGGCTTTTTTGATGGAGAGGTTGAGGTTTGCCATGTAGACGAAGCCCAGGAGGATTTTGGGCAGGTAGGAGACCAGGTGGAGCATGATGCCGTAGCTGAGGGCGTCGGTTCGGTTGATACCGAAGACGGCGAGGCCGAGGATGATCATCCATTCGAAGATGCCGATTTTTCCCGGGACTGAAGGGGGAACGTTTCCCACCATGATGACGAGGAGCAGGATCAGGGCTTCGAAGAGGGAGAGGTGGAACCCGAAGGCTTTGAACAGCAGATAATTCGTCAGGCTGGAGAGGAGAATAATGAATGCCGTATATATAATGAATGCCAGCGTGGTTTTGATATTTTTCAATAACCCGAACGCGTCCATGCCCAGGTCCATGAAATCGCGTATTTTTTTACGCAGTCCGGCGGGGAGAATGCGCGTGAAGAATTCGATCCATTGGCGGACCATTTCTTTTTTCCACATGATGAGGGCCAGGGCAGCGACCATGAAGATGCTGGCGATCAGGGCGAGTTTATAGCCCCGGGCTTCGAGTTCATTGTGGAAGGCAAAGAACGCGGGTGCGGAGAGCCACAGAATAATCCAGGCGAAAAAATCGAACATTTTTTCGATCACCACGGTTCCGAGGATATAGGAACCGGAAACCTGATGTTGGCGGGCAGGAAGCCACGCGCGGGCGAGTTCACCGAAACGTCCGGGAATCACAATATTTAAGTATTGGGAGATGATGTTCAATTGGAACATCGAATACATGGACAGATGGATTTTCGGTTCGAGGAGCAGGCGCCATCGCCAGCCGAGGGCGTAAACGGTAAAGAGTGAACTCAGTACAGCGGCTGCCACCCAGAACCAGTTGACCCGCAGAAAAGAGAACGTCAATTGTTGCCAGTCGAGATTGCGAAAGCTGAACCACAGGGCGAGGAGGGTGACCAGGATACCGATGGCGTATTTAATGGATTTCTTATTCATGATGGTTTTTGATGTTTTTTGTTTTTGTTAATAGGAACCAAAGGAATCCGGCGCCCCAGGTGGTGTGCATGACAAAAAATGCCACGGTCATGAGGAGGCGCAATTTGATGGAAATAGTTTTCTTCCGCCAAGTGAAACACGCCGCAGTCAAAAGGGAAAGAAGATATCCTGCCCATGCGAGGAGAAACCAGGGACTGAATCGACTTAAACCCGCAGACGCGATTAAACCCACGACGAGTGCGAGCGGTGCGACCTGGCGCAGCGATGTAAACTGGCGGTGTTTCAGCGTGGTGAATGCGCGTCCCATGCCGTAGCGGAAGTATTGAACCGCGAGTTTGGGGAATGTGTCGCGTGGCAAATAGTCCACGCGAATGGAGCTATCGAGGTAGATTTTTTCGCCGGCTTTTCGCAGGCGAAGGTTCAGTTCGGCATCTTCGTTGGTTCGAAACCGGGTATCGAACTTTCCGGCGATCTCAAAGGCGCGTTTATGAAACGCGCCGAGGTAAACCGTGTCCACGGGTCCGCGAAAGTTTCCGAGGTGAAATTTCGCATTGCCGACGCCGACCGGGTGACCCATGGCCAGGGCAATGGCCTGCTGAATCGGGGTATGGCCGCGAGGAACCATGACGCCGCCCACGTTAATGGCGTCTGTGGTTTCCAGTAACTCGACCAGACGTTTCACGTACTGGTCGGGGTAAGTGCTGTGCGCATCCGCGCGAATAATGATGTCGCCGTTAGCTTCGGAAATTCCGAGGTTAAGGCCGAAACATTGCAATTTGTTTTCGTTTTTGAGGTATCGAATGGGGAAGTTTTTTTGAATGTATTCGGTGATAATATCCGGGGTGCGGTCGGTACTCAACCCATCGACGATTAAGAGTTCCGCATGTTCCATGACGAAATCGTCCACGAGGGTTTCAATGGCCCGGGAGATGAAACGCTCCTCATTATAACAAGGAATGATAATGGATACCTTTTTCATTCGTGTCATGAACCGGTATACGCGCTAGTAGGCCCCCTTTCCCAGGAAAACCGTGGGAATGGTTTCAAACAAAATTTCCAGATCAAAGAAAATGGATTGGTGTTCGATATAATAGAGGTCCAGCAGCAGCATTTCATCAAACGACAGGTTCGACCGTCCGGAGATTTGCCAGAGACCGGACATACCGGGCTTTACATTTCCGCGTTGTTTATGCCAATCGATGCTCATGCCCTGGTCCTTCATGGTTTCAAAATCCCTCACCGGAAGCGGACGCGGGCCGACAATGGACATATCGCCTTTGAGCACATTGATAAACTGGGGCAATTCATCCAGACTGAATTTACGGATGATGCGTCCGAGGAACGTAATCCGCGGATCGTTTTTTATTTTAAATAATGCGCCATCGGACTCATTTTTATCCAGCAACGTCTTTTTGATTTCATCGGCATTCGCATACATGGAGCGGAATTTATAAAAATAAAATTCGTTTCCGCCTTTATAGAGGGAGCGTCTTTGTTTGAAAAACACCGGACCTCTGGAGGTGAGTTTGATCAGCAGCGCAATGATCAGTCCCACGGGTAAGAGTACCGGGCTGATCAGGAAAACGAACGTCACATCAAACAGTCGTTTGAGACGCGAGTTGAATTTATGAAAATGAATGCGCCAGGTTTCCAATACGAGTGAAACGCCATAAACGTCTCGAATTTTGGAGTTACTGAAAATATCGCTGACTTTGGGGGAAACCATTTTGAGTTTGACGTTGTGCGCTTTGCATATCTTGTAAATGGCATGGTATTTCTCGATTTCCATGTTTTCCGAAACAATAAACACCACGTCCGGTTGATGGGTTTTAAGCAGTTCTTCCAGGTCGCTTTCACTGCCGATCAAATGCGGATGAATATGTTTGTGGACCTCGGACGGTTGTTCATGGGCGCCGCATACATAACCGGCAATGTGAAAAAAACCGCCGAAAACATAGCTGATGCGCTGGGAGAATTGGTAGGTCCATTCATTGGAACCGATAATAATGGCGTTCAAACCGATGATGCGTTTACCGATGAGGTGAACCTGAAGGCGTCTGAGCATGCCATGGGCGAATTCCCAGAACACATAAACGATGAAGAACGTGGTAAAGATCACGGCGCGGGAATAGACCTGGCCGCGGATCATGTACAGGAACGCCATGGTGAGAACCGCCATGTAAATGGCGAGGCGTTTGTAATAGTAGCGGAGGTCTTCGCGGGAGAGATTGTAACGGGACCGGTAAACGCCGAGTCCCAGGCTGACCAGGACAAAGACCACGTTCATAAACGCCAGGGGTTTGGTGTAATAGTTGAAATCGCGAAAGTGATTGAACCGAAGCCAGATACTGACCAGCATGGCAAGGTTGAGCAACGCCATATCCACAATGAGCGAAATTAACGAATAAATAAGGCCCCAGTTTCGTTTCACGAAGCCTTTTCTGCGATCGAACGTCAATGCAAACTCCTTTACGAATTCATAATCATAATATATTTTTCATTATCATACAAGTGTTTTCAACCTTATTGCTTTTTGTTTCGGATTTGATTATAATTCTTTACCCAATTATAATAACAAATCAGGAGGAAAAATGCCTATTTCAATCCGTTTCAGTCGAGAAACCACTCTGGGTAAGACCACGGTGAAGAAAAACGGTCAAGCCATCGAAACCGATGACTTGACTCTGAAGCCCGCGGATGTGTTGACACTCGAAAACCTGAATAAAAAAATAAATAAAACCTTAAATCTTGTATTTTATCCTCCGATAAACAGTTATATGTGTTTATCGATCAAATATGAAGTGAGTCTGAAGAAATGGACCATCACCCCCGTCACCTATGTCAATCGCAGCCAGATAAAAATCACGGTGGAAGATAAGGCGCTCAAAGCGCTGCCGGCTCCCAAGAATGGCGCTCTGGAAACGGTTCCTCCGAATAACGTTTACCTTAAACTGTATCCCCCCAACTCGGATATGAAACTCATTGCCATCAATTGTAATAATTCATGGGTCATCACGCACTTGCAGTCCCAGAACGGTGAGGTCATTATCTCCATGGGGGATTTTAAAAACGCGACGGTTTGAACCCTTAATTTAGTGCTTTAGGTAATGGATATAAAAGAAGCGATGCTTTAAGATGGACTTCACATACCGACGGGTTTCGATAAAATCGATCTGATCCAGGAATTCCTGATCATTGTCAAACTTGATTTCGGTGATCCAACGAAAAGACCGTTCGATTCCCGCATTATAACCGGCAAGCATTAACGCGGTTTTGATCACATCACTGGTGGATGCCCAAAGTCCTTTCTCTTTCAGAAACGTATCGATGCGTTGATTCAACTGATACTGCATGTGATAAATTCCCATCGGAATATTGATCTCGGGATTATAGAGAACGTCCTGCCCGTATTGGTCAATCCCTAATGTATTCCCCATGTCTTTGTGAATCATTCGGCCGGTTTCCGGCATGATCTGCATCACTCCCATTGCCCCGGATCCGGACGTGGCATACGGATCATAGACACTTTCCTGACGAATCAGGGCATAGACCAATGCCCGCTCCATCCCGAAACGATCCGAATAGTCATCGATGACCTTTTTATAAAATACCGGATAGTACATCTCCCAAAACCATTGCGGAATATCGGTGCCTCCTTTGAGAACAACATCGGCATACACCCGCGACAGGTAAACCTCGGCTTTGGCGTATTTCCCGGAATAAAAATAAAGCCGCGCCAATTCGCTGCCATACGGTTTCCAGGTTTCCGGATTCAAATCGGCAGAAATCCCCTTCTCTCTTACATACGCTTCGAGTTCCTGCGCCGCAAATTCATAAAGTCCCATCTCGCTGAGAAGGCGATACCGCGCGTTGCGCGTTGCGTCCTCGATGACCCCGCCGGAGATCTCTCGGAATTGCTCTTTTCCTGTTTCCGGTGTGAGGTCGAGTCCCCAATCCTTTTTCAACATCTCGCTGGAAACGATGCCGTAATACGTAAACCCGGAACCTTCGACAATGCGTTGGTACAATCCTTTGGCGCTTTCTTCATCCCCGATTTTTCGGTTGATGGCAGCAGTCCAAAACAGGGCGTACTCTTTCCAGGGATCATATTTTTCCAGGCGTTTGAGAATGGTTAACGCATCCGGATAATTCTTCAGATGATAATAACACCAGTGAAGCCGCCATAACGCCTGCTCGATGAAGCGATTATCCGAGGTTTCTTTTTTAAGAACCATTTGATAAAGGGGCAGTGCTTTGTCGAATTGCTGCTTTCGCATGAACGGGTAACCGGCCGCATACGCGGTTCGTTCAAAATACTCGGTTTTCATAAACCGGCGATGATGAATACCCCGAACCGCCTGTTCCAGTTTTTTGAAGTTGAAATCATCCCCGTAAATTCGCACCAGATAATAAGCGGCCTGAGCTTTGATTTCCGGCGACCGGGAATGAAACGCCTGCCGCAGATAGTGCAGCGACTTTTTCCAGGGTTTCTTCCCTTCCAACGAAAAATAAATCTTTCCGTAAAGAAGGTTCACCTTATCCTTGAAAAGACCTTGCGCGGCGGGTTTGATCTCCTCGACTTTTTTGAGCAGCGTTTGAAGATTCGACGCTGATTTGTTGCGTTCAACACCGGAATCGTAGATGTTCAACAATTCGGAAAGCGAAATCGCGGGATATTGAATCCGGGCGCGTTCGCCGGCAGTCTCCAGTTCGTTGGCGGCTTTTGACGCCCATGACGTGCCAACATATTTCTTCCAGAGTTGCGTCCAATAATCCAGACTCTTGTCCCGGTTGCCGGCTTTTCCGTAGGCATCCCCCAGAATAAACAACCATTCCGGGAGTTCGGAGGAATTGGACCCGGTTAATTCGGTAAGATCATCTTCGGAAAGGGTATTTAAAAACGTTTCATCGCCGGAGTAATAAAGCGCTTTGATATACTCGGAGAAGGCTTTTTTCTTCATCGGTGAATCGGGATTTTCGGCCACGTTTTTAAAGAACGTAGCTGCCTGTTTGAAGGCCAGCGGGTCTTCGCCTTTTCGATGGGAGAGCATCAAGGCTTTCGCCCATCCGTAGTCGATATAATCCCGAATAGTGTTTAATTTCCCGTCGAGAGTGACGCGGCTGAAAAACCGGTCGGCTTCGCGGTAATTTCCTTTCCGGTAATGGATAAACGCTGCCAGAAGCAGTGCGTTGTTTTGGGTGTCGTCGTCCAGGAACGAGCGGTTGAGAAAACGATCGATTTCCGGAAGGATGAGATGCATTTGACCGCCATCTTTCATTTTCTCAACGATCGCGTGGTACATGTGCCCGTTTTGGGCGTGAAACAGATAAGGAATGAGGAAAAATAAGCTTTCTCCGGTGAGGAGTAATAAAGCCGAAACGATCGCAACGCCTCTATTTCTCATTCATTATTCATTATTTTATGATGACTGGTTTACTTCATACTTTCTTTGCCTTTCTTGAATTCGCGGTTCATGGCAAATTCGGAATAATCCATCAGCCATTGACCCGTGATCATGAAGTGGGCGAGGTTTTTTCCGATGGACGGACCGAACATGAACCCGTGGCCGCACATGGCTGAGGCAATGTAGAGACCCTGGATCGGGCTTTGATCGACAATGGGGTTTCCGTCGGGGGTCATGGTGTAGCTGCCGGACCAGTTTCTCAGGAAAGCGGCTTTTTCCAGTTGGGGGATTAACCGTTTCATGCGTCGGGCGAGTTGGGGTAGGAATTCGAATGTGGTATCTTCGTGGATACCCGGAACATTGGGGACTGGGGTATAGCAGGCAATGACCTGGCCGCTGATCAGTTGGTGGAAATAGCATCCGTCCGGGCGATAGTCGACGACCATGGGTTCGAAGAATTTCGGAATGCGTTCCGTGATGGCGGCTTCGTGGCGTTCGGGGACCATGGGAAGATCCAGGCCGATGAGTTTCCCTAGTTCAGCGGTCCATGGGCCTGCGGTGAGGAGGACTTTAGGGGCTTCGAGGATATTGCCGTCTTTTAAGGTGACATGGAAGATGTCGCCTTTCTTTTGGATATTGGTCACCGGGTTTTCCATCAGAATAACGCCGCCTTTTTCTTCGGTTCGCTGACGGTAGCCGTCCAGAACGGGGAACGGGAAAGCCTGGGCATCGTCCGGGCAGTAAGCGCCGGCAATGAGGTCTTCGGTATTGAGGGCAGGAACCACTTTTTTGCATTCTTGCGGGGTTAAGAGGGACACGTTCAGGTTTTCTTTCTTCTGAATTTCGATATTCTTTTTGAACACCTCGACCATTTCCGGGGAATAGGCCAGGAAGAGGTAGCCGCCCTGGTGAAATTCAACCGATCGGCCGAGTTCTTCTTCCATTTGGGAGAAGAGTTTCATGCTTTCGATCATCATGCGGATGGAGCCCGGAGTGGAGAACTGTTGCCGGATTCCGCCGATGCATCGTCCGGTTGAGCCGGAGCCGAGATATTTCCGTTCGACGACTGCGAGTTTGATATTGCTTTTGCTCAGATAATAAGCGGTGGCCATTCCGATGATACCGCCGCCGATAATTACGACATCGTATGTTTTATTCATTGTCAATCTCCTGGGAAAACGTATTCTCGACAAACTGTCGGGATTGAATTTGAAACCAATGGAAACAGAAAATTTTCAAATCGTTTAATTATTAATAATTTATTACCACAATTGAGAGTAAAAATCAAGATCGCCGGCAAATTCCCGGAGCAGCAGTTTTGGATTCGCCCTGCCGGAAGTTGGGCGCTCTTTTGCAAGGGGTAGTTGGTCTCTTTTGACTGAAAATGGGTCTCTTTGTTGCAAAAGTAAGTCTCTTTTGACTGAAAGTGAGTGTCTTTTGACTAAAAGTAAGTCTCTTTGTTGCAAAAGTAAGTCTCCCTTGACTAAAATCTGGTCATCTTGTTGAAAAAGTAAGTCTATTTTGACTAAAGTTGGTCCTCTATGTGCGCGAAGTTTGTCTCCTTCCGCGTCAGGATTGTCTCGTTGTGCGCGAAGTATGGCTCCCTCCGCGTCAGGTTTGTCTCGTTGTGTGCGAAGTATGGCTCCTTCTATCCAAATCCGGTGATCCGGTGACCGAGGTGGGCGATTGTCTGTCCAAATTACTGCGGTTTCTCTTGATTAATAATGTCCAGGTTCTTTTTATATAAAGTTAAATCCGGATGGCCGTTGGGAAAATTGAATTGAAGAATGGCGACTGCTTTTTCGGAAAAGAAAAGAGCGTCATCCCATTTTCCCATATCCCGGTAAATGGTCGATACGTTATTGTACGACGTGGCTAAAGAGGGATGCTGAGGGCTCAATATTTTTTCAGATATTTTAATATCTTTCAATTGAAATTCCAACGCCCGGCCAAATTTGCCCATATCCTGGTAAATCATCGATATATTATTATACGACGTGGCCAAGGAAGGATGCTGGGGCTCCAATACCGCTTCTTTGATTTCCAATGCTTTTAATTGAAATTCCAATGCGCGATCAAATTCGCCCATATCTTTGTAAATCATCGATACATTATTGTACGACGTGGCTAAGTCCGGATGCTGGGGGTCTAATACCGCTTCATCGATTTCAACCGCTTTCAATTGAAATTCCAATGCGCGGGAAAATTCGCCCATATCTTTGTAAATGGTCGATATATTATTGTACAACGTGGCTAAGAGGGGATGCTGGGAGCCCAATACCGCTTCATCGATTTCAACCGCTTTCAATTGAAATTCCAACGCGCGGGAGAATTCCCCCATATCCATGTAACGCAGCGATAAATTATTGGCCAGGGTCGCCAATTCCGGATCCTTATCCGCTTTCCCCATTCCCCGAACCACCGACTCCCCATAAATCAAGAATTCCTTCTTATCAATCGGATTATCACCGGGCTCTGTTTTAAGCTTCCACATCAGTGACACGATTAACTCCCGGCATTTTTTCGCATCCGGACGGGTTTTATATTTCACGACCTCCTGAATGACTGGGTGCATGTAAATTCGCGCTTCCTCGTCTCTCTTTAACCACCCTTTCTCAATTAGTGATACGATCCCATTATTATCCTTCAATTTAAACCATTCCGCAATCCACGCGATCGGAATATAAATCGACGGCAATACCGAAAGGTTCACCAATACCTTCAACTCCTTCTTTGTTACACCGGATAGCTCAAATACCTTCACGAGGTGATCGAAAAATCGCCTCTTCTCCTTTTCATCGTGCCAAGCCATGAAAACGGTTTCACCCCTTACCGCATTCAAATTAAACCCTTTGGACTGCAATGTTTGATATAAATCCCCCAGACTCATGGCAGCATTGCTAGCGGTTTTGGCCAACAATTCAATCGTCAACGTATGATACCCACTCAATGCAACGATCTTCTCAACCAGATCATCATCCCGCTTTCCTTTGTAAAACTCAATAAATAATTCTTTACAATCCGAAGGACTTAAAAAATCCAAACTTCGACTGTCATATCCCTCAATAATGGAACGCGAATTGGCCAAAATATTTATTTCTTCCGGAAGCGCGCAGAAAAGTTCCAGGTTCTCATCTTCCGGGTTCTCGATATTATCCAGCACCAATAAAAAAGACTCGTTTATTTGATTCAGCCTTTCCTTTATCTTTTCAAACCGTTCATCGTCCGTATCGGTTTCATTGGCTTGAATGAATTTGGATTTATCACTCCCCAGAGCTTTGACAATGGATTCCTTAACCGATGAAATCCAATCCACCCAGGCCGCATAGCGATACCGACGATAATGCTCCAGGAAAAACGCTTTACACACTTCGGTCTTGCCGATGCCCCCCATTCCGTTCACCAATACAACCCGCCGGGACGTTTTCATGGTGTCTTCCAATGCGGCCAGGTCCTTCTCACGACCAATCAGATGAATCTTGCGGGCCGGTAAAGACGTGAATAATTCCGTCTTTTCGTTTGATGATACTAAACCCGACAAAGGGATAAGGTTGTTCTTATCTTCCTCAGGTTTTAAAATATTATGTATGGATTCTGCAAATTGGGTCAATAATCCTAAGCGATTCTGCAACGGATATTGCGATAAAGCCTTTTTACCCAAAGGAAACCCCTGGATACTACTTAACCAGGAAACCGTTTTCCATGGACAGGGTTTGACAAATAACGGTAAAACGATTAATCCTTTGTTTTTTCGCCTTTCCAGAATCGGGGGAACCTCTTTGCCGCGGATAAAATTGGAAGTTAAGAATCCGGCACTCACCATCAACACCGCGATTTGGGCGTCGTTGATTGCCTTTTGAATTTCAGGAAGCCAATCGGTACCCATGGCGATTTGACTATCCTCCCAAATGCTGCAATTGTCTTCCAATTCCAGAACCTTGAGCTGCTTAACCAGCATTTCTTTAAAATTGGTATCTTCATGACTGTAACTGATAAAGATCTTTTTCATTGTCATGGGAATCGGTCCTCCACACAAAAGGTATGATACACGATACCAATAAACAAAAAGAAAGTCAACATAAAAAGTTTCTCACAGGGGTCACGGAGGACACGGTGGGAAAGGGAAAAGGACAGTTTCTCACAGGGTTCACGGAGGACACGGTGGGAAGGGAAAAGGGCAGTTTCTCACAGGGTTCACGGAGGTCACGGTGGGTTTCTCACAGAGCTCACGGAGGACACGGAGGGAAATGACGGGTTTCCGCATTAAATTGGACATTCAATCGGATCAATCCCATTATTGAATTATCCGACGAAATGGTATATGATATATTTGTAAAAACCAATGGAGGATATCATGTGTCGGATCAATCCGAAAGTTGGCCTGGTGTTTAAAAAACTTTTCGGCAGCGAAGAGAACCTCGATATTTTAAAATCATTCATCAATTCCCACCTTCCCGCCGAAGAACAGGTATCCGAGCTCATATTGAAAAACCCATATAACCTGGCCGATTATATCAATGGAAAATTGTCGATCCTCGACATTAAAGCCGTGGACGAAAACGGCAAATGGTACGATATCGAGATGCAAGTGGATTCCCTGGATTACTACGGTCAACGAACGCTCTTTTACTGGGGCAAGGTTTTCACCGGGCAGATCGAAGCCGGCGAATTGTATTCCAAATTACGAAAAACAATTATCATCAGTATTATCGATTTCACCTCATTTCCCAATGACGACCGGTACCATCGCATCATTGCTCCCCGCGATATCCAGACGTTTG